>NZ_CP126980.1:6117500-6745833 GCF_030252345.1 Actinoplanes oblitus | reverse complement strand
TCAAGCCCTGCTTCGCCATGCCGCCCGCCGCGGTCAGCCGCTACCTGCCGGCCGAGCAGCGGTTCGACGTGGTGATCATCGACGAGGCGTCCCGGGTCACCCCGGCCGCCGCGGTGGCCTGCGCCTACCGCGGCCGGTCGCTGATCGTCGTCGGCGACGACTGCCAGCTGCCCCCGGCCGGTGGCCAGCCGTCCGTGCTGGTGGTCGCGAACGACTGCGCCGCCTTCACCCGGCTCGCCCTGACCGGCCACTACCGCAGCCGGCACGAGTCGCTGATCGGGTTCGCCAACCACACGTTCTACCAGGATCGCCTGGTCACCTTCCCGAGCGCGCACCCGGCGGGGCCGGACCTCGGCCTGGAACTGCTGCCGGCCGTCGACGCGCCGGTGGAGGCGGCGCTGGTGGCCGAGCGGGTCGCGCACCACTTCACCACCCGGCCGACGCTGTCGCTCGGGGTGGTCACGCTGACCGCCGGGCAGGCGGACGCGGTCGCCGACGCGGTGGAGACGGTCCTCGGCGCCCGGCCCGACCTGGAACGGTTCCTCGCCGACGACCCGCTGACCGGGTTCTTCGTGAAGTCGGCGGACGCGGTGCAGGGCGACGAACGGGACGTGATCATCCTGTCCACCGGGCCCGATCTCGCCGCGGCGGGCGGGCCGACCGGGGCGCGGCGGCTCGACGTGGCGATCACGCGGGCCCGGCAGCGGCTCGAGGTGGTGACGGCCATTCCGGAGTCGCGGCGGGAGGAGCCGGCCGACGAGGGGGAGCGGCGGCTGGCGGCGTACCTGAACGGTCTCGCCGCCGAGCACGGCGAACCGGACCTGTCGCCGCTGGCGGACGCGGTCGCGGCCACCGTCGAGAGCTGGGGGTTCGCCGTCACACGCCGGGTCGGTACCGGCCGGTGCCGGGTCGAGATCGGGGTACGCCACGCCGCCCTCGACGCCTACGCCCTGGGTGTCCAGTGCGACGGTCCGGCGTACGCCGAGATGCCCGTCAGCCGCGACCGGGACCGGCTGCGTGAACAGGTCCTGCACACGCTCGGCTGGCACCTGCACCGGGTCTGGTCGGTCGCCTGGTTCCACAACCGGCCGGAGGAGGAGGCCCGGCTGCGGGCCGCCATCGAGAACGCCCTGGCCGTCCCGGACGTCTTCGCCGAACCGGAGCTGGAGCTGGTCACCCGGCCCGCCCAGCGTCCCGAGTGGGCGCTGCCCTACCAGCACGCCGAGCTGGAGCCGCTGCCGCCGGCCGCCCGGATCAACGACGCGGTGGCCGGGGAGCTGCTGGTTCGTACCGTCGAGCGGATCGCCGAGGTGGAGGGGCCGGTGCACATCGCCGTGCTGATCCGCCGGATCCGCGAGGCGTGGGGGATCAGCCGGGTCACCCAGCCGATCCGGCAGGCCATCGAGGCGGCGCTGGCGCAGTCCCGGGCCGGTTTCGACGGCACGTTCGTCACCGCGCCCGACGCGCCGATCCCGGCGGTCCGGGTGCCCGGCGACGGCGTCGCCCGCAAGCCGGAACAGGTCGCCGAGTCCGAACTGCAGCTGGCCCTGGAATACCTGGTGCTGGACGCGGGCCTGGTGGAGAGCGACGACCTGCTCGCGGCCGCGGCCCGGCTCTTCGGCTGGACCTCGAACAAGGCCGGCACCGCCCGGTTGGCCGCGATGCTCGACGATCTGGTGGCCGGCGAGCGCCTGATCGCCCACCGCAACGGCCTGATCGCCGCCCCGGAGAACGATCTCCTCGATCTCCCGGACCCGGCCACCCTGCCGCATCGTGAGGACGCCGCCCCGGCCGTCCTGGACACCTCCGAGGCGACGACCGCCCGGTGACCGCCGGGTCCGCTGTCGCTGCCGGCCGTCGCTTCCCGGTACGGCGACCGCGGTCCACCGCCGGGTCCGCTGTCGCTGCCGGCCGTCGCTTCCCGGTACGGCGATCAGCGACCCGGCGGCCGCCGCGGAACCGGCTCGAACCGTCCCCCCGGCCAGCGCTGTCCATGATCTAGCGGTCCGCGCGGCGACCCCGCACCAGGGCCCCGGCGAGCAGCGCCACCGGGCGGTCGTCGTCGCCGGTCAGCTCGCGCAGCACGGCGAGGGCGACGGTGCCCGGCAGCTCGGCGAGTGCCTGGGTCAGCCGTAACCGGGCGGCGGGCCGGGTGCCGGGCGCGGCGAGCGCCGCGGACAGGGCGCCGAGGATCCGCCCGGTGTGGGCCGGGTCCTCGGCGATCGCGCCGAGCAGCTCGGCGGCGTCGACGTCGTTCGGGCCGTCCACCACCATGCGGAGCAGGGTCGGCACGGCGGCCGGGACGCGCCGGGCGCCCAGCGCGAGCGCCGCCTGCCGGCGGATCGCCGGCTCCGGATCGCCGAGGGCGCCGGTGAGCAGCGCGGTCGCCTCGTCGCCGGGCAGTGCGGCGAGCGCCACGACCGCGCGCCGCCGGACGTCGGCGTCGGCGGCGGTGACGCCGGCGGCCAGCCCGGCCACGCCGTCGGTGCCGGCCCGGGCCAGCGCCCAGCGCAGGGCGCCGGCCACGTTCGGATCGGCTTCGGCGAGCACCGCCCGGGCCAGCAGCTCGGCCGGGACCGGCGCGTGCTCGGCGGGGGCCAGGATCGCCTGCTGCCGGCGGGCGGCGTCCGGCGAGCCGAGCCCGTGCAGCAGGTCGACCATCCGCGCGACGTCCTGCCAGCCGGCGGGCTCGGCGGCGTCGACGGCGCGCAGCCGGTCGAGGAGCTCGTGCTCGCGGGCGAGCCGTTCCTCGGACTCGCGGATCAGGTCGCGAACCAGCGTGGCCGGGGTGAAACCGGGATCGTCGAGCGTGCGGGCGATCTGGCGCAGCGACAGTCCCAGCGACCGCAGCCCTTCCACGTGGAAGATCCGCCGGACGTCCTCCGGGGTGTACTCCCGGTAGCCGCCGGTGGTGCGACCGGTCGGCCGGACCAGCCCGAGAGCGTCGTAGTGCCGGAGCATCCGCGCGCTCACCCCCGACCGCCGCGCCACCTCGCCGATCAGCAAGCCGTCGTCTCCTTCCGTTCCGGGCCCAGCGCCACGACCCGGGTCGCCTCGTGAACTGCCAGGTCGAAACCGGCGTCCGGGTCGCGCAGCAACCGTTCGGTGGCGCTCGCGTGGGCGCGCACCACCGGGTCGTGGTGAGCCGCCGCCGCCCGCAGGACCGGCTCGGCGGCCTCGCCGAGGGCGACGAGTGAGCGGCTCAGGCTCAACCGCACCTCCCGGTCACCACGGCCGAACTCGGCCGCCAGCTCGCCGGCCAGCGCCGCCCGCTCCTCGTCCGGGACCAGTGCCACGGCGGCGCGCCACGCGGTCCGGGCCACCGTGTCGTCCGGGTCGTGCAGCAGGGCGCGGGTGATCGCCGGCCACGCGCTCCGGTCGCCGATCTTGGACAGGGTGTGCAACGCCTGGCTGCGTCCCTGAACGCTCCCGGACAGCAGCTCGGCCCGCAGCCGCGGCACGGTGCTCGCCGGTGGCAGCCGGGTCAGCGCCCAGGTGAGCATGTCGCGCACGAAGAAGTCGGGTTCGACGGCGCACCGTGCGATCAGCGCCTCGGCCGTGCCCGCCTCGGGCCGGGTGCCGGCCGCCAGGGCCGCCGTCAGCCGCGCCGACGAGTCTCCCGCGGCCAGCCGGATCTCCAGGTTCATGGGAACCACCTCCGACCCCAAGTCAAGACGTTGTCACAGTGACAAGGTCAAGCCTGGACCCGGCCACCCGCCCGCGCCACGCCGATCGCGAGGCCCGCGGTGACCACGGAGCACGCCATCGCGTGACCCCACAGCACCAGGACCGCCCGGACTCCGAAACACAGCTAGTCGGTGGTGCCGAAGTCGTCGCCGAGCAGGGCACGGAGGCGGGCCAGCGCTCGTGCGTCGCGCATCTTCACCGCTGACGCCGAGACGTCGAGGATCATGGCGACGGTGTCGATGCTGTAGTCCTCGGCGTGCCGCAGCACCAGCACCGCCTGGTCCTCGACGCTCAGCCGGGCCAGCGCCTCGACCAGCGCGAGGCGTAGCTCCGGTGTGGTGCTCGCCCGGTCGGCGTGGTCCGGCAGCTCGGCCAGCACCACCTCGGAGGCGCTGCGCCGCTTGCTCTGGTCGAAGACCAGGTTCATCAGGACCCGGCGGCTGTACGCCTCCAGGTTCGTGCCGGCGCGGATCCGGGGCCAGACGGCGTACATCTTGGCGAAGGCCTGCTGGGTGAGATCCTGGGCGAGGTGCCAGTCCCGGCACATCAGGTACGCGCTGCGGCGCAGCCGGGTGCCGGCGGACTCGACGAACGCGGTGAACTCGGCGTCCCGGGCCGCCTTGGCGCGGCGGCGGCCCGCACCCCAGCCGGTCGGCTTTCCCCGGTCCGCGTCCTCGGCGGGGCGGGAAGGTGTCGCGGTCTCGGTCACAGGATCCCTCCGAGCGGGGCGCTCGCCGGGCAGACCCGGCCGACGACGGTCCCCACACCCGGCTTCGCCGCGTACTCCTGGCGGAAGGCGCTGAATCGGGCCGGATCGCGCAGCCGCAGGCGGAACGCCTCGGGCACCGAGTCCCGGTCGACGGCGCCGACGAAGTCCGGGCTGTCCTGGTAGTGCTCCGCGAATCTCGCGTAGGCCTCCTCGCGGCTCTCGAAGAGCCACGAAGCGATCCGCTCGTCGTCGTGCAGCGCCTGGCCGATCGCCGACCGCTGCCGTGCTGTCGCGCCGGGGAGAAAGATGACCACGTCGGTGGCGTCGGTGGCCACCGGCTCCGGCGAGCACTCCGGCGCCGGCAGCCGCATCCCGGCGGTGACCATCGCCGGTCGCCCGGCCGGCGGTGCCGCGCTCTCCGTCAGGTCGACGGCGCCCACGGCGACGACCAGCGCCACCACGGCGGCGGCCGAGCCGGCGACGGCCAGCCGTCGCCGGTGCCGGATCCGGCCACCGTGGAGCATGGCCACCTGCGCCATCTCGCCCGGGTCGGCGCCGGGATCGGCGCTCACCGCCAGGTCGAACCGCCGCCGCAAATCCGGTTCCACAACCGCTCTCCTCACGTCCGTACCGGTCTCTGCCCGGTAAGACCGGCTGGACCGGCGTTCAGGTCACACCCCCCGAGGCCGCCGGCGCAAGATCGCGGCGGGGCGGGCTGGTGGCGGGCGGCCGGTGGCGACCCGCGGAACAGCGGCGATCGCGCCGGGGCGGGACCTCCGGGACTGCCGTGAGCGGCCGCGGGCCGCTGGACGCGGCACGGTCCGGGGCGGCCGCGGTCCGGCGCACTGACCAGCCACGAGGTGACAAGTCGTACAAAATCTGGTTTCTCGCACGAGCTGATCAATAAAAACCTCCGGGGGTTGTGAGGGGGATTACGCAGTCGTAGGGTTACCGGCGAGTTAAGTTGGCGCGCTCGAAGGGCCCTGCTGTGGAGTTCTGGCTCGATCTCAATGAGGAACAATCGGACCTGCGCGACTGGGTCCACGGCTTCGCGGAGCAGGTCATCCGGCCGGCCGCCGCGGAGTGGGACGAGCGGGAGGAGACGCCCTGGCCGGTCCTGCAGGAGGCTGCCAAGATCGGGCTGTACGGCTTCGAGTTCCTGATCAACACGTGGTCGGACAACACCGGGCTGTCGCTGCCGATCGCCAACGAGGAGCTGTTCTGGGGCGACGGCGGGATCGGGATGGCGATCTCCGGCACCTCGCTCGCGGTCGCCGCGATCTACGGGTCGGGCACGCCGGAGCAGCTGGTCGAGTGGGTGCCGCAGTGTTTCGGTGACGCCGACGAGCCGAAGGTGGCGGCGTTCTGCTCGACCGAGCCGGAGGCCGGGTCGGACGTCGCCTCGATGAAGACCCGGGCGGTCTACCACGAGGCCACCGACGAGTGGGTGCTCACCGGGCAGAAGGCCTACGCCACCAACGGCGGCATCGCCAACGTGCACGTGGTCACGGCCAGCGTGGACCCGTCGCTCGGCTCGCGCGGGCAGGCCGCGTTCGTCGTCCCGCCCGGCACCGCCGGTCTGGTCGGCACCAAGAAGCTGAAGAAGCTGGGCCTGCGCGCCTCGCACACCGCCGACGTCTTCCTCGACGAGGTCCGGCTGCCGGGCAGCTGCCTGCTCGGCGGCAAGGAGGCTCTGGACGAGCGCCTGGCCAAGGCCCGGTCCGGCGCCAGGCGCAGCGGACAGGCCGCCATGCGTACGTTCGAGCTGTCCCGCCCCGCGGTCGGCGCCCAGGCGCTCGGCATCGCCCGCGCCGCCTACGAGTACGCCCTGGAGTACGCCAAGAACCGCGTCGCCTTCGGCCGGCCGATCATCGAGAACCAGGCGATCGCGTTCGCCCTGGCGGACATGAAGATGGAGATCGACGCCGCCCGGCTGCTGGTCTGGCGGGCCGCCTGGATGGGCCGCAACGACAAGCCGTTCACCGCGGGCGAGGGCTCGATGTCCAAGCTGAAGGCCGGCGAGGTGGCCGTCGCGGTCACCGAGAAGGCGGTGCAGATCCTCGGCGGCGCCGGTTACCTGCGCGAGCACCCGGTGGAGCGGATGTTCCGGGACGCCAAGATCTACACCATCTTCGAGGGCACCTCGGAGATCCAGCGCCTGGTCATCTCGCGCGCGATCTCCGGAATGCAGATCCGCTGACATGGACGCGCTCTTCGTCGGTGGCACCATGCTGCGGCGCGGGCTGCTGCACCCGGGCAACCCGGTCCGGGTGGTGCGGCAGTTCG
This sequence comes from Actinoplanes oblitus, assembly GCF_030252345.1. Classification (NCBI taxonomy): domain Bacteria; kingdom Bacillati; phylum Actinomycetota; class Actinomycetes; order Micromonosporales; family Micromonosporaceae; genus Actinoplanes; species Actinoplanes oblitus. Next base: position 6,739,151 of record NZ_CP126980.1, on the reverse strand, counting down.
CGGCGCTGGGCCGGTGGGGTTTCGGCCTGGCCGGCGAGCTGCGGCAGGCCGCGGCCCGCAGTCCGCACCGGATCGCGGTCATCGACGATCAGCGCAGCCTGTCCTACGCGCAGCTGCTCGACCGCGCCGAGCGGCTGGCCCGCGGCCTGCCCGTGGGTCCGGGCGACCGGGTCGGCCTGCTGTGCCGCAACTCGGCGCGGATGATCGAGGCGCTGATCGGTGTGACGACGCTGGGCGCCGACCCGGTTCTGATCAATACCGGCCTGTCGCCGAACCAGTTGGCCACCGTCGCCAAGGACCAGAGCCTGCGGGCGTTGATCTTCGACGACGAGTTCGCGCCGAAGGTGGCCCTCGTCCAGGGCGTCGAGAAGGTCGCCGAGGAGCGGTTCGAGGAGCTGATCGCCGGCGCGGCAGTCGGCCCGATCCGGCCGCCCGAGCGTCCCGGGCGCACCATCGTGCTCACCTCCGGGACCACCGGCGTGCCGAAAGGCGCCCAGCGCCCGACCCCCGGTGGCTTCCGGCCGCTCTGCTCGGTGATCGACCGGATCCCGCTGCGCGCCGGCGACCGCGTGATGATCGCCGCGCCGCTCTTCCACACCTGGGGCTACGCCGGCCTGCAGATCGCCCTCGCGCTGCGCGCCACCATCGTGCTGCGCCGCAAGTTCGAACCGGCGGCGATCCTCGACGACCTGGTCGCGCACGCGTGCACCGGCATGATCGCGGTGCCCGTGATGATCCAGCAGCTGATGGAGCTGCCGCCGGCGTCGCGCCGGCCCGCGCTGCGGGTGGTCGCGGTCAGCGGCTCGGCCCTGCCCGGCGGGCTGGCCACCCGGTTCATGGATCGCTACGGCGACGTGCTCTACAACCTCTACGGCTCCACCGAGGCGTCCTGGGCGTCCATCGCCACCCCCGCCGACCTCCGGGCCGACCCCCGGACCGCCGGCCGGCCCCCGTACGGTACGAAGGTCGCCGTGCTAGGCGACGACGGCGAACCGGTGGCGCCGGGCGAGGTGGGGCGGCTCTTCGTCGGCAACGAGATGCTCTTCGAGGGGTACACGAACGGCGCGAACCGGACCATGCACGAGGGCCTGCTGGCCACCGGCGACCTCGGGCACGTGGACGCCGACGGCCGGGTCTACGTGGACGGCCGCGAGGACGACATGATCGTCTCCGGCGGCGAGAACGTCTACCCGGCCGAGGTGGAGGGCGTCCTGGCCGACCTGCCACAGGTTCGGGAGGTGGCGGTGATCGGGGTGCCGGACGACGAGTACGGGCAGCGGCTCGCGGCGTACCTGGTCCTGCGCGAGGGCGAGACGCTCGCCCCGGAGGCGGTCCGCGAGCACGTCCGGCACCACCGGGCCCGGTTCAGCGTGCCCCGCGACGTGATCTTCCTGGACGAGCTGCCGCGCAACGCCACCGGCAAGGTGGTCGCCCGGGAGCTGCCCCGCTAGGGCCCGCTAGGGGTGCAGGGTCGTGCTGTTCAGCAACAGCACGGCCAGGACCACCAGGTCGGCGACGCCGAGCAGGACGGCGAGACGGGCCAGCGGGCGGCCCCACCGGCCGGGTGTGCCGCGGCGCAGCGCGGCCACCCCGAGACCGATCGCCAAGCCACCGAAGAACAGGCTGAACAGGAACAGGCCGGCCGCGCCGAAGGCCACCGCCGCTCCGGTACGCCCGTCGACCGGTGCCACGGCGAGTTCGTCCCGCGGTGCCACGGTGGTCACCAGGGCCCGCCGGCGGCGCCGCAGCACCACGTGCCCGTGCGTCACCACCAGTGAGGCCGCGCCGGCCAGCACGCCGAGCGCCAGGCAGAGCCAGGGGTGGCCGGTCAGGGTCACCGGGCCGGCCAGCAGCACCCACATGAGAAGACCCGCGGCGACGAGCATCCGATCATCTCCTTCGATCTGAGGTGTGCGCCTCCTTACCCCGGGTATCCGGCCGACATGCCCACTTATGACCAAGTCGCGATCGTCACCGGCTCCGACTCCGGCATCGGCGAGGCCACCGCCGTCGCCCTCGCCAGGGCCGGATTCGACGTCGGGGTGACGTTCCGGTCCGACGAGGCCGGTGCCGCGGAGACCGCGCGCAAGGTTCGCGACGCCGGCCGCAACTGCGAGGTACGCCACCTCGACCTGACCCGCCTCCCCGAGGCCGCCGACGTGATCGACGAGCTGGCCACGTTGCTCGGCGGCCTCGGCGTGCTGGTCAACTGTGCCGGCACCGGCATCGCCACCCCGGTGGTCGACACCGGCTGGGACGACTGGCGGCAGGTGCTCGCCGTCGACCTCGACGGCCCGTTCCTCTGCGCGCAGCGCGCCGCCCGGCGGATGCTCGCCGCCGGCCGGGGTGGCCGGATCATCAACGTGACGAGCGTCCACGAACACGCGCCGCGGGTCGGCTCCGGCGCGTACTGCGCGGCCAAGGGCGGCCTCGGCCTGCTCACCAAGGTGATGGCGCAGGAGCTGGCGGCCGCCGGGATCACCGTGAACGCGGTCGCGCCGGGTGAGATCGCCACCGCGATGACCGGGAACGAGGACGTCGACCCGCACACCGTCGAGCGCCCCGGGATCCCGGCCGGGCGGCCCGGCGACGCCAACGAGGTGGCGGCGGTGATCGCGATGCTGGCGTCACCGGAGGCGGCGTACGTCACCGGCGCGTCCTGGGTGGTCGACGGCGGCATGCTGCTGATGGGCCCGCAGGCCGGTTCCCACCTCACGTCGGACGAGTGGCGCGACGGTTAGGCCGTGTTTCGCGGCCGTTGCCAGCCACACTCTGAGCCTCGCCTCGCACTCGGCCGGACTCCGAAACACGGCCTAAGCCACGCAGAACTCGTTGCCGGCCGGGTCCCGCAGGACGACCCATTGGTGGCCGTACTCGTCGTGCTCGGCGAGGTAGCCGGCGCCGAGGTCGAGCAGCCGCTTCACCTCGGCGTCCCGGTCGTCCGCGGACAGGTCGAGGTGACAGCGGTTCTTGGCCGACTTCGGCTCGGCGACCTTGAGGAACATCAGGGTCGGGCCGGGGTCGCCGGCGCCGATCGTGGCGAAGTACTCGTTGGCCCCGTCGTCGACCGGGCGGTCGAGGACCCGCGACCAGAAGTCCGCCAGGGCCGCGCCGTCCGCGCAGTCGAAGGTGATGTTGGCAAGTGTGAGCATCTCAGTTCTCCAGGGGTCGGACGGGCCAGCAGATCTCGGTGCGGAAGTCGTCCTCGGGCACGCCGTCGCCCGGTCCGGCCAGGTAGTACTCCCGGACCCGGCCGGCGATGCCGAAGCCGGCGCCGGCCAGCCAGGTGCCGAGCGCCCGGTAACCGGCGGTCATGCTCCGGTACGGCCCGACGAACTCGGCGACCGCGAACCGGCCACCGGCCAGCACCTCGTCGCCGTCGACGGCCGGCACGAACGCGGTGACCGGCGCGGGGTCGTCGGAGAACTCCGCGGGGAACAGCGCGCCCGGCGGACCGGACGCCACGGTGACCAGGGCGCGCAGCTTGCCGTACGCCTCGTGCAGGAACGGCGCGAAGTCGTCGGCCCGCAGCTCGGCGGTGAGCGTGACGGCGCGGGTGGCCGGCAGCGTGCGCTCGGTGACCGCGAGCGGGGTGGCCGCGGCCGGTTCGGCCAGGAACTCGTCGGTCACGTCCAGGATGTGCGCCAGCCGCTGCTGCTGGGCGACGATCCGCTCCCGGTGCGCGGCCAGCACCCGGCGGGTCACCGCCGGATCCCGGGCGGCGAGCACCGCCCGGATCTCGGCCAGCGGCACGTCGAGCGACCGCAGCTGCTTGATCAGCGTGGCGTCACCGAGCTGGGTGGCCCGATAACCGCGATAGCCGGTTCGCGGGTCCACCACCGCCGGTTCCAGCAGCCCGGACTCGTGGTAGGCGCGCAGGGTGTTGGCCGAGAGCAGCGTCGCCCGGGAGAACGCGCTGATCGGCAGGAGGTCGGTCACGGACCAAGCCTCGTCCTTCACCCGGGGTGAAAGTCAACAGACCCCGCCCCGTCGCGGTCGGCGAAGACACCGCCTGGACCCGGGCCGCGGTCGCCGGTCAGGCGGCGGGCAGGGTGACGGACAGGACCCGGTTTTCGGTACGGAAACCCGCGCTCTCGTACAGCCGGCGAGCCGGATTGCCGTCCACCACCGACAACGCGAGCGCGGGCAGTCCGGCCTCGCGCGTGCCGTGCAGCGCGTGCAGGAGCAGGTCCCGGCCGAACCCGCGGCCCTGGGCGTGCGGGCCGACCGACAGGTTCAGCACCCAGGCGCAGGGGTAGTCCGTCCACGGCACCGGGCCGGCGCACAGGATGTGGCCGGCGCTGCGCCCGGCCGGGTCGGCCAGCCGCGCCGACGCCGGGACCAGCGGCGGGACCGGCTCCCCGGTGGCGAACATCCCGCCGATGTAGGCGCGGTCCGCCTCGGTGAACCGGCCGTCCGGGTGGTCCGGCCCGTACGCCGCGGCCATCGCCCCGGCCAGGTCCTCGTCCCAGCCGGGCTCGGCCAGCGACCAGCCGTCCGGCAGGTCGCGCGGCGCGGGCAGGCCGCTCAGGTCGTGGATCATCTCGGTGGCCGCGCGCCGCGGTTCCAGTCCGGTCGCCACGAACGCCGCCAGCAGGGCGTCGTCGGGTGTCTCCAGGCGCATGCCGGCGAAGTCCCGCCGGGCCTGGGCGGCCACCCGGCTCGCCGGGATCCCGGGCAGCGGCCGGACCCGGGCCGCGACGCGTTCGCCGTCGTCGTCCTTGAGGCGCAGGGCGGCGAGCGGGGTTCCGTCGTCGCCGTACAGCAGGAAACTGGCGGGATCGGGATGAACTGGCACCCGGCGACGATAGCCGCCCGGCCGCCGGCTTGCCCGCGCCGGGCAGGATGGCCCGGTGATCGGATCCCGGATCCTCCGTCGTGCCGTCCCGCTCGCCGCCGTCGTTGTCCTCGCCGGCTGCGCCCGTCCCATCGCCACCGCGGACGGCGTCGCACCCTGGGTACCGACGCCGTCCGCGGTGCCGTCGCCATCCCACCCGCGCCCGTCGCCGTCCCGCCCGGAGCCGTCGGCCGGGTCCTCCTGCTCGCCGGAGGGGATCCGCCTGGAGCCGGGCGGGGGAGACGCCGCGGCGGGCTTGCGGGTGCTCGGCGTCACGCTGGTCAACTGCGGCACGGAGACCTACCGCCTGAACGGCTACCCGGCCGTGCGGGTGCTCGACGAGGACCGGAAGGCGCTCGACATCCGGACTCTCGACGGGGTGACCGAGATCGTCGGGCCGAACACGCCGTGGGACGGACCGCCGAAACCGGTGACCCTGCGGCCCGGCCAGCGCGCCGGCTTCACGGTGGCCTGGCGCAACACCTACGACGACATCCGGCAGCCACCGGCGAACGGCAGGTTCCTCCGGATCGAGCCGCTGGCCGGCCGCCCGGCCCGGATCGTCGAGCCGGAGTCCGTCATCGACCTGGGCAGCACCGGCCGCCTGGCGGTCAGCCCGTGGCAGCCCGAGCCGGTCAGCACCGCCTCGCCGCGCTGACCGGCGCGGATGCGCCGCTCGTCCGTCAGGCGCCCGCGGCATGGAAGAGCGCTGATACGGTGTCGCGCATGCCGAACACCCCGAACCCAGCCCACGAAGCCGGCGACTCCGCGGCTCGGCTGCCGTCCTCGGCCTCGACGCGCATCCTGTTGCTCGGCCTCGCCTTCCTGGCCGCCAGCGTCTTCCTTCTCTACACGCTCGTCCTGGAGGAGGACTACCTCGGCCCGAAGGTGGAGTTGCTGACCGACAGCGCCGCCCCCATCGGCGTCCCCGCGCTCATTGGCCTGGCCCTTGTCGCGATCGCCGTCAGACGCTCTCGGAAGCGGTGACCCGCTGACCTGACGACCCGCCGGCGAGCGCGGCCAGCATCGCCACGGCGACCCCTGACGCGCTGGCCGGGTTCTGCCCGGTGACCAGCCGGCCGTCGGTGATGACCCAGGGCTGGAAGTCGGGCGCCGCGGTGTGCCGGGCACCCCGTTCGGTCAGCCGGGTCTGCAACGCGAACGGCACCACCTCGGTGAGCCCGACCGCGGCCTCCTCACTGTTGGTGAACGCCGCGACGGCCCGCCCGTCGACCAGCCGGCTGCCGTCCGAGAGCACCACGTCGACCAGGGCGGCCGGCCCGTGGCACACCGCGCCCACCACGCCACCCCGCTCGTAGATGCCGCGGGTCAGCGCGGCCAGCGGCGCCGACGCGGGGAAGTCCCACATGGTGCCGTGCCCGCCGGCGAAGAACACCGCGTCGTACTCGGCGGGGTCCACCTCGTCGGCCCGGGCCGTGCCGGCGAATCGGTCGAGGAACTCCGCCTGCACCGGATCGGTGCGGTCCTCGCCGTCCCGGGGCGGTTCGCCGCCCCGTGGGGACACCAGGTCGACCACGTAGCCGGCGTCGGTGAACACCTTCCACGGGTGGGCGGCCTCGGAGACGTAGTAGCCGGTGGCCCGGCCGGTCGAGCCGAGCGAGCCGTGGCTGGTCAGCGCCAGGAGAATCTTTCCAGTGGGCACGGGACTGTCCTTTCGATCGCGCCACCGTCGTGCCGGTGGCGTCGTCGTCGAGTCTCATCGTCCGCCGACCCATCACACAAATAAGGATTCTTGGGTCGTGCCATCATCAAATCTATGGCACCTTCGCTCGACCTGTTGCGGACCTTCCTGGCGGTGCACCGGGAAGGGTCGCTGACCCGGGCCGCGCAGCGGCTGTCGTTGTCCCAGCCGGCGGTCACCGCGCAACTGCGGGCGCTCGAGGAGGCGCTCGGCCGGCCGCTGTTCACCCGGCTGCCGCGCGGCGTCGCCCCGACCGCCGCCGCTGAGCTGCTCGCCCGGCGGATCGCCGAGCCGCTCGACCAGCTCAGCGGCCTGCTCGACGCCGGCCTCGACCGGCCCGCGTCGCTGGCCGGCGTGGTTCACCTGGGCGGCCCCACCGAGTTCCTCACCGCGCGGGTCCTGCCCGCGCTGGCCGGGCTCGTCGAGCGCGGCGTCGAGCTGCGGGTGCTGCTCGGCGTCGCCGACGACCTGCTGCGAGCCCTGCTGGCCGGGGCGGTGGACCTCACCGTGCACAGCACCCGGCCCCGGCAGCGCGGGCTGCGGGTCCAGCCGTTGTACGACGAGGAGTTCGTCCTGGTCGCCGCGGAGCCGTGGGCGCGCCGGGTGACCGCCGCGACCGACCCGGCCGAGGAGCTGGCCCGGATTCCGCAGATCGCGTACGCCGAGGACCTGCCGATCATCCGGCGGTACTGGCGGACGGTCTTCGAGGTCCGGCCACCCCGGGACGCCGCGGTGGTGGTGCCCAACCTGCACGCCGTGCTGGCCGCGGTGCTGGCCGGCGCCGGATACAGCGTCCTGCCGAGCTACCTGTGCGCCGCCGACGTCGCGGCCGGCCGGCTGACCGTGCTGCACCACCCGCCGATGGCGCCGTTGAACACGCTCTATCTGGTCAGCCGGGCCGGTGCGCCGCCGTCAGCGGCCGTCACCGCCGTCCAGGAGCGACTGCTGGCCGTCCTGAAAGAGGACGCTGCCGGTCAGGTGGGGTCGCTTCGCGTGGACCGCGAACTCCCAGCCGGCGGCGGCCGGGGACGAGGTGAAGCGGACCGTTGACGGCAGCAGGATCGGCTGTTTGAAGGCGACCTCGACCGCGTACGACTCCGGCAGCCGGCCCTCGAGCGCCGCCAGGCAGCGGGCCTTGGTCCACATGCCGTGGGCGATCTGGCGGGGGAAGCCGAACAGCTTCGCGCCGACCCGGGACGTGTGGATGGGGTTGCGGTCGCCGGAGACGGCCGCGTAATCGGTGCCGGTCCGGGCCGGGAGCCGCCAGACGGCGCCACCGGCCGGCGGCTCGGCGGCGGGCGGGGCGGGCGCCGCCGGGGCGGACGACGGGGAGGCGGCCTCCCGCCGGAGGTACGTGGAGACGCCGCGCCACACCTGCGCCCCGTCCACCGAGGCGGTGGCGACCACGTCGAACTGCCGTCCCCGCGGATGCTCCCGCAGGTCCACCGCGCGGACCGCCAGGTCGAGCCGGCTCCCCGCGTCGATCGGCCGGCGCACGGTGATCCGGTTCGACACGTGCACCAGGCCGATCATCGGCAGCGGGAAGTCGGCCGCCGACATCAGGCGCATGGCCAGCGGGAACGCCAGGATGTGCGGATACGTCGCGGGCAGCGTGTCGGTCAGCCGCAGCCCGCACACCCGGTCGTAGCGCGCCAGGTGCCCGCGGTCCACGGTGACCCCGCGGTGCACCAGCTCGACGTCCGGCAGGGTGTCGCCGCCGCGGCGCAGCATGCCGAGGGCGGCCTTGACGTACGCCGCGCCGGTGCCCGGCCCCTCGCTCAACTCGACGACCGCCGCCACGTCAGGCTCCCAGCAGGCTCTGGCCGCAGACCCGGACCACGTTCCCGGTGATGGTGGCCGAGCCGGGGGAGGCGAACCAGGCGATCGTCTCGGCCACGTCGATCGGCAGGCCGCCCTGCGACATGCTGTTCAGCCGGCGGCCGGCCTCGCGCAGGCCGAGCGGCATCTTGGCGGTCATCGCGGTCTCGATGAAGCCGGGCGCCACCGCGTTGATGGTGATGTCCTTCGCGGCGAGGACCGGCGCCGTCGACTGGACCAGGCCGATCACGCCGGCCTTGCTGGTGGCGTAGTTGGTCTGGCCGCGGTTGCCGGCGATCCCGGCGATCGAGGCGACCCCGACGATCCGGCCGCCCGGCTTGATCAGGCCGCGCTCCAGCAGCAGCTCGTTGACCCGCTCGGGGGCGGTCAGGTTGACCCCGATCACCGAGTCCCAGCGGCTCTCGTCCATCCGCGCGATGGTCTTGTCTCGGGTGATGCCGGCGTTGTGCACCACGATGTCGACGCCGGCGTGCGGCCCGGCCGACAGGTAGCCGGCGAGGCGTTCCGGCGCGTCCGGGGCGGTCAGGTCCAGCTGCAGGGCGCGGCCCTTCGCCCGGTTGGCCACGTCGGCCAGGGCGTCGCCGGCACCGGGCACGTCGAGGGCGATCACCTCGGCGCCGTCCCGGGCCAGGGTCGCCGCGATCGCCGCGCCGATGCCCCGGGCCGCGCCGGTGACCAGGGCGAGCTTGCCGTCGAGGGGTTTGTCCCAGTCGGCCGGGACGGTCACGCTGCCGGCACCGACCCGGATCACCTGGCCGGAGACGTAGGCGGACCGGCCGCTGAGCAGGAACCGCAGTGTCGACTCGACCGCCTGCTCACCGCCGGGCGCCACGTAGACCAGCTGGCAGGTGGTGCCGCGGCCGAACTCCTTGCCGATGCTGCGGGTCAGACCCTCGAGGCTCCGCTGCGCGGTCGCCTCCCTCGGGCCCGCGGCGGCTTCCGGTGGGGTGCCCAGCACGATGACCCGGCCACTCGCCGACAGACTTCTCGCGTACGGGTGGAAGAAGTCGAACAGGGCCCGCAGCTGCGCCGAGTCCCCGATCCCGGTGGCGTCGAAGATCAGCGCGGAGTACTTCGTCCCGGCCGCGCCGGTCTCGGTGACCGGGACCCCGGCGGTCTCCAGCAGCTTGCCGACAGGCGAGGCGAGCCGTCCACCGGGCGCCGCGCCGAGCAGCACCGGACCGGTCACCAGCGGGTCGCCCGCCCGGTAGCGTCGCAGCCGGGGCGGGTCGGGCAGCCCGAGACGCTTGACCACGGCCCGGCCCAGACCGGAGTTGGCGAAGTTCGCGTACCTGTCAGCCATGCGAGTACCCTACCGGTCAGTAGCTTGAGAGTCGTGAATGACGTCAGATTTCGATGTGTGGAGGATCGCCGTGCCGACCGTGCGCCGCGTCGCCGTCCTGGGCGGTAACCGTATCCCGTTCGCCCGGTCCAACGGCACCTATGCCGCGGCCAGCAATCAGGACATGCTCACCGCCGCGCTGGACGGGCTGATCGCCCGGTTCGGACTGGCCGGCGAGCGGCTCGGCGAGGTCGTCGCCGGCGCCGTCCTGAAGCACTCCCGGGACTTCAACCTGACCCGCGAGGTGGTGCTCGGTTCCCGGCTGGACCCGCGGACCCCGGCCTACGACATCCAGCAGGCCTGTGGCACCGGGCTGGAAGCGGCGATCCTGGTCGCCAACAAGATCGCGCTGGGCCAGATCGAGGCCGGCGTCGCCGGTGGGGTGGACACCACCTCGGACGCGCCGCTGCAGGTGAACGAGGACATGCGGCTCGCGCTGCTGGAGCTGAACCGGGCCCGGACGCTGGGCGCGCGCCTCAAGGCGGTGGCCAAGCTGCGGCCGCAGCACGCGCTGCAGCCGGAGATCCCGCGCAACGCCGAGCCGCGCACCGGCCTGTCGATGGGCGAGCACGCGGCGATCACCGCGCTGCGCTGGCAGGTCGACCGGCAGGCGCAGGACGAGCTGGCCCTCGCCTCGCACCAGCACCTCGCCGCGGCGTACGAGAAGGGCTTCTTCGACGATCTGATGACGCCCTACCTGGGCCTGACCCGCGACCAGAACGTGCGCGCCGACTCCAGTCCGGAGAAACTGGCGAAGCTCAAGCCGGTCTACGGCAAGGAGGGCGCGACGATGACGGCGGGCAACTCGACGCCGCTCACCGACGGCGCGTCGACGGTGCTGCTGGCCTCGGAGGAGTGGGCGGCCGCGCACTCGCTGCCGGTGCAGGCCTACTTCGCCGACTCGGAGGCGGCGGCGGTCGACTACGTGCACGGCGACGAGGGGCTGCTGATGGCGCCCGCCTACGCGGTGCCCCGGATGCTCGCCCGCAACGGGCTCACCCTGCAGGACTTCGACTACTACGAGATCCACGAGGCGTTCGCGTCGCAGGTGCTCGCGACGCTGGCGGCCTGGGAGTCGCCGGAGTTCTGCAAGGAGAGGCTGGGCCTGGACGCGCCGCTCGGCTCGATCGACCGGAGCAGGTTGAACGTCAACGGCTCGTCGCTGGCGGCCGGTCACCCGTTCGCCGCGACCGGCGGCCGGATCGTCGCCACGCTGGCCAAGATGCTCGCCCAGAAGGGCTCCGGCCGCGGCCTGATCTCCATCTGCGCCGCCGGCGGCCAGGGCGTCGTGGCGATCCTGGAGCGCTAACAGCGCAGCTCGCGCACCTGGTGGTAAACGGCGTCCGACTCCCTCGGCCGGCCGCCGTCCCGGGCGTCGTAGTCGCAGTCCAGGATGCCGTAGTCGCTGCCGTTCTCCCACGTGGTCACCGTGCCGGGGTGCTTCACCCCGGCACAGGTCCAGGTGAACGGCGCCCGCACCACCCGCAGGTACTCGTACGCGACGAACCGGCCGGGGCCGTCGACGGTGTTCGTGCCGTTCTCCTCCGGCCGGAACGCGGTGCCGAGGTCGGCCAGTCGCACGTCGCCGAACTTCTGCTCCTGCAGCGCCCGGTAGACGTCCGCGACCGGGACGCCGGGCTCGGCGGCGACCCCGGCGGTCCGGGTGCCGACCTGCTCCATCGGCTCGTTGACCGGGCCGCCCTTGCGGTCGGTGATCTCGACGATCGGCGTGACACCGATCAGCACCGGTGTCGTGCTGAGCTTCCCGAACGTCGTCTTGCCGTCGGCGCACACCGCCGGGGACGCGCCGCCGACCGGGGTGACCGGGGTGGCCGGGGCTGCTGTCTCCTGGCCGGAGTCGGTGCACCCGGCCAGGAGCAGCAGCGTGAGTAGTGCGGCGGGACGTCGGATCATGAGACGAGCATGAACGTCCCGGGCAACTCGGTCAGGAGGCGGTGCAGGTGGCCGTACCGGAAGGGGCGGATCCGGTGCCCTGGAAACCGAAACTGGTGCTGCCGCCGGCGGCGACGCCGCCGTTGTAGTTGACGTTGCTGAACGTCACCGCGCCGGAGGAGCCGCTCGCCGAGGCACTCCAGCTGTTGGTGATCGCGGCGCCGGACGGCAGGGTGAGCGCGACCTTCCAGCCGGACAGCGCGCTGGCACCGGCCTTGACCGTGACAGTGGTGACGAAACCGCCGGTCCACGCGTTGTTAGAGAACGTCGCGGTGCAGCCGGCGCCGCCCGGGTCCGGCGCGCTGCTGCTGGCCGACGGGCTGACGCTGACCGACGCGGACGGGCTGCTGGGCGCCGAGCCGAACGCGGAGATCACCGCGTTGTACGCGGCCTTCGGGTCGCCGCTGTTGTCGAAGAGCAGCGGGGTGTCACCGGAGCGCCAGGAGTCCGAGTCGCGGATGCCCCAGACGGTGATCCCGGCGCACTTGCTGACGCCGAGGCAGGCCTTCACCACGTTGGCGTAGGAGTTCGCCTGCGCGGTGCCGGAACCGGCGATGTCCAGCTCGGTGATCTGCACCTCGACGCCCAGGTCGGCGAAGCGCTGCAGGTTGGCCTGGTAGTCGCTGGGCAGCGGGGACGCCGAGTTGATGTGCGACTGGAAGCCGACGCAGCCGATCGGCACGCCGCGGGCCAAAAAGTCCTTGACCATGTTGTAGACGGCGGTGCTCTTCGCGTTGACGCCGTCGGTGTTGTAGTCGTTGTAGCAGAGCTTGACGTTCGGGTCGGCGGCCCGCGCGGTCCGGAACGCGACCTCGATCCAGTCGTTGCCGGTCTGCTGCAGGTTCGAGTTGCGCCGGGAGCCGTCACCGTTGTCGGAGAACGCCTCGTTCACCACGTCCCAGGCGTAGAGCTGTCCCTTGTAGTGGGTGGCGACGTTGGTGATGTGGTTGACCATCGCGTTGCGCAGCGCGGTGCCGGACAGGTTCTGCGCCCAGCTCGGCTGCTGCGAGTGCCAGGCCAGGGCGTGCCCGCGGACCCGCTGGCCGTTGGCCTTGGCGCGGGCCACGATGGTGTCCGCACTGGCGTAGTTGAACGAGTTCTGGGACGGCTCGGTGGCGTCCCACTTCATCTCGTTCTCCGGGGTGACCATGGTGAACTCGCTGTCCAGGATCCGGGTGTAGACGGAGTCGCTGAACTTGTAGGCGGCGGCCGCGGTGCCGAAGTACCTGCCCTTGGCCGAGGCCGCCGAGCCCAGTGTGGTCGCGGCGTTGGCGGCGGGGGAGAGGGTGACGAAGGCGCCGGCGGCTACGGCGCCGGCCGTCACGACGGTGAGGATGGCGTGGGTTCGTCTCATGGGGAGCTCCAGTTGGGGATCTGGAGGCATCGACAATTATCGACACCGGCCGAAACGCTACCGACACTTCTCGGAAACCTCAACCGGTTCAGTCCGAAAGTTCGCAGGTAGCAGGCCTCGAAACTTTCGGAAGATCAATCAGGAATCGGCTCTGTCGCGGTGGCGCGAGCGGCGGCTGCCCGGTCAGCCGCCGTTACGTCCGGCGCGTCGTCGGCGAGCGGTTCAGTCGGTGAACGTGACCTTCGTCTGGCTCAGTGAGCCCTTGTTGCCGACGATGAACAGGTCCGCGCTCCGGACGCTGTCGGTGACGTGCGCGCTCAGGTCCAGGTAGACGTAGAAGTCCTTGTCCTGCACCCGCTCCTTGCGGATCGGCTCGAACTTCTTCGCGCGCCCGGATCTCATGTGGATGGTCAGCGTCTCGCCGGGAGTCATGTCCATGCAGTGCAGGGTGACGTCCTCCGGGTCGGAGATCGCCGCGGGATCCGCCTCGCACCTGCTCTGTTTCTTCCCCTCGGGGTGGCGAGGGTGGTATTGCCGCGCGCAGCCGTCCGGGCTCCGGCAGGCGTCGACCGGCTTCTCCCTCGTGAACGGCAACAGCGCCGTGATGCCGAGGCCGAGGGCGATCGTCGCCGTGGCGAGTTTGAGTTTGGATTCGCGGAGGTTGAGGATGGCCGTGGAGGTGGCGGCATCCGCGGAACTGTCGCGGTGCGCCCGCCCTCTGCTGCGTGGTCGGCGGCCGTCACCCGAGGCGTCGGAGGTCATTTTCTGCTCCCTGAGATGGAGGGGACCACCTACCCAACGCGCCTGTAGTGGACAGGATGCGTAAGAATGCCCGACTTTCTCAGGAAAAGGGTGACTTAACCGTTTCGGTGTGATCGTGCCGGACATCCCGTCCGGCGGCAGCCGGGTCACTCCGTGGCGCGCAGCGCCTCCGCGACGGCCTCGGCGGCGGCCAGGGCGTCGTCGCCGGTGGCGATCACCACCACCGTCGCACCGGTGTCCGCGCCGAGAGACATCAGCTTCAGGGCGCTGCGGGCCGGGACGGTGCGCTCGCCGTGGCGTACCGAAATCGTGGTGTCCGGGAAGCGGGCGGCGGTCCGGACCACCTCGCCGGCCGGGCGGGCGTGCAACGCGGCCGGAAGCGTCACCGGGATCTCAGAACTTGTCGACATCACGCGCCTCCCGGGCGGCCTCGGCGACGGTGGCCAGATCGGCGCCCGCCGACGCGGTGATCGCGGCCGCGACCGCGCCCTCCACGAGCGGCGCGTCCACCAGCAGCGGGCCCGGAGTGTCGTCGAGCACCGCCCGGGCGGTCAGCACCGCGCTGCCCAGGTCGGCCAGGACCAGCACGCCGGCGCCGTCCTCGGCGCGCTCGATCGCCGCCGCCACCCGGTCGAAGCTGGTGCCCAGGTCGCCGTCCTCGGTGCCGCCGGCCGGCTCGACGTGCACGTCCGGCGTCGCCACCTGGCGCAGCAGATCGCGCAGGCCTGACGCCAACTGCTCGGAGTGCGATACCAACACGATTCCCACGAGCCCCATGGATCTCGACTCTAGACCGCGCGAGGATGCAGGAGGTGATGGAGTAATCACGGAAGGGAGCCGGTAGTGAAGAAATTCATCAACGATCCCGCGGACGTGGTGGCGCAGGCCCTGGCGGGCGTCGCCGCCGCTCACCCGGAGCTGCGGGTGGACATCGACGAGCAGTACATCGTCCGGGCCGACGCGCCACGCCCCGGCAAGGTGGGGCTGGTCTCCGGCGGCGGGTCCGGGCACGAGCCGCTGCACGGCGGCTTCGTCGGCCCCGGCATGCTCGACGCGGCCTGCCCCGGCGAGATCTTCACCTCGCCGGTGCCGGACCAGATCCTGGCCGCCACCAAGGCCGTCGACGGTGGCGCCGGCGTGGTGCACATCGTCAAGAACTACACCGGCGACGTGATGAACTTCCAGCTCGCCGCGGAGCTCGCCACCGACGAGGGGATCAGCGTGGAGACGGTGCTGGTCGACGACGACGTCGCGGTGGAGGACTCGACCTGGACCGCCGGGCGCCGCGGCACCGGCGCGACGCTGCTGGTCGAGAAGATCGCCGGGGCGCGGGCCGAGGAGGGCGGCAAACTGGCCGAGGTGGCGGCGATCGGCCGCGAGGTGAACACCCATTCCGGATCTTTCGCGTACGCGTTGACCGCCGGCACCACCCCGGCCGCCGGCCGCCCCGGCTTCGACCTGCCGGCCGACGAGATCGAAGCCGGCGTCGGCATCCACGGCGAGCCCGGCCGCCGCCGCGAGAAACTGCGCCCGGCCCGGGAGCTGGTGCACTCCGCGCTGGACGCGATCCTGGACGCCAAGCAGTTCCCCGGCCCGGTGATCGTGCTGGTCAACGGGCTCGGCGGCACTCCGCTCATCGAGCTGTACCTGATCTACGGGGAGGTCGCGAAACACCTGGAGGACCGGGGCGTCCGCATCGCCCGGCGGCTCGTCGGCAACTACGTGACGAGCCTGGACATGGCCGGCATGTCGCTCACCCTGTGCCAGGCCACCGACGAGATGATCCGCCTCTGGGACGCGCCGGCGCGTACCCCCGGACTGCGCTGGGGTGCGTGAGACGTGGACGTCGCACTCGCCCGGGACTGGATGCGGGCCGCCGCCGGCCTGATCGCCGCCGACGCCGACCGGCTCACCCAGCTCGACTCCGCGATCGGCGACGGCGACCACGGGGTGAACCTCAACCGCGGCTTCACCGCGGTGGTCGCCGCGCTGGAGAAATCGCCGCCGGAAACGGTCTCCGAGGTGCTGGTCAAGGCCGGTACCACGCTGATGTCCCGGGTGGGCGGGGCGTCCGGCCCGCTGTACGGCACCGCGCTGCGCACCGCCGGCAAGGCGCTGCCGGCCGGCGCCGAGGTCCGGCCGGCCGACCTGGTGGCGGCGCTGCACGCCGGCCTGGACGCGGTGCGGAAGCTGGGCGGCGCCGCGCCGGGGGACAAGACCCTGGTCGACGCGTACGCCCCGGCGCTGGACGCCCTGGAGAAAGCGGTGGCCGAGGGAGCCGGTCCGGCCGGCGCGGCCGAGGCGGCGGCCCGGGCCGCGGAGGCCGGCGCCGAGGCCACCGTGCCGCTGCGAGCCCGCAAGGGCCGCGCGTCGTACCTGGGCGAACGCAGTATCGGACATCAGGACCCAGGAGCCACCTCGACGGCACTGATCTTCCGGGCGTTGGCCGACGTTTCTTAACTATGGCCGATCCGTGCCGATTCAGCGGGTATCAGACACTGCTGAAGGATGGTGCGGCGATGGGGTTGACTGGGGCGTTCGACAACCGCTCTTTGCGGACGAAGATCGGTGCGGCGGCCCTGACCGCGACGATCGGCGGCGTCATCGTGGGCGGGCTGTCGATCGGCACGGTACGCGACCTCAACCACAAGGCGGCGGCCGCGCAACACCAGTCCATCGGGATCCAGTCGGCGGTCGCCACGTTCAGCAAGAACCTGGAGGCGTTCGTCGGCAACGGGAACGCGCTGCAGCTCTTCCCGTCGGCCGCACAGCAGATCAGCGCGGTCATCGGCCAGAACAAGAAGGCCGCCACCGACGCGCTGGACGACCTGAACGCCCGCCTGCCCGGCGACGCCACCGTCGCGCAGACGCAGAAGGACTGGAACTCGTTCCTGCAGTTCCTGTCCGCCACGGCGTCGGCCACCCACAAGCCGACCCAGGCCGAGCTGGCGGCCGGACTGGCCCAGTACACCAAGCTGCACGACGCGCTGGGCGCGGACGCCGACGCGCTGCAGGCGCGGGCCACCGCCGTGGCCGAGCAGCAGATCACCGACGCGCAGTCGGCGGCGTCCCGGGCCACCTGGACGATCACCGGCGTGCTCGCCGCCGGCGTGGTGCTCAGCCTGCTGATCGGCTTCCGGGTGGCGGCCCGGGTCCGGGACGACGTCCGGGGCGTCTCCCGGCTCGCCGACGGACTCGCCGAGGGCGATCTGACCCGCACCTCCGGCGTGACCGGCCAGGACGAGGTCGGCCAGATGGCCGCCGCGCTGGACAAGGGCATCGCCCGGCTGCGGGACGACGTGGTGCAGCTGGCCGGCACCGCCACCACCCTGCAGCACGCGGCCAGCCAGCTGACAGCGGTCTCCGGGGCCGTCGACGCGGCGGCCATCGAGGCGTCCTCGCAGGCCGGTACGGTCTCCGCGGCCGCCGAGACGGTCTCCAACAACCTGCAGTTCGTCTCGGCCGGCGCGCAGGAGATGGGCTCGGCGATCCGGGACATCAGCGTCTCCACCTCCGAGGCCACCCAGGTGGTGGTGCAGGCGGTGCAGGCCGCCGCGGCCACCAACCAGATCGTGGCCCGGCTCGGCGAGTCGTCCGCCGAGATCGCCACCGTGGTCAAGGTGATCACCAGCATCGCCGAGCAGACCAACCTGCTCGCGCTGAACGCCACCATCGAGGCGGCCCGCGCCGGTGAGCTGGGCAAGGGCTTCGCGGTGGTGGCCGGCGAGGTCAAGGACCTGGCCCAGGAGACCGCCAAGGCGACCGAGGACATCTCCCAGCGGGTGCAGTCGATCCAGACCGACACCAGCGGCGCGGTGATGGCGATCGAGGAGATCAGCGAGATCATCGAGCGGATCAACGGCCTCCAGCTGACCATCGCCTCGGCGGTCGAGGAGCAGACCGCCACCACCCAGGAGATGAACCGGACCCTCACCGAGGCGGCCGGCGGCGCCGGGAACATCGCGGCCACCATCACCGGGGTCTCCGCGGCCACCCAGCGGACCACCGAGACGATGGGCGACACCCGCCGGGCCGCCGACGAGCTCACCGTCACCGCGGGTCAGCTGCAGAGCCTGGTCTCCCGCTTCCGTTACTGACCCATCGATGCCAGTGTTAGGGACATGTACCCGCCCGAGCCCTGGCACCTGCGCGGACAGATGTACCTCTCGGTCTTCCTGATCCCGATGCGCGCCGTGCCGCCGCTGCCCGAGGTCCTGGGCGCGGCGGCACGGCCGTTGTCGTTCGGGGGCCGGGCCGCGGTCGGCGCCGCCTGGGTCGACTACCAGCCCGGCGGTGTCCTGCACTACCGCGAGCTGCTCAGCGCGGTGCTCACCCACGAGCGCGGCCGGCCGCGGGTCAGCATCACCGACATCTGGGTGGACAGCGTCGCCTCCCGCGACGGCGGCCGCCGGCTCTGGGGTATCCCCAAGGAGCTGGCCGAGTTCACCCTGGAGGCCGACGAGGACCTGGTCGACGCCCAGGCCGCGGCGCCCGGCGGGGCTCCGATCGGGTCCGCTCTCATCCGGCTGAAAAGGCGGGTTCCGGGCCGCTTCCCGCTGGGCTTCACGGTGGCCCAGGCCCTCGGCGAACAGGTGCGGCGGACCCCGGTGCGAGGCCGCGCCGGTTTGCGTACGAGCAACGCGGCGTGGCGCCCCGACCCGGAC
This sequence comes from Actinoplanes oblitus, assembly GCF_030252345.1. Lineage (NCBI taxonomy): Bacteria > Bacillati > Actinomycetota > Actinomycetes > Micromonosporales > Micromonosporaceae > Actinoplanes > Actinoplanes oblitus. Next base: position 6,720,698 of record NZ_CP126980.1, on the reverse strand, counting down.
GGCCCGCTCGCCTACCTCGCCGGCCGCCGCCCCGTGCTGAACCTCGCCGTCACCGACTTCTGGCTGGTCTTCGGCCGGTCGGCGAAGGACCGCGCCGCCGCCCGCCCGCACTGACCCCGGTACGGTTCGTCAGCATGGCCGGTCACCACCACAGTCACCGCGCTCCCGGCGACGACCCGCTGCCCACGGCCCGCCGGCTGACGCTGCTGCTGCTGATCCCGGCGGTCCTGCTGACCGCGCTCGGCATGCTGCTGCTCTGGCCCCGGGACGCGCCCCGGGCCGACCCCGCCGAGGGACCTCTGCAGATCGACGGCGTGGTCCGGACGGTCACCCCGGCCGCCTGCGCCCCGGTGCCGCGGGGCGAGCCGCAGCCCACCGGCTGCGGCACCGCGACGGTGCGACTGGCCAGCGGCGAGGTGGTCGGCACCGACCTGCCGTACGGGCCCGGCGCACCGGCCATCGAGGCCGGCGACCGGGTGATCGTGCTGGGTCTGGAGAGCGACGGTGGCGGGCTCACCTACACGATCTCCGACCACCAGCGCTCCCGCGAGCTGTGGATCCTCGGCGCGGCGTTCGCCCTGGCGGTGATCGCCTTCGGCCGCTGGCGCGGGCTGACCGCCCTGGCCGGGCTGGCCGTCACGTTCGGGGTGCTGCTGTTCTTCATCGTCCCGGCGATCCTGGACGGCCGGTCGCCGACGCTTGTCGCGGTGGTCGGCTCGGCCGCGATCATGCTGACCGTGCTGTACCTGACGCACGGGTTCACCGTCACCACCACCATCGCCGTGGCCGGCACCCTGACCAGTCTGGTGATCACCGCGGTGCTGGCCGGGATCAGCGTCGCCGCGCTGCACCTGACCGGCGTCTCCGACGACACCTCGAACTTCTTGTCGATCACCCAGGGCTCGGTCGACATGCGGGGCCTGCTGCTGGCCAGCATCGTGATCGGCTCGCTCGGCGTGCTGGACGACGTGACGGTCACCCAGTCGGCAACGGTCACCGAGCTGGCGCTGGCCAATCCGGCGTACGGCTTCCGCGGCCTGTACCGCGCGGCCACCCGGATCGGCCGGGCGCACATCGCCTCGGTGATCAACACGATAGTGCTGGCCTACGCGGGCGCGTCGCTGCCGCTGATGCTGCTCTTCGCGACCGGCGGGACCCCGGTCGGCGAGCTGCTCACCGGGCAGCTGATCGCGCAGGAACTGGTGCGCAGCGCGGTCGGCACGATCGGCCTGATCGCCGCGGTGCCGATCACCACGGCGCTGGCCGCGCTGATCGCGCACCGGATCGCGCGGGCGGACCAGGCCGGGCCGGCCGTCGCGACGACGACCGGCCCGCGCCCACCCACCGAGAGCCCGTGGGCGGTCTTCGACAGTTGACGACTAGCAGCGCTTCCAGGCGACCCGGTACACCGTGTTGATCGCGGCGTCGGTGGAGTCCATCGAGATGAAGCTGGTGTACTTGTGCGCGTCCGACGACCCGCGGTTGACCCGCAGGTCGGTGTTGATGTTCAGATAGCGGCGCTCCCCGCACGGCAGGAAGCTCAGCGAGGCGATCCCGACCTGGTCGTTGCGCTGCCAGTTGTCATCGAACGGGCCCTTGAAGTTGTGCTCGATCCGGGTCGTCTGGGAATGCCCCTGGAAGTAGTAGTTGGCGGCCTCCTGCGCCCACGCGCCCTTCGCCAGGCTGGCGTATCCGCGATAGTCCGCGCTGGCGATCGCGAACGTGAATCCGGACGGCACCTTGATGTCCAGCGCGATCTGGCAATTCTTTCGGAAATCCAGTGGTGTTGATTCCGGCCCGACCTGAGCCGTGTAGTCCGAGTAGGTCACCGTGAACGCGGTGTTGTCCGGCGACACGGTGATCTTCGCGGACTTGTCCGGGCATCCGGATCCGTTCGCGTTCACCACGTTGATGATCATCATCTCGTCCGGCGTGGGCAGCGGCGTGGCGTGAGCGGGCGTGGCCACGACGAGCGAGGCGAGCATCGCCGCGCCGGCGGTCAGTTGACGGAACATGAATAACCCCCGTTAAATCGAATGGTGCACTGCGTTGGGAAAAGAATATTTCGACGCGGCCCCCGGCGATTACATTCGGGCCCGCCGTGTTTGCCGTAATTCGTTGTCCGGCCGTCTTTGCCGCGACGGCCATTCGGCCCGATTTCGCCAATGTTGCTCCGGTCGGCCGGCCGGCCGTGCTAAGCCAAGATCGGGTGGGTGAAATCCGGTTCTCGCGGGTGACATTCCGGTGTTCCGGATCGCCGGCCGGTACGCCTTCGGGTAAAGGCGGCGGTTGAAGTGCGCACCGCGGTATGTCACCTTGGACGTCCGGGACCATCGCGGACCGGACCGGACAACCAGGGGCTGACGTCATGGACGTGCGGGTCACCGTGGCCGGCGACGACGCGGCCGACCAGTTGCTGGGCCTGCGCGCCTGGCTCCTCCGGGAGGATGCCCTCCGTGGTGCGGTGAGCCTGTGCGTGGCCTCTGTCGCGCGGGGCGAACTGGGCACCGGCACCGACACCCTGCAGGTCGTCGCCGGCTCGGTGTCCAGCGCGTTCGTCGCCTCGCTGGTCGCCTGGCTGCGCACCCGGGTCGGCGCGGTGCGGCTGGTGATGCGTGACCGGGAGGGTGCGGAGATCACCCTGGAAGCCCGGACGGTGCGGGCCCTGGACACGGCCGGCCTCGCCGAGCTGACGAGCACGCTGACTAGCGCCGTCGAGGCCACCGGAGAGCAGAAACGGAGCGAAAAGGACAAGAAACGGTGACCGCCCGCCTCGGCGGCTCGGGCGCACGTGCCGTGCTGGCCGGCACCGGCCGGCACGATCCGGGCTCGGTGTTGCCGCCGGTCCCGGCCGTCGAGGAGACCGTCACCGCGCTCCGGGACGCACTCGTCGGCTGCGGCCTGCGTCCCGGCAACATCACGACCCTCGTCGACCCGGCCGGTCCGGAGCCGTTCCTGGACGCCGTGATCGCCGCCGCCGACGACGCGACGGACGTGCTGCTGGTCTACTACGTCGGCCACGGAGCACTCAGTCCGGACGGCGCCCTGCACCTGGCCACCCGGGCCACCGTCGACCTCACCAAGAAGGCCGCGTACCAGGCACTGCCGTTCTCCGAGATCCACGGGGTGCTGATGTCGTGCCGCGCGCGGACGGTGGTGGTGGTACTGGACTGCTGCTTCTCCGGCCGGGCGGTGAACCCGGTGCCCAGCGGCGCGCTGCTCGCCTCGGCCGACCGGGACGAGCACGCGCTGGCGCCCGACGGTGAGCGGTACACCGCGTTCAGCGGCGAACTGCTGGCGGCGCTGAACGACGGCATACCCACCGCTCCGGGCGAGTTGCGGCTGCAGCACGTCTTCGACCATCTGCACCGGCGCATCGTCCGGCGCGGCGGCCCGGCCCCGGTGCTGCGGATCGGCAACAACGCCGCCGAGCTGGTGCTGGCACCCAACCGCGCCTACCGGCCGGTCACCGATCCGGCATCCGGGGAGCAGCCCGGCGAGGGGGCGTGTCCGTACCGGGGGCTCGAGCCGTACACGGTCGAGGACGAGGTCCTCTTCGCGGGCCGGGCGGCGCTGGTGGAGGCCGTGCTGCGCCGGCTTCGGGAGGGGCTGTCGACGGGTGGCCTCGTCGTCGTCAGCGGGCCCTCCGGCTCCGGGAAGAGCTCGCTGCTGGCCGCCGGCCTGATCCCCGCCGTCCGCCGCGGGGAGCTGGGCGCCCTCGCCACCCCGCCACCCCAGCACATCCTGTTCACCCCCGGCGACGACCCGCTCGGCGCGCTGGCGACCGCGCTGGCCGACTGGTGCTCCCAGGATCCCGCCGTGGTGCGGGCCGCCCTGCCCGAAGCCATCGCCCGAGCGCGGAACGCCGCCGTGCTGATCGTGGTCGACCAGTTCGAGGAGCTGTTCACGTCGGCGGCGACCGAACCGGAGCGGCGGGAGTTCGTCGCCGCACTCGACGCCGCCGCGGCGCCCGGTCACCCGGCGGCGACAGTGGTCCTCGGCGTGCGTTCCGACTTCATCGGTCACTGCGCCGGATTCGGCGCGCTGGTGTCCGCGCTGGAGAGCCGGACCGTGGTGGTCGGTCCGATGACCACCGGCGAACTGCGGGAGGCGATCACCGAGCCGGCCGCACGCACCGGGTACGCGCCGCAACCGGGCCTCGTCGAGATCCTGCTGCGCGACGCCGGCGCGGATCCGGCCGACGCGAACGCCACCGGCTACCACCCCGGCGTACTGCCACTGCTCTCCCAGGCGTTGCTCCGCACCTGGCAGGGCCGGACCGGCGCGACCCTGACGGTCGACGGGTACCGGGCGGCCGGTGGGGTCACCGGGGCGGTGGCGGCGACCGCCGAGGAGGTGTTCGGGGCCCTCGCGCCGCAGGCCCGGGACGTCGCGCGTGGCCTGCTGCTGCGCATGGTCCGGGCGGGTGGCGACGGGCCCGACACCCGGCGCCGGCTCCGCCGCTCGGACGTCGCCGGCCCCGAGGCGCGGGCCGTGCTGGCGGCCTTCGCGGAGGCCCGCCTCGTCACCCTGGACGGGCCGGACGTGGAGATCACCCACGAGGCGCTGATCCGTTCGTGGCCGCGGCTGCGCTCCTGGATGGCGACCGATCGCGCCGGCCGGCGGGCCGTCCAGGACCTGGAGGTGGCTGCCGAACAGTGGCGGGACGCCGGCGAGGAGGCCGGGCGCCTCTACCGGGGCGGGCGGCTCGCGGAGGCGCGGGCGCTGCTCGGGACCGTGCCGGAGCAGGAGATCAGCGCGGCCGGCCGGGAGTTCCTGGCCGCCTCCCTCCGGCAGCGCCGGCGCGGGGCTCGGATGCGCCGGATCCTCGCCGGCGTCCTGGCGGTGCTCACCGTGGTCGCCTCCACCGCCGCGGTGCTGGCGATCGTCCGCGGTGATCGGCTCGACAGGCAACTGCGGGCCGCGAACGCGCAGAGCCTCGCGGCGGCCTCCGAAGCCGAAGCGCCGGGTCGTCCGGCCTTCGCCGCCCGGCTGGCACTGGCGGCCTGGCGCGCGGAGCAGTCCAGTCCGGCGGCGCGGAACGCGCTGGCCCGCCGGTACCTGCAGCTGAGATCGGTCGATCACGTCTTCGACGACCTTGCCCGGCGGCCGATCACCCAGCTGCGCAGCAGCGGTGACGGGCGGATGACGATGCTGCTCGACGACCAGGGGGTCACCATGGTGACCGGACTGCTGAGCGGGCCGGTGTCCACGTGGCGGATACCGGGAGCCGACCTGCGAGCCGCGCTGAGCGCGGACGGCAGATGGCTGGTCACCGCCCGGACGGGGAAGCCGATCGAGCTGTGGGACCTGCGCGGGCGCACCGGCCCGCTGCCGCTGGCCGGCAGCCCCGAGGTGACCTGGACCCACGGGATCCACCTGGCCTTCGCGTCCGACGGCAGCCGGCTTCTGGCGGCCGGCGGAAACGACGCCTTCCTGTGGGCGGTGGCCAGTCGTACCCGGATGCCACTACCGGCACGACCCTTCGGCGCTCCAGGGCTGTCCGGAGTGGAGTTCACCGAGGATCCGGACCTCGTTCTGGTGTCCCATCCCTCGACGGAACTCTCCGAACCCGACACCCTGGAGACCCGATCGCTGACCGACGGCCGCCGGGTGCGGGGTTTCCCGGCGGGTGCGGTCGCGGCCGGTCGGGGACGATGGGTCGTCACCTGCGTCACCGCGTCGCCCGGCGCGGCCGGTGGACCACTGCTGACCCTGCGATCGGCGGCGACCGGGCAGCCGGCTCGGCGGCTCTGGGATCCGAACTGTGCGCTGGCACCGATCGCCGGCGGCGACTACCTGGTGCCGTCGGCGACCTCGTCCCCGTCGCCCGGCCGGCAGCGGGTCGTCTCGGCGGCCACCGGCGCGGCCTACGACCTGGTCCTTCCGCCCGCGGCCGATGCGCTGCGGCCGGTCGGCGCCGATGTCCCGGTCGAGGTGATCGACCGGGGCGGTGCACCGGTCGCCCTGATGGCGGTGGGCACCACGGTGCTGCGGCTCGCCGACGTCGTGCGGGACTGGCTGCCCCGCCCGGGCGACGCGAGTCCGATCGGCGACGGGAACCAGCTGGTGTTCCGCACGACGGACACGGTCGAGGTGCTGGACCGGTCGTCCGGGCGGCGGCTCGGTCGCCTCGTCAAGGACCGAGCCGTCCGGTACAACGGCAGCGGCTGGCCGCTGGGCTTCGCGAGGAAGGGCGTGTACTGGCAGGTGACCGATTTCGTCATGCCGGAACTGACCCGGAACCACGACTACCCGCTGCCGGGCGCGGACCCGGGCGCCGACCTGCTGATCGGCTCGCTGGCGGTGACCACGGTCGGCGCCACCACGATGGCGGCGATGGTCAAGGACCAGCTCTCCACCTGGAACACGGTCACCGGCCGGATGATCGCCGGACCGATCGCGATGTCGTCGACCGAGGAACAGCGGCTGCGCTTCGTCATGGACGGCGGTCTGGTCGAGCGGCCCGGGCATCCGGACGAGTTCGCCGTCTTCGCCGCCGGGGAACCGATCCAGCTCTGGAGCGCGGCCCAGGGGAAGCGTCTGCGCACCCTCGCGGTGACCGCCGGCAGCGAGGACATCGCCTTCGACGACACCGGCGACCGGGTCGTCACCCGGCAGGCGGGCGCCATCGAGGTCTGGGACGTCGGGACCGGCCGGCGGATCGGGGAGCCGATCACCGCCCCGGATGTCGATGCCCTGCTCGGCATCACCGCCGACGGTTACGTGGTGACCGGGAAGGCGGAAGTGGTGAGCCTGTGGGACCCGCGCCGGCGGGTGGTGAGCGGGACGCTGGACTTCGGATCCGGCGAGGCCCCGGTCACCCTCCACGGAGCGGACCGGCTCGCGGTCGACGGCACCGATCTGATGCCCTCGGTCGTCCCGCTCTCCGCCACCACCTGGTTCGGCGAGCTGTGCCGCGCCTTCGGCACCGGGTTCACCGCGCCGGAACGCGCGGCCCTGCCCGACGGCGCCGACGACGTGAACCCCTGCACCGAGCGGTGAGGCGGATCGGCGCCGCCGCTGTACCGGTCGCCGAACGGGAACGCCGGGTGCGCGGACGGCACGCGGTTCGCGCGGCCCGGACGGCCACACCGGTGCCGTCGCCGGACGGCGCTAGCGGCTGAGGCGCTCGGTCAGCGCGGTGTACCGCCGCCCCGCGCCGACCGTCCGCACCGCGGCGGCCAGCGCCCTGCGCGACCCGACCAGCACCACCAGCTTCTTGGCCCGGGTGATCGCGGTGTAGAGCAGGTTGCGCTGCAGCATCATCCAGGCGCTGGTGGTCAGCGGGATCACCACCGCCGGGTACTCCGAGCCCTGCGAGCGGTGAATGGTGATCGCGTACGCGTGAGCCAGCTCGTCCAGCTCGTCGAAGTCGTAGTCGATCAGCTCGTCCTCGTCGGTGCGCACCTGGAGCGTCTGTTCCTCCGGGGACAGCGCGGTGACCACGCCGACGGTGCCGTTGAAGACGCCGGCCACGCCCTTGTCGTAGTTGTTCCGGATCTGGGTGACCTTGTCGCCGACCCGGAACACCCGGCCGCCGACCCGGCGTTCCGGCAACCCCTCCCGGCCCGGTGTGAGTTCCTGCTGCAGCAGCGTGTTCAGCGCGCCGGCGCCGGCCGGGCCGCGGTGCATCGGGGTGAGGATCTGCACGTCCCGGCGCGGGTCGAGACCGAACCTGCGGGGGATCCGGCGGCACGCGACGTCAACGGTGAGCGCCGCGGTCGCCTCGGTGTCGTCGCACGGGAACAGGAAGAAGTCGGTCATCCCGTCGAGCAGCGGCGGCCGGCCGTGGTTGATCCGGTGCGCGTTGGTGACCACGCCGCTCTCCGCCGCCTGCCGGAAGATCTGGGTGAGCCGGACCCGGGGGATGACGTCGGCGGCGAGCAGGTCGCGCAGCACCTCGCCGGCGCCCACGCTGGGCAGCTGGTCGACGTCGCCGACCAGCAGCAGGTGCGCGCCCGGCGGGATCGCCTTGACCAGCTTGTTCGCCAGGATCAGGTCGAGCATCGAGGACTCGTCGACGACCAGCAGGTCGGCGTCGAGCGGGTTGTCGCGGTCGTAGCTGGCGTCCCCGCCGGGCTGGAGCTTGAGCAGGCGGTGCACGGTGGCGGCGGGGTGCCCGGTGAGCTCGGCGAGGCGTTTCGCGGCGCGGCCGGTCGGCGCGACCAGCTGGATCTTGGCCTTCTTGGCGGCGGCCAGCTCGACGACGGACCGGACGGTGAAGCTCTTGCCGCAGCCGGGGCCGCCGGTGAGCACCGCCACCTTCTCGGTGAGCGCGAGCTTGACCGCGGCCTCCTGCTCGGGGGCGAGGGTGGAGCCGGTGCGCTGGTGCAGCCAGGCCAGGGCTTTCGCCCAGTCCACGCCGTGGAAGGCCGGCATCCGGTCCGACTTGTCGCGCAACAGGGCGACAAGCGACGAGGCGAGCGACATCTCCGCGCGGTGGAACGGCACGAGGTAGACGTTGTCGCCCTCGCGGACGACGCCCTCCTCGTCGACCAGCTCCGCCAGACATGCCGGGACGAGTCCGGGCGGCACCTCGAGGATCTTCGCGGCCTCGTCGGTCAGCTGCGGGACCGGCAGGAAGCAGTGACCGTTGTCGGTCGCCTGCGACAGGGTGTACTGCAGGCCCGCCTTCACCCGTTCGGGGCTGTCGTGCGGGATGCCGACCGCCTGCGCGATGGTGTCGGCGGTCTTGAACCCGATGCCCCAGACGTCCGAGGCGAGCTTGTAGGGGCTGTTCCGCACCACCGAGATGGAGGCGTCGCCGTACTTCTTGTAGATCCGCACCGCTATCGACGTGGAGACGCCGACCCCCTGCAGGAACAGCATCACCTCCTTGATCGCCTTCTGCTCGGCCCACGCCGCGGTGATCTTCGCGGTGCGTTTCGGGCCGAGCCCGGTCACCTCGATCAGCCGGTCCGGCGACTCCTCGATGATCCGCAGGGTGTCCACGCCGAAATGGTCGACGATCCGCTCGGCGAAGACCGGGCCGATGCCCTTGACCAGCCCGGATCCCAGGTAGCGGCGGATACCCTGCACGGTCGCCGGCAGCACTGTGGTGTAGGAGACCACCTCGAACTGCCGGCCGTACTGCGGATGCGAGGTCCACCAGCCGGACAGCCGCAGGCTCTCCCCGGGCTGCGCGCCCAGCAGCGCGCCGACCACGGTCAGCAGGTCCGGACCGCTCTTCGCGGTGGCCACCCGGGCGACCGTGTAACCGGTCTCCTCGTTCACATAGGTCAGCCGCTCCAGCACCGCTTCCAGGACGTGCGGCGCCGGGCGGGAGGTCTGCGCCGCGCCGGACATGGCGACCATCGTGCCTGCCGTCCTGGCGCCGGTGCACAGCAACCCCTACGGTGACGACCATGGCCCATTTTGATCTTCCGCTCGCCGAGTTGCGCGCCTACCGGTCCGCCACGCCCGCGCCGGCCGGGTTCGACGAGTTCTGGTCCCGCACGCTCGCCGAGGCGCGGGCCGCCGCCAAGCCGGTCGAGCTGACCGAGGTGCCGACGGTGCTGCGCGGCATCACCACGTATGACGTGACCTTCACCGGCTTCGCCGGCCAGCCGATCAAGGCGTGGCTCAACGTCCCGGCCGGCGCTTCCGGTCCGCTGCCGATCGCTGTCGAGTTCATCGGGTACGGCGGTGGCCGCGGCCTGCCGATCGACTGGCTGGTGTGGACCGCGGCCGGGTACGCGCACCTGGTGATGGACACCCGCGGGCAGGGCGGCAACTGGCGTGGCGGCGCGACTCCGGACGTCGACCCGGACGGGGCCGGCCCGTCGTCGCCGGGCTTCCTGACCCGTGGCGTGCGCTCCCCGGAGACGCACTACTACCGGCGGCTGTTCACCGACGCGGCGCGGGCCGTGGAGACCGCCGCCGAGCTGCCCGGGGTGGACGCGTCGAAGCTGGTCACGACCGGCAAGAGCCAGGGCGGCGCGCTCTCGATAGCGGCCGCCGGGCTGGTCCCGGACCGGGTCGCCGCCGTGGTCGCCGGGGTGCCGTTCCTCTGCGACATCCGGCGTGCGGTCACCATCACGGACAGCTTCCCGTACCAGGAGATCGTCCAGTTCCTGCGGGCGAACCCGGACCGCGCGGAGCGCACCTTCGCCACGCTCGACCACTTCGACGTGGTGAACCTGGCGCGGCGGATCACGGCGCCGGCGCTGTTCTCCACCGCGCTGATGGACGAGGTGTGCCCGCCGTCCGGGGTGTTCGCGGCCTACAACGAGATCGCGAACGCCGAGGGCATCGAAGTGTACGAGTGGGACGGTCACGACGGCGGCAAGACGTTCTTCGACGTCAAGGCGCTCGAATTCGCCGCCGGCCACCTTTTCTAGCCCCGTTCTCCGGCGGCGCCCCAGGCGGTTTTCCATTCCGATGGCCGCCTGCGGAGGGTCTTGAATTGCGGTGACCACCCACGGCCCGCGATCCGCACCCCAGCGGACGCGCGCACATGAATATCTTGAAGGTGATCTCGACCTGGCCGAACCCTATGTAGATTCGCTACCCGGGACGGATTAGATTGGTCGCATGATCAAGCCGATCCGGGCGACGACGGCGGTGGCCAGGGTGCTGGCGGCGTTTCTCGAGGATCCGGCCGCCGACCGTTATGGGCTGGATCTGATGCGCGACAGCGGATATCCGAGCGGCACGCTCTACCCGATTCTGCTGCGGCTGGAAAAGGCGGGCTGGATCGAGGCGCGCTGGGAGGCGCTCGATCCGGTGGCGGCCGGACGGCCGGCCCGGAAGTACTACCGGCTGACCCGCGACGGTGCGGTGGCCGCCCGGGCCGAGCTCGCCGAGCTGAACCGGCAGCTCACCCGCGGTCTCGGGCTTCCGGAGCGTCTCGGTGGTCCGGAGCCGGGGACCATCTGAGCGGCGACACCGTGGCGGGTTCCTCCTCGCGATTCCTCAAGCCGGGGCCTTCACTACCGACCTGACTGGCCGCGAACCGTCATACCGGAGGAACCCCTGATGCAGCCGACCCCCCGTCGTGCCCTGCGGCTGACCGCCGCTCTCGCTGCGGCCTGCGCGCTGACCGGGTGTTCCGTGCTCACCGCGAGCACCGCCGCCACCCCGACCCCCGAGGCGACCCTGCAGGCCGCTCCGACCAGCACGTTCGTCCAGACCCCCGCGGTACCGGACACCTCCGCCCCGGGCCTGTCGAACACCGGCACGAACCTCCCCGTGGTCGTCGCCTCGCTGATCAAATACGGCCAGTGGCTGATAGCGAATCCGGACCCGTCCAAGGCCACCACGATCGCGGCGCCGGGGTGCGGCGCGGCCAACCAGCTGATCGCCGAGACGCAGTCGCTGGTGGACCAGGGCGCCTATGTGGCCACCGTCACGCCGACGGTGACGGCGGTGCGCTGGCCGTCGGCCAGCCCGGTGCCGCTCGGCGACCGGACCAGCCTGGACATCCAGGTGAGCCGCCCGGCCGAGCCGGTGAAGCCCCGCAAGAACGGCAAGCAGACTCAGATCCTGTCCTACCTGCCGGAACTGAAGGCCACGACCGTGCGGATCTCCCTGGTGCGCGGGGCGGACAAGAAGTGGCGCTTCTGTGACGTCTCCACCCCGCTCGACGGCAGCCGGGCGGACTCCGTCACCGTTCTCCTCTGACCGGCCCGGCGGCTCTTTTCTGACCGGCCCGGCGGCTCTTTTCTGACCGGCCCGGCGGCTCTTTTCTGACCGGCATGGCGCCTCTTTTCTGACCGGCATGGCGGCCGGGCCGGTTCCGCCACTGCTTTCTCTTGACCGGCGCGGCCCCTCTTGACCCGCGCCCGGCTCGGCGGTGGCCGGGCGGATTCCGTCGCCGCTCTCCCCTGCCGCCCCCGTTCAGGGGCGGAAGTAGTCGCGGAGGTGGGCGATCAGGCCGTCGCGGACCCGGAAGATCTGCACCAGGGACATCGGCACGCCGCCGGCGACCGCGTCGATCTCGGCGATGAAGACGTCCGGGTCGGTGGTGTCGTGCAGCACGTATCCGGATCGTGCGGGATCGACCGGCCCCGGACCGTCCTGCTGGAAGGCGCCGATCCCGGTGCGGATCGCCTCCCGCCCGGCGAGGCGGCCGGGAAGCGGGCCGCCGGCCGGGACGAGCGGCGCCTCGAAGACCCCGTCCTCGGTGAAGAGCGCGGCGAGCGCCTCCGGGTCGCGGGTGATCGCGCCGGCGTAGACGTACCGTTCGAAGAGTTCCTTGTGCGAATCCGTCACTCGATGACTCTATGTGGACGGGTGCGGCGACTCCAGACGTGAACGAGCCGCGCACCTGTCGGGCGCGGCTCGGTCCGGGGGTAAGACGGCCCGGGCTACCTCAGGGGGTTAAGGCAGCCCGGGCGCGTCGGCTCAGGTGGACCCCGGTCAGGCGGGCCGAATACGGCCGGGCCGGCACGGGTCGGGTGGGCGCGGGCCGACAAGGGCCGAGTGGGCGCGAGTGGGTCAGATCAGGTTGCGCAGGATCGTGACGGCGAAGAACACGATGATGAACGCCAAGTCGATCGACACCCCGCCGGCCCGCAGCGGCGGGATCAGCTTGCGGACCGGGGCCAGGATCGGCTCCGTCACCGCGAACACCCCGCCGGACAGCCGGGAGCGGAACGAGCCGGGCATCGCCGGGCCGGCCAGCACCGCGCTCCAGTCCAGCACCGCGCGGGCGATCAGCAGGAACTGCACGATCAGCAGCGCCAGGCTGATGATGCCGAGAAGACCCATCACGTACCTCCGAGTAGGGGGATGTGGTCCTACTGTGACGCGCCTGGTTGTGAACCAGCTGAAGAACGGCTGAGTACTAGCCTGCGGGGTGTGACTGATCAATTGCTGCTGGTGGTCTGCGCGGCGACCCCGCTGCGGCGGATCGGCGACCTGCTCGACCTGCTCCAGCCCCGCTGGCAGATCACCGTGCTGGCCACGCCGGCCGCCGCGAGCTGGCCGTTCCTCGACGGCGTCGCCGAGCGTACCGGCCGCCCGCTGCTGCACCGGATGCCGCTGCCCGACGAGCCGTGGCCCGCCCTCGCCCCGGACGCCGTCCTGGTCGCCCCGGCCACCTTCAACACCCTCAACAAGTGGGCCACCGGCGTCAGCGACAACCTCGCCGTCGGCCTGCTCAACGAGTACCTGAGCGGCGATGTCCCGATCGTCGCCGCCGTGCACGTCAAACCCGAGCTGGCCGCACACCCGGCCTTCGCCGCCAACCTCGCCGTGCTCCGGACCGCGGGCGTCCGCCTGGCCGACAGCCGCCCGTTCACCTGGCAGGCCGCCATCGACCTGCTTCCTTGACACCCTTTTCGGTACGGCCTGGGGCCGCCCCAACCGCAGCCACCCCGCCCGAGCCAACCCGCGAGGCGGTCCCGGCCGGGACCGACCAGCGACGCACGGGTGTGTCCCGGGGCGGCGCGAACACCGCCCGCGCCGGAGCCCGCGACGCGCCGCGAGGCCCTGGCTGGTTCCGGTCGTCGGTTCCGTGCGAGCGCCGGGGTCCGCGACGCGCCGCGAGGCCCGGGCTGGTTCGGTCGTCGGTCTCGTGCCCGCGCCGGGTCCGTGACGTGCCGCGAGGCCCCGGCTGGTTCCGGTCGTCGGTTCTCGTGCCGTGACGACGGCGGAACGTGCGTGCGGGGCGGCCTGGTGGTGGCCGGGCGGCGGGGGAGCCGGCCGTGCCGGGGTGGTCGGCCGCGTTTGGCGGGTGTCCGGTGCGGTCGGCGGTCCGGGCCGGCGGGAGTTCGGCGGAGCCGAGCGTGCGGGGCGCCGCGGACGCGGAGGCCTCATGGGCGGGGTTCGCGGAGCCGGAGGGCAGCCGGCCGGGGGCGGCCGAGAGGCCGGGCGCTGCCGGGCCGGTGGGCCGGCGCGCGGGGCCGGACGTCGCTGAGCAGGCGGGCTGGACGCCCGAAGCCGCGGGACCGGCGAGTCCGGAGCGGGACGGGGCGGAAGCCGCGGGGACGCCGAGTCCGGAGCGGGGTGGGGTGTCAGTCGTGGGGCCGTCGAGTCCCGAGTGGGGTGGGGCGGTAGTCGTGGGGCCGCCGAGTCCGGAGTGGGGTGCGGCGGCAGTCGTGGGGCTGCCGAGTCCGGAGCCGGGTGGGGCGGGAGTCGTGGGACCGCCGGGATCGGAGCCGGCCTGGGTGGGGGCCGCGGGGCTGGGGTGCGCGGCGTGGGGTGCGACCGAGGCCGGTGCCGGGATACCCGGGAGGCGGCTCGGGACGGGGCTCCGGGCGTACCGGAAATGGTGTGAGTGGGAGGGGCGGGGGATGCTCGGCCACCGCATGGTTCGGCGGCCTGGCGGGCGGATGCCGCCGGCTGGGGAAGGCCGGGTCCGGGCTGGGTGGGCCACCTGGGTCATGGCGCCACCTGCCCGGCCGGCGGTCGGACATCGGGTGGGCGGGGCTGGGCCGCGGGGTGGGAATGCGTGCCGTGGCCCCCTCTGTCGGCTCCTGTCATGGCGCCCATTATTGATGAGGATGTATGGATAGCAAGCGTTCCGGGCGGATGGTAACGAGCCCGAAACCAGGTTCTCAGGCTGGTGCGGGGTGCTCGTTCAGAACGGGTAGGACGGGGGCTGGTCGCGGACCGTCACCCAGCGGGTTTCGGTGAAGGCCTCGATGTTGGCGGCGGCACCGCCGAAGCGGGAGCCGGTGCCGGACGCCGCGACACCGCCGAACGGGCTGTTCGCCTCGTCGCCGACGGTCTGGTCGTTGATGTGCACGATGCCGGTCGGGATCCGGTCGGCGAGGGCCAGCCCCTTCATCACGTCCCGGGTGATGATGCCCAGTGACAGGCCGTATTCGGAGGCGGTGGCGAGCCGGACCGCCTCGGCCGGGTCGGTGAACCGCAGGACCGGCGCGACCGGGCCGAAGATCTCCTCGGTGAACGCCGGCGTGTTGTCCGCGACGTCGGCGAGGACCGTCGCCGAGTAGAACAGGTCGTGGTAGGTGCCGCCGGCCGCGATCCGCGCGCCGGCCGACGCCGAGTCGGTGACCACGCCGTGGATCTTGTCGCGCTGGCCGGCGTCGATGATCGGGCCGAGCACCACCTGCTGGCGGGCCGGGTCGCCGACCGGGAGTGCTGCCGCTTTCGCCGCGAGCCGCTCGACGAAGTCGTCGTAGAGCCGCTCGTGCACCAGGTGCCGTCCGGTGGTCATGCAGATCTGGCCCTGGTGGAAGTACGACCCGAAGGACGCCGCGGCCACCGCCTGGTCCACGTCCGCGTCGTCCAGGACGATCATCGCGGAGTTGCCGCCGAGCTCCAGGTGGGCGCGTTTGAGGTGCTCGCCGGCGAGCGCGCCGACCCGGCGGCCGGCCCGGGTCGAGCCGGTGAACGAGATGACCCGGACCAACGGGTGGGTGACCAGGGCCTCGCCCACGTCCGGGCCGCCGGGCAGCACCTGGAGCAGGCCCTCCGGCAGGCCGGCCTCCTCGAAGATCCGGGCCAGGGTGACGCCGCCGGTGACGGCGGTGCGCGGGTCCGGCTTGAGGATCACCGCGTTGCCGAGGGCGAGGGCCGGCGCGACCGAGCGGATGGCCAGGATGATCGGCACGTTGAACGGGGCGATCACCGCCACCACACCGGCCGGCACCCGGCGGGACATCGACAGGCGGGGTTCCTCGCTGGGGAGCAACTCGCCGTACGGCAGGCTGGGCAGCGCGGCGGCCTCGTAGCACTCCTGCTCGGCGACGTGCAGCGCGAAGCCGGCCATCGCCGGGATGGCGCCCACCTCCCGCACGTTCCACCAGGAGATCTCCTCGGCGTGCTCGGCCCAGAGCGCGGCGGCCCGGCGCAGCACGGCGGCCCGGCGCGGGTGCGGGGTGGTGGCCCAGTACCGCTGCGCGTCGGCGGCCACCGCGGCGGCCTCGGCGACGTCCGCGGCGTCGGCCCGGCCGCTGCGGGCCAGCACGTTGCCGGTGGCGGGTTCGATCACGTCGAACCCCTCGGCACGCCCGGGTTGCCAGCCGCCGCCCAGGAAGATGTTGCCGGTCCAGATCTTCTCGTCGAGGAACACGCGATCGCCTCCTTTGGGGACTGAGTCGACGGTAGGCCGGTGCCCCGGGCGTATCAACGGAAGTGATCCAGCGGATCGAACGCGGCCGCGCGGGAACGGTGCCGGTCGTCGCTTCGTCGCGGGCTTCCCGCACCGGCAGCCGGTCGGGTGGCCGGCGCTTGGCGGCGTCTCGCTTCGCGGCCGGCTGCCTCCTGCGCACCTCGTCTCCCGGCAGTGTGGCGCTGGCACCCGAACCGCGTTTGGCATCGATATTTCCGGATAAGCTGGGCGGTCATTGTCAGATGACTACCCGACGCGCGACGACGGGGTGACCCGGCGGTAACCTGCGCCCGTGACCCACGAGATCCAGATCACCGAGCCGGTCGACCTGTGCCTGCCGGACGGCCGTCTCAACCCGGCCGCCGTCGGCTGGAGCCGCAAGCCGCTGCACCGGGCGAACCTGCGCGGCTGGGGCCGCACCAAACGCTGGGAGTACTGGGGCGTGGTCACCCCGGCGCACATCCTCGGGGTCGTCGCGTCGAATCTGGACTATGCCGGCGTGCACAGCCTCTACCTGCTCGACCGGGTCAGCGGCAAGGAGATCGCGGTGGACGCGACGGTCCCGCTGGCCCGCGGGGCGGTCCTCCCGGACCGCAGCGGCACCGGGAAGGTGGTCGCCTCCGGCGGCGGCCTCACCATCGACATCGATCAGACCTTCGACGGTACGACGGTCCGCGCCAGCGCTCGCAACGTCGAGGTCGACCTCACCATGCCGGCGGTCGAGGGCCGGGACTCGCTGGGCGTGGTGGTCGCCTGGAGCCGCAAGCGCTTCCAGTACACGGTCAAGGACGTCGGCCGCCCGGTGCACGGCCGCCTCGTCGTCGACGGCGTCGAGCACGTGATCCCGGCCCAGGGCGCGTACGCGACGCTCGACCACGGGCGGGGCAAGTGGCCGTACTCGATCACCTGGAACTGGGCGGCCGGCGCCGACGCGAACCGGGCAGTCACGCTCGGCGGCAAGTGGACCGACGGCACCGGCACCACCGAGAACGCGGTCTTCGAGGACGGCCGCCTGCACAAGATCGGCGCCGACCTGCGCTGGGAGTACGACCGCGCGAACTGGCTGAAGCCGTGGCGCATCACCGGTTCCGGCGTCGACGTCACGTTCGAGCCGTTCCACGAGCGCGTCGCCCGGACGAACCTGGGCGTGCTGGCCTCCGAGACGCACCAGTGCTTCGGCCGGTTCTCGGGCTGGGCGCGGACCGCCGACGGCCACAAACTCGACCTCGACGGCTTGACCGGCTGGGCCGAGGAAGCCCGGAACCGCTGGTAACCATCCCGCGACCCCACCCGCCCTGGTGACCCCGGCCCCAGACGGCACCACCCCGCCCAGCCGGTAGCCGCGGGCTGGCACTCACGGTGGTGTCCCGCCCCCGGACACGACCGTCCCGCCCAGCCGGGTTCTGGGGCTGGCACTCACGGTGGTGTCCCGGCCCCGGATGGGACTGTCACGCCCAGCCGGGTTCTGGGGCTGGCAGTCACGGTGGTGTCCCGGCCCCGGATGGGACTGTCACGCCCAGCCGGGTTCTGGGGCTGGCAGTCACGGTGGTGTCCCGGCCCCGGATGGGACTGTCACGCCCAGCCGGGTTCTGGGGCTGGCAGTCACGGTGGTGTCCCGGCCCCGGATGGGACTGTCACGCCCAGCCGGGTTCTCGGGCTGGCAGTCACGGTGGTGTCCCGCCCCCGGACACGACCGTCCCGCCCAGCCGGTAGCCGGGGGCTGGCAGTCACGGTGGTGTCCCGGCCCCGGATGGGACCGTCACGCCCAGCCGGGTTCTGTGGCTGGTGCTCACGGTGGTGTCCCGCGCTGGGAGGGGACTGTCACGACCAGCCGGTAGCCGGGGGCTGGTGCTCACGGTGGTGTCCGGGCCCCGGATGGGACCGTCACGCCCAGCCGGGTTGTCGGGCTGGCACTCACGGTGGTGTCCGGGGCTCGGACAGGGCCGTCACGACCAGCCGGGCAGGGAGGTCGCGGTGGGGGTCAGCCGGGGAAGCCCTGCTCGGCCAGGGTGATCTCGATGCGGGCGCGGTGGGCTTCCTGCCAGTCGTCGAGGGTTTCGGCGGACTCCTTGGCCAGCTTGGCCTGGGCGGCGGTCAGCACCGACGCCTGCCGGTCGGCGGGCACCACGACGACGCCCTCCTCGTCGGCCACCACGATGTCGCCCGGGCGGACGGTGACGCCGCCGCAGGTGACCGGCTCGTTGTGGGAGCCGAGCTTCGACTTGGTGCCGGGGATCGGGATGACGCCTCGGGCGAAGACCGGGAAGCCGTCCTCGCGGACCTCGCCCAGGTCGCGGATCAGCCCGTCCAGCACGAAGGCGGCGACACCCCGGCGGTGGGCGACGGCGCAGACGTTGCCGCCGGCCAGCGCGTAGTCGAGGTCGCCGGACTCGACGACGATCACCGAGCCGGGGGCGGCGCGGTAGATGGCGGCGTGCAGCATCAGGTTGTCGCCGGGGACGCAGCGGACCGTGAAGGCCGGCCCGGCCACCCGGGGGACCGGCGTCCAGAGCGGCCGGATGCCGATGCCCATCACCTGGTCGCGGCCGAGCACGTCGGCGAGGGTGGTGGGCGGGATCTGCTGGAAGTCACCGATCGTCATGGAGATGACCTTAACGATCGTGCGGGTGACATCGACGAGAGGGAGCCGCTGCCGGAGCCACCGGCTAGGGTGCCGGTGACCAACGGCGGGGAGCGCCAGGGCCGCCGACCAGGGTGCGGGTGACCAGCGGCGGGGAGGGCGAACCGGGACGGCGCCCTGGAAGAGTGGTCAGCGTTCCCACGGGGGTGGCACCCGTACGCAAGCCATCCCGGCCGCCTCGGCGGCCCGCACGCCCAGCTCGGTGTCCTCGAAGACCAGGCATCGCGCCGGGTCGACGCCGAGCAACCGGGCGCCCATCAGGTACGGCTCCGGGTGCGGCTTGGGCTTCTCGTAGTCGCCGGCGCAGACGAGCACCGGGAAGTGGCCGAGCAGCCCGAGCGCGTCGAGCGAGGTGACCACTGCCTCCCGGGTGCTGCCGGAGACCACGGCGAACGGCACCCGCTGATGCGCCTCGTGGATGTGCTCCAGAACGCCGGGCACCGCGCGCATCGTGCCCAGCCCGGCGCGGAACAGCTCCTCCTGCCGCGCGGCCACCGCCGCCACCGGCATCGTCAGGCCCTGCCGCGCGTTCAGCTCGGCCACGATGTCGGCGACCGGACGGCCGCCCCAGGCGTAGAACAGCTCCTCCGGGAACTCGCACGCCCACTCGGCGAGGGCGTCCTGCCAGGCGCGATAGTGCACCGGCATGGAGTCGGTGATGGTGCCGTCGCAGTCGAACAGGTAGGCGTCGAAGTCGCCCGGGGGCAGCGGAAGCAGCGGGAGGGGAGCAAGCACCGCCGAAGGCTACCCGCCGATCTTGGATGATCGGGAGAATGGTGTTGTGGAGATCGCTTCGGAGGACGGCGGCTGGCTGCGGATGCGCCCGCTGCGCTACGAGTTCGACGCGGAGCCGGGTGACCCGACCGAGGACTGGCTGGTGGTGTCGGTGGCGGCGGCCGATCACCACGGGCACGTCTGGCAGGCGGAGAGCCCGTGCCTGACCGTCGCCGAGACGATCGAGCTGGCCAACTGGCTGCATCGCCGGGTGGACGCCGACGAGTTGGAGTTCATCGAGCCGAACGTGGCGTTCCGGGAGTTGCCCGGCGAGCCCGGGCTGCACCTCCTCGAGGTGTCGTTCTCGCACGAGAACCTGCCGCCCTGGCTGCCCGGCACCGGCCCGGGCCGGGTGCACCGGATCCGGCTGGAGGTCACCGCCGACGCCCTGCACCGGGCGGCCGGCGCCTGGACCGCCGAGATCGCCGCCTTCCCGCCCCGCGCGGATCTGGCAGATTGGTGAGATGGATTTCCGCCGCACCTTCCGATCCGCCGCCATCGCGTACGCCGGACTGGTCGCGAGCCTGCCCCCGGAGCGTCTGGACGAGCCCGCCCTCGGCGAGTGGACGCTGCGTGAGCTGCTCGGTCACACGGTGAGCTCGGCGTTGCGCCAGGTACCGGAGGTCCTCGCGACCCGGGCGCCGCACGCCGACGTGGCGACGCCGGAGGGCTACTTCGCCTTCGCCCGTTCCGCCCCGCCGGAGCTGCTGGCCGCCGCGAGCGCCGCCGCCTCGGACGACGCCCGGGCCACCGCGGAGCATTTCGGTGCGGACCTCGCCGCCGAGGTCAGCGCGTTGATCGGCGGGGCCACCGAGGCGCTGTCCCGGGTCAACGACGACGATCTGGTGATCACCCCGGTGGGCGGGATGCGGGTCCGGGACTGGATCCCGACCCGCACGTTCGAGCTGGTCGTGCACGGTCTGGACGCCGCGGCGGCGGCCGGCCGGCCGTTCGAGCCGCCGATCGAGACGGTTGCCGAGGCGGTCACCCTGGCCACCCGGACGGCGATCGGGGTGGGCGACAGCGTCCGGCTGCTCCGGGCCCTGACCGGCCGGGATCCCCTCCCGGCCGGTTACTCGATCATCTGACGGTCCCGGTCCGCTCCCGATCAAGGACTCGATCTTTCGGTACGCCGGGAGCCGCTCGCCCGGCAGCCAGTCCCGTGCCGACCCGTTCGCGACGCCGCCCCCGGCCGGGCCGCAGCCCGCGTCGGGACCGTCCGCGACGCCCTCGGCCCGGGCCGCGAGGCGCGTCCCGGGCCGGACAGGGCGTCAGAGGACCTCGGCGGCCATCGGGAGCGGGTTGCCGAAGCGGTGCGCGGTGATGCTGACCGCCTGCTCCCGCAGGAACGGCAGCAGCTCCACCTGCCCGGCCTCGACCACCGGCCCACCCCAGATCGCCAGGTCGGGCCGGCCACCGGTGGCGGTGGCCAGCTCGGCCACCGAGCCACCGATCAGCCGCACCCGGCCGGCGCCGGTCAGGCCGGCCGCGAAGTCCGCGTCGGACTCCACGGTCAGCGTGGGGCAGTGCGCGGCAAGCGCGGCGGGCAGCTCGACGGCCGAGGACACCCGGATCGGGGCGCCGGCCAGCAGGCCCGCGGCGAGCACCCGGACCAGGTCGGCGACCGACCCGTCGGCGGACAGCCGGACGGTCACCGGCGTGGGCAGGTAGCGCAGGACGTTGCGTTCCACGCCGAGGGCCGACACGTCCTCGGCACGACCGAACGATCCCGCCCAGGCGGCCGCGTCACTGCGCGCGGCCCGCCGCACCGAGGCGAGCTGCTCCCCGGGGACGACGTCGGCGGCATCGGCGAGCAGCGCGCGTACCGAAGGGTGGTTGATGTCGGTCTGGGCCGACGACGTGCCCGCCGCCCAGCCGCTCAGCCCGATCAGGTAGTTCGGACCGCCGGCCTTGGTGCCGGGGCCGACAGCGGACCGCTTCCAGCCGCCGAAGGGCTGCCGGCGGACGATGGCGCCGGTGATGCCCCGGTTGACGTAGAGGTTGCCCGCCTGCACGCGGTCCAACCAGGTGCGGACCTCGGCGGCGTCCAGCGAGTGCAGGCCGGACGTCAGCCCGAAGTCCACCTCGTTGACCAGGTCGATCGCCTCGTCCAGGGTGTCCGCCGTCATGATCCCGAGGATCGGGCCGAAGTACTCGGTCCGGTGGTACGCCGACCCGCGCCGCACCCCGTCCCGGATGCCCGGGCTCCACAGCTGCCCGTTCTCGTCCAGTCGCCGCGGCTGCAGCAGCCAGCTCTCCCCGTCGCCGAGCGTGGTCAGCCCGTCGAGCAGCTTCCCGGCGGCCGGTTCGACGAGCGGGCCGACCTGGGTCGTCATCTCCCACGGCCAGCCGACCTCGAGCGAGGACACCGCGTCGAGCAGCTGGGTGCGGAAGCGCTGCGAGCGGGCCACCGAGCCGACCAGGACGACCAGCGAGGCGGCCGAGCACTTCTGCCCGGCGTGCCCGAACGCCGACGCCACCACGTCCTTGACCGCGAGGTCCAGGTCGGCGCTGGGGGTCACGATGATCGCGTTCTTGCCGCTGGTCTCGGCGAGCAGCGGCAGGTCCGGACGGAACGACCGGAACAGCTCCGCCGTCTCGTAGGCGCCGGTCAGGATCACCCGGTCCACCAGGGGATGGGCGACCAGTTCGCGGCCCAGCGTGCCCTCGTCCACCTGGAGCAGGGTGACCAGGGCGGGGTCGGCGCCGGCGGCGGCGAGCGCGTCCCGGACGATGCCGGTGAGCACGGTGCCGCAGCGCTCGGCCGGACCGGCCGGCTTGATCACCACGGCGGAGCCGGCGGCCAGGGCGGCCAGCATCGAGCCGGCCGGGATGGCGACCGGGAAGTTCCACGGCGGGGTGACCAGGGTGACCCGGGCCGGCACCGGTGTGGCGCCGTCGATCTCGGCGGCCGCTAGCTCGGCATAGTAGTGGGCGAAGTCGATCGCCTCGGAGACCTCCGGGTCGGCCTGGTCGATGGTCTTGCCGGCCTCGGCGGCCATCACCTCGAGCAGGACGTCCCGGTTGCTCTCCAGCGCGTCGCCGATCCGGTGCAGCACGGCGCGGCGGTCCGCCGCTCCCCAGGACGCGGCAGCGGCCTTGCCGAGCAGCTCATCGAGAGCCGACTTCTCGGAGATGCGCAGAATATCCGTTCCGAGCTGGGAGGACGGTACCCGGGCGAGGATCGCGCGCATCCGGTCCCGATTCACCGCGACGGCCGGGTCGGTGTCCGGGGAGTTCGTGAAGTGCCCGGAGGTGGCGGCGGGGACGGCGGCATGCCGGTCCGCCACCCGCTTCGACGGGGGAACGCTGTCGTCCAGGTCGCGCAGGGAGGCGAGGAATCGCTCCTTCTCCCGCTCGAACAACGCCTCCGAGGTGTGCAGCTCGAAGACCGCCGACATGAAGTTGTCCGAGCTGGCACCCTCTTCGAGCCGCCGGATCAGGTACGCGATGGCCACGTCGAACTGCTCCGGCCGCACCACCGGCGTGTAGAGCAGCAGCCCGCCCACCTCGCGCCGGACCGCCTCGGCCTGCCCCTCGGCCATCCCGAGCAGCATCTCGAACTCGATCCCGTCGCGCACCCCGCGCTGCCCGGCCAGGGTCCAGGCGTACGCCACGTCGAACAGGTTGTGCCCGGCCACCCCGAGCCGCACGTTGCCGATCCGGTCGGCCCGCAGCGCGTAGTCCAGCACCCGCTTGTAGTTGGTGTCGGTGGCCTGCTTGCTGTCGCAGGTGGCGACCGGCCAGCCGTGCAGCGCCGCCTCGACCCGCTCCATCGGCAGGTTGGCGCCCTTGACCAGGCGCACCTTGATGCCGGCGCCACCACGCTCGCGCCGGGACGCGGACCAGGACTGCAGCCGCATCATCGCGCTCAGCGCGTCCGGCAGGTAGGCCTGCAGCACGATGCCGGCCTCCAGGCCGAGCAGGTCGGGCCGGTCCAGCAGCCGGGTGAAGACCGCGATCGTCAGGTCGAGGTCCTTGTACTCCTCCATGTCCAGGTTCACGAACTTGCCGGTGCGCTCGGCGAGGGTGAACAGCGGCAGGAGCTCGGTCACGATGTGCTCGACGGCCTCGTCGAACGCCCACGGGTTGTGCGGGGCCACCGTCGACGACACCTTGATCGACACGTAGTCGACGTCCGGGCGGGCCAGCAGCCGCTCGGTGTCCTTGAGCCGGCGGGACGCCTCGCCGCGTCCGAGGACCGCCTCGCCCAGCAGGTTGACGTTGAGGCGTACCCCACGGGTCTTGATCTTGCGAATGGCGCGGCCCAGCCGGGCGTCGCTCGCGTCGACGATCAGGTGGCCGACCATCTGGCGCAGCGCGCGGCGGGCGATCGGCACGACGACGTTCGGCATGATCGGAGCGAGCGCCCCGCCGAGCTTCACCGCGGCACGCAGGTGCGCCGGCAGGAAGCCGGGCACGTCGGCCGCCAGGGCGCGCAGGGTGCGGGCGCTGACCTTGCGGTCCTCGGGACGGACCACGCCGTCCACGAAGCCGACGGCGAACCCGAGGCCCTTCGGGTCCCGCAGCAGGCCGGCCAGCTGCGCTGCCGAGCCGCCGACCGGAACTGTCGCGGCCTCGGTCAGCCAGCGACGCACCAGGGCGATCGTCTCTTCGGCGATCTCAGACATCGGGATGCTCCTTCCGCATTCGATGAGAGTTTGTATCCCGGGTTCCGGTAAGGAAAAGCGAACCTTTCTGACGAGTAACCTTCAGCTCGGCTAACGTGTCCGAATGCTGGAGATTCGCCGCCTGATCCTGCTGCGCGAGCTGGCCATCCGCGGCACCCTGGCCGCCGTCGCCGAGGCGCTCAACTTCACCCCGTCCGCAGTCTCCCAGCAGCTCAGCCAGCTGGAGAAGGAGACCGGCACGGTGCTGCTGCGCAAGGCCGGCCGCCGGGTCCAGCTGACCCCGCAGGCCGAGGTGCTCGTCGCGTCGGTCGGCGAGGTCCTGGACACGCTGGAGCGGGCCGAGGCCCGCCTGAAGGCCGCCGCCACCCGGGTGACCGGCACGGTCCGGGTCGCTGTCTTCCAATCCGCGGCGCTCGCTTTCATGCCGGCCGCTCTGCGCGCCACCGCCGCTCGCTTTCCCGACGTACGCGTGGAAATGGTCCAGCGCGAGCCGGAGGAGGCGCTCCGGGAGACGTGGGCGCGCGACTTCGACATGGTGATCGCCGAGCAGTATCCGGCGCACGCCGCGCCCCATCATCCGGGCCTGGACCGGCGCGCCCTCACCACCGACGCGATCCGGCTCGCGCTGCCGGCCGAGGCGGTGTCCCTGCACCCTGTCGACTCGCTGGACACGGCCCGCCAGATGCCCTGGGTGATGGAGCCGCGCGGGGCCGCGAGCAGGCACTTCGCCGAGCAGCTGTGCCGCCGCGCGGGGTTCGAGCCGGACGTCCGCTACGAGACCGCCGACCTGCAGGCGCACATCCGGCTGGTCGAGTCCGGCAACGCGGTGGCGCTCATCCCGGACCTGGTCTGGGCCGGCCGGGACACCTCCTGCCGGCTGCTGGAGTTGGCGGACGCCCCGCGCCGCACCATTTTCACGGCACAGCGCCTGGCCGGCGCGGAATCACCCGCCGCGCGCGCTTTCCGGGAGATCCTGGAGAAGACCGTCGATCAGTAGCGCGGGTCGTAGGAACCGCAGGCGGGTGCGACGAAAGTGGTGTGCGCGCCGTTGGTGAACCGGCAGCCGAAGGTGTCCTCGGCGACCGCGCGGCGGTCCAGGATGGCGTCGCCGGCCGGGCGGTGGCCGGTACGCGCCCAGCGGACCAGGTCGTCGAAGCCCTGGGTCAGCTCGGCCTCGGTGAAGTCGCAGTGCCCGACGCCACGGATCGCGCGGGAGACGAACAGGCCGGCCCGGCCGTTGCGGGCGGCGCGCTGGGCGTACTCCTGCTCCATCGAGAACGGCACGAACAGGTCGCCGATGTCGTGCAGGGAGAGCACCGGGATGGTGGGGGTGCCGTTGACCCGCGGGATGCCGGCCAGGCCCGGGTCGGCGGTAGCGGTCCGCCGCACCCGCAGCACCTCGGCGTTGAGCCGCAGCTCGGGAAGCGTGGGCAGCGGGCCGTCGCCGAGCCGGTAGTAGGTGTACCGGTTGTCGGTGACGTTGCCCGGCGCGATCCCGCCGGTGCCGCCGGTCAGGCCGGGGTAGACGCCGAACAGGAACGGCAGGTCGTTGAGCGGGGCCAGGGCGGGCGCGGCGTTCCAGTACGCGAACGCCGAGTCGAACCCGGGCCGCTCGCCGCCGCTGCGCCGTTCCACCGCGCTCGACCACTGCTTGCCCGCGGTGGTGAGCGCCGGCGCGGTGCCCGCCTTCACCCCGAGCGCCGGTGCGATCTGGTTGACCTGGGCGCGCCAGGTGGCCTGGTAGTCGGCGGGCGGCGTGAGCGGGAAGTCGATCTTCACCTTGGCGAGGGCGGCCGCCGTCACGTTCGCGTCCAGGAAGTAGTCGTAGAGCTTGGTGTCGCCGAGCACCCCGCAGTACGGCATCGCCGCGGTGAACGCCCGCGGGAAGCGCTCGATGGCGACGGCGGTGACCTGCCCGCCCATCGACGCGCCGGTCATGATGACCGAGCGGGCACGCTTGCCGGTGACCTGGCGGAACGTCTCGATCATCGCGTACGAGTCGCGGACGCCCTGGCCCACGTCGTAGCCGTTGGTGGCGTAACTGGAGGCGGCCCAGGCGAACCCGGACCTGATGTAGTGCGCGCGCAGCGACGGGTTGTCGACGTAGACCACGTTGCCGTTGCCGCGGTAGCCGTGCGCGTAGACGACCAACTGCCCGTTCCAGCGCAGCGGCACCTCGACGCGGTAGCTCGCGCCGTCCCGGATGCCGGTCCAGATCCGCGAGAGCGCCGTCCCGGAGGCGTCGGCGAGCGGGGTGAACGCCGCCCCGGACACGTCACAGGCCGGGTCGAAGACCAGGTAACCGGGGTGGGTGGTGCTGGGCGCGGGCGCGGCGCACGCGACCGGCGCGGCCGAAGCCGGTGCGCTCAGCGCGGTGACCACGGCCAGCACCACGGCGAGCAGGGCGAGGCATCTCCGGCGCATGGTCATCGTGTTACCTCCCGGACACATGTAATGGCCGGGCATCGACGTTTGTCAAGGACGACACGACTTCATGGACGGTGCCGGGGCCCTTTTTGCGGGCCCCGGCACCGTTTCACCGGATCCGCACCGCGACCGTGTCGCCGCGGGTGACCAGTTCGGCCCGGACGCCCGGGGTGGTCACCTCCAGCCGGGCGAACCGGCCGCGCAGGTGCCGGGCCCGCAGCACCGGCACCGTGGTGCCGGCCGGCGCCCGCCGGGTTACCGCGACCCGCAGTGTCACCTTCGCGCCGATGGTGGCGTGGTGCGCGACGGTGAGCGGGGTCTTGCCCTTCGGGTCGAGCGGGACGGCGAGCACGCCGCCGCTCTGCCGGAAGTCGCCACGGATCCGGACGCCGTCCACGGCCAGCCCGAGGGTGCCGCCGGTGACTGTCACGTCGCCCTCGCCCAGCGCGGTGGGCGAGGCGGCGGTCAGCGTCCCGCCGGCCAGGGTGACGCCGCCGCGGAAGCCGTTGTCGCCGGACAGCTCCAGGGCGCCGGTGCCGAGCTTGACCAGGCCGCCCGGGCCGTCGATGTCGTTGCGCCAGGCGTCGGCCGCGTGGAAGCCGCCCCGCGCGGCGTCGAGGGTGACGGCGACGGTCCTGTCGAACGCCCCGTAGCCGTCGGCGGCGGTGAACAGGTCGAGCCGGCCCCACTGCTCCGGGCCGTCCAGGATCGGGTGGCCGGAGGTCAGGCCGGTGGTCCGGAGCACCTCGCGGCGCTGGTCGTCGTCCAGGTACGGCAACCGCGTCTCCAGCAGCACCTCGGCGCCGGCCGGCACGGTGACCGGGACGCGCTTGCCGTGCGCCGGCAGGTCGTACGTGTGCTTGTGCCGGACGATAGCGGCGTTCACCGCGCGGTCGGCCGGGCGGTGGGCGTACCCGAAAAGGTCCTCGCTGCCGATCTGCGAGCGGAAGTAGGCCAGGGCCTGGTCCCGTGCCTCCGCCTTGATCGTCGCGTTGGCCGGGTCGCGCAGGATCGCCGCGGCCAGGGCGGTCGCCAGGACCCGGCCGCCGATCACGTCGGCCGGGGAGTGCATGCCGGCCACGATCCGGGTGTGCGCCAGGTCGTACGCGGTGGCGATCAGTTCCTGGAAGCGTTCCGGGACCGCGTACGCGTAGGCGAACGCGGCCAGGAACAGCGCGTTGGTGTGCCCGGAGAGGTAACCGCCGTCCTCGGCCGGGTTGGTGGCGCGCTGGCGCAGCAGGGCCGGGGCCACCACGACGCCGGAGTCGTAGACCGGGAAGCCGAACTCGTCCACCGCGCCGGTCGGCACCACGGTGCTGTCCTCGGTCATCCGCCACGGGCGCGGGTACTGGAAGGCGAACTTGGCCGGATTGCCCGACGAGTAGTTGCCGCGCAGCGTGTTGACCAGGGTGGCGACCTTGCCGAGCGGCGACGTGGTGGAGCCGGCGCCGAGCGCCGAGCCGGCCGGGGCGCCGGCCGGGACCGCGTCGCTGATCGTGGTGGCCGGGGTGGTGACGGGCGCCGAGGTGATGCCGGTGACGGCGAGCGCACCGGCCCGGTAGAGGCCGGCGAGCGGGCCGAGGCCGGCGATCACCGAGTAACTCTGGTGCTGGCGGTCGACGAGGAACGCCTTGGCCGCCTCGGCGTCGGTGCGCGCGGCGGTGACCCGGGCGACGTAGCGGACGTTGGCGCGCAGGAAGGCCCGGTCCCGGGCGGTGCCGGTGTTCCAGGCCGTGCCGGTGGCCCAGACCCGCGAGAAGCCGGACAGGATCCGGACCGCGGCGTTGGTCTCCGCTGTCAGGTTCGCCGCGACGTTCGACCGGTAGTCGTCGACGAAGTTCCGGGTGGCGGCCGGCGGCGCGGCGGCGGCCTTCGACAGGGCCGGGCCGGCCAGCAGGCCGGCGGCGGACGCGCGCAGCACGGTCCGGCGAGAGAGAGCAGGCATGGGGTGAGAGCTTCGGCGCGGGTGGCGAATCGGCGGCCAACGCGCCCGATTGTTAACGTGAACATCGTGCTACCGGCGAGTAGCCGAGGTTCCCTCCGGTCGATTTCGGGCCTACCGTCCCGATCGTGCTCACCACACGGATCGCGATCGCGGCCCTGGCGGCCGCC
This sequence comes from Actinoplanes oblitus, assembly GCF_030252345.1. Classification (NCBI taxonomy): domain Bacteria; kingdom Bacillati; phylum Actinomycetota; class Actinomycetes; order Micromonosporales; family Micromonosporaceae; genus Actinoplanes; species Actinoplanes oblitus. The sequence goes on along the minus strand of NZ_CP126980.1, from coordinate 6,692,086 downwards.
ACCCTGAGCGTCCCCGCGGCACCCGCCGCCGCGACGCCCGACGCCGTCGCCGACGCCGACGGAACTTTCAAGGTTCTTTCCTACAACATTGCCGGGTTGCCCGACATCCTGTCCAGCGCCGAGACCGACCGGGCCACCGCGACCACGGCCATCGGCGGGCGGCTCACCGGCTACGACGTGATCCACGTGCAGGAGGACTTCAACTACCACGCCTACCTGTACGCCGCCGACAGTCACGCCCACCGCACCCCGACCAGCGGCGGCGCCGGCATCGGCTCGGGGCTCAACAGCCTCTCGTCGTTCCCCTACGACACCGACGACTTCGAGCGGACCCGGTGGAACTCCTGCCAGTACGACTCCGGTGACTGCCTGACCCCGAAGGGCTTCACCTTCAGCCGGGTCCGGCTGGCCGAGGGCGTCTACGTGGACTTCTACAACCTGCACACCAACGCCGGCACCAACGACGGCGACCTGGCCGCCCGGGCCGACAACCTGCGCCAGCTCACCGCGTTCATCGGCAGCCACTCCCGGGGCAACGCGGTCGTCGTGATGGGCGACACCAACACCCGCTACACCCGCGCCGGGGACACCATCGCCGACTTCGTCGCGGCCAACGGGCTCACCGACGCCTGGGTCCAGCTGGAGCGCGGCGGGACCGCACCGGCCAAGGGCAGCGACCCGCTGCTGTGCGGCGCCGACACCTGCGAGGTGGTCGACAAGATCCTCTACCGGAGTGGCGGGTTCGTCCGGCTGGCCGCCACGTCGTACCACAACGAGCACGAGTCGTTCCGCACCGACGACGGCGTGATGCTCTCCGACCACGACCCGATCAGTGCCGGGTTCAACTGGAGCACCGATCCGGCGTACCGGTTCAGCGAGCAGTTCGGCGGGCCGCACGGCGACTACTTCAACGACCTCGGCACGCTCACCACCCCGACGGCGATCAGCATCCGGGCCGGGGCGCGGGTGGACCGGATCGGCGACCACGGCGGCACCGGCGGGACCGCCACGTCGCTGACCCTGGGCAGCGGGGAATTCGTGACGAGTGCGTATCTGTGCCGTGGGATCTACAACTCACACACCCGGATCTTCTACGCCAAGTTCACCACCAACCTGGGCAACACCCTGGCCGGCGGGACCACCACCTCGGACTGCGTGACCCGCACGGCACCGGCCGGCTGGCAGCTCGCCGGCTTCCACGGGCGGGCCGGGGACGCGGTGGACAAGATCGGGTTCATCTACACCCGGCGCTGAGCGGCATGGTGTGCGGGGCGCCGGGATCGGGGTATCCCGGCGCCATGTATGACGCCCCGGCCCGACCCCGCCGGCACTGGCTGCGGGTCTTCCTGACCGGACTGCTGCTGTGGATCCTCACGGTGGTGGTCACGCTGGCCACCGGCAACCCGAACCTGATCCCCACGCTGGTGCTGCTCGGCAGCTTCCTGGTGCCGGTCACCTTCGTGCTGTGGGCGTTCGGCCGCCGGCACAGTGGCGAGGTCACCGCCGAGCTGCTGTTCAGCACGTTCGTCACCGGCGGCGTGCTCGGCGTGCTGGCCGCGTCGCTGCTGGAGACATACCTGCTGCATCCGTCGCCGGGGTTCTTCCTCGGGGTCGGCCTGATCGAGGAGGCCGCGAAACTCGCCGCGCTCGCGTTCCTCACCCGCCGGCTCGCCCACAAGTACGCCGCCGATGGCCTGGTCCTGGGCGCCTCGGTCGGCTTCGGGTTCGCCGCGTTCGAGTCGGCCGGCTACGCGTTCACCGCCCTGTTCACCGAGCGCGGCCTGTCGCTGACCCAGCTGGTCCAGACCGAGCTGCTGCGCGGCCTGCTCGCCCCGCTCGGCCACGGCCTGTGGACCGCCATCCTCGGCGGCGTGCTCTTCTCCGCCAGCGGCCGCCGGCACTTCGCGCTCACCGGGCGGCTGGTGCTGTCCTACCTGGGCGTCTCGGTGCTGCACGCGCTCTGGGACAGCATGCACAGCATCGCGCTGCTGGTCACCCTGGTGCTGACCGGCACCCCCTACCAGTTCGCCCTGCTGGAGCGCGGTTACCAGCCGCGGCCGACCGACGCCCAGACGCACCTGTTCACCCTGCTGTCCTGGGGCGGGCTGATGCTGATCTCGCTGATCGCCCTGCTCTGGTTGCGCGCGGTGGCCCGGAAGGCGGACAGCGAGTCACGCGCCCTCTGGCGCATCCCGATCGGTCGATGACGGCACGTTCGCGGGCTGCGCGAACGCCCGGGCGGGACTACCGTCCGTAGCGGAGGTGGGTTGGTATGAGCGAGGACGAGCCAGGGATCGCCTACGGGTTCGGCCGCCACCGCGGTCTCCTGGTGGACCGCAGCGGCATCGAGGAGATCGTCTACGGCAAGGCCCTGCTCTACCTGGAGAAACCGGACGCCGACCTGATACGCACCCTGGCGCCCCGGCTGTCCGGCGTGATCGTCCAGGAGCCGGTCACGCCGTACGCTCCGGAGGCCCGCGCGCTCTGGTCGCTGCCGGTGCCGGTGCTCACCGGCATCGCGGTCGACGACAGCTGGCTCGGCCACGACGTGGTCGTCGACTTCGACGCCGCGACCACCGCCCCGTTCCTGCTCAACCCGACCGGCCTGCGCCTGCACGCCGAGGTGGCGTCGCTGGCCGAGGCGCGCGAGGCCGGGCACCTCGCCGACGGCTGGGCACCGCTGCGGGCCGAGGACCTGCGGGCGCTGTCCGATCGGGACCGTGCCGACCTGTGGCACTTCCTGGCCGAGTCGGGCCGTCCGCTGCCGGCCATCCGGTACTTCGACGAGCCGGTCGGCGGTCCGCACGCGGCATCCTTCGGCCGGCGCGGGGTCCGCTCCTTGCCGCCGGACGCGCTGGATGCCTTCGGTACGCTCGTCGAGCAGTCCCCGGACGACGATCCGGTGGTCGTCGTCCCGATGGTGGCCGCGCGCGAGGAGATCGACGCGTTCCGGGCCGCGACCGGCGCGCGCTGGCGCCTCGGCCTCGACGTGGCCACGCCGGCCGCCGCCCTGGGCATCGCCGACCTGGTCGACGACTGCCACCTGCTGCACGTCAACACCGCCGACCTGACCCAGCACACCATGGTCTGGGACCGCACCGTCCGCAACGACGTGCTGGTCCCGCCCGGCCACCTCCCGCTGGTGATCCTCCAGTTGGTCGAGTGGTCCGCGTCGGTCGGCGCCACCCACGACATCCCCTGCCAGGTGGCCCTCGACCTGCGGCCCGGCCCGCAGCTGCTGGACCAGCTCCGGCTGGCCGGCGTCCGCGACCTGACCTGCCCGGCCCCGCTCATCCGGCACTGGCGGCACCTGCTCGACCACACGCCCTGACCGGCGCGGCCGGCGGCACCCGCGATGGCCGCGCGGCTTCCCGGTGACCGGGCGGAGACGGCCGCCGCCGTCGAGGCTCTCGACGAGGTGGGGTCGAGGCTCTCGACGAGGTGGGGATGCCACCGCGGCGCCGGCTCCGACGACGACCTGACGCCGCGGTGGTGCCCAGCGTGCCGGCGCTCGGCGGCGCGGTCCGCAGTGGAGTGCGGGTGCCGGCCCGGGCCCTCACTGACCGATCGGCCGCTGGGCGCGCTCGACCAGGTCGGCGGCCACCTCGCGGAGCTTGCGGTTGGACTCCTGCGAGGCCCGGGACAGGATGCCGAACGCCTCGTCGGGGCCGCACCGCCGCTGACCCATGATGATGCCCTTGGCCTGCTCGATCACCGCGCGGCTCTCCATCGCCGTCTGCATGTGCTGGGCCAGCACCATCGTGGTGTTGTAGAGGTGCGCGTTGGCCAGGGCGACGGCGGCGTACCCGGCGAACGTCTCGGCCAGCACCACCGCGTCCTCGTCGAAGGCACCGGCCGGCTCGGCGTAGATGTTGAGCGCCCCGGACACCCGCTCCCGGATCGGCAGGCCGACGCTGAGCGTGCTGCCCACCCCGGCCTCGATGGTGTTCGTCTGCCAGCCGGGCCAGCGGCGTTCCGTGGCGACGTCGTCGACGAGCAGCGTGGTGCGCTGCCGGGAGGCGTCCAGGCAGGGGCCGGAGCCGTTCTCGTACTGCCACTTGTCGACCCGGTCGGCGGCCTCGCCGGTACTGGCCACGGTGTGCGGGCCACGGTCGCGGATCAGCGTCACGGACACCTCGAACGCGCCCGGGATGGTGCGTTTGGCGAGATCGGCGACGGTGGCCAGGACGCCCTCCAGATCGGTCTCACCCAGGTTGATCCGGCCGAGCTCGCGGAACGCGGCGGTGGGGTCCATCGGTTCGGGCGTCATGGTCTCCCTTCTTACCCGCTTTCGCGCCGCGCCGGACGGCGAATCCGCCCGGCGAGCAGTCGGCCGGCCGGCCGTCGGTTTCCCGCCGCGCCGCCCGGCGAGCAGTCGTGCGGCCGGCGGTTCGTCGCGCGCCGCGCGGCGCCGGCGAACCGTTGTCCGGAGTGCACACCCGCGCCCGCGAGGCCCCGCTGATCGCCGGACTCGGCACCATGCTGCCGCTTCCCGGCTGAGTTTGGGTATTATCGGCGTCCTGCGGCCGATGTCGGGCACCTATATCGACACCGGCGAACCAGCGTCAAGCAGCGGCGCGGGTCCGAGGGTCGTTCCGGCCTTCCGGGCAGCGACACCCACTCACCCAGCGCGAGTCGTCCGTCGGACGGCGCGCCGCTTCGCTGCGGGGAAACACTCACGTTGATGGCGCACGACCCCGCCGAGCAGGCCGCGGCCTTCGCGGAACTCGGCCGCATCAAGCTCGGTGAGACCGACCTGAACGGTGTCCTCGATCGAGTCGCCGATCTGGCCCAGCGCACCCTGCCGGGTGCCGAGCAGGTTTCCATCACCCTGATCAGGGACGGCGCCGCGTACACCCCGGCGCACACCGGCGAGATCGCCCTGCGGCTCGACGAATGGCAGTACGAACAGGACCGCGGCCCGTCCCTGGAGGCGGCCGCCGCCAAGACCACGGTGCACGTGCCGGACGCCGGTGCCGACGCCCGCTGGGACGGCTGGTCCGAGCTGGCCGCGAACTCCGGCATCGGCAGCATGCTCTCGGTCGGCCTGCCGATCGTGGAGAACGTCAACGGCGCGCTGAACATCTACGGCCGGCGGCCGGGCGCCTTCGACGACGACGTGATCGCCCTGGCCCAGACCTTCGTCAGGTACGCCGCGGTCGCCCTGGCCAACGCCCATCTCTACGACACCACCGCGACCCTCGCGCACCACATGCAGGCCGCGATGGAGAGCCGCGCGGTGATCGAGCAGGCCAAGGGCATCATCATGGGCGAGCGGCGGTGCAGCGCCGACGACGCCTTCGCCATCCTGACCAGGGTCTCCCAGGACACCAACCGGAAACTGCGCGACGTCGCCGCCGCTCTCGTCGAGCGGACCCAGCGCGGCTGAGGTCCGGCATCGCTTCGGTACGCCAGGAGCGTCACACGCTGACGTCGAGCCGATTGCCGTCCCCGCGCTGGGAGAGGTACCGCAGAGCCGGCTCGAGGTAGCCGGCCACCGGGTTGCGCCCCGGCGCGGCCTGGTCCCAGCGCCGGGAGAGATCCTTCAGATAGGCCGGCGTGACCTCCTGGCCGGGGGCGAGCCGGCCGGCGGTGCGGTCCGCCGCGATCGCGGCGGCGAGCGAGTTGATCCAGCCGGCGTTCGGCTGACCGTCCCCGATGCGCTGGCCGGTGGCCTGGTAGATCAGCTCACGATCCCGGTCGGTGAGCGAGGCGGCGTCGTCGCGGGCGTGCTGATGGCGTTCCCGGGCGGACGGCCGGACCGGGTTCACCGTTGACGGCTGCTGGGTGCGATTCAGCCGGGAAACGGACATCGGGGGTAAACCTCCTGGGCACTCGTCTTCCTCCAGATCGGCTGGCCTCCGGAGCAACTGAGGACGCGTACGGTGAGAACTGCCTCCCCGGAATGCACGCCCCGACATGGTCGAGCAGAAAGGGACGGACATGACGACCTGGACCACTACGGAACGGATCACCCTCGGCGATGCCGTCATCGACGGCGATCTCACCCTCGCCGAGCACGCCACGGGTGTGGTCCTCTTCGCCCACGGCAGCGGCAGTTCCCGGCACAGTCCGCGCAACCAGTTCGTGGCCCGGCAGCTCACCAAGCGCGGGTTCGCCACCCTGCTGGCCGACCTGCTCGCGCCGGAGGAGGACACCCGGGCGCGGCGGTTCGACATCGGACTGCTCGCCGACCGGGTGGTCGGCCTGGTCGACTGGCTCCGCGTGCAACCGTCGACAGCCGGACTGCCGCTCGGGCTGTTCGGCGCCAGCACCGGCGCGGCGGCGGCGCTGCTCGCGGCGGTGGCCCGGCCGGACAGCGTACGCACCGTGGTGTCCCGTGGCGGCCGTCCCGACCTGGCCGGGCCGGGTCTGATCGAGGTGCGGGTGCCGACCCTGCTGATCGTCGGCGAGCGGGACGACGACGTGCTGGAACTCAACGAGGAGGCCCGGAACACCATGCGGGCGCACGCCGAGTTGCGGATCGTGCCGGGCGCCACGCACCTGTTCGAGGAGCCGGGGACGCTCGAGACGGTGGCGGAGGAGGCGGGGGAGTGGTTCGGCGCGTTCCTGGCCACGGTGCCGCCGCGCCGGCATCCGGCTCTCGATCACGTGGCAGCCGCCCGGCGCTGGGGGTGATCGCTGGTGATTTTCGCCAATCGGTCCGAGGCGGGCCGGGCGCTCGCCGCCCGGGTGGCCGCGGCGGTCGCCTCGGTCGCCCGGCCGGCGGCCGCACCGGCCGGTGAGCGGGAGGCCGCTGCGGCGACCTCGTCGGCGGGCAGGTGGGAACCGGGGACGGTCGTCCCGACGGCCGCGGCCCGGCCGATCGTGCTGGCGCTGCCGCGTGGCGGGCTGCCGGTGGCGGCGCCGATCGCCGAGCGGCTCGGCGCCGACCTGGACATCGTGGTGGTCCGCAAGCTCGGCGCGCCGGGCCATCCGGAGTTCGGGCTGGGTGCCATCGCCGAGGACGGGCCACCGGTATACGACCAGGACAACCTCCGGTACGCCGGGGTCATCGAGGAGGACATGTCGGACATCCTGGCCGCCGAGCGCGAGGAACTCGCCCGGCGGGTGCGCCGGTACCGGGGCGGCCGCCCGGCCCCACCGGTCGCCGGCCGGCTGGTGATCCTGGTCGACGACGGCCTGGCCACCGGGGTGACCGCGCACGCCGCACTGCGCTGGATCGCCGGCCGGGGCCCGGCCCGGGTGCTGCTCGCCGTGCCGGTCTGCTCGCCACAGGCCCGTGACCTGCTCGCCCCGGAGACCGACGGGGTGATCTGCCTGAGCGCGCCATCCGAGTTTCTCGCCGTGGGCCGCTGGTACCACGACTTCGGCCAGCTCTCCGACGACGACGTGGACGACGTCCTGCAGCGATTTCGTCATGCGTTGAAGTAGCCACTCGACCTGTCGGGAGAATTCATCTAGCGTTGAGTTCAACACCTGATGAGTTCCCGGGAGGAACCATGGACACCGCGATCGAGGTCACCGACCTCGTCGTCAAGCGGGGCAAGCGCACCGTGCTCGACCGCTTCTCCTGTGCCGTGCCGCGCGGCAGCGTCACCGGCCTGCTCGGCCCGAGCGGCAGCGGCAAGACCACCCTGATGCGGGCCATCGTCGGCGTCCAGGTGGTCGCCGGCGGCACCGTCACCGTGCTCGGCAGCCCGGCCGGTTCCCCCGCGCTGCGCAGCCGGATCGGCTATCTCACCCAGGCGCCGAGCGTCTACGCCGACCTCACCGTCCGGGAGAACGCGCGCTACTTCGCCTCGCTCTACCGCCTCGGCAAGGACGCCGCCGACCGGGCGATCGAGACCGTCGGGCTGACCGGCGCGGCCGGCCAGCTGGTCAGTGACCTCTCCGGCGGGCAGCGCAGCCGCGCGTCGCTGGCCTGTGCCATCGTCAGCCGTCCCGAGCTGCTGGTGCTCGACGAGCCGACCGTCGGGCAGGACCCGGTGCTGCGCGACGAGCTGTGGGCGCACTTCCGGCGGATGGCCGCCGACGGCGCCACGGTGCTGGTCTCCAGCCACGTGATGGATGAGGCGAACCGGTGCGACCGGCTGCTGCTGATCCGCGAGGGCCTGCTGATCGCCGACGACACCCCGGCCGCGGTGAAACGGTCGGCCGGCGCCGACGACCTCGACCAGGCCTTCCTCAATCTGATCCGGGCGCACGAGGCGGTGGCGGCATGACCGCCCGCGTCCAGCCGGACTCACCCGCACCCGCCGGTGCACCGCGCCCGCGCGGGCCGCGAGGACATGCCCAGGGAGGCACCGCATGATCCTGCTGAGCACCATCAAGCGCATCCTCACCCAGCTGCGGCACGACCCGCGGACCATCGCACTGATCATCGTGGTGCCGACGCTGCTGATGACCCTGATCTACTTCATGTACGACGACCAGCCCCGGGCCTTCGACCGGATCGCGCTCACCATGCTCGGGGTGTTCCCGTTCATCGTGATGTTCCTGATCACCTCGATCGCCATGCTCCGGGAGCGCACCACCGGCACCCTGGAGCGGCTGTTCACCACGCCGGTCGGCAAGCTCGACCTGCTCTTCGGCTACGGCATCGCGTTCGGGCTGGCGGCCGCGGCGCAGGCGGCGGTCGCGGCCGGCTTCGCGTACTGGGTGCTGGACATGCGCACCGCCGGCGCGGTCGGGCTGGTCGTGCTGATCGCGGTGGCCAACGCGGTGCTCGGGGTTGCCCTGGGGCTGCTGTGCAGCGCGTTCGCCCGGACCGAGTTCCAGGCGGTGCAGTTCATGCCGCTCGTGGTGGCGCCGCAGCTGTTCCTCTGTGGGCTGTTCGTGCCCCGGGAGGCGATGGTCGGCTGGTTGCAGGCGGTCAGCGACGTGCTGCCGATGTCCTACTCCGTGGAGGCGCTCAACGAGGTCGGGATGCACGCCGATCCGACCGGCACGATGTGGCGGGACCTGGCGATAGTGCTGGGCGCGGTGATCGTCGCGCTCGCGGTGGGCGCCGCGACGCTGCGGCGCCGGACGGCATGATCTGGTACGACTGGCGCGGGCGTTGATCGTACGGAAAAAGGGGTCTTGGTGATGGCACGGCGGACCGGGCGGCGGCCCGGCAACCCGGACACCCGCGAATCCATCCTCGACGCCGCGCGGGCGGCGTTCGCGGACAAGGGCTACGACGGTGCGTCGATCCGGGCCATCGCCACCGGCGCCGGGGTCGACCCGGCGCTGGTGCACCACTATTTCGGCACCAAGGACAAACTGTTCCTGGCCGCCATGCAGGCGCCGATGGACCCGCTCGACGTGATCGAGGCGGCGGCCGAGGGGGATCGCGCCGAGGTGGGCGCCCGGTTCGTCAGGGTGTTCCTGCGGATCTGGGACGGACCGGGCGGCGCGGCCGGGGTGGCGCTGCTGCGCTCCGCCGTCGGCACCGAGTGGACCGCCAAGCTGTTCCGGGAGTTCGTGGTCAGCCAGATCCTGCGCCGGGCGGTGCCGCGGCTCGGCCTGGACGAGGCGGAGGGGCCGCTGCGGGTCAGCCTGGTCGCCGGCCACATGGCCGGGATCGCCTTGGCGCGCTATGTGATCAAGGTGGAACCGCTGGCCTCGGCGCCGGCCGAGGCGATAGTGGCGGCGATCGGGCCGTCGCTCCAGCGGTACCTGATGGATCCGCTGCCCGGCGTCTTCGACCTCGCGGAGAGCGCCACACCGCCGGCCTAGCGTCCCGTCGCCCCCCGCCGGCCGGCGGCGTGGCGGTCAGTCCGTGGCGGCGTTGAGCCCGGTCAGATAGGTGTCGATCTGGTTGCGGGTGGCGGCGGGCAGGTCCTGGAACTGCAGGCCGATCTCGATGACGCCGTCCCGCGCGGTGCGGCGCATGACCTTGGCGTCGACCGTGCCGGTCAGGCCGGGCAGGGTGAACTCGGTGCGGACCAGGTCGCCGGCCGACACCGGCACGTCCGGCGGGATGGTGCAGCCGAGGCCGTCCGAGCTGAGGTCGACCATCTGCGCGGTGATCGGCTGCGGCCGGGACGGGACCGACACCCGGACCGTACCCTCGATGGCGAGCCGGTCGTGGCGGCGGCGCTCCAGCCGCTCGGCCACATCGGACAGGTCGCCGATCTGTGCCATCGTGGCGTCCACGCTGCGGTGCAGCCGCATCACGATGTCGTGCTGCTGGTCGGCGATCCCGTCGAGCTGGCGCATCGCGTTCTCGATGTCGCCGACGTCGTGGATGATCGCGCTGAGCGTCTGGCCCATCTGCGCCACGTCCGCCTCCAGCGTCGCGATCGTGCTGGTGATCTGCTCGGTCGAGTCCGCCGTGGTGTCGGCCAGGCTCTTCACCTCGTCGGCGACCACCGCGAACCCGCTGCCCGCGGCGCCCGCCCGGACCGCCTCGATGGTCGCGTTCAGCGCGAGCAACCGCGTCTGCGAGGCGATTCCGGAGATCACGCTGGCGATCCCGGCGACCTGTCGCAGGCTGGCGTTGAGTGCGGTAGCCGCCTCGTCCGCGCTGTGCGCCCGCTGGACCAGCGCCGCGGCCGCGTCGTTGGTCAGCGAGACGCCCTCGTGCGTGGCGGACGCGGCGTCCCGGGCCGCCCCGACCTGCACGACCACGTCCTCCAGCTTGGCGCCGATCACCGCGGCGGTGCTGTCGATCGCCTCCTTGGCCCGCCGCCGCAGCGTCTGCTGCTGCTGTTTCTGCTGCAGGGCGGTGGACTGCAGCTGCACTGCCCGGTCCGCCTGCAACTGCTCCAGCTCGGCGTCCCGGTCCCGCAACGCCTCCGACAACGCGGCGATCGTCCGCCGCGCCTCGGCCAGCGTCGCCGGCCCGCCGTCCGCCTCAGCCGCGGTGGCTCGCGCCGCCCGCTGCCGGAGGGCGACGGCGGCCCCGGCGCCCACCACGACCAGAACCCCGATCAGGACCAGCCACACCGGCATCACACCAGCGCGTCGACGCCGTACCCGGCGGTCTTGTGGGCGGACTGGGCGGCGCTCTCGGAGCGGGCGGTGCTCTCGAAGCCGGGATTCGCCGACAGGACCACGGTCCCTCCCATCCAGGCTCGGAATGCGAAGACTTTTCCGACGCTACCCGACCGGACTGTCCGCCGTGTGCGCTTTGCCCGCCTGGCCGCATGCCTGACCCGGGCTCCTCGTGAACTCCCGGTCGCCGGGGCGAGAAAGTGTGGCGGATTCCTCAGGTTCCGGGATGGCGGCCGATGGTCGGGGCCGTCCGAACGATCAAGGAGCTGGGATGAGCATCAGCATCGGTACGTCGACGCCGTCGTCCGCCCGGGAGACGCACGCCGCCTGGTTGCGGCTGCGGGAGGACTGCCAGCAACTCGTCGGGCACGCGCGGGACCGGGCCGGCCGGGCGGATCAGGACGAGGACCGGGCCGCGGTGCCGGCCGGCCGCGAGGCGATCGCCCGGCTGGAGCAGAGCCGGGCGGTCACCATCCTGCTGTAGCCCGGCCGCCCGAGTGGACGGACAGCGCGGAGGCGGACGGAGGCCGACGGGATGGGTGCGGCGCGAGAGGGAAGGGAGGTCAGGCTGGGGAGAGGACCGGAGGAGTCGCGGTGGCCGGCGTGACGGCGGCGGGAAGGGTGAAGGCGAAGCAGGAACCGCCGTCCGGGTTGTCGGTGGCGGCGATGGCACCGCCGTGGCGTTCCACGATCCGTTTGCAGATGGCCAGGCCGAGGCCGGTGCCCAGATAGCCGCCCCCGGCGTGTGCCCGGTGGAAGTTGCCGAAGATGGCGTCGTGCTGACCTTCCGGGATCCCGATGCCGTTGTCGGCGATCCGCACGGTCACCATCCCGCCCGGCGGCGCAGCGGCACCCACGAGAGAGGAGGAGCGATCGGACGACGAACCGACGGAGGACAGAACCGCGCTGATCCGCAACGTGGGGATCACGCCGGGAGCGGTGTACTTGATCGCATTCCCGATCAGGTTGTCCAGCAACTGGCGTACCAGAACCGGATCGGCCTGGACCGGCGGCAGCGTGCCGATGTCGAAGACCGGTTCCGGTTTCCCCGCCGCCACCGCCGCGTCCGTCCGGGCCAGGCAGATGTCCGCGACCACGTCGTTCAGCTCCACCCGGACCGGCGCGACGGCCGCCTCCCGGGCCGTCGTGTACGCCAGCAACCCGTCGATCAGCCCCCGCATCCGTGCCGACGCCCGCGACAGCCGGGCCAGGTAGGCCAGCCCCTGATCCAGGTTGGGGTCCTCGGGCACGTCACCGAGCACGTCCTGAGCCGCCGCCGTCCACCCCTCGATGCTGGCGAGCGGGTTGAGCAGATCGTGCGCCACCACCCCGGCGAAGTTGGTCAGCTCGTCGCGGTGCCGCCGTTCCGCCGTGACATCGTGGAAGAGCACCACCGCGCTGCGCGTCCCGTCCGGGTGCAGCAGCGACGTGGCGGTCACCCGGACCACCCGGCCGTCGGGCACCGCCGGATTGCGGACCAGCAGGTCGACGCCGGTCACCTCCTCCCCGGCGAGCGCCCGCGGGTCGAACGGCGTTCCGTCCGGATGGTAGAGCCCCTGCCACCCCGAGGCGCTGCCGAGTAGCGTGACCACTGCCGGATTGTGCAGCACCACCCGCCGGTCCGGGCCGATCACCGCGAGCCCGTCGGCCATCGAGTCGATGATCGCGGTGAGCAGGTCGGCGTGGTGGGCCGCCTGCCGCCGTTGCGTCTCCAGTTCCGCCTTCTCCTGGGCGAGCGCGGCCAGCAGCACCCGCCGCTCGTCCCGGGCCAGTGACAGCGAGAGCCCGACCAGGGTGGCCAGGATGCAGAACAGCTGCACGATCACGGCCCGCTGGCTCACGTCGCCCACCTGCGCGAACGGTCCGGAGCCGAGCAACGTGTACTCGATCGCCACGAGACTGACCACCAGGCTGTGCAGCAGGACCCACGGGGTGCGCAGCCGGGCGCCGACCACCACGGTGAAGCCCAGCAGCATGAACGAGAGCGGCAACCGGTGTTCGAGGGTGAACGCGGCGACCTGTCCGAGAATGCTCAACGTCAGGATGGTCGCGGTCTCCGCCGCCCGCCAGATCGCGGCGTGCCGGGGTTCCGGTGTCCGCTGTTCCGGCGCGCGTGCTTCCGGGGGCCGTGCTTCTGACGGCCCTGTTTCTGACGGCCGTGTTTCCGGTGCTTTTGCTTCCGACGGCCGTGTTTCCGGGGCGCGTGCTTCCAGCGGCTCTGCTTCCAGCGGCTCTGCTTCCAGCGGCTCTGCTCCCAGCGGCCCTGCTCCCAGCGGCCCTGCTCCCGGGGGCCGCTGTTCTGGCGGTCGCGACGGCGCGGACAGCGCCGCGCCGATGAAGATCCCGACCGCCCCGAAGATCAGGATGCTGGCCATGTGCCGGGCCACCGACATGACCGAGAGCGCCACCGGTATCGAGCCGGTGACCAGCCAACGGCCGAGCAGGCTGGCGACGTTGGCGCCGATGCTGCAGGCCAGCCCGGCGCCGAAGAGCGCCCACAGGTCGGGCGGCGAGCGCAGGCAGTCGGTGCCGCCGGCGCCCCACAGGTGGGGCCGCCAGCGGCGCAGCGTCCACCGGAAGATCCCGACCTGGATCAGGCCGACCAGCCCGGCGACCACGCCGACCGCCGCCGACGCGCCGGTCCGCCAGTTGCCGACGCCGAGGATCACCGCGAGCAGCAGCATGTCCAGGTGGCGGGTGGGCGCGCCGCGGATCGCGCAGTACCAGACGACGGCGACACCGGCCGCCGGCCAGACCAGACTGACGCCGTCGGCGACCATCGCGGTCTTGCGCCCGGCATAGACCGCGGCGGCGTACAGGAGGGTGAAGAGCGCGGTCCGGGCGAGCGCTCGCCGGTACATGCCTTCTCCCTCCGACACGGTCTTATCGGCGGGTTACCGAACACTCTGAGCATTCCGGACTGGAGCCGATCAAGTTCAAGTTCGGAGATTCATGACTCGGATCCGCGCTGATCACTGATCGTCGCTCCCGCCAGGGACCCTTCCGGGCCGGGCAGGACGCTGGCGCGTCCAGAACGCCCACCCCTCCAGGGCGACGCCCGCAGCCGGTACCGACCCGCCAACCCCACCCCACCCCTAATCGCACCCCAACCGCGCCCCGCCCCGGGAGACCACCGTCACGACCAGCCGTCCCCAACGGGCTGGCGCTCACGGTGGTGTCCCGCCCCGGGAGACCACCGTTATGACCAGCCGTCTCCAACGGGCTGGTGCTCGTGGTGGTGTCCCGGGCTTGGAGGCCACCGTCATGACCAGCCGTCTCCAACGGGCTGGTGCTCGTGATGGTGTCCCGGGCCTGGAGGCCACCGTGACGACCAGCCGTGACCGGTGGGGTGGGCGGGCTGGTGCCCACGGCGGTGTCCCGAGCCCGGAGACCACCGTGACGGCCAGCCGTCCTCAACGGGCTGGTGCTCACGGTGGTGTCCCGGGCCTGGAGGCCACCGTGACGGCCAGCCGTGACCGGTGGGGTGGGCGGGCTGGTGCTCGTGGTGGTGTCCCGGGCTCGGAGACCACCGTGACGGCCAGCCGTCCACGGCGGGCTGGTGCTCACGGTGGTGTCACGGGCTTGGAGACCACCGTGACGACCAGCGGTCTCCAACGGGCTGGTGCTCACGGTGGTGTCCTGAGCCCGGAGACCACCGTCAGGACCAGCCGTGACCAATGAGTCCGGCGGGCTGGTGCTCACGGTGGTGTCACGGGCCTGGAGACCACCGTGACGACCAGCCGGCGGGGTGGGGTTTGGGCGGACCACCGTTAGGGGTGGTTCGGCCCGGATGCGGCCTCGCGGTCGTGAGGTGGCGGCGGCCTGGCGTCGAGGGCGGGACGGGGCTGTGCGGGTGGGGACTCGGAGGTCGTACCGGAAAGGGTTGTGACGGGCCGTGAGTGCGGGCGGGCCGTGAGTGGAGAACCGGTCAGTGGAGAGGCCGTGGGTGGAGGGGCGGGCCGATGGAGAAGCTGGGGGAGAAGGCGCGGTGGAGAGGCCGGTGGAGGGGCCGGTGGAGAAGGCGCGGTGGAGAGGCCGATGGAGAAGCTGGGGGAGAAGGCGCGGTGGAGAGGCCGATGGAGAAGCCGGTGGAGAAGGCGCGGCGGGGGGCGGTGGAGAAGGTGCGGTGGAGGGGCCGGTGGAGGGCGCGAGGGGTCAGTGGATGGCGGCGAGGGCTTCGGCCAGCACGTCTTTGGCGTCCTGGACGTCGACCTCGCGCATCTGGAGCGGTCCGCCGGTCTCGGTCAGCCGGGCCGCCTCCGCGCCGCCCGCGAAGAACGGCGCGAACCCCAGCTCCTGGATGATCCGGCAGGCCGCCTCCCGGGCGTCCCGCTGGTCGGTGCAGACGAATTCGGCGAGCAGCGGATCGTGCCCGCGCCGCCGGCCCAGCACGTCGGTCGAGATGGTGTTGAACGCCTTCACCCAGTGCACGTCGGGCGCCCAGGAGATCAGCGTTTCCAGGCCGCTCATGGCGGTGGCGCCCATCGCCCGGCTGGTGCCCGGCGCGTCCGGCACCCGGACGAACGCCGGGATCTCCAGTGCCGACGGGAATCCCGGCGCGAACGCGCCGAGACCACCCGGCCCGGGCGCGCCCGGCTGGGCCCCGGGCGTCGGCGGCACGACCGCCATCGCCGGGTTGGTGGCGTCGATGACCACCTTGCCGGACAGCGCGTCGTGGGCGAGGTCCACCGCCTCGTGGGCCGACTCCCAGTTCGGCGCGAAGAAGGCGATCTCGCCGAACGCCGCCGCCTCCGGGATGGACATCGCGCGGATGTGCCCCTCGCCGTGCTCGACCAGGTCGGTCAGCCGGTCCGGATGCCGGGAGGTGACCGCCACCTCGTGCCCACTCTCGGCGCACCACGTGGCAAGCGTGCCGCCGAGCTGCCCTGCCCCAATGACACCGATACGCATGCCCTCAGGGTGCCTCGCCGATCAGGGTCGCGAGCCGGGAACCGGGAAATCCCCGTAGAGCATCCGCAGTTCCACGGTGACCAGGTCGTCGACCAGCGCCTCCGGGTCCGGTGCGGCGGCGAACGCGGCGGTCCGCAGGTCGTCGACGAGCGCGGCGAGCACCCGTGGGGCCGGGCCGTCCGGGGCCAGGCCGGCCGCCCGGTCCCGCTCGATCCGGGCGGCCAGCCGGGCCACGTGCGCCTCGCGCAGGCCGGCCCGCCACTCGGCGATCGGCGGGCAGCCGGGTGCGGCGGCGAGCGCCCCGGCCAGCAGCCGGCCCTGGTCGCGCCAGAGGGTGGCGAGCGCGACCAGTGACGCGCGCAGCGCCGGCACGTCCGGCCCGGTGCCGGCCAGCCACGGCTCGGCGTCCCGGCCCAGCTCGCCGGCCAGCCCGCGGAGCAGTGCGACGACGACAGCCAGTTTCGACTCGAAGTAGAAGTAGAAGCTGGAGCGGGAGATCCGCGCGCCGGCGGCCAGCTCGTCGATGGTGATGTCGGCCAGCGGCTTGCCGGACAGCAGTTCACGGGCGGTTTCCAGGATCGCCCGTTCGCGCAGGTCACCCTTGCTGGGGCCGCGCCGGCGGCCGGCCGGGACGGTCGTCATGGCGATCACAGTACGCGGCGTCGACTTTTTCGACATACTGTCGATTACCAACGACGAACTGTGGAGGATCCGATGCAGGAGATCCGTCTCGCCAGCCGGCCCAGTGGCTGGCCGACCGCCGACAACTTCGAGCTGGTGGAGCTGCCCACCCCGGAGCCCGGCCCCGGACAGGTGCTGGTGCGCAACCAGTTCATGTCGGTGGACCCGTACATGCGCGGCCGGATGAACGACGTCGAGTCGTACGTCGCCCCGTTCCAGCTCGGCAAGGCCCTGGACGGCGCGGCGGTCGGTGAGGTCGTCGCCTCGAACGCCCCCGACGTCCCGGTCGGCGCCACCGTCCTGCACGGCCTCGGCTGGCGCGACCACGCCGTGCTGGACTCCGGGCACGTCCGCGTCGTCGACCCGGCCGCCGCGCCCACGCCGTCGGCGTACCTGGGGCTGCTCGGCATGACCGGGCTCACGGCGTACGTCGGGCTGCTCGACATCGCCCAGTTCCGCGAGGGCGACACGGTCTTCGTCTCCGGCGCGGCCGGCGCGGTCGGCAGCGTGGTCGGTCAGATCGCCAAGCTGCGCGGCGCCAAGCGGGTGATCGGCAGCGCCGGTTCCGCCGAGAAGGTCGGCTACCTGGTCGGCGAGCTGGGCTTCGACGCCGCGTTCAACTACAAGGACGCCCCGGTCAAGGAGCAGCTGGCGGCGGCCGCCCCGGACGGCATCGACGTCTACTTCGACAACGTCGGCGGCGACCACCTGGAGGCCGCCATCAAGTCGTTGAACAAGTTCGGCCGGGTCGCGCTCTGCGGTGCCATCGCCCAGTACAACGACACCGCCCCGCCGGCCGCGCCGCGCAACCTGGCCCTGGCCATCGGCAAGGAGCTCACCCTGCGCGGCTTCATCGTCGGCAACCACAGCAAGCGGATGCCGGAGTTCGTCGCCGAGGTCGGCGGCTGGCTGCGGGCCGGTCAGATCTCCGCCCAGGAGACGGTGGTCGAGGGCCTGGCGAACGCGCCCGAGGCGTTCCTCGGCCTGATGCGCGGGGAGAACACCGGCAAGATGGTGATCAAGCTCTGACCGGCGGGTCCCGGATCTCGCCGGTGACGAGGTCCGGGACCTCCCGATCGCCGAGCCGTATCCCGCCTCAGTCTGAGCAGAGGACGGTGAACACTGAAGGTGTGTTCACGGTGAACACGGGTAGCGTGAACACATGGGTGAACCCGCATATCGAGATGTCGCCAAGGCGATCCGCGCGGACATCGAAGAGCGCCGCCTGGTGGAGGGCGACCGGCTGCCGACCGTGCGGGACCTCGCGCAGCGCTACGGGGTGCCCACCGGCACCGTCGCCAAGGCCGTCGACATCCTGCGCGCGGACGGCGTGATCGTCGCCAAGCATGGCCGTGGCCTCTACGTCCGTACGTTCGGGCGGGTCGTCCGCTCGTCACCTGGACGCCTCTCGCGGTCCTGGTGGGGTGAGGGCAAGTCGATCCAGGACCACGACACGAACGGCCGGCTTCGCGTCGTCGACATCGTCGTCGAGGAGGCGCCCGCCTCCGCCGAGATCGCGGAGGCGCTCGGCGTGCCGGCCGGTGCGGCGGTCCTGACCCGCGCGCGCCGCTTCGCCGTCGAGGATCGCATCGTGCAGACCGCTACCAGCCACCTTCCCCTGGACGTGGTGGCTGCGGCCCCGGCGGTCGGTTACACCGGGCCGGGGCCGGGCGGGATCTACGCGCGCATGACCGATGCCGGTCTGGGGCCGGAGACGTTCCGGGAGACGCTCGTGTGCCGGATGCCGACGTCGGCCGAGTCCGAGGTGATGGCCCTGCCCCGGGGTACGCCGGTGGTTGCCGTCACCCGGTTCGCGTACACCGGCGCGCGACGGTGCGTGGAGGTCAACGAGATGGTGCTGGACGCCAGCGCCTACACGCTGGAGTACGTCTTCGGCGGGTAACGGTGATCAGGCTCGGACCAGCAGGTCCCGGATCTCGCCGGTGACGAGGTCCGGGGCCTCCTCGGCCATGAAGTGCCCGGCCCGCACCGGCACGTGCCGCAGGTCCGGCGCCCACGCCGCCCACAGCGCCGCCGCGTCGAAGCCGAGCAGCGAGCCCCAGTCCTGCTGGAGCACTGTCACCGGCATGGCCAGCCGGTTCCCGGCGGCCCGGTCGGCCCGGTCGTGGGCCAGGTCGATGCCGGCCGTGGCGCGGTAGTCGGCGACGATCGACGGCACCGCGGCCCGGCTCGCGTCCAGGTAGGCCCGCCGCACGCCGGCCGGGATCGCCGCCGGATCCCGCGTCCAGACGTCCAGGAAGTGGCCGAAGAACTCGTCGGCGCTGGCCGCGATCATCCGTTCCGGCAGCCCGGGCGGCTGGGCCATCAGGTACAGGTGGAAGCCGACCGCGGCGCTCGCCCCGCGCATCACGTCCCACATGTCCAGCGTCGGCAGCACGTCCAGGACGGCCAGCTGGGTGACGTTCGCCGGGTGGTCCAGCGCGGCCCGGAAGGCGACCAGCGCGCCGCGGTCGTGTCCCACCAGCGCGAACCGCTCGTGTCCCAGCTGCCGGGCCAGCGCCACGACGTCGGCGGCCATCGTCCGTTTGCTGTAGACGTCCGGACCGGTCTCGGCCGGCTTGTCGCTGGCGCCGTACCCGCGCAGGTCCGGGCAGATGACGGTGTGGCCGGCGGCGAGCTCGGCGGCGACGTGCCGCCACATCAGGTGGGTCTGCGGGAAGCCGTGCAGCAGCACGACCGGGCTGCCCGACCCGGCGACAGCGGTGTGCAGGGCGACACCGTCGGCGACCGGGACGCGGTGGTACTCGACCATGGGTGATCCTTTCGTGGTGACCTGGGGACGAGCCTGCGGAGGGTGGATGAGCAACCGATGAGCGAGATCCGCTTCGGGGTCCTCGGGCCGATGACCGCCACCGATGCCGCCGGCCGCCCGATCGGGCTGAAGGGGCCGATGCACCGCGCGGTGGTGGCCCGGCTGCTAGTGGCGAGGCGGCGGGTGGTCCCGGTCGGTGACCTGGTCGCCGACCTCTGGGTGGCGCCGCCGGACGGCGCGGTCGCCGCGGTGCGGACGTTCGTCGCCGCGTTGCGGCGCGCCCTGGAACCGGACCGACGCCCGAGAGCGCCGGCGTCGCTGCTGGTCACCGAGGGTTTGGGGTACGCCCTGCGCCCCGCCCCGCAGGCCGTCGACGCCTGGCGGTTCGAGGTCGCGGCGCACTCGGACGACCCGGACCGGCTGGACGAGGCGCTGGGCTGGTGGCGCGGTCCCGCCCACGCCGACTTCCCGGACGCGCCGTGGGCCGCCGCCGACCGGGCCCGCCTCACCGAGCTGCGCCTGCACGCCGTCGAACGCCGGGCCGCCGCCCGCCTGGACGCCACGGCGATCGCCGACCTGGACGCGCACGTCACGGCGCATCCGTGGCGGGAGGAGGGCTGGCGCCTGCTCGCCCTCGCCCTGTATCGGGCCGGCCGCCAGGGCGACGCCCTCGCCGTGCTGCGCCGCGCCCGCGCCCTGCTCGTCGAGCAGCTCGGCGTCGATCCGGGGCCGGCCCTGCGCCGCCTCGAGCAGGACGTGCTGCGCCAGGCGCCCGCGCTCGACACCGGCGCGGATCCGCTGGCCCGGGCGGCAGCGGCGTACGACCGGGTGGCCGGGGGCGCGCGGGCGCGGCTGGAGTCGGCGGCCGGGCTGTTGCGGAACCTGGCGGTGACCGGGGCCGGTGGCCTGCGCGCGGCCCGGGAGCAGCGGAGCGCGGCGGTGGCGGCGGCCGAGCAGCTCGGCGACCCGGAGCTGACCGCCCGGGTGATCGGGGCGTACGACGTGCCGGCCGTCTGGCCCCGCTCCGACGACCCGGACCGGGCGGCCGGCCTCGTCGCCGCCGCCGGGCGCACGCTCGCCGCGCTGCCGGCCGGGCACCCGGCGGCCCGCGCCCGGCTGCTGAGCACCATCGCCCTGGAGGCACGCGGCACCACCGACCGGTGGCCGGGGGAGTGCGCCCGGGAGGCCGAGGAGATCGCCCGCGGGCTGGACGATCCGGGGCTGCTGGCGTTCGCGCTGAACGCCAGCTGGATGCAGTGCTGCCAGCGGATCGGTACGGCCCCGGCGCGGGACGCGACCGGCGCCGAGCTGATCGGGCTGGCCGCCCGGCACGGCCTGGTGACCGCGGAGGTGCTGGGGCACCTGATCCGGGTGCAGGCGCGGTCCGCGCTCGGCGACCTGCCCGGCGCCGACCGGCACGCGGCGGCGGCCGGGGAGCTGGGCGCCCGCTACGAGCTGCCGCTGGTCGAGGTGTTCACCGCCGGGTACGCGGCGCTGCGGCTGGACCTGGGCGGAGCCGGGTACGACGCGGTGGAGCGGGCCTATCGGGACCTCGGCGACCGGCTGGACGCCGCCGAGATGCCCGGCCTCCGGGACGGCCTCGTCGCCCTGGCGCTGCTCGGGGCCAGGCTGCGGCGGGATCGCGAGCTCGGCGAGCCCGAGGGCTTCGGGTCGTACGTTAGATGGGTCGTCCCCCTGTGGGACCACAGTGCGCTGCGGGATCTCCCGGACCCGCCGCCCGGCCTGCTCGCCGACGCGCTCTGGTGCCTGCTGGCGAGAGTGGCCGTGACCAGCGGCGATCGTCAGATGATGGAGCGCGCCCGGACCGCCCTGCGGCCGGCGGCCGGTGAGTGGGCGGGTGCCGGAACCGGGATGATCTCCATCGGAACGGTGGGTGAACAGCTCGCGAACCTGGACCGAGCGCTCGACGCGGAGAGTTGATCTTTTGGATACGGACCGTCCGGCTGAGGCCACTCATCCGTAAGGACGACGTCACTGACGGAAAGCAGACACTAGCGTTCCCGTGTGGCAAATCGGTTCCAACTCTGGGGTCAAGCGGGCTGGGCTAGCGCCGAGGTCGTCGGTGAGACGCACTACGCGAAAGCGATCCGTGCGCTCTTCGGGGCGAACTTCGATCCGCAGGGAACCGACATAACCGTCCCGGTCCAGCTGATACCCGACCGCAGCAACCGCCACGACCGCAACGCCGTCGGAGTCTGGTCCGACAACGCCCTGCTCGGCCACCTGCCACGCCCGGAGGCCGCCCGCTACGTCGGCGTCCTGACCGAGCTGACCAAGCGCAACCTCATCCCCGAGGTCAACGCCCAGATCCACGGCCGCGAGTGGGGGGAGTACGACGGCCGCCCGCCGGCCTTCGTCGGCACCATCCGCCTCGACCTCGCCGAGCCGCACATGATCGTGCCGGCCAACGAGCCGCCGCGGCAGGAGCACCGGCTGCTGCCCACCGGTTCGGCGCTGCAGGTCTACGGCCAGGAGCAGCACCTCGACGCGCTGGCCCGCTTCCATCGGCCGGAGGGCGAGTGCTGGGCGTACGTGACCCTGCACGAGATGGCCGGGCACCTGGTCGAGGTCCGGCTCGGCGACGCCCGGGTCGGCGACCTGAGCCCCAAGATGAGCTACGAGCTCACCCCGGTGCTGCGCTACCAGGCCGAGCGTGGCCTGGTGGTGGCCGCCCGCGCGATCGTCAAGAGCAACGCGATCAAGACCGAGCTGCTGCTCTACGTGGCCCGGGTCCAGGACCTGCCGGAGAGCTGGACCGGCCCGGCCGGGCGCGGCACCGCGGGCCGGGCCGCGCCGGTCTCGCCGCCGCCGGCCACCGCGCCGGTGGCGCCGTCCAGCGGCGCGCCGGGCCTGCCGGCCGCCGGCACCTCGGCGGTGCCCAGCTGGATGGCCGGCAGCGACGCCGTGCCGGCCTGGGCCGCCCAGGGCAGCGACGCGCACCCCACCTGGATGGACCGCAGCGAGCTGGTGCCGGCCTGGGTGCAGCCCAGCGGCCAGGTGCCGAGCTGGGCGGCTTCGGTCAGCGGCCCGGTGCCGACGATCGCCGGGCGGACCCAGGCCGAGGAGCCGGTGGTCCCCGGCGTGCCGGCCCACCAGATCCCCGGCGTGCCGACCTCCCCGCCGCCGGGCACCTCGCTCTTCGGCGGCACCGGCGAGATCGCCGAGACCACCGTCATCCCGGCCCTCAGCGCGGTGATGGCGAACCAGCAGGCCGCCGCGACCGGCACCGCACCGGTCTCGCCCGCCCCGGAGCCGAACCGGCACCCGCCGATCCCGCCGGCGCCCACCGGCATCAAGTTCCAGGTGCCGCCGGGCTGGCCGGTTCCGCCGGAGGGCTGGTACCCGCCGGAGGGCTGGCGACCGGACGCCGCCTGGCCGCTCGCCCCGGCCGGCTGGCAGTGGTGGGTTCCGACCTGGGACTGACGGTGCCGCTGTGACGGGTGTGGCGGCCAGTTGGCCCGATCCGTGCGGAACGTCGGATTAACCCGAAAAAACGCCACCATGCGGCCCGTCGCCTTGCTGCAATGGGAAAATGCGGTGGGATCAGTCGGACGGGTTCACGGGGCGGCCTGATGCCCGGGTACGGGCGACGCTGGAGTCGTGGCGGGACGGGCTGCTCGACCTCAGCGGCGCCAATCCGCTGATCGACGTGCGGACCACGGCGCCCGGTGTGGTGGAGATCGTCAGTCCCTCGCCGCGTAGCGTCGTCGAGGCGCTCCAGCAGGGCCGCGAGTGCGGCTTCCTGGGCGTCGAGGAGCAGGCGGAGGGCCCGCGGCCACGCGCCGCGCACGTCTTCCAGACCGCGATGACCGACGCGGAGATGGACGGCACGCTGCGCGCCCTGCGCCGGGCCGCCCACCGTGACCTGCTCGAACAGGGCGTCGCCACGCTCTACCTGGGTCTCGGCACGGTGCGCTGGGCGGACACGGCCCCGACTCCCGGCGGCGACAGCCGGCACTGCAGCCCGATCCTGCTGATCCCGGTCGACCTGGTCTGCCCGGACCCGGAGGACTACCCGCGGCTGCGGCCCCGGGCCGAGGACCCGATCGTCAACCCGGCCCTGGACATCTGCCTGCGCCGGCACAACATCGAGCTGCCCGCGGTGGACAGCCTGGCCGGGCTGGACGTCACGGTCTTCTGGGCCCGCCTGGACGCCGCCCTCGGCGACCACCCGGACTGGCACTCCGACGAGGCGATAGTGCTGGCCCGATTCGCCGTGCACCGCGAGGTGATGTACACCGACCTGCTCGACCACGAACGCAAGGTGCTGGCCCACCCGGTGATCCGCGCGCTGGCCGGCCACCCGGAGGGGCAGCCGGACGCGTTCAAGTTCGACGTGATCGCCGGCCGCCGGATCGACGAGGTGGCCACCCCCGACGACGTGCCGCTGGTCCTCGACGCCGACGCCGCCCAGCGGTCCTGCGTCACCGCCGCGCTGCACGGCCGCTCGTTCGTGATGCGCGGCGCGCCCGGCACCGGCAAGTCGCAGACCATCGCCAACATGATCGGTGTGCTGCTGCACGCCGGCCGCCGGGTGCTGCTGGTCGCCGAGAAGGCCGCCGCCCTGGACACCGTCCGGGACCGGCTCGCCGCCGTCGGGCTGCACGACTACCTGCTCGAACTGCACAGCGGGCGGACCGGCCGGGAGGAGGTGGCCGCCGCGCTGGCCGCCGCGCTCGACTTCATCCCGCTGCCGCCGCCGGACCTGTCCACCGACGAACGGGCGGCGTTGCGGGAACACCGGCAGCGGCTCAACGCGTACGCCGAGGCGATGAACGAGGTCCGCGAGCCGCTCGGCCACCGGCTGCACGACGTGCTCGGCATGTGCGCGCAGATGACCGACGTACCGCAGGCGCCGACGCTGGCCGAACTGCCGATCCCGCTCACCACCCAGTCGCTGCAGCGGGTCCGGGACGCCGCCGAACGCCTCGGCCGGTCCTGGCGCCCGGCCCGTGAGGGCGAGAACTTCCTCTGGCGCGACGTGATCGACCACAACCGGCTCGACGCCCGGCTGCACCAGGCGCAGGCCGCCCTCGACCACCTGACCGAGGCGATCGAACGGGACCCGATCGCCGAGGCGTTCCTGATCGGCTCGATCGGCGAGGCGATCACCCTGACCACCCTGATCGGGCATGCCACCCGGCGCCCGCCGGAGGCCGCCGACGAGTGGCTCACCATGGCCAGCCTGGAACCGGTGGCCCGGGCCGCCGAGGGCCTGGCGCGCCACCTCAAGACGCTGCACCAGGCCGAGGACGCGGTACGGGCCAAGTCCGGCGCCACCTGGAGCGCGCTGCCGTCCCCCGCCAAGCTGCCGATCATCCCGAGTCTCGGGCACCTCAAGCCGCCCGCCGTGGAGTTGCTCCCGCTCACCGCGGCGCAGGCCCGCGGCCTGGCCCGCCGGTTCGCCGACGAGGCCGACCGGCTCGAACAGCACCAGCACAGCCTGGACCGGGTCACCGCCCGGCTCGGCCTGCCCAACGTGGTCGCCTTCACCGACCTGCCCCGGCTGGCCGCCATCGTCGACCTGCTGTCCCGCCCGGACAAGCCGGAACCCGGCTGGTTCGACGCGATGGGCATGAACGCCGCGCACGCCGCGATGCGCAACCTGCGGCGCGTGGTCAACGTGGTGAAGGCCGCCGAGGCCCGGGCCCGGGAACACTTCAGCGACAACGCGCTGGCCGAGCCGGTGGACGAGCTGGCGCAGCGGTTCGCCCACCAGCACAAGGGGCTGCGCAAGCTGAGCGCGCAGTCCCGGCGGGACAAGAAGGCCGCCGCCGGCATCGCCCGGCCGGACGTCAAGCGGTCGCAGGCGGTCGCCAACCTGACCGCGGCGGCCGCCTGGAAACGCGCCCTGCAGGAGCTGGCCGAGGCCGAGCAGGAGCACGCCGCCATCCTCGGCAAGCACTGGGCGGGCACCGACACCGACTTCGACGCGATCGAGCGGGCGCTGGTCACCGCCGAGGAGACCCTGAAGGTCACCCCGCCCGAGGCGCTGCCCACCCTGATCGAGCGGATCTGCGCGGCCACCCCGAACAGCGCGATCATCCGGATCGTCGGTGAGGCCGGCAAGGAGTTCGACAGGTGGACCGCGGCGCTGCGTACGCCGCCGGAGCCGGCACCCCGCCCGCAGCTGGCCGCCGGCCCGATCCACGACGCGGTCACCTGGCTGCGCGCGCACGTCGAGCCGTTGACCTCGGTGGCCGAGCTGGTGCACGCGTACAGCGTGGCGGCCGGCCGGGACTTCACGCTGGCCGAGGCGGCCGCGATCGGGCTGCTCCGGGAGAGCGCCTCGGATGCCGCTACCGCGCTGACGAGCAACGCCAAGGAGTACGCCCGGATCCTCGGCGCCGCCTATCGCGGCACCCAGACCGACGTGGAGGCGCTGGCCGCCGCGATGGCCTGGACCTCCGAGGCGCGCCGGATCCGCAACGGCGCGGACGTCGCGTTCACCGCCGAGCAGGCCGAGATCCTCGGCCGGGTCAGGCCCAGCGACACCCTGCCGTCCCGGGTCGCCGAGTGGCAGTCCGCCCGCGACTGGATCCTCCGCGCGTTCGCGCCGGCCCGGCACCCCGCCCTCGGCATCGCCCTGGAGGAGCGGGAATCCGCCCGCGAGCTGCTCCGTGAACTGCTCGAGGACAGCCGCGGCCAGCAGGAGTGGTTCGACCACCAGGCGGCCCGCGCGGTCCTCGCCGAGCACGGCCTCGACCCGGTGGTCGACTTCTGCGCCCGCGAGGACCTGCCGGTCGAGCAGATCCTGCCGGTGCTGGGCCGGGCCCTCTTCCAGTCGTGGGCGGACGCGATCATCCGGGAGGACGACCGGCTCGCCCCGCTCGACGCGGTCTCCCGGGACCGGCTGGTCGAGGAGTTCCGGCTCTGGGACGACCACCTGCAGCGGGCCGCCGCCGCCGAGGTGATGAACGCTGTCGACGCGCTGCAGCCGGCCGAGTCGGCGGCCGGCGAGGCCGCGCTGCTCCGCGCCACCGCCGCCCAGCAGGGCCGCCGGCTGCCGGTCCGGGACCTGTTCGCCCGCACCACGCACGCCGCGATGGCGGTCAAGCCGTGCCTGGTGATGTCCCCGGCCGACGTGAGCCGGCTGCTCCCGCCCGACCTGGCCTTCGACGTCGTGATCATCGACGAGGCGTCCCGGGTGCCGGTGCCGGACGCGATCACCTGCGCCTACCGCGGCAACGCCCTGGTGGTCTGCGGCGACGACCGGCAGCTGACCGTCGCACCGATCCCCGGCGGCGACCCGCGCTCGATCCTGGAGCTCGCGGTGAGCTGCGGCGCGTTCCGGGTCCTCGACCTGCTCACCCACTACCGCAGCCGGGACGAGTCGCTGATCGCGTTCGCCAACCACGCGTTCTACCAGGGCCGGCTCACCACGTTCCCGGCGTTCGCGCCGGCCGGGCCGGACGCCGGCGTGCAGCTCTACCCGGCCGGCGGTGACCTGTCGATGGCCGGCCTGGTCGCCACCCGGGTCGCCCACCACCTGGTCACCCGGCCGGAGCTCAGCCTCGGCGTGGTGGTCTGCACGGCCGCGGACGCCGCCGAGATCGAGGCCGCGGTCGCCGACATG
Organism: Actinoplanes oblitus; assembly: GCF_030252345.1. NCBI lineage: Bacteria > Bacillati > Actinomycetota > Actinomycetes > Micromonosporales > Micromonosporaceae > Actinoplanes > Actinoplanes oblitus. Next base: position 6,665,180 of record NZ_CP126980.1, on the reverse strand, counting down.
GTCGTCCCGCCCGAGGACGACCGGCTGCGCGGCTTCTTCATCAAGGACCTGGACGCGGTGCAGGGCGACGAGCGCGACGTGGTGATCTTCGCGATCGGCGCCGACCTGGGCGGGCTGACCGGCCCGGACGGCTGGCGGCGGCTCAACGTGGCCACCACCCGGGCCCGCCGCCGCCTCGAGGTGGTCACCGCGGTCCGCTCCCGCGATCTGCCGGCCGACGACTCCCGGCTGGCCGACTTCCTGGACTACGCGGCCCGTGGCATCCCCGCGCTCAACCTGGACACCGAGCCGGAGCCGCTGGAGTCGCAGACCCCGTTCGAGGACTCGGTGCGCGACGTGATCCGCGGCTGGGGTTACCGGGTGAACACCCGGGTCGGCGCCGGCGCGTACCGGATCGACATCGCGGTGCGCCGCTCGGCCCGCCGCAACGCGCCCTACGCCCTGGGCATCGAGTGCGACGGGACCACCTACGACTCGGCGCCGACCGCGCGCGACCGGGACCGGATCCGCGAGCAGGTGCTCGAGGGGCTGGGCTGGAAGCTGCACCGGGTCTGGGGGACCGCCTGGTACCTGGACCGGGAGCGGGAGGAGACGCGGCTGCGGGCCGCCATCGAGGACGCGTTCGCGCTGCTGCCGGAGGAGGCGCCGGCACCCCAGCTCGGCGCGCCGGAACAGCCGGTCGCGGAGGGTGCGGCGGGCTACGCCGCCGGTTACACCGACACGGATCAGGAGCGATTCGGGTACGACGGGAGCGGGGCCGGGCTCGCCGAGCCGGGGGTGGAACGGGAACGGGTGTCCGCCGAGGAACTCGCCGCGGCCGTCGCCGGGGTCTCGGCCGCCGGGCCGGTCCCCGCCTCCGGACCGGTCTCCGGTCCCGCCTCGGCCTCGGTCGCCACCTCGGCGCCCGCGGCCGCCTACGCCGCCGCCTCCGCCACCGCGCCCGCCAACGGACCCGTCTCCGCCTTCACCGAAGCCCAGGTTGAGGTCGGGGACGGCGTGGTCGAACCGGAGATCGTGCTCGCCTGGCACGATGCCGGTGACATCGGGCTGGCCGAGGCCGAGGCAGCCGCCGAGGCCGAGCTGGCGGACGCCCACGAGACTGACGACACCCGGATCCACGACGCGGTCATGGCCACCTTCGACTACGACGCGCCGCTGACCGAGTTCGCTGAGGTGTCACACGCCGGGGAGCCGGCGCCGGTCTTCGGCGAGCCGGTCGCCGGCTCGCCCGCGCCGTCGTTCGCCACCGCCGCGCCGGCCACCGCCGATCCGTCCGACGTGTCGCGGATCGCGGCCCGGTTCGCCGCGGCGCAGGCCGGCGCCGAGGAACTCGCCGTGGTCGAGGCCTACCTCGGCGACGAGCTGGCGGCGGCCGCCCCGGCACCGGCCGAACCGGCGGTTCCCGAGGCGCCGTCGCACGCCGAGCCGGACGCCTGGCCGAACCCGGCGGCCGAGGACACCGTGCGGGCGGACTGGCCGTTCGCCAGCCGCGCCGAGGTTCCGGAGCGGGTCGCGTGGCCCTCGCACGAGGAGGCCGGCTGGTCGGCCGGTAGCGCCGAGCCGGGCCGGCACGCGGCGCCCGAGGAGCCGGTGGCGGAGCCCGACCGGTCCGCCCCGGCGGGGGAGAACACGATCCGGGCCGAATGGCCGTTCGCCAGCCGGGCCGAGGTCCCGGAGCGGGTCGACTGGCCGGCCGCCGCCCGGCCGGAGCAGGTGGCCGAGCAGACCGCCGAGGGCAAGCCGGTCTCGGCGGTGCGGTGGCCGACGGCCAGCCGGGACGAGACGTCGGCGACCGTCCACCGGTCCACCGGCCGGTCCGCCCTCGCCGGCGAGCGGGACCGGCAGGTCGCGTCGGTGACCTGGCCCTCGGCCAGCGAGTCGGAGCTGGCGGCCCGGCTCGGCGCCACCAGGCGGCCGTCCGTGTCGTCCGCCGACGAACGGCAGGTCTCGTCGGTCGAGTGGCCGTCCGCGAGCCGCCCCGGCGAACCCGCGCCGCGGCGCGTCGAATGGCCGTCGGCCGGTCGTGCCGAGGAGCCGGCCCCGGAAGCCGTCCCGTCGCCGGAGTCGTTCGCGGAGGCCGTCCGGTCGCCGGAGTCGTTCGCGGAGGCCGTCCGGTCGCCGGAGTCGTTCGCGGAGGCCGTCCGGTCGCCGGAGTCGTTCGCGGAGGTCGTTCAGCCGCCGGAGCCGTTCGTGGAGGCGGCTCGGTCGCCGGAGCCGGCCGTCGCCAGCCGGGAGGATCTCGCCGAGGTCGCCGCCCGGTTCGGCGTCGGCACCGAGGAACTGGCCGCGGCCGCCGCGCAGTTCCTGGCCGGCCTGCACGAGACCGCCGAGCCCGCCGACCGGCTGGGTGCCATCTACCAGTTGCGTACCGAGCTGACGGAGTCCGCCGGCCTGGACCCGGACCTAGCCGACGCCGCCGCCACGGTGGCCGAGCAGTCCGTGCGCTCGGCGCTGACCTCGCCCCTCCCGGAGAGCCACCGGCCGGCCTGGTACCAGTCGATCGAGGGGCAGCCGGACATGGCCGCCGCGGTGGCCGAGTTCGAGGAGACGATGGCCGCGCCGCCCGGCTGGACCCACCACGCCGAGACGTGGCCGGCGACCAGCCCGGCGGAGGCGGCGGGGTTCGAGGTGGCCGCCCGGGTGGAGCGCAGTGGCGAGTGGGCTCACCCGTACCAGAAAGCGGCCCTGGACCCGCTGCCGCCCGGCGCCGTCCTCACCGACCCGGCCCTGCGTCCGCACCTGATCGCCGCCGTGCGGCGCCTCGCGGAGATCGAGGGCCCGGTGCACATCAGCGTGGCGCTGCAGCGCATGCGCGAGGAGTGGGGCCTGCCGCGGATCGCCCGGAACGCCCGGGGCGCCATCGAGGACGCCATCGAGCAGGCCGGGGTGGCCTGGGACGGCACCTTCCTCGGCGACCCGGACCAGGAGTTCCCGGTGGTCCGCTACCGGGCCGACGGGGTGGCCCGCAAGGCCGACCAGATCGCCGACGCCGAGTTGGCGGTGGCCTGCGAGAACCTGGTGATCGACGGCGGCATGCTGTCGGTGGACGAGGTGCTGGCCGCCGTCACCAGGCTCTACGGCTGGTCCACCCGCCGGTCGACCGAACTCGACGCCCGGCTCACCGGTCTGCTCGCCGATCTGGTCGCCGAGGGGCACCTGGTGCAGCAGCCGGACGGCCTCTCCGCGGCGCACGGCCTCCCTGACGCGACGTCGCTCCCGCACCACGACTCGGCCCGCCGCCTGGCTCACCATCCCACCCATCACTGACCGCCACTGATCCACCCGGCCGCCCGGCCGCCTGTCCGCTGCGCCGCCTGTCCGCCATCGACCAGGTCCCTCCGCTCGGCGGTCCGGGGTGATCGCTTTCCGGCGCGCTTCGGCGTACCTTCGCGGCGTGCGTGTTCATCACCTCAACTGCGGCACCATGCGCGCCCCCGGCGGCGCCCTGGTCTGCCACGTGCTGCTGGCCGAGACCGACAACGGCCTGGTCCTGGTCGACACCGGGTTCGGCCTCGGCGACCTGGCCGACCCGGCGACCCGCCTCGGCCCGCCCCGGCACCTGCTGCGTCCCGCCCTGGACCGCGAGGAGACCGCTGTGGTCCAGGTGGAGCGGCTCGGTTTCCGGCCTTCCGACGTACGCCACATCGTCGTCACCCACTTCGACATCGACCACATCGGTGGCCTGGCCGACTTCCCGCACGCCCAGGTCCACGTCACCGCCGCGGAGGCCGAGGGGGCCCTGCGCCCGCCGACCCGTGGCGAGCGCCGCCGGTTCCGCAGCGCCCAGTGGTCGCACGGCCCCCACCTGGTCGAGCACACCCCGCAGGGCGAGAGCTGGCGGGGTTTCGCGGCGGCCAAGGAGCTGACCGGGATCGCCCCCGGCATCGTGCTGATCGCGCTGCCCGGGCACACCCGCGGGCACGCCTGCGTGGCGGTCGACGCGGGTTCCCGCTGGCTGCTGCACTGCGGTGACGCGTTCTACCACCGCGGCACCCTGGACGGCACCCGGGTCCCGCTCGGCCTGCGGATCGCCGAGACCGCTGTGGCCTTCGACCGTTCCCAGGTCCGCGCCAACCACGCCCGCCTGGCCGCCCTGCACCAGCGCGCCGAACCGGACCTGACCCTCCTCTCCGCCCACGACCCGGTCATCTACGCGGCCCTCGCCGCCGCCTGAGCACCGCTCCGGTCCGGTCGTCCACGCCGCTCCCGCCGCTCTCGTCACCTTCCGGCCTCCGCCGCGGTCCGTTGCCGGCGCGGCCCCGACAGGCCCTTGGCCGCCACCCTTGATCCCTTTTCCGATGCGTCTCGCGAATCCCATGAAAGGCAATTCCGGAAATCGGCCGATATGCTGCTGACCTGCGAAAACGTCATTTGAATGAACGCCAGGTAAACGCCAGGAATTTTGCGGCCATGGGTTACCGTGGCCGATGTGCCAGCGGTTTTGGAAGCGACCAGAAATACCGCACGTAATCTGGTCCGGAAGGAAACCCCCGCCCGCCTGCGCCTGTGGTCGGTGCTGGTGGTCCTCGCGGCCACCGCCCTGCTCGCGGCGACCAGCCTGGTGATGGCCCGGGTGCGGGGCGAGATCCGGGTCATCGGCCGGGAGGCGGCCCCGCAGGCGGCCACCGCCGCCGACCTCTACTTCGCCCTCAGCGACATGGACGCGCAGGCCACCCGCCTGCTGCTGACCGGCGACGCGGACGCCCTCGCGGGTACCCGGGTCGACGCCCTGGGCGCCTACCGCGAGCGGTCCCACCAGGTCGACGCCGACCTGGAGCAGGTGCTCGCGGCCGGCGCCGCCGACCGGACCGTCGTCGTCGACCTGCTGAACGGCCTGGCCGTCTACCACCAGCGGATCGGGCAGACGATCACCGCGGCCGACCGGGTCGAGCGGCGGCCGGCCGGCCGGCTTCCCGCCGAGGCGCTCGGTTATTACACCCAGGCGACGAACGTGCTGCACCAGCGCCTGCTCCCGGCGGCCCAGCACCTGCGGGACGCGGCCACCGCCCGGCTCGACCGGGCCTACTCCGGCAAGCACGCCACCGAGGCCACCGGCTACACGCTGATCGTGCTGCTCGGCGGGGCCCTGATCGCCCTGCTGATCATGCTCCAGATCTGGCTGGCCCGCCGGTTCCGCCGCGCGATGAACCCGGCACTGCTCGGCGCCACGGCGCTCAGCCTGGTGCTCGCCCTCGCCGCGATGGTGGTGCTCGGCAGCCAGGCCGGGCGGATGTCCGCCGCGCGGGAGGAGCACCTGACGCCGTACCTCGAACTGTCCCGTCTGCGCGCGGTCGGATACGACGCCGCCGCCGACACCAGCCGCTACGTCGTCTCCGCGAACCTGGCCCTCTACCGGGACGACTTCACCGGCAAGTCGGAGTGCCTGACCTCCCCGACGTTCGAGGTGGAGTACCGGTGCGGGCACGGCCTGACATGGCTGGCCGGCTCCGAGGCGCTGCGGCGCTGGGAGGCCTACCGGCGCGATCACCAGAAGGTGCTGTCGCTGGCCGAGGCGGGCCGGACCGGCGCGGCGGTCGACGCCCTGACCGGCATCCGGCGTGGCGACGCGGCTTTCGACTTCGCCTACTTCGACGCGGCGGTGGGCGCTGTCACCGACGTACGAAAGCAGGGTTTCGCTCGTGAACTGCGTGCCGCGGAGCGCACGCTGCGCGGCTGGGTGGTGCTTCCCGTGCTGGTCCTGGCCCTGGTCATCCTGCTGGTGCCGCTCGGCGTGCGGCGCCGGTTGGCGGAGTACCGATGAGGAGCCCGGCGATGAAGAAGTCTCTCGCGGCGGTGCCCGTCCGCGCCGCGCGGACGTTGCCGGTGGCGGCGGCCGCGCTCGCCGGCCTCCTGCTGCTGACCGCCTGCGAGGGACCGCGACGGGCCGACGACCCGGTGTCCTGCGCGTCCGGGGAGGCCGGCGGGCAGGGCTCGTCCGCGCAGGCCAACGCCGTCAACGAGTGGATCGAGCAGTACCAGATCGCCTGCGCCGGAGCGGCCGTCGCCTACACCAGCAACGGCTCCGGCGCGGGGGTCAAGGCGTTCACGTCCGGGACGGGTGATTTCGCCGGTACCGACGCGGTGCTCAGCGATGCCGACCAGGCGGCCGCGACCACCCGGTGCGGCGGCGCGCCGCCGGTGCACCTGCCGCTGGTGATCGGGCCGATCGCGCTCGCCTACAACGTGGCCGGCGTCAGCGACCTGCGCCTGGCCCCGGCGACCATCGCGAAGATCTTCGCCGGCAAGGTCACCACCTGGAACGACAAGGCGATCGCGGCCGACAATCCGCGGACGGCGCTGCCCGCCACCCCGATCCGAACGGTCCACCGCGAGGACAACTCCGGCACCACGGCGAACTTCACCCGGTTCCTGGCCGCGACCGCCGACTGGCCCTTCCCCGCAGGCGCCACCTGGCCGGTGCCGGGTGCCCTCGCGGTCCGGGGCAGCGATCGGCTGGCCGCCGCGATCGCCCGCACCGACGGCGCGATCGGTTACGTCGAGGCGTCCTATGCCCGGGTCAACGAGCTGGCGATGGCACATGTCGGCAACTCCCACGGCGATTTCGTCCCGGCCACGGACGAGGCCGCCACCGCCGCGATCGCCTCAGCCGGGATCACCGGCGACAACGATCTACGCCTCGACCTCGACTACGACCTGCCCGGCGGCGCCTACCCGCTGGTGCAGGTGACCTACGAGATCGTCTGCCGGCGGGGCGCCTCGGCGGTCACCCGCGGCTTCCTCTCCTACGCCGCCAGCCCGGCCGGCCAGCGCGCCGTGTCCGGTGCCGGGTTCGCGCCGCTCCCGGATACGCTGCGTGAGCGGGTCTTCGCGGCGGCCGCCCACCTGGGCTGACCCTGGGTGTTGGCGCTCACAAGGTGATTGTCAAGGCATTACCTCCGCAGCCACGATCCAGTATGGTGAGCGCTAACATTCGGGAGAGGAAGCGCGACGTGACGATCGGGTCGGATGCCCTGCGCCAGGACGTGTGGCTGGCCAACCAGGTGATCCCGAAGGCCGGCTTGGCCCAGCTCACCTGGGGAAACGTCAGCGGCGTCGACCGTGCCGGCGGCTACTTCCTGATCAAGCCCTCCGGCGTGTCGTACGACGACCTCACCCCGGACATGCTGGTCCCCGTCGACCTGGCGACCGGCAAGGTGCTCGACGGTGACCTGCGCCCGTCGGTCGACACCGAGTCGCACCGCGCGTTCTACCTGGCCTGGCCGTCGATCGGCGGCATCACCCACACCCACTCCGCCAACGCTGTCGCGTTCGCCCAGGCCAACCGGGACATCCCGGTGCTCGGCACGACGCACGCCGACACCTTCAACGGCCCGGTGCCGGTGACCCGGGGGCTGACCCCGGAGGAGTGCGCCACCGACTACGAGTTCAACACCGGCCAGGTGATCATCGAACTGATCGGTGACGACGAGGCCGCCGCCGCCATGCCGGCCGCCCTGGTCGCCAACCACGGCCCGTTCACCTGGGGCGTCTCGCCGAAGAAGTCGGTCGAGCACGCCATCATCGTCGAAGCGGTCGCCGACATGGCGATCAAGACGCTGGCGCTGAACCCGGCCGCCGCCACGCCGCAGCACCTCCAGGAGCGCCACTTCAAGCGCAAGCACGGCCCGGGCGCCTATTACGGCAACCCGTCCACCAAGTCCTGACCCACCCCGGACGCACCCGTTGCCCGTCGTCGCGGCAGCGACCGGCGAGCACCGAACAGAACGCGGTGCGTCTCTGGGTGGGCCTCTCGGGCCACCGTTCCCCGACTTCTGCTGAGTTGGCGGGGATCGCGTGACCCGCCGGCCCGGGCGTGGCTGGGAGCATCGCCCGGGCCGGCAAAAACCCGCCCCACTCATTGCCACCAGTCGTCATCGTCGAAGCCGGCCGTGAGTCCCTGCCGGACCTTGCCGCGCTCGGCGAGAAGCTTCTCCACCCGGGCGGTCGCACCGACCTGCCGGCACATGGTGACGGCCTGCTGAAACCGTTCCTCGTCGACCCGGCCCAGGGCGAAGCCGCACAGGGCGGTTCCGGCGAGTGCTTTGGCTCGCTCCCACGGATTCCCGATCTCCTGCGCGATGATCATGGCTCGCTCGAATGCGGCCCGGGCCTCGCCGGCCCGGTGGGTCTTCAGGAACAGCGCGCCCTGGATGTTGTACGCCTCGGCTTCGCCGTGGCGGTCGCCGAACTCCAGGAATATCGTCAGGCCACGGTCCAGCAGGCCGGCGGCATGCTCGAAATCCCTGGTGCAGATACGGATGCTGGCCATCTGATTGAAGCCATAAGCCTCGCCCCGGCGATCGCCGAGTTCTCGGTAGATCGACATGGCGCGTTCCGTCAGTTCCGTGGCCTGCGGATATTTCTTCCATCTACCCCGGATGACACCCAGTTCGGCACTGGTCCAGGCGGTGCCGTACAGATCGCCCGCGAGCTCGAGCAAGCCCGCGGCCCTCTCCTGGAATTCCTCGGACGCCGGCCAGTCACCGGCGATACGCCGGAGCACGCCGAGTTGCGCGAGTGCCCATGCCTCGCCGCGGGAGTAGCCGATGTCGTGATAGACGATCACCGCTTGCTCCTCGGCTGCCTCGGCGCCGGCGAAGTCGGCGGTGAGCAATTTCAGGATGCCGATTTCGACGAGGGCGGCGGCTTCACCGTGGCGGTCGCCGAGTTCGCGGCAAAGCCGCAGGGAGTTTTCTTGCAACTCCGCGGCCAGGCGATAGTCACCGGTCCGTTGCGCGAAGACGCCGGTCTCGCCATATGTCCAGGCGATCCCGGCCAGGTCGTTCCGCCCCGACAGGATGTCGAGCGTGGCGTCCAGTAGGTGGATGGCCTGGGACCATGGCCCGTCCATGTGCAGGAGGGCGATGATGGACCGGGTCAACTCGACGACACGTTCGTCCTCCTGCTCGGCGCGGGCGTACTCCAGCGATGCCAGGATGCTCGTGCGCTCGACGCGGAGCCATCGCACCGCCTCGGCTCGGGTGGTGATCGCCGGCGCCGGCGTGGTCAGCGGCCGCGCCGGTGGGACTGCCGCCGAGCGCCGGCCGCTGTGCTGCGGCAGCCATGGGTCGCAGCGTGCCGTCATGTGCAGGTAGTAGTCGAAGAGGCGGTGAACTGCCGGCGTCCGTTCTTCGCCGGTCGTCCGGCTCCGGGAGTAGGTGGCGATCAGATCATGGAGACGGAACCGGCCGGAGGTCGGCTGGCTCAGCAGGCGTTGGGTCAGCAAGCCGCGCAGGAGCCGCCGTGCGTCGGTGAGGGAGACGTCGACCAGCGCGGCGGCGGCGTGAGTATCGAAGTCATCGCCCAGCGAGAGGCTGAGCAGGCGTAGCGCCCTTTGCTCGGTGGCCGGCAATCGCTGGTAGGAGAGGTCGAACGCGGCGGCCACGCCGAGTTCCTGGTCGTCGAGCCGCGAGTCGATGGCGGAAAGGTGATCCTGTGCTGTTTCCAGATCCGTCAGCACCTCCGCGGTGCCGGGCGCGTTCGCTGTTTCCAGACCGGCGGCGAGGATGGTGATGGCGAGCGGAAGGTAGCCGCACAGGCGAACGATCTGGACGGTGGCCGTCTCCTCCGCCTCGTCCGCCGCCGGTCCGCGCAAGCGAGCATAAAGATCTGTCGCCTCCGCCTCGGAGAAGACCGTGAGTGGCAGCAGCGAGGCGCCGAACGTGCGCCGGAGCCCGGTCAGGCGGCGCCGGCTGGTGACGAGCACGAGACAGTCGGATGCGCCGGGAATCAGCGGCGCCACCTGGTCTGTTGCGGCGGCGTTGTCCAGAATCAGCAGGAAACGGCGTCCTGCCATGCGATCCCGCCATCGCGCCGCTCGCTCATCGAGGCTTTCCGGGATCTGCTCCGCGGTCATGCCGGTTGCCAGCAGCAGGTCGGTCAGCAGATCCTCGGGACGCGCCGGTGAGCGGCCTGGCGTGTGCGCGTGCAACTCGATGAAGAATTGGGCGTCCGGAAACCGGGTGCTCAGCAGGTGCCCGACATGGATCGCGAGCGTCGTCTTCCCCACTCCGGGCATGCCGTCGATGGCATAGATCGTGACGCCGCGGCTGGCCTCGGCGTCACGCACCAGGATCGCCACCTGGTCGGCCCGGCCGGTGAACGACACCGTGTCTGCTCGCAGCGAGCGAACCGGGTGGAAGGTGGTGGTGGTGTCGGGACCGTCTCGCAGGATGAACTGATCACCGTGGACCTGGTTGAAGGTGCTGCGATCGGCGGCGGTGCCGTATTGCCGCCCCTCGGGTCCGGTCATCAGCGATGGTTGTACTGATTGCCGGCGATTTGATGGAAGGTGCTGGTGTCGCGCGAGGTGCCGGTCATGATGATGCTCCGCACGCGAGAAGTCTGGGTGTCTGTCAGCATCGGCAGCAGCGTCGTGGTGAGGACGTCCTGCAGGTCGGTGGCGAGTTCCGGGTGGTCGAGCAGGAGCTCCTGCACCCGGCCCCGCCACACGTCGACGACAGCGTCAACGGTGTCCGGGTCGCCGGCCTCGCCCGCGGTCACCACTCGCTCACGGGTGACGTCGAGGTCGGTGGCGATGGACTCGGTGCCGGCAGCCGCGTTACGCCGCCGCCACACGCCGAGAGCGGCGGCCCGAGCGTCCGACCAGGTCTGGGTGGCCATCGCTGATACCAGCGCGGTCGCGAACGCCAATGCTGTGGGATCCATCGTCGTCCTCTCGTCAGCTACGTTCACTGAACGTTATCTCGCAGATCCTCTCCGTCAATGTGGGTCGTCCCTCGCCGGTGTACTTCCAGCCTTACGGCTTCAGATCGGCAGGCCACGTTCCACCGCGTCGAAGGTCAGCCCGGCCATCTGCCGCAGGTGATCCCGAATGGACGTGGGATCGTCTCCCGCGCGAACCCGCCGGCGCACCTCGGCATGCAGGGTGGCATCCGCCGCGGCCAGCAAGGCGGCGGCAACACGCGGCATCGGATCGTCAGCGCCGGTGCCGGTCACCGCACGCAACGCCTCCGCCAGTGCTGACTCCGTCCGGTCCCGCAGGTGCCGCAGTCGTGCCTGCAGCGCCGGACTCTCGTCGATCACCCGCCAGAACTCGGCGATGCCCGGTTGCAGCCCGAGCGTCGGGTCCTCGCGATCGATCTCGGCCAGGAACGCCCGCCGTGCCGCGGCCGCCACGGACTCGCCGGCGGCCCGTGCGCGGATCGCCGCCGGAAGCCGCTGGACGACCTCGTCCTGTCGGTCGAAGAAGAGATCTTCCTTGGTCGGGAAGTAGTTGAACACCGTATTCACCGAGACCGGAACCGCCCGTGCCACGTCGGCCACCGTCACGCGGTCGAATCCGCGCTCCAGGAACAGCCCCAGTGCGACGTCGGCGATCGCGGTCCGCGTCGCACGCTTCTTCTCCTCGCGCAGTCCCATGGAGCGAATCCTAGCGTCACTTAAAACTTGGTGTGACACCAAGAATCGCCTATGGTGTCGGCATGACTCTCACCTTCGGCATCTACCCGGGCGGCCACCTCACCGACGACCCGGAGACCCAGGGCCCGCCCGACGATCCCGCCAGGATCGTGGCCGCCCTCGACGAGCTGGGGGTCTCCCTGGTCCGTGGCTATGTGCACTACGCCGACGAGCCGCCCCGGGTGCCCGAGGCCCCGCCCGAGCCGGTCCAGTTCGCCACCGGTCACCGCCGCCTGGACCTGGTCACCTGCTTCCGCTCGGACAACCCGGATCTCACCGGCTGGCTCGAATTCCTCCGCACCCAGCTGCGCCGGCACGGCGACCGTCTGGCCTGCCTGCAGATCGCCGAGGAGCCGAACCATGCCGGTCTGGGCGGTGACGGCGGCTCGCCGGTCGTCCGGGACGCTGTGGTCGCCGGCGTCATCGAGGCCAGACGCGAGGCGGGCCGTCTCGGGCTCGACGTGCGCATCGGCTGCAACTCCACCCTGGACTTCGACCCCGCCCAGGAGTTCTGGACCGATCTCGGCAAACGTGGCGGCGACGAGTTCCGGGACGCCCTCGATTACGCCGGCCTCGACTTCTTCCCGGATGTCTTCCGCCCCATCGCGCCCGGCGATCTGTCCGAGGTCGTCGCCGCCGCGCTGACCGGTTTCCGCACCCAGAGCCTGGCCGCCGCCGGCCTGCCCGGCACGCTCCCGATCCACATCTGCGAGCACGGCTGGGGCACCGGTCCGGACCGTCCCGAGTCCCGCCAGGCCGAGGTGCTGGCCCTCGTCGTCGACCTGGTGTCGGCCCACGCCACCACCCTCAACATCGACACCTACGAGCACCACGCTCTCCGCGACGCCAACTCCGCCACCCCCGACCCGCTCTTCCAGCTGGGTATCCTCCGCGACGACTACACCCCGAAGCCGGCCTTCGCCACCTTCCGCGACCTCATCGCGCAACTCGCCTGACCACCCGTGCCGCTCCGTCGCGGTCGCTTCGTCGCACGCGAGTCGCTCAGGTCCGCTCGGCCCGAGGTCCGCCCACCGTCCCAGGCCGCGCCAAGCACTCCACCCTTTCGGTACGCCGCGGAGCGCTCGCCCCGTCTCCCGCACCACGCCCGCGGGTGGCGGGACGGGCCGGCTCCGTGGCTCACGGTGGGTCGGGCGATCTCCGGCGCTCCGGCCGGAAGGCACTATGTCTCCGGCGAGGGCTGGCGCAGCCCGGACGGGGTGACCCGGCTGTTACCGGTGCGGGGAAGCGGTGGCCGTACGTTGCGACCCGAACCAGGATCCCGCCCGGCCGACGGGGCGATGTTGCCCGTGTCCCGGCTCTGGTTGGTCGCGGCGCTGTCGGTGTCGCGCCTCCGGTTGGTCGTGGTGCTGTCCGTGTCGCGGCTCCCGCCGTCCGCGCCGCTGCTCGCTGCGCGGTGGCTGCCCGTGGTCGCCGCGTTCACCGTCCCGCCGGCTGCGGCGTCGGCCGTGTCGCTGACTTCGGCGGTCGCGCCGTCGGGCCTGGGCGCTGTGGCGGCTGGGCGGGGGTGCGGGATGCTCGCGGCTGCCGGGCCGGGTTCCGGGCTGGTGGTGGGGCAGTGCCAGGTGAACTGGGTTCCGGCGAGCGTGACGGTGGCGCCGGATGGACAGAGGCCGGATTCGCGGTCGCCGGGGGAGTCGGTCCGGCCGTAGCAGATCATCAAGCTGGTCACTGTGGCGTCCGGGTCGGTGTGTACGGCCCAGACTTCGCCGTGGCCGGTCAGGCCGGTGCCGCCGGTGGTGAGGACGGCGGCTCGGCCGCGGAGCGGGATGGTGAGGTCGCGGCCGACGGCGTCACGGATGCGGAGAGTGCCGGAGAGCCGGGGGTGCCGTCGGCGGCGCAGCCATCCCGGGACGTTTCCGGAGAACCCGGATCGCGTTCCCAATCCGATCACCTGTCCTTTCGTCGCTCCCTACGACAGATCAGCTCTACGCAGGCAGTTCAGCGGTCTCTGGTCCACCCTCGGAATCGGCGGCCGGTGCTGATGTCCGGATATCTCCGGGTGGTGACGAATGCCGCCCGGTGCGCGGCGTGAGCCAGTGGCTCGCCGGGTCGGAGACGCCGGCCGGGTCCGGCGGGGATGGTCGGAACTGACGGGGCGCTGGCCGGGGTGCGGCCGGAAACGGCGAAACCCGACGCGGGGACGAGGCGCGCCGCCGGGGGAGCCGTCAGGTGAGGCGAGGACGGCGAGCGAGTGGCGTAGGGGCCGACGATAGCGGACAACCGGCGCGCTCGGTGAGCCCGGCGGTGTGCCGGGTGGATCGATGATCCTGTGTCGCCGTCGAACACCTCTCGGACTGTAACGGCGATGAGTGCGGCGAGGCGGGTTCATTCACCACTGCGGGTGAGGCGGATCAACCCCTGCCCGCAGTCGCGTGACCACGTGAGAACACGCCGAGGTGACCGGCAGCCGGGGCGGTGACCGGGATGGATCAGGAGCGGGCAGCGGTGCTCGCGCGCCGGACCAGCTCCGGGGCGACGATGACGTTCGACGGCGGGCTTTCGCCGTCCGCGTGGGCCATGTGGTGCAGCAGGAGGGCCAGCGCCCGCCGCCCCATCTCGGCGAAGTCCTGGTGCACAGTGGTCAGCGGCGGCAGGAAATACCCCGAGTCCGGCATGTCGTCGAAACCGACCACGCTCACCTCCTCCGGCACCCGCCGCCCGGCCTCGTGCAGCGCCCGCAGCATGCCCAGCGCGATCCGGTCGTTGGCGCAGAACACCGCGGTCACCGACGGGTCGGCGGCCAGCCGGCGCCCCTGCTCGTAACCGGCAGCGGCGTCCCACCACCCCGGCGTCACCGGCGGCACCACGGCCCCGGCCGCGTAGAGCGTCTCCCGCCAGCCGTCGACCCGGGCCTGCGCCTCCGGCCAGTCGGGTGGCCCGGCCGCGTGGTGCACGGTGGCGTGGCCGAGGTCGAGCAGGTGCTGGGTGGCGATGCGAGCCCCGGCCGCGTTGTCCACGCGTACCGTGGGAAAGGGATCGGCGCCGGAACCGGCGCCGCCCACCGCGACGCACGCCAGACCGGTCGGGGCGTGGGTGAGGGCGGTGGTGACGGCGGGTTTCGGGGCGATCGCGATGATGCCGTCGACGTCGTGCTGGGCGAGGCGGTCGACCGCCTCGAGGACCGGGCGGTGCGCCAGTTCGCGGACGGTGGCGACGCTGACCAGGTATCCGGCGGCGCGGGCGGCGCTCTCGATGCCGTAAAGCATCGACTCGGGACCGAAGAGTGTGGTCTCGAAGCCGATGATGCCGAGCGTGCGTGACTCCCGGGTGGCCAGGGTGCGGGCCGCGAGGTTGCGCCGGTAGTTGAGCGAGCGCATCGCGGCGAGCACGCGTTCCCTGGTCTCCGCCCGGACGTTGGGATGATCGTTGATCACCCGGGAGACGGTCTGGTGGGACACGCCGGCCAGCTTCGCGACGTCCCGCATGACGCTTCCCCGCTCCTTGCCGGATCGCGGCCGAAGGGCGGGTGAGGGCATCTGGGCAGCCGGTTCGAGGTCCGGTGCGTGGTCCGAGGTCGGCATTGGACGTGTCTACCAGGTGACCGGGTGATGGCTGCGAGTGATAACGCCGTTCTTGCAATCTGTCTGAAACAGCGAACCTGATCTCTTGACGGGCACGTTGAGAACGGTAACACTCACGAAACGCAAGCTGTGACAGCGGTCGCAGCTACTCGGCAATCTCCCCAGCGACGTCACGTGCTGTCGTTCGCTGGCTTGTTTGTTAACGGTAACAGTTACGGAGGTAATGGTGCGCGTGAAGATGATGGCGGCGGCGCTGACGGGCCTGCTGGCCGTGTCGGCGCTCGCCGGCTGTGGCAGCAAGAGCGACGACGCCGGCTCGGGCGGCTCCGGTTCCAGCGACGGCAAGCTGGTCATGGGCTTCTCCCAGGTCGGTGCCGAGAGTGGCTGGCGGACCGCGAACACCAAGTCGATCCAGGACGCCGCCAAGGAAAAGGGCATCGAGCTGAAGTTCTCGGACGCCCAGGGCAAGCAGGAGAAGCAGATCGAGGCCATCCGCGGCTTCATCACGCAGAAGGTCGACGTCATCGCCTTCTCGCCGGTGGTCACCTCGGGCTGGGACTCGGTGCTCAAGGACGCGAAGGACGCCGGCATCCCGGTGATCCTGACCGACCGCGCCGTCGACTCGCAGGACACCTCGCTCTACAAGAGCTTCCTCGGCTCGGACTTCATCAAGGAGGGCAAGGAGGCCGGCGACTGGCTGGTCAAGCAGTACGAGGGCAAGAACGAGCCGGTCAACGTCGTCGAGCTGCAGGGCACCGTCGGCGCGGCGCCGGCCATCGACCGGCAGAAGGGCTTCGCCGAGGCGATCAAGGCGAACCCGAACATCAAGGTCGTCAAGTCGCAGTCCGGTAACTTCACCCGGGCCGAGGGCAAGACGACGATGGAGAGCATCCTGCAGTCCACCCCGGACATCGACGTTCTCTACGCGCACAATGACGACATGGGTCTCGGCGCCATCGAGGCGATCGAGGCGGCCGGCAAGAAGCCGGGCAAGGACATCAAGATCATCACGGTGGACGCGGTCAAGGACGGCATGACCGCCCTCTCCGAGGGCAAGATCAACTACATCGTGGAGTGCAGCCCGCTCCTCGGCCCGCAGCTGATGGACCTGGCCAAGAAGGTGAAGAACAAGGAGGAGGTCCCGCAGCGGGTCCTCACCGAGGAGACCACCTTCACCCAGGAGCAGGCCAAGGCCGCCCTCCCGGACCGCAAGTACTGATTCACGGCAGGTGCGGTCCACCCCGGGGCTCTCGGGGTGGACCGCACCGCGCGGAACGGAGCGCACGATGGGCGAACCCACCACAAAACCGGTCCTCGAGATGACCGGCATCCGCAAGGTCTTCCCCGGCGTCGTCGCCCTGGACGGCGTCGACTTCCGTCTGTTCCCCGGCGAGGTGCACGCCCTGATGGGCGAGAACGGCGCCGGCAAATCCACGCTGATCAAGGTGCTCACCGGCGTCTACGAGATCGACGGCGGCGACATCGCGCTGAGCGGGAAGCAGGTCCGGATCACCGGGCCGCTGGCCGCCCAGAAGGCCGGGATCAGCACCGTCTACCAAGAGGTCAACCTCTGCACCAACCTCACCGTCGCGGAGAACATCTTCATCGGCCGGGAGCCGCGGACCTTCGGCAAGATCCGCTGGGGCCAGATGCGCCGCCGGGCCGCCGAGCTGCTCAAGCGGCTCGACCTGGACCTGGACGTGTCCGCGCCGCTGAGCACCTACTCGCTGGCCATCCAGCAGATGGTGGCGATCGCCCGGGCCGTCGACATCGAGGCCCGGGTGCTGATCCTCGACGAGCCGACCTCCAGCCTGGACGCCTCCGAGGTCGAGCAGCTGTTCCGGGTGATGCGCCGGCTCAAGGGCGAGGGCGTGGCGATCCTGTTCGTCTCGCACTTCCTCGACCAGATCTACGAGATCTCCGACCGGCTCACCGTGCTGCGCAACGGCCAGCTGATCGGCGAGTACAAGACCGCCGAGCTGTCCCAGGTGCAGCTGGTCGAGAAGATGATCGGCAAGGAGCTCGCGACGCTGGAGGGCCTGGAGGACAAGGCCCAGCGGTCCCGCACCAGGAGCGCCGGCGCGGAGCCGGTCCTGCAGGCCAAGGGTGTCGGCCGGACGGGCGCGATCGCCCCGTTCGACCTGACCATCCACGAGGGCGAGGTGGTCGGCCTGGCCGGCCTGCTCGGCTCCGGCCGCACCGAGCTGGCCCGGCTGCTCTTCGGCGCGGACAAGCCGGACCAGGGCGAGCTCCGCGTGGACGGCAAGCCCGTCACGCTGCGCGACCCGCAGGTGGCGATGAAGCGGGGGATCGCCTTCTCCTCGGAGAACCGCCGCACCGAGGGCATCATCGGCGACCTCAGCGTCCGGGAGAACATCATCCTGGCGCTGCAGGCGTCGCGCGGCTGGACCCGGCCGATCCCGCGTCGCCGGCAGGACGAGATCGTCGACAAGTACATCAAGGCGCTGCAGATCCGCCCGGCCGACCCGGAGCGCCCGGTCCGCAACCTGTCCGGCGGCAACCAGCAGAAGGTGCTGCTGGCCCGCTGGCTGATCACCGAGCCGCGGCTGCTGATCATCGACGAGCCGACCCGGGGCATCGACGTCGGCGCCAAGGCGGAGATCCAGAAACTGGTCGCCGAGCTCTCCGACGGCGGCATGGCGGTGCTCTTCGTCAGCGCCGAGCTGGAGGAGGTGCTCCGGCTCAGCCACAAGATCGAGGTGCTGCGAGACCGGCGGCTGATCGAGGAGCTGGAGAACACCGCCGAGGTCGACGCCGACCGCATCATGCAGACCATCGCCAGCGGAGCAAGCTCATGACCATCCTGAAGAACCGGCTGTTCTGGCCGATCGCCATCCTGGTGGCGATGCTGATCGTCAACGTGTTCACGTCACACCAGTTCCTCACCATCCACGACGGGCACCTGTTCGGGACGCTGATCGACATCATCCGGGGCAGCGCCCCGCTGATGCTTGTCGCGCTCGGCATGACGCTGGTCATCTCGACCGGCGGCATCGACCTGTCGGTCGGCTCGGTGATGGCGATCTCCGGTGCGGTGGCCTGTCTGCTGATCAAGGACCTGAGCGACCAGAACGCGATCGGCGCGGTGCTGCTCATCGTGCTCGTCGCGATCGCCGTCTCGGCCCTGCTCGGCCTCTGGAACGGCGCGCTGGTGGCGGTCGTCGGCATCCAGCCGATCATCGCCACGCTGATCCTCATGGTGGCCGGCCGCGGTCTGGCCCAGCTGATCACCGACGGGCAGATCATCAACGTGCAGTCCAGCCCGTACGCGACCATCGCCACCGGCTTCTTCCTCACCCTCCCGGTGGCCTTCCTGATCGCCATGGCAGCGGTCGCGCTGACCACGGTGCTGACCCGGCGGACCGCGCTGGGCCTGCTGCTGGAGTCGGTCGGTGGCAGCCCGAGCGCCAGCCGCCTGGCCGGCATCCGGGCCCGGCGGATCACCGTCATGGTGTACATCGTGTCCGGCGCCTTCGCCGGGCTGGCCGGCCTGATCGTCTCCGCGGACATCAAGAGCGCCGACAGCATCCACGCCGGCAACCTGATCGAGCTGGACGCCATCCTGGCCGTGG
Organism: Actinoplanes oblitus; assembly: GCF_030252345.1. Taxonomy (NCBI): domain Bacteria; kingdom Bacillati; phylum Actinomycetota; class Actinomycetes; order Micromonosporales; family Micromonosporaceae; genus Actinoplanes; species Actinoplanes oblitus. The sequence goes on along the minus strand of NZ_CP126980.1, from coordinate 6,646,624 downwards.
TGATCGGGGGCACCGCGTTGATCGGCGGCCGGTTCTCCATCATCGGCACGGTGATCGGCGCGATCCTGATCCAGACCCTGACGGTCACCGTGGTCGGCATCGGCGTGCCGGCCAAGGCGACACTGCTGTTCAAGGCGGTCATCGTGGTCGCGCTCTGCCTGTCCCAGTCGCCTGTCTTCCGCGAGAAGGTGTTCGGGCGATTCAAGTCGCGTCCCGCCGTGCGAGCCGAGGTTCCCGCATGAAAACCACCATCGACGTGTCGCCGGAGGTCGCGCAGAACGCGCCGGTCAACCCGCGCCGCCGCGTCTACCGGCCGAACACCAAGTACATCCCGATCCTCGCGACGCTGATCCTGCTGGTCGCCATGTACCTCGGCGGGGTGGCGAACCTGGCGCACTTCGACGAGCCCAGCGTGGTGGTCAACCTGTTCCGCGACAACGCGGTGCTGCTGGTCGTCGCGGTGGGGATGACCTTCGTGATCCTCACCGGCGGCATCGACCTGTCGGTCGGGGCGGTCATCTCGCTCACCACCACGCTCACCGCGACACTGTTGCAGGGCGGCTGGCCGCCGCTGGTGGTCCTGCCGCTGGTGCTGGTGCTCGGCGCGCTGCTCGGCGCCGGCATGGGCGCGGTGATCCACTACTTCAAGGTGGAGCCGTTCATCGCCACGCTGGCCGGGCTGTTCCTGGCCCGGGGCCTGGCGCTGTTCATCAACCAGGAGTCCATCCCGATCCGCGACGAACTGTGGCGGACGCTGTCCGACATGCGGATCCCGCTCGCCGAGGGGGTCAAGACCACCCCGATCGCCGTCGTGGCGCTGGTGTCGGTGCTGATCGCGGCCGGCGTGCTGGCCTGGACCCGGTTCGGCCGCAACGTCTACGCGATCGGCGGCAGCGCCGACTCGGCGCTGCTGATGGGCCTGCCGGTGGCCCGCACCCGGGTCCTGGTCTACACGATCAGCGGCTTCTGCGCGGCGCTCGGTGGTCTGCTGTACACGATCAACTCCACCTCGGGCCACGCGCTGCAGGGCGCCGGCACCGAGCTGGACGCGATCGCCGCCTGCGTCATCGGCGGGGTGCTGCTGACCGGCGGTTCCGGTTACGTCTTCGGCACCCTGCTCGGCGTGATGGTCTTCGGCCTGATCTCGACCATCATCAACTTCCAGGGCAACCTGAACTCGGCCTGGACCCGGATCGTGGTCGGCATCCTGCTCTTCGGCTTCATTGTTCTGCAGCGACTGGTTACACGGAGGGCTCGATGAGCAACGGGGAAATCTGGTTCCTGACCGGCAGTCAGGGACTCTACGGGCCGGAGACCCTGGAGCAGGTCGCCTCGCAGTCCCGGGAGATCGCGTCACAGCTGGACCGCAACCTCGACGCCGACGTCGTCTGGCAGCCCGTGCTGACCAGCGCCGAGCAGATCCTGGACGTCTGCCGCCGGGCCTCGTCGACGCCCGGCGTGCTCGGCGTGATCACCTGGATGCACACGTTCTCGCCGGCCAAGATGTGGATCGCCGGCCTGGACGCGCTGCGCGCCCCGCTGCTGCACCTGCACACCCAGCACAACGTGGCGCTGCCCTGGTCCGAGATCGACATGGATTTCATGAACCTGAACCAGGCCGCGCACGGCGACCGGGAGTTCGGGTTCATCGAGAGCCGGCTCGGCGTACCGCGCAAGACGGTGGCCGGGCACGTCAGCAACCCGGCGGTGGTCGCCCGGATCGCGACCTGGGTGCGGGCGGCGCGCGGCTACTCCGCGATGCGCAACCTGAAGCTGGCCCGGTTCGGCGACAACATGCGCGACGTCGCGGTGACCGAGGGGGACAAGGTCGAGGCGCAGCTCAAGTTCGGCGTCTCGGTCAACACCTACGGCGTCAACGACCTGGTCGCGGTGGTCGACCAGGTCGGCGATGCGGAGATCGACAAGCTGGTGTCCGAATACGCGGACACCTACGAGATCTCGGAAGAGCTGAAGGCGGACCGGAAGGAGTCGCTCCGCTACGGGGCGAAGATCGAGCTCGGGCTGCGGCAGTTCCTCACCGAGGGCGGCTTCAAGGCGTTCACCAGCAACTTCGAGGACCTCGGCGGGCTCCGGCAGCTTCCCGGCCTGGCCGTGCAGCGCCTGATGGCCGACGGCTACGGCTTCGGCGGCGAGGGCGACTGGAAGACCTCGGTGCTGGTGCACACGCTCAAGGCGATGGTCCCGGGCGGCGCCACCTCGTTCATGGAGGACTACACCTACGACCTCACGCCGGGCAACGAGGTCATCCTCGGCGCCCACATGCTGGAGGTCTGCCCCTCGATCGCGGCCGACAAGCCGAAGCTGGAGATCCACCCGCTCGGCATCGGCGGCCGCGAGGACCCGGTCCGCCTGGTCTTCGACGCGAAGCCGGGCAAGGCGATAGTGCTCGGCCTGGCCGATCTGGGTGAGCGGTTCCGCCTGGTCGCCAACGAGGTCGAGGTGGTCCCGCCGACAGCGCCGCTGCCGAAGCTGCCGGTCGCCCGGGCGGTCTGGAAGCCGGCCCCGTCGCTGTCCACGTCGGCCGAGTGCTGGCTGACCGCCGGCGGACCGCACCACACCGTGCTCTCCGCCGCGGTCGGCGCGGAGGAGCTGGCCGACCTGGCCGACATGGTGGGCACCGAGCTGCTGCTGATCGACGAGAACACGACGACCCGGCAGTTCACCAAGGAGGTGCGCTGGAACCAGGCGTACCACCGGCTGGCGCGCGGCTTCGGCCGCTGACCTGGTACGACGCGAGGCCGGTCCGGGGTTCCGGCCCGGCCTCGCGGGCGGGTGCTCAGGGCGTACGAAAGATCGGGTCTAAGCGGTTTGGATCTTCGCGTAGTCCAGGTCGCCGGCGAAGTAGTCGCACCCGACCGTCCGCTGGTCGCAGTCCAGCTTCCCGCCGATCGTCAACGGCCAGTTGTTGCGGATCGTGCCGGTCCACCCCTGCCGCCCGGCCACCCGTCGCCCGTCGATCGCCAGCGCCACCCCGGTGCTGACCCGCACGCAGGTCACCACGTGCCAGGCGCCGTCGTTGATGGCGGACGGCGCGATCGCCTTCAGCATGCCCCGGTCGCCGCGGAACGAGCAGGTCACCCGCCCGTTCGGGATCTCCAGCTTGAAGCTGCCGCCGCCGGTGGTGGCCTGGCCCTTCTGGATGATGTTGCCGAAGTGGTTGACGGTGCGCAGCCGCAGCGTCACCGCGTAGTCCCGGTCGCCGGGATTGAGCGCCGAAGCGTCCGGAACCACGACCAGGTGGCCCGGGTGCGCCGGCGGAGTGTCCGGCTGCAGTCGGTCGAAGCGGTAGCCGGTCGCGCCGTTCAGCGTCAGGCCGGTGCCGACCTCGCCGCCGATCTGCCCGTCAAGTCCGTTTCCGCTGCTGTCGGACATCCAATGGGCGCCGGGTGACTCGTCCATCGCCCAGGAGGCGAGGTCGGAAGGGTACGCGGCGCGGGCCGGCATCGGTGCGACGGTCAGCAGAGATGCCGTGGTCAGGAGGCTGAGCAGCGCGAAACGACGTCGCATGGCGGTCCTTGAGGGGTTTCGGGACGGAATCCTTATGAGACTAATGGCCAGAAAACCCTCATAAGCCATCAACCAGGCAAATCCCCGTCCGCGGGGTCTTCTCCGAGCCTCGCCAACCTTGGTAGCATCCCGCCGATCATGGCTGACGACCCCTCGGCGGCCGCAGCGGGACCGGTCCGTGGGAACACCGACAATCAGATAAGGAACGTGTCGAAGTGCTGCTCAATGGGACCGATGGTGAGACCTCGGAGCACAAGGTGATCGCACCCAACCCCGGACTGCCCAACCAGGCACTGCAGGTGCTGGCGCTGGCCCAGCGCACCGCGGAGGAGCACGTCGCGAGCGCTCAGCACCACGCGGACAAGATCCGCACCGACGCGCTGGCGGCCGCCGAGCAGATCGCCCGCGACGCCCAGGCACACGCCAGCAACGTGCGCCAGGAGGCCGACCGGGTGCTCACCGAGGCGCGTGCCGCGGCGGAGCAGATGGCCCGCGAGGCGCAGGCCCGGGCGGAGGAGGCCCGCCGCGCCGCCGACAAGATCGTGGCCGACGCCCGGCAGCGGGCCGAGACCATCGGCGCCGACGCGCTGCACGGCGCCGAGCAGCTGAAGCTGCAGGCCCAGCAGCGTTACGACGACGTGGTGGGCAGCCTGGGCGCCAAGCGCGAGGCGCTCCAGCAGCAGATCGAGGCGCTGGAGAACTTCGACCGCGAGTACCGGGGCCGGCTCACCCAGTTCATGCAGGGCCAGCTGCGCGCCCTCTGGGCCGACGCGCCGCAGGTCACCGCCGAGGTGATCGACGAGGAGCCGATCGCCGAGGAGATCGAGGCCGCCCCCCGGCACGGCCACGCCGAGGCCGACGACGAGGACTGACTCGCCTCACAACGGTCCGGACCGCCGCTGGTCCGGACCGTTGCGCTTTTCCGGTACGCCCTGGTCGCACGAACCGCCGGCGGATCTCCCCGATCCCGTCCACCTGGCTGAGCACGGTGAACCCGGCGATGTGGCACCGGCCTCCGCCGGCCCCAACCAGTCCCCGGACCCGCCGATGATCACGGCCAGCTCCAGCTCCCTGGTCAGCCCTTCCGGGCCGATGCCCTTGTGCACCGGGTGCGACCAGTTCACCTTCCGCCTCCCGGGCCCGGGTGGTCAGCGCACCGCGCTGCCCAGCTCCTGCAGGGCGCCACCCGGCGCGGGCTGCAGCAACATCGCGTTGAACGGGCCCCCAGCCCACCCTGCTCGTCGACGAGCCGGAGGGCGGACCCGGTGGCGGCGCGATTCCTTTATTGACGGGCCGGTGGCCGCTAGGGTGTCGATGGACATCGATGAAAGCGGGCCGCCTGGTGAGTGATCTCGGTGCTGCGGAGCAGTGGCTGGATTCGTGGGTTTCGCAAGTGAACGTTCAGGCCGAGCGCAGTGTTGACCTGGCTCGGCGGGTGGCGACGTCGACCGGATCGGCGACCGGTTGTGACGAGGCGGTGCGGGTCACGGTCGGGTCGGACAGTGAGACCGGCCGGGCGGTGATCGGCTCGTTCGGCTCCCGTTTCCCGTCCTCGGGCAGGCGGGAAGACCGATGACCGCCGGGATGCGGTTCCCGGCCGAGGCGGTCCGGCAGCACGCTGCCGCGGTCAGCGAGGCTGCCGGGCAGCTGGAGCTGGCCAGATCCACGGTGCGTGAGGTCACCATGGACAGCCAGGCGTACGGGGAGGTGTGTCGATTCCTCCCCGGCCTGTTGAGTCCTTTGTTCGGTGGCGCGGTCGAGGTGTTGAACGGCGCGGTGGACGCGCTGTCCGAGACGGCCTTCAAGCTTCGCGCGGCCGCAGAGGTCATCGAGAATGCTGATTTCGAGAGCGCCCGGCATTTGACCGAATCGGCCCGTGGTCCCGGGTCGCCGTAGTGAGCCACGATCCGCTGGTCGCGCCGGCGCAAAGCACGACCACCTGGTCCACCGGCCTGGGGCTGGCCGAGGATGTCCGGCAGATCAGCGATGGCATTCAGAGCAACAGTTGGGTCGATGCCGCTCTGGGCGGTGTCGGCGGGAGTCTCGACGCTCTGGCGGTGGCGGTCGATCCGTTCGGCTCGCTGTTCGCCTGGGGTGTCGGCTGGCTGATGGAGCATGTCCAGCCGCTGAAAGACGCGCTCGACTGGCTGGCCGGCAGGCCCGGTGAGATCGCCGCGCACGCGGCGACTTGGCGTAACGTCTCAGCCGCTGCGACGCAGACCCATCAGCAGTACGCGGCAGCGATCCGGACACAGGTCGCCGGCTGGGATGGCGCGTCCGGTGACGCCTACCGCGCTCATGCCGCCGAGCACCTCGCTGCGATCGAGGGCATCGCAACCGCGACGAACGCGATCTCGTACGCGGTCGAAGGCGCCGGCCTCCTGGTGGGAATGGTCCGCGAGATCGTTCGTGACCTGATCGCGCAGTTCGTGGCGACGCTTGCGGTTCGGTTGCCGCAGTGGCTGGCTGAGGAAGGCGTCACGCTTGGTCTGGCCACCCCGGTGGTAGCCGGGCAGGTCGCTGCCCTGGTCGCCACCTGGGCCAACCGGATCCAGCGCTTCATCCGGGCCCTGCTGAACAGCTTGCGCCGCCTGAACGGCAGGCTCGCCGAACTCGCCGGCATTCTGGACCGTCTCAAGCAGTTGCTCGGTCGGTTGAGCCGAGCCGATCCGGCGAATCCGGCACCGCGGCGTGGCACTGGCCTGTACTCGCGTTCCGGCGCCTTGTCGAATCGTGAGGTTCTCGATCAGGGCGTCGGGTTGCCGCGAACGGCGGAGACCGTGCAAACCTACGGCGAACTCGCGGGCGTCGATTTCCGGGGAGTTCCGGTCGAGGTCGTCGAGAGCGCCGACGACGTCGCCTACCTCGACTTTCAGGGTGCGGTGGCCAGGACCGACTCGCTCGGGGTCCAGTTGGGCCCTGCGGCGTTCCAGGACGAGGAGACCCTGGTCCGGACTCTTGGGCATGAGAGTGTGCACGTCCGTCAACACGAGGAGGGCCGGATCACGACCATGACCGGGCCGTTGGAGGATGAGGCCTACCAAGCGGAGGAGCGATTCGTCGAGACTTGGAGGAGGAACCGGACATGACTCGGCTCATCGTGGAGAGAGTCCACCACCTTTCGAGCCGCCCGTGGCTATTCGTCACGGGGCGTCTGGAAGGGGAGGCTTTGCGGATCGGTGACGAGCTGACTGTCTGGGATGGCGGTGTCGCCGCCGGCCTCGCGGTCGTGCGATCCATCGAACTTCACGCGGCGTCGTCGCACACCACGGTCGCCGTCGAGTCGGATCTTGCGAGCGCCATCCAGGAAGGTGCTGTACTGGCCCGCGAATGACCAACAGGACGCACCCCTCTTCACCCAGTTCCCCGACGATGGGGGCTGGGGATGTGTTCCCGGCCTCGCACCTGATCGGCTCCGGAGCGGCCCCGGAAGCGCAACCGGCTGGGCCGGGCCGCTGCCGATCAGACGGTCATGACTCTCCCTCGCTGGGTGGAGCCGTTGCTGCGGGCTCGCTGGGTCGCCGTGGCGCTGCTCGCCGCCGGGTTCGCCGTGCTGCTGCCGGCCGAGCCGCTGGACATGATGGAGTTCGCCGCCGCCGGGCAGCGGATCCTCGACGGGCATCTCGACGGTGTCTACGACTCCGGGTGGAACCAGGCCGGGCCGCTGCAGTTACTGCTCAGCCGGGTGTTGATGATCGGCGGCCACGACTACACGCCGGCCCTGCCGGTCCGCGTGGCGGTGAACGTGGGCCTGGTGCTCGGCGCGATGGCGCTGTGCCGCCGATTCGGCCCGGCCGGCCGGCGGGGGACCGAAGCAAACGGTCGGCCCGGAGCAAGCCGTCAGGGGACCGGACCGGACGGTCGGCCCGGCGGAGGCCGTCAGGGGACCGGACCGGACGGGCGACCCGGAGCGGGCTGGCAACTGGCGGCGCTGCGCGAGGTGGCGGCCGGCCATCTCGCCCTGATCTGGCTTGAGGTACCCGTGCCGTGGTGGGGGCATCCGGTCGAGCTCGCGATCCCGGCGCTGTGGGCGTACGCAAGTCTCTGGCACAGCCGTGGGCGAACCGGGACGGCCGCCGCGCTCCTGGGTGTCTCGGTCGCCATCGCCCCCTGGGCGATTCTGGGTTTCCCCTGCCTGCTGGCGTCGGGCGGGCTGCGCCGGGCGCTGCGGACCGGGGTGCCGGCCGGGCTGATCGGGGTGGCGGGGTACCTGCCGTTCGTGGCTGCCGGGCACTTCGGGATGTTCCGCCACGTGTGGAACGTGGATCCGGACAGCCTGGTGCACCTGATCCTGCCGGACCTGGCGGCGGTGAGCTGGCCGCTGCGGCTGGTGCAGGCGGTGCTGGTGGCGGGTGGCTGCGCGGCGGTCGCCTGGCGGTGCCGCGGGCAGCGGGTCGTCCACGCGGCGGCGCCGGCCACCGCCCTGCTGGTGCGGATGTTCGTCGACCCGGTGACGTTGCAGTACTACTGGGGGCCGGTCGCGGTGGCCACCCTGCTGGCGTTCGCGCTGAGCACCGAGGGTTCCCGGCGGCAGCTGCTGGCGCTGCTGCTGGGCTACGCGGCGGTCCTCGCCGGGCTGGCCGGCCGGCAGGTCCCGGGCGCGGCGGCCTGTCTCGTGGTGCTGGCGGCCCTGCTGGCCGCGGGTTCCCGGCGGTCCGCCCCGGCCGCCGCCGGCCGCGCGCCGATCGGTGCGGCGGGTGACCCCCTGGTGGCGCTCGGGGCGTGATTGCATGGGCGGATGTCGGGAGATCTGGTCTTCACCAACGGCTCCGTCTTCACCGCCGACCCGCTGCGCGGGGCCACGACCACGGTGGTGGTCCGGGACGGGCGGATTCTCGCTGTCGGCGCCGACGACGTACGCGACCTCGCCCGTCCCGGCGCCGAGACGATCGACCTGGCCGGGCGGCTGCTGCTGCCCGGCTTCCAGGACGCGCACGTGCACGCCGTCATGGGTGGCGTGGAACTCGGCCAGTGCGACCTGACCGGCGCCCCCGACCTCGACGACTACCTGCGCCGGGTGCGCGACTACGCCGACGCCCACCCGGGCCTCGCGTGGATCAGCGGCGGCGGCTGGGCCATGGAGGTCTTCCCCGGCGGGGTGCCCGGCCGGGAGCTGCTCGACCGGGTCGTCCCGGACCGCCCGGTCTACCTGATCAACCGGGACCATCACGGCGCGTGGGTGAACAGCCGCGCGCTGGAGCTGGCCGGCATCGACGCGGGCACCCCGGATCCGGTCGACGGCCGGATCGACCGCCGCCCCGACGGTGTCCCGGCCGGCGGCCTGCAGGAGGGCGCCATGCGACTGGTGGCGCGGCTGCTGCCCGAGGTCACCCGGGCCGAGCGGCTGGCCGGGCTGCTCCGCGCGCAGGCCCTGTTGCACTCGCTGGGCGTCACCGCCTGGCAGGACGCCATGCTGTGCGCCACGAACGGCTACCCGGACGTCGCCGACGCCTATCTGGAGGCGGCCGGCACCGGCCGGCTCACCGCCACCGTGGTCGGCGCGCTGTGGTGGGACCGCGACCGCGGCGCCGAGCAGATCCCGGAGCTGCTGGCCAAGCGGGACAAGCACACCGTCGGCCGGCTGCGCGCGGACAGCGTGAAACTGATGCTGGACGGCGTCGCGGAGAACTTCACCGCGGCGATGACCCGGCCGTACCGCGACGCGTGCGGCTGCGCGACGACGAACGCCGGCCTCTCGTTCATCGACCCGGCCGCGCTGCGCGGCTACGTCACCGAGCTGGACGCGCACGGCTTCCAGACGCACTTCCACGCGCTCGGCGACCGGGCGGTCCGGGAGGCGCTGGACGCGGTCGCGGCGGCTCGCACCGCCAACGGGTTCCGGGACACCCGGCCGCACCTGGCACATCTGCAGGTCGTCCACCCCGACGACATCCCGCGCTTCCGGCAACTGCGAGCGAGCGCGAACCTGCAGCCGTTCTGGGCGTCGCACGAGCCGCAGATGGACGAGCTGACCATCCCGTTCCTGGAGCCGGCCCTCGCCGAGCGGCAGTACCCGTTCGGTGACCTGCTGCGGGCCGGGGTGCACCTGGCGGCCGGCAGCGACTGGCCGGTCACCACGCCGGATCCGCTGCAGGGCGTCCACGTCGCGGTGAACCGGGCACACCACGGCAGCGGGTACCCCGCGTTCCTGCCCGCGCAGCGGCTGGACCTGGCGGCGGCGCTGACCGCGTACACCGCCGGGTCGGCGTTCGTGAACCACCTCGACGACACCGGCAGCATCCGCCCCGGCTTCCGCGCCGACCTGGTGGTGCTGGACCGGGACCCGTTCCGGGCCCCGGCCGCCGAGATCGGGGACGCCACTGTCGCGATGACCTTCGTGGACGGCGTGCCCGTCCACGGGGCGTGAGCCAGCAGAAAGTCAACCGACCGGTCGGCGACCGCGCGGGTCGCGGTCTCGTCCAGCTCCGGGCACATGTGGCAAGTCGCGGGCGTTTTCCCGCTGGTGTTTCCCGGCTCCGCCACCCCCTGTCAACCGCCGGAAGATCTTCTGGGCGGGGCAGACGAACGGTGGGCACGCGAGGCACGTGACGTCCGACCTTTGCCGAATCCCGCCTGCCGCCGGCGGGAGTTCGGGACACTGCGGTTCGGCGGGGTTCTCGTGCCAACCGGAGATCAAACCCCGGAGAGTTGTGGGGACTAACACGGTCCCTGACGGACCGGTCTGGTCCATTACGGTCTACGGTGGTCCTATGCCCCGCCCCACCAAGCAGCAGATCGACGACGAGATCCTCGACGCCGCGGCCGGCCTCTTCGCCCGGCACGGCTTCCGGGAGACCTCGGTGCAGCGCATCGCCGACGCGGTGGGTTACTCCAAGACCGGCCTGCTACACCGCTTCCCGACCAAGGAGGCGCTGCAGGAGGCGGTCATCGGGCGCTGCGTGGGGCAGATCCGGGAGGTCGCGGCGGCCGCCGCGCCGCTGCCGCCCGGCCCGGACCGCGACCGGTCGGTGATCGACGGCATGGCCCGGCTGGCCCTCGGGCAGCCCGGCGTCGTGGCGCTGATGCTGTCCTGTCTGCTGGCCGAGCCGGAGAGCGAATTCGGCTCGGCGCTGCAGACGATCGGCGACGAGGTGGCCGACGCCTTCGGCGACCAGCCGTTCACCGGCGACACCTTCGGCTCCGGGCAGCTCACCAAGCCGGAGCGGGCGATCCGGGTGACCGGCGCGCTCGGCGCCCTCGCGGTGGCCAGCGTCGCGCTGCGCGACTGCTTCACCCCGGACGCGGTCACCACGCTCGTCGACGTCGCCTACGACGCTCTCGGGCATTCTCACACCCACTGAACAAGGGAACCCCCTCATGGCAACGCTGCTGCATCGCCTCGGCCTCGGGGCCGTCCGGCATCGCATCATCGTCACCGTCGCCTGGTTGCTCGCCCTGCTGGCCGTGGCCTTCGGCGCGGTCAAGCTGTCCGGCGAGACCGTCAACACGTTCCGGATTCCGGGTCAGGAGTCCACCACCGCGCTCGACCTGATGAAGCAGCGGTTCGGCGACGCCTCGGCCGGTGCCAACGTGCAGGTGGTGTTCCAGGCGCCGGCCGGGCAGAAGATCACCGACCCGGCGGTGGCCGGCCAGGTCGCGCAGGCGGTGGCCACGTTCGGCAAGCTGCCCGGCGTGGTGGCGGCCAACGACCCGTTCGACAAGCGGGCGCCCTCGGTCTCCCGGGACCTGAGCACCGCGCTGGTCACCGTCACCTACGGGGTGCAGCCGTCCGAGGTGACCGACGACGAGCGCGCCGCGATCACCGGCGCGCTGGAGCAGGCCGGCAAGGGCGGCGTGACCGTCGAGGCGCGCGGCGAGGCGCTGAGCAACGCGGCCGACGTCGGCGGGGCCTCGGAGGGCGTCGGCGTGCTGGTCGCCCTGATCGTGCTGGCCCTCAGTTACGGCTCGCTGGTGGCCGCCGGGATGAACCTGCTGACCGCGATCGTCGGGGTCGGCATCGGCGTCGCCGGCATCACCACGCTGTCCGGCTTCGTCCAGCTCCAGTCGACCACCCCGATCCTGGCGGTGATGCTCGGCCTGGCGGTCGGCATCGACTACGCGCTGTTCATCGTCACCCGGTTCCGGCACGAACTGCGCGCCGGCAAGGACGTCGAGTCGGCAGCGGCGTACGCGGTGGGCACCGCCGGCTCGGCAGTGGTCACCGCCGGCCTCACCGTGGTGATCGCGCTGGCCGGCCTCGCGGTGGTCGGCATCCCGTTCCTCACCGAGATGGGCCTGGCCGCCTCGGCCACCATCGTGGTCGCCGTGCTCGTCGCGATCACCCTGGTCCCGGCGATCCTCGGCTTCATCGGCCGCAAGGCGCTGCCCCGCAAGCTCCGCTCGGCCGCGCCCAGCGACGAGACCATCGCCGAGGGCCGGGGCTTCATCCGCGGCTGGGCCGCCATGGTCACCCACCAGCGGGTGATCAGCCTGGTCCTGGCGGTGCTCGCGCTCGCCGTGGTCGCGCTGCCGTTCTTCAAGATGCAGACCACGCTGGCGCAGCGCTCGCCGGAGGGCAGCACCCAGGCCCGGGCCGACGCGATCATCGACCAGCGGTTCGGCCCCGGCGTCTCCGCCCCGCTGCTGATCCTGATCGACGGGCCGAAGTCGGTGGCGTACGCGGCCACCGTGCAGAAGCAGATCGCCGCGCTGCCGGGCGTCGCGCTGGCCCAGCCGCCGCGCCCGGACCAGCGGCAGACGGCCGCGCTGATCACCGTCATCCCGGCCTCCGGCGCGGAGGACCAGAAGACCGTCGACCTGGTGCACGCGATCCGGGACAAGGTCGCCGACGAGGACGGCGCCACGGTGTACGTCACCGGCCAGACCGCGATCAGCATCGACGTCTCGCAGAAGCTCAACGACGCGCTCCCGGTCTACCTGGCGCTCGTCGTCGGCCTGGCGTTCGTGCTGCTGGTGCTGGTGTTCCGGTCGCTGCTGGTGCCGGTCGTCGGCGTGCTCGGCTTCCTGCTCACCATCGGCTCGGCGTTCGGTGCCACCGTCGCCGTCTTCCAGTGGGGCTGGCTGGCCGACGTGGTGAACGCCGGCTCGACCGGCCCGATCATCAGCCTCGCGCCGATCATCATCGTCGGCATCCTGTTCGGCCTGGCCATGGACTACCAGGTCTTCCTGGTGTCCCGGATGCACGAGGCGCACGCACACGGCGCGGCGCCGCGGGACGCCATCGTCACCGGCTTCCGGCAGGCCGCCCCGGTCGTGGTGGCCGCCGCGACGATCATGTTCGCGGTCTTCGCCGCGTTCGTGCCACAGGGCAACGACACGGTCAAGCCGATCGCCTTCGCGCTGGCGGTGGGCATCGCCTTCGACGCCTTCGTGATCCGCATGATCGCCGTCCCGGCGGCCCTCGCCCTGCTCGGCCGCTCGGCGTGGTGGCTGCCGCGCTGGCTGCGGTGGCTGCCGGAGCTCGACGTCGAGGGTGCGGCCCTGGAGCGTAAGGCGGCCCGCGCCGCCGAACCCGCCTCGGTGTGACCACCGCTCCCCTCCAGCCCACCGTTCCGACCTGACCCACCCGGGCGGCGCCGCACCCGCGGCGCCGCCCGTCCTGCTTCCCGACCACCCACTCCCGCGCCCGTCCTGCTCCCCGGTCACCCGCGGCGCTGCCCGTTCTGCTCCCGCTCACCCGCCGCCGCCCGCGACTTCGTCGACGTCAAGTCCCCACGCCTGCCACGATCGGGGGGCCCGGCTGGTCGTGGTGGTGCTCTCCGGGCCGGTGAGACCACCGTGAGTGCCAGCCGGTCGGTGCTGGCTGGTCGTGGCGGTGGTGTCCGGGCCGGTGAGACCACCGTGAGTGCCAGCCGGTCGGTCTCGGCTGGTCGTGGCGGTGGTCTCCCGAGCCCGGACACCACCACCAGGACCAGCCGTGGGTTTCCGACGGCATGCCGGGAGCTGGCACCACCCTGGTCGCCTGCGGACCCCGACCAGCCACCGGGCCCCGGGTCGCGGCAGCAGCAGCCCCAGACCCCGCGACCAGCGGACTTCGGGCGAACGGTACGACGGCGTTGACGGTACTTCGCACTGCGCAGTACTGTGCCGTGCGTGGATACGACCCAGCTCCTCAAGGGCGTACTGGATCTCGCCGTGCTGGCCGTCCTGCGCGACGAGGACGGCTATGGCTACGACATCCTGCGCCGGCTCCGCGCGTCAGGCCTGCAGGAGGTCGGCGACGCCTCGGTGTACGGCACGCTGCGCCGGCTCTACGCCAACGGCTTCCTGAACACCTACGTGGTGCCCAGCGACGAGGGCCCGCACCGCAAGTACTACGCGCTCAACGCCGCCGGCCGGGCCGAGCTCGACCGCAACGGCAAGACCTGGCGCGCATTCGCATCGATCATGGACGATTTGACTCGCGAGCGGGGGACCGCGTGAACGACATCGCAGCGGACGAGATCACCGGGTATGTCGCCGAGGTGCGGCTGGCCCTCGGCGACATACCCGAGGCCACCCGGGAGGAGCTGCTCGACGATCTCCCGGAGCACCTGGCCGAGGTGCTCGCCGAGGGGGCCGGCACCCTCCAGGAGCGGCTGGGCTCCCCGTCGGCGTACGCCGCCGAGCTGCTCGCCGCGGCCGGCCTGCCCGGATCGGCGAAGCCGCCGTCGCCCTGGGTCACCCGGGAGGAGCTGCGCGACCGGGTCCTGCCGTGGCTGCGGGTCGCGGACGCCCGGGTCGGCCCGGTCCTCGGCTACGAGCGGGCGAGCCAGTTCCTGGTCCTGCTGCGCCCGGCCTGGTGGGTGCTGCGCGGTTACCTGGTCGCCATGCTGCTCGCGCACCTGCTGGACGGCGGCTCCGCGCCGATCGGCCTGCTGCCCCGGGTCGGTGGCAGCGACGTGGTCGCCCTGCTCCTGCTCGCCGGGTGCGTCGTCGGGTCCATCTGGTTGGGCCGCCGCGACCTGCCCGACAAGCCCTGGCCGCGGTACGCCCTGTGGTCCGGCACCGCGGTCCTGATCCTGATCTCGCTGGCCGGTTTCGTCGGCGCCGACAGCAGCGCCCGGTTCGCGCCGTCCTTCGACGCCACCTACACGGGCAACAGTCAGTACGACAACATCCGGGACGTCTTCGTCTACGACTCGCAGGGGCACCTCGTCGAGGACGCCCAGCTCTACGACCAGAACGGCGCCCCGCTGCAGCTCGGCGGCTCGAACTGCACCGACCCGGAGACCGGCGAGTCGTGGACCAGCTGGCAGCGTGGCTACCCGCACTGCCCGCAGGCGAACCCGTTCCGCTCGCCGTCGCCCACCGCCGACCCCGGCTCGGAGCCGACCGCCACGGACACCCCGGCCCCCGCGCCATCGCTCTCGGTCCCCGCGCCGTCGCCCTCGGCGCCGGCTCTGTCGTCCCGCCCGTCCCCGTCCGGCCCTCGCTGACCATCCGGCGGGCGCGAGGCCGCCGCGGCTTCCGGCCGCCGCTTTCCGGTACGTCACTCAGGCCGTACCGGAAAGCCGTGGTGATCCGACCGGTCGGCGGGGGAAATGCCGGACCACCGCATGGTTCGGCCCGGCGCTGGGGAACGCCGGGCCGAACCTCAGGGGAGCAGGGTCAGGCGGTCCATTTCACGTTGCCGTTGAATCTGCCGGTGGCGTCGAAGGTGGCCATGTTGTCCCAGCCGTCCCCGGTGCCGTTGATGTTGGCCGGGTCCCAGCCGTTCCCGGCGATGGCGTACCAGGTGGGTTCCCAGTAGAAGACGCCGATCGCGCCGGCGTTGCGCGCGGTGTTCTGGATCCAGGTGAACTCGGTGCCCTGGCCGGCCTTGCTGGCGGGCTGGCCGTCGCACGTGGTGGTGCCGGGAATCGAGTTCGTCTGGCCGTCGGCGTTGGCGGTGGTGTACATGTACGCCGTCTCCACCACCACGACCGGCTTGCCGTACCGGGACTTCACGTCCGCGATCACGTTGTAGAGATTGGCGAGCGTGCCGTGCCACATGCAGTAGTAGGAGAGCGCCGTGACGTCCCACGAGACACCCTGCGCCTTGATGCCGTCGTAGAACCAGCGCGCGTTCGCGTCGCTGTCCGCGTCCGCCGTGTGGATCATGACTTGGGTGCCGCTGTTGCAGGCCTTCGTGGCGTTGTACCCGGCCTTCAAAAGTGACGCCAGCGGAGCGAAGTTGTTGTTGGTCACCTGCCCGGCGGGCCACAGCATGCCGACGTTGATCTCGTTGCCGATCTGCACGCTGTCCGGGGTGGTGCCCTGCGACTTGAGCGCGGTGCACACGTCGTAGGTGTAGTTGTAGACGTCGGTCTGCAGCTGGGCGAGGGTGTGCGATTTCCAGGCCGCCGGCGGGTACTGCTTGCCGGGGTCCGCCCAGGTGTCCGAGTAGTGGAAGTCGACCAGGAGCTTGAGCCCCTTGGCCTTGACCGCCTTGGCCTGCTGCAGCACCTTGGCCTTGTTGTTGTAGCCGCTGGCCGGGTTGTTCCAGACCCGCAGCCGCATGTAGTTGGCGCCGGCGCCCTTGAGGATGTCGTACGGGTCGGCCTGGGCGCCGGCCGCCGTGTAGTACTTGCCGCCCAGGTCGAGCGTGCGCTGCAGCGACGACACGTCGGCGCCGAGCATGGTGAGGGAGGCGGCGTGAGCGGGGTTGGGGGTGAACGCCAGCATCAGCAGCACTGCTCCGATGACGGCGGTGAGGGATCTGCGCATCGTGCTCCTTCGGGGGTTAGGAACAGACCTTTTTCTAGCGGCGCCAGACCACGTACGGGTTGATCCGCCCGCCGTCGTCGAAGGTCGCCATGTTCTCCCAGGCGTCGCCGGAGTTCTCGATGTCCTCGGTGTCCCACCCGTTCCCGTCGACGGCGGTCCAGGTCGGCTCCCAGTAGAAGACGCCGAGCGCCCCGGCCGCCCGGGCGGCATCCTGCACCTGCGAGAACGCGGTCGCCTGCCCGCGCGGCGTGGCGGGGATCCCGTCGCACGGCGCGGCCGACGTGATGATGTTCTCCAGGTGGTCGTAGTTCTCCGTGGTGTACGGATAGGCGGTCTCCGCGATCACCGCGGGCTTGCCGTAACGTGCCTCGACGTCGGTGAGGACGGTGGTCAGGTTCGTCAGGTCGCCGTGCCACATGCAGTAGTAGGACAGCGCGGTGATGTCCCACCGCACGCCCTGCGCCGCGATCCCGTCGTAGAACCACCGCGCCGCGCCGAGACTCCCGGCGTCCGCCGTGTGAATCATCACCTGGGTGCGCGGTGAGCAGGCCTTGGTCGCGTCGTACCCGGCCTTCAGCAGCGTCGCCAGCGGACCGAAGTCGCCGTCGGTGACCTGCCCGGCCGGCCACAGCATGCCGGTGTTGATCTCGTTGCCGATCTGCACGCTGTCCGGCTTGATCGCCGAGCACACGTCGTAGGTGTAGTCGTAGACGTCCCTCGTCAGCTGGGCCAGGTCGTGCCCGGCCCACGACTTCGGGATGAACTGCTTGCCCGGGTCGGCCCAGGTGTCCGAGTAGTGGAAGTCGATCAGCACCTTGAGGCCGTGCCGCCTGGCCTCGCGCGCCTGCCGGACCACCGCCGCCTTGTTGTTGTAACCGCTGGCCGGGTTGTTCCAGACGCGCAGCCGGAGGTAGTTGACGCCGGCCTTCTCGAGGATCTCGTAGGGGTCGGCCCGGTGGCCGCGGGCGTCGTAGTACCGGGCGCCCAGGTCCAGCGCGCGGGGGAGGGTGGAGACGTCGGCGCCGAGCATCGACAGATGGTGCCGGCCGGCCGCGGCGGCGGGCGTGGCGGGCAGGAGCAGGAGGGCGGTGGCGAGGACAGCAGGGATCTTCATGGCGCTCCTTTGCTGACAAAAGGGACGTGCATCCATGGTGGAGGCCGATCTCGGTCTAAGGGGGGAACCAAGATCGGCCCCCATGGGGGGCCCGATAAAGATCAGGCGGGGGAGGAGCTTCGCAGGACGAGTCCGGTGGGCACGGTGATGGAGAGCGGGGTACGCCCGTTGATCACGTCCACGAGGAGCCGGACCATCTCCTCGCTGATCCGTTCCAGGGGCTGGCGAACCGTGCTGAGCGGCGGTTCGGTGGTGGCCGCCAGCCCGGAGTCGTCGAACCCGACCACGCGGACGTCGGCCGGCACGCCGCGCCCGGCGTCGCGCAGCACCGGCAGGGTGGCGGCGGCCATCGCGTCGGAGGCGGCGAACACCGCGTCCACGTCCGGGGCCCGGTCGAGCAGCGCGCGGATGCCGGCCGCCCCGCTCTGCCGGGTCCAGTCGCCGTGCACGATCAGATCGTGGTCGATCGGCAGGCCGTGGGCCATCAGCGCGTCGGTGTACCCGGCCAGCCGGTCGACGCCGCCGGAGGTGTCCAGCGGCCCGGTGATGGTGGCGATCCGCCGGCAGCCGGCCGCGATCAGGTGCTCGGTGGCGGTGCGCGCGCCGGCCCGGTCGTCCGCCGACACCGAGCTGATCATCTCTTCCAGGCCGAGCACCCGGCCGCAGGCCACGATCGGGACCTGGGCCTGCACCAGCTGCGTGAGCAGCGGGTCGCCGGAGTGCGGGGACACCAGCAGGACGCCGTCGACGTGCCCGCCGTTGAGGAACGCGATGGTGCGCAGGCGCTCCTCGGGAGTGGAGGCGATCATCAGGATCAGGGTCTGCTCCCGGTCGGAGAGCGCCTGGGCCACCCCGCGCAGCAGCACCGAGAAGTTCGGGTCCTCGAAGAGCAGGTGCTGCGGCTCGGTGAGCAGGAACGCTATCGATCCCGACCGCCCGGTCGCGAGCGACCGGGCGTGCTGGTTGGTGGTGTACCCGGTGCGCGCGATGGCGTCCTGCACCGCGCGCACGGCCTCCGGGCTCACCCAGTCGCGTCCGTTGAGCACCCGGGACACGGTCGCGTAGGAGACGCCCGCCTCGCGAGCGACATCGCGGATCGTTGGGCGTTTGCGCGACACGTTCGGGATCATAGTCTTGACCGTTCTCGATCAGGCTTTGACGCCACCGGCGGCCAGGTCGACCTGCCAGTAGCGCTGGAGCGTCAGGAAGAGGGCGATCAGCGGGACGATCGACACGAGCGCGCCGGTCACCACGGCGGTGTACATCGAGGGCTGGCTGGCACCCTGGTTGAGCAGGCCGTTCAGCCCCACCGTCAACGGGTAGAGCCGGTCGTTGCCGAGCATGATGTACGGCAGCATGAAGTTGTTCCAGATGGCCACGAACTGGAACAGGAAGACGGTGACCAGGCCGGTCCGCATCATCGGCAGGACCACCCGCAGGAACGTGCGCCAGTCGCCGGCGCCGTCGATCCGGGACGCCTCCAGGATCTCGCCGGGCACCGCCGCGGCCGCGAAGATCCGGGCCAGGTAGATGCCGTACGGGCTGATGAAGCTGGGCAGCAGCACCGCCCAGTACGTGTTGGTCAGCCCGACCTTGGCCAGCAGCAGGTACTGCGGGATGGCCAGGATGACGCCGGGCACCAGGACACCGGCCAGGATCACGTTGAACACGAAGCCCTTGCCCGGGAAGTCGAACTTGGCAAGCGCGTACCCGCTCATCGCCGAGATGAACGTGGAGACGGCCGCGCCGACGCCGGCGTAGAGCGCGGTGTTGGCCATCCACCGCCAGTACAGGCCGTCCCGGTAGTTGCTCAGGTCGGCGAGGTTGTCGAACAGGTGGGTGCTCGGCGCCAGGGTGAACGTGGAGAACAGCTCGCCCGAGCTCTTGCTCGACGCGATCAGCACCCAGACCACCGGGAGCAGGCAGTACGCGGCGCCGAGCAGCAGCAGCGTGGTGGCGATCTTGCTGGTCTTCCGCTTGCCGGGGCGGGCGGCGAGAACCGTCATGTCAGTCCTCCTGGTTGAACGCGCGACGGCCGACGAGCTTGAGGAAGCCGAAGGACAGGATGAACGTGGCTACCGCGATGACCACCGAGGTGGCGGCCGCGGCGTAGATGTCGTTGCGGACGAACGCGTCCCGGTAGACCTTCATCAGCGGGGTCCAGGTGAACGAGATCGTGTTGCTCAGCGGCTTCAGCGTGATCGGCTCGGCGAACACCTGCAGCGTCGCGATCATCGAGAAGACGAAGGTCATGATCAGCGACGGCATCACGATCGGGATCTTGATGCGCCAGGCGATCGACAGCTCGGAGGCGCCGTCGATCCGGGCCGACTCGTACAGGCTGGTCGGCACCGACTTGAGCGCGGTGTAGATGACGATCATGTTGAAGCCGGTGCCGCCCCAGATCGCGACGTTCGCCACCGCGTAGAGCACCCACGAGGAGGAGAGCAGCTCGGGCGCCTGGATGCCGATCCGGTCCAGGGCGTAGACGAACGGGCTGACCCGGGGCAGGTAGAGGAAGCCCCAGAGCAGCGAGGCGACCACGGCCGGCACCGCGTACGGCAGGAAGATCGAGATCCGGGTGAAGCTGCTCAGCGCGGGCCGGGTCCGGCCGGCGTCCAGCAGCAGGGCCATCAGCAGGGCGGTGCCCAGCATGAGCGGCACCACGACCAGGCCGTAGCCGAGGATCCGGTAGACGCTGGGCAGCCACTCCGGGTCGGTCATCGATCGGGTGTAGTTGCTCAGCCCGGCCCACACCTCGGTGCGCGACTTGGCGCCGAGGCCGAGGCCGCTGACCTTCACCTTGCGCAGGCTCAGGTAGCCGGCGTAGACGATCGGGGCGGCCAGGAACAGGGTGAACAGGAGCAGGCCGGGGGCGAGGAAGGCGTACGGGACGCCGGCCCGCCGGTTCCGCACGGGCTTGCTGGCGACCGGTGCGGCGGTGGAGGTGGGTCTGGTGGTGGTCAGCGTCATCGCCGAAACCTTCCTGGTGCGGAACCGGGTGGCCGCCTCCTGGAGAAACGCCCACCCGGTGCAGGTCATCCGGCGACGGTGAAGCCGCTGTTCTTCATGTCGTCGACGGTCGCCTTCTGCATGGTCGTCAGCGACTCGGTGAAGGCGGCGGCCTTCTTCGACTCGGCGGCCTTGCCGAACGCGTCGTTGAACGCGCTGTAGGCGACGTTGACGTTCGGGCCGTAGGTGAACGGCTTGGTCTGCTTCCCGGCCTCGGCCGCGATCGTGTAGAAGTCGGCCTGGTCGGCGAAGAAGGCCGGCGGCGTGGTCAGCACGCTCGTCGCGTCGTTGGCGGCCGGGTAGACGTTGGCCGTGCCGGCCAGCAGCTTCAGCGCCGCCGGGTCGCTGTTCAGCCACGCGATGAACGCGGCGGCCTCCTTCGGGTGCTTGCTCTGGCTGGTGACGCTCGTCGCCGAGCCACCCCAGTTGCCGGTCGCCGGGCTGGCGGCGTCCCACTGCGGCATCGGGGCGGCCTTCCACTTGCCCTTGGTGTCCTTGGCGCTGCCCTCGAGCACGCCCGGCGCCCAGACCGCGGAGACCCAGCCGACCTGGGTGCCGTCGTTGAGCGCGGCGTTCCACTCCGGGGTGTACATCGGCTTGTTGTCGACGACGCCCTTCTCCACCAGGCCACCCCAGTACCCGGCGACCTTCTGGGTGTTCGCGTCGTTGATGTTCACGGTCCAGGAGTCGCCGTTCACCCCCCACCAGGAGGCGCCGGCCTGCTGGGCGAGGCCGGCGAACAGGCCGGCGTCGGTGGCCGAGAAGGTGCCGAGGTACTGCTTCGGGTTCGCCTTGTGGATCTTCTCGGCGGCGGCGGCGTAGTCGTCCCAGGTCTTGGGGGCCGGCAGGCCGTTCTTCGCGAAGACGTCGGCGCGGTAGAAGAACATCAGCGGGCCGGAGTCCTGCGGCACGCCGTAGACGGCGTCGCCGCCCAGGGTGACGCTGTTCCAGGCGGCGGCCGGGAACTTGTCCTTGAGCGAGCCGGCCTGGTCGGCGATGTCGGCCAGGGCGTCGGCGGAGACCAGGGTGGGGATCTTCTGGTACTCGGCCTGCATCACGTCGGGCGCGCCGCTGCCGGCCTTGATCGCGGTGAGCAGCTTGGTGACCGCCGGGTCGCCACCATCCTGCTTGTTGACGGTGACCTGGATGTTCGGGTGCGTCGCGTTCCAGCCCGCGACGACCTTGTCCATGTTCGGCGCCCAGCTCCAGTAGGTCAGCGCGACCTTCTCGTCGCCGGTGGTGCTCCCGGTGTCCGACTTGCTGTCGTCGGCGCCGCTGCACGCGGTCGTGGTGAACAGGGCGACGGCGGTAAGGGTGGCCAGGAGCGGCGCAAGAGTCTTCTTCATCGATCCTCCTTGATGGGCATGCCGGCCGGGGGCCCGGGTCAATGCCTGTGACCGGTTACAGTGCTGCTGTTACGTCGATGTGTCAAGCCCTTGCTTCCAACCGGTTAATCCTGTGTATCGTTCGCTCTTGCCGGGCTGTGACCGGTTACAGTCCCAACGGAAAGAGGGGTCTCGTGCCCAAAGAAACGGAGCCACTCTCCGTCCGCCACCATCCGTGGACGACGCCGCTGCGCCGCCCGCGGATGAGCAACGACGAGGACGTCCGGGCGGGCCTGTCGCTCACCAACCGGTACCTGATCAAGAACGGTTCCCCGGTCGTCCCGGTCTCCGGCGAGCTGCACTACAGCCGGGTCCCGCGGCACCGCTGGGCGGAGCGCCTGCGCCAGATGAAGGCCGGCGGCGTCACCGTGGTGGCCAGCTACCTGTTCTGGCTGCACCACTCGCCCGCCCCCGGCGAGTACCGCTTCGACGGCAACCTGGACGTGGCCGCCTTCGTCGACCTGGCCGCCGAGACCGGCCTCGACGTGGTGCTGCGGATCGGCCCCTGGGTGCACGCCGAGAGCCGCAACGGCGGCTTCCCCGACTGGGTGCAGCGGGCCCCCGTCCGGCACCGCACCGACGACCCGGCCTACCTGAGCCTGGTCGAGGAGTGGTTCGCCGCGATCGGCGCCCAGCTCAGCGGGCATCTGGACCGGGTGCTCGGCATCCAGCTGGAGAACGAGCTCTACACCCAGCCCGAGCACCTGCGCACGCTCAAGCGGATGTCCCGCGCGGCGGGCATGTCCGCCCCGCTCTGGACCGCCACCGCCTGGGACAGCGCCGAGCTGCCCGAGGAGGAGGTGCTTCCGCTCTACGGCGGCTACGGCGACGGCTTCTGGGTCGACTCGGACGCGCCCTGGGCGCCCAACTTCCGGGACCACTACTTCTTCTCGCACGTCTGGGACGACCCCGGCATCGGCGCCGACGTGCGGCGGGCGCAGAACATCGAGGCGGCCAAGGGTGGCCCGCGCGTCCCGTCCGACCTCTTCCCGGCCGCCACCTGCGAACTCGCCGGCGGGATGGCGACCGCGTACCACCGGCGGCCGCTGCCCAGCGCGCTCGACGTGGCCACCATCGCGCACTGCAAGATCGGCAACGGCTCGGCCTGGCAGGGCTACTACATGTACGCCGGCGGCACCAACCCGGACGTTCCCGGCGGCCTGCAGGAGTCGCACGCCACCGGCTACCCGAACGACCTGCCCAGGCTCGGCTACGACTTCCACGCGCCGATCGGCGAGGCCGGCGCGCTCGCCGGCAGCCACGCCGAACTGCGCCGCCAGCACAGCTTCCTGGCCGCGTTCGGCGCCCGGCTCGCCGACATGCCGTCCAGCCTGCCCGACGTGCGCCCGGACGGCGTCGAGGACAGCACCACCCTGCGGTGGGCGCTGCGCAGCGACGGGACCAGCGGTTTCCTCTTCGTCGCCTGGCACCAGCCGCACGTCCCCCTGGACACCTACCGGGGTGCCCGCTTCAAGGTCGTGCTGGCCGACCGCGAGGTGGAATTCCCCTCCCAGCCGGTGGACATCCCGGCCGGCACCCTGGCCCGCTGGCCGGTCGGCCTGACCGCCGGCGGCGTCCGCCTGGACTGGGCCACCGCCTCCGCGCTCACCCTGCTGCCCGGCGCGGTGCCCACCCTGGTCCTGCTCGCCGAGGCGGGCATCGCGCCGGCGCTGTCGGTGGGCGGACAGGAGCGGGCGATCACCCCCGGCCTGGAGCCGACCCGGTTCGAGACCGCTACCGGAACGCTCGACGTCCTGGTCCTGCCGGCCGGCACCGCGGGTTCGCTGTGGGTCTGCGAGGCGGCCGGCCGCCGGGTCCTGCTCAGCGACGACGAGCTGCAGTGGGACGCTTCCGGCCGGATCCTGGCCAAGACCGCGTCGACCGCTTCGGTACGCGTGTACGACCCGGCCGCGCGCGCCTTCGCCGACCTCCCGGTGTCCCCGGCGCACGTCCCGCTCACCGTCGACGTCGCCACCACCGAGCTGCGCCCGGCCGGCGACGTGCCCGCCGAGTACGGCAAGCACGACGGCCGCTGCTCCGCGCCCGGCCCGGAGGCGTTCGACGAGTTCGCCGCGGTCCACCGGCTGCACCTGCCGGACTGGGCCGCCGACCCGGAGCACGACGCCCTGCTCCAGATCGACTGGGCCGGCGACGTCGGCGAGCTGCGGGTCGACGGGGTCGCCGTCACCGACCGGTTCTGGGACGGCTCCCGCTGGCAGGTCAACCTGGTCGACGCCGGCTACCGGGCCGGCGCCGAGGTGACCCTGCACCTGCTGCCACTGGCCACCGTCTCGCCGGTCTCGGTGCCGTCGCAGGCGCGGGACCGGCTGGTCGCGGCCGGCTCGCAGCTGCTGGCCGTCGACGCGATCCGGGTCGTCGGGCGGGCCACCACCGGCGAGCCGGACCGCCCGCACCGGGTGCGTAAGACGTCCCGGCGGATGGCCGACGGCCGCGAGATCATCTACTTCGACGACACCGAGCCGTACGTGTCCGGCGCCGCGGTCCGGCAGGCCGAGGACACCCGGCCGCTGCCCAGCGCCGAGGAGGTCCTCAAGGGCGGCGCCCAGGTCCGGTACGACCCGCTGACCGGCGAGTGGATCGCCATGGCGTCGCACCGCAACGACCGCACGTTCCTGCCGCCGGCCGACCAGGACCCGCTGGCGCCGACGGTGCCGGGTGGCTTCCCGACCGAGATCGCCGAGGCCGACTACGACGTGGTGGTCTTCGAGAACCGGTTCCCGTCGTTCTCCCCGCGCAACGGTGGCTCCGCGTCGTTCGTCGACGGGGACCCGCTGTGGCCGACCCGGCCGGCCGATGGGCGTACCGAAGTCGTCTGCTTCTCGTCGGCCCCGAAGGGGTCGTTCGGCGGCCTCCACCCGCGGCGGGCCCGGACCGTCCTGGAGGCCTGGGCCGACCGCACCGCTGAGCTGGGCGGACAGCCCGGTGTCGAGCACGTCTTCGTGTTCGAGAACCGCGGCCGGGAGATCGGGGTGACGCTGCCGCACCCGCACGGGCAGATCTACGCGTTCCCGTTCGTGCCGCCCAAGGCGGCCCGGATGCTGGAGATGGCCCGGCAGCACCGGGACCGGACCGGCGGCAACCTGTTCCGCGACATCCTCGAGGCGGAGCGCCGCGCCGGGACCCGCATCGTCACGGTCGGGGAGCACTGGACGGCCTACGTGCCGGCCGCGGCGCGCTGGCCGGTCGAGGTGCACCTGGCCCCGCACCGGGACGTCCCCGACCTGCCGGCGCTGACCGATGCGGAACGTGACGACCTGGTCCGGATCTACCTGGACGTGCTGGGCCGGCTCGACCGCTACCATCCCGGGCCGGAGCCGCTGCCCTACATCGCCGGCGTGCACCAGGCGCCGGTCCGCCAGGGCCGCGACCTGTTCCGCCTGCACCTGCAGGTGTTCAGCGTGCTGCGGGCGCCCGGCAAGCTGAAGTACCTGGCCGGGGTGGAATCGGCGATGGCGTCCTGGATCAGCGACACCACACCGGAACGCATCGCCGCCCGGCTTCGCGAGGTCGGCTGACGTTTGGGCCCGGCCATCCGGCTAAGTCCGGATGGCCGGGTGCCGAACTTCAAGTGTGTCCTCGTCTCGTTCGTTCCGGCAGCGGCTGGCGGATCTGCCCCTGTCCGTGAAAATGCTGACCTCGGTGGTCTCGGTAGCGGCCGCCTGCGCCGTCGTCATCCTGATCGCCGTCGGTGGCCTGCGCCTGGTGGAGAACAAGTCGAACGCCGTCTACGGGCACGGTGTCGTTCCGATCCAGCACCTCGCCTCCGTCCACGAGGACGTGCTCCGGGTCCGGATGCTCGCGCTGAACTACTACATGTCGGACGCCGCGTACCGGGCCAAGGAAGACGCCGAGATGAAGGAGCGGACCGCCGCCGTCGACGAGGCCTGGGAGAAGTACCTCCCGCTGAGCGCCGACGCGGCCACCGCCACCGCGCTCAAGGCGAACTTCGACAAGTTCAACGAGCTGCGGACCGGCAAGATGATGCCGGCCGCTCTCGACGGCCGGCTCCAGGACTTCTGGGACAGCTGGAACGCCGGCACCGAGCTGTACACCCAGCTGGACCAGGAGTTCGCGACCCTGGAGAAGGCGCACGCCGACTCGGCGGTCCAGGCGAACCGGGAGGTCAGCGACGCGCGCGGCTCGGTCACCAGGCAGGTGCTGGTGATCGGCGTGCTCGGGCTGCTGCTCGGGCTGGCGATCGCGCTGCTCGCGGTCCGTGCCGTGGTGACGCCGGTGCGCCGGGTCACGGCGGTGCTCCAGTCGGTGGCCGCCGGGGACCTGACCCGCGACGCGGGCGTCGACAGCCGCGACGAGGTCGGGCAGATGGCGGCGGCGCTGAACCAGGCGACGGCCAGCATGCGCGATGCGGTCACCATGATCAATGGGAGCGCGGCGACCGTACTGGCGAGTTCCCGCAACCTGAACTCGGTGAACGACCACCTCAGCGCCGGCGCGGACACCGCGGCCGGCCGGGCCGCCGCCGCGCAGCAGGCCGCCGAGGATGTCGCCCGGCTGGTCAGCACGCTCAGCGCCGCGGCCGAGCAGATGGGCGTGTCGATCCGCGAGATCGCCACCAACGCCTCGGACGCGGCCGGGGTGGCCGGCGAGGCGGTCTCGGTCGCCCACGAGACCAGCACCATCGTCGGCAAGCTCGGCGAGTCGTCGGCCGAGATCGGCAACGTGATCAAGCTGATCACCAGCATCGCCGAGCAGACCAACCTGCTCGCCCTGAACGCCACCATCGAGGCGGCCCGGGCCGGCGACATGGGCAAGGGCTTCGCGGTGGTGGCCGGCGAGGTCAAGGAACTGGCCCAGGAGACGGCGAAGGCCACCGAGACCATCGGCCAGCGGGTCGAGATGATCCAGTCGGACACCAACAGCGCGGTCGCCGCCATCGAACGCATCTCCGAGGTCATCGTCCGGATCAGCGACTACCAGACCACCATCGCCTCCGCGGTCGAGGAGCAGACCGCGACCACCGCGGAGATCAGCCGCTCGGTCGCCGAGGCGGCCACCGGCGCGGAGGAGATCGCCCGCAACATCTCCGAGGTCGCCCAGGCGGCCGGCGACACCACCGCCGGCGTCGCCAGCTCCCGCAGCGCCGCCCAGCACCTCGCCGGCATGGCCGACGAACTCACCGGAGCCGTCCGTCGCTTCGAAGTCTCCCGCTGACGTCCCGATCCCGGCTGGTGCGCACGGTGGCGTCAGGGCCGCTGACACCACCGTGCGCGCCAGCCGGGACCGGACCGCACCCACCGAGGGACTTCGGCATAGTAATGTCCGGGACATGGGCGATGATCGATCTCTGGGCGGCGGAGATCCACCGGCGGTGCACTACGACGAGGAGGAGCGCCCCGCCCGTGAGCTGCGCGGACGCGTCGGGACCCTGGTGGCGGTGGTCGCCGCGGCGACCGGGGTGCTCACGCTCTGGCAGGTGTTCCGCCCACTGGCCCAGGGCAGCCAGTTCTACCTGATCATCTTTCTGGCGCTGACCCTGCCGCTGATCTTCCTGGCCTACCGGGCGCGGGGCCGCGGCGGCGAGCGGCCCACCCGGCTCGACGGGGTGCTGGCCGGGCTGGCGCTGGTGGCCTGTCTCTATCCGGTCAACCCGTTCGGCGGCGGCTACGACGGCTTCCTCGACCGGCAGGCGCTGCTCGAACCGATCGACGTCGCGTTCGGCGCCGTCCTGCTCCTGCTGGTGATCGAGGCGGCGCGCCGGACCACCGGGCTCGCGCTGCCGATCGTGTGCGGGGCCTTCCTGCTCTACGGCTACTACGGCGGCCTGCTCCCGCAGACCTGGCCGATCGCCCATGCCGGACTGGACTTCGCGCAGATCATCGACGCGCTCTACAACTCCGGCAGCGGGTTCTACGGGACGCCGCTGGACGTGGCGGCGACGTACATCGTGCTGTTCACGATCTACGGCGCGGTCCTCGACCTCTCCGGGGCCAGCCGGTTCTTCGTCGACCTGTCGGTGGCCGCCTTCCGCCGCTCGCGCAGCGCGGCCGGGCGCACCGCGGTGGCCGCCGGGTTCCTGCTCGGCACCGTCTCCGGGTCGGGCACCGCCACGGCGGTCAGCGTCGGCGCGGTCACCTGGCCGATGCTGCGCCGCGCCGGATATCCGCCCGAGCAGGCCGGCGGCATGCTGGCCGCGGCCGGGGTGGGCGCCATCCTGTCCCCGCCGACGCTGGGTGCCGCGGCGTTCATCGTCGCCGAGTACCTCGACGTGTCCTACCTGACGGTGCTCGGCTGGGCGACGATCCCGACGCTGCTCTACTACCTCGGGATCCTGCTCGCCGTGGAGATCGACGTACGCCGGTTCGGCGTCCGCGCCGTGGACCTGCCCGCCACCAGCGCCTGGCGGCTGCTCACCCGCCTGGGCTACCACTTCTCCTCGCTGATCCTGATCGTCGTCCTGCTCGCCCTGGGCGAGAGCGCCACCCGGGCCGTGGTCTACGCGACGCTGCTCGCCGTCGCCCTCTCGTACCTCGACCGCGCCGCCCGGCTGACCCCGCCCCGGCTGTTCCAGGCGCTCGCCGCCGGGGTCCGTGGCGTGCTGCCGGTGGTCGCGGTCTGCGCCGCCGCCGGGGTGATCACCGCGATCACCACCAAGACCGGGCTCGGTGCGCAGCTGGCGTCGCTGCTGGTCAACGGCGCCCGGGCGATCACCGACAACCCGACGGCGGTGCTCGCCCTGACCGTCCTGCTGGCCGCTGTGGCGCTCTCCGTGCTCGGCCTCGCGGTGCCCGTCACGGCCAGCTTCATCATCGGCTGGGTGATCATCGGGCCGGCGCTGCTCGGGCTCGGCGTGGGCGCCCCGGCCGCCGCCATGTTCGTCTTCTACTACTCGGTGCTCTCCGAGGTGACCCCGCCGACCGCCCTCGCGGCGGTGGGCGCGAGCGCGATCACCGGCGGGCGGACCATGCCGACGATGTGGCAGGCGCTGAAGTACGCGCTGCCCGCCTTCCTCGCGCCGATCGCCTTCGTGCTCACCGAGCGCGGCGAGTACCTGCTGGCCCGCGGCCCGGTGACCGGGGTGCTGTGGACCAGCGTGGTGGCGGCGCTGGCGGTGCTCGGACTGGCGATCGCCACCGGTGGCTGGGTGCCCGGCATCGGGCGGGCCGGGCTGCCGAGCCGGGTGCTCGGTGCGGTGGCCGGGCTGTTCCTCCTCTATCTGGCGCCGGTCTCGGTG
The DNA here is from genome assembly GCF_030252345.1 of Actinoplanes oblitus. Lineage (NCBI taxonomy): Bacteria > Bacillati > Actinomycetota > Actinomycetes > Micromonosporales > Micromonosporaceae > Actinoplanes > Actinoplanes oblitus. Next base: position 6,617,724 of record NZ_CP126980.1, on the reverse strand, counting down.
GCGGCCGGGCTGGGCGCGCTGGTGCTGTCCGCGCTGCTCGCGTGGATTGCCCGCGGTCGGCGTACCGAAGAAGAACCGGAAGCGGAACAGCGGACCACGACCCGCACCTCATCACCGCGAGGAGAAGCATGAGACGCATCCTGACCGTAACCACCATCACCGCCCTGGCGCTGGCCGCGACCGCGTGCGGTGGCCGGCAGGACACCGCCGCCACCGACTCCGGCGGCGCGGTCACCTGCGAGGTGGCCCAGGCCACCCGGATCGGCATCGCGACCGGCAACGCCACCGGTGTCTACTTCGCCCTGGGCAACGCCTACGCCGAGCAGGTCAACGCGACCGGCGGCCAGGTCCAGGCCACCGCGGCCGAGACCGGCGCCTCGGTGCAGAACATCCAGCAGCTGGTCGCCGGCACCTACGCTGTCGCGTTCTCGCTGGCCGACACCGCCGCCGACGCGGTCAACGGCACCGGCAGCTTCACCTCGAAGCAGCCGATCGCGGCGCTCTCCCGGATACACACCAACTACACCCAGGTGATCGTCCGCAAGGGCGCCGGCATCAAGGACGTGGCCGGCATGAAGGGCAAGCGGGTCTCCACCGGCTCCCCGAAATCGGGCACCGAGGTGATCGCCAACCGGATCCTGAAGGCGGCCGGCCTGGATCCGGCCACGGACGTGAGCGCTCAGAAACTCGACCTCACCAAGACCGTCGACGGTATGAAGGACGGCACCATCGACGCGCTGTTCTGGTCCGGCGGGCTGCCCACGCCGGGCATCACCGACCTGCTGACGTCCGCTAAGGATCAGGTCGAGTTCCTCGACGTCACGCTGCTGCTGCCGGCCATGCAGAAGATCAACGAGGTGTACCAGGAGGGCACCATCCCGGCCACCGCCTACCAGCTCCCGGCCGACGTCAAGACCATCGTCGTGCCGAACTACCTGCTGGTCCGCGCCGACCTCGACCCGAACGTGGCCTGCGTCCTCACCAAGACCCTCTTTGACCGCAAGCCGCAGCTGGAGCAGGCCAGCGCCGCCGCCAAGGAGATCAGCCTGGCCACCGCCCGCAAGACGGCCCCGGTCCCGCTGAGCCGCGGCGCCGAGAAAGCCCTGGACGATCTGAACGCGCCGAAGTGAGGCGGTGAAAATCTTCGTCGGAGGGTGGGTGGCGGGTGGGAATTACCATTGATGGGAGTCGATCATGAGACGGGGGAACGGCCCGCGCCGATGATCGGCAAACCATCCATGGGGGAATGGCAATGCGCAAGTCAAGAACGTTCGCCGTGTTCGGCGTCGCGCTCGTCACCGGGCTCGCCGGCGCCGCGATCACACCCGCCGTGGCGGTGGCCGCGCCCGCGCCCACCGTCACCACCCTCCCGTTCAGCGACCCGTCCGACGTCGTCAGCACCGGGACCCGGGTCTTCGTCAGCGGTGGCAGCGAGTCGAAACAGATCGTCGTGACCGACGCGGCCGGTACGGTCACCGGCACCGTCGACGGGCTGGATGGGCCGACCGACCTGCAGCTCAGCAACGACCGCAGGACCCTGTACGTGGCACTGCGGCCAGCCGGGAAGATCGCCGCCGTCGACACCGGCTCGCTCGCGCTCACGGCCACTTTCGACATCGGCGCGGGCACCTGCCCGTCGTCGCTGGCCTACACCGGCAGGTACCTCTGGTTCGGTTACGGGTGCGACACCTGGACCGGCGACATCGGCCGGATCGACCTCGGGCGCCGGCCGACGGTGGCGACGAAGGGGCTCGCCGACGCCGCTTTCTACACCGCGCCGCTGCTCGCCTCGGCCACCGGCAACACCAGGGTGCTGCTCGCGGGCGAACGGCAACTGAGCCCGTCGATCGACATCGCGTACGCCGTCGGCGCCGGCGGCGAGCTGACCCGGATCAGCGCCACCACGCCGGAGAACTCCGGCGCGAACGGGCAGGGCCTGGCCCTCGACCCGGGCGGGACCACCGCGTTCGCGGCCGGCGGGGCGCCGTACCACGTGCAGTCGTACCCGGTCGAGGACATGCGCAAGACCGGGACGGCGTACGAGACCGGGCCGTACCCGAACGCCGTCGCGGTGTCCCGGGACGGCACGCGGGTGGCGGGCGGCGTGTACGCCCCCTACGACCCGGACGTCTTCGTGTTCGACCTGAACGGGACCCCGGTCACCCGGTTCGAGCTGGGCGGGTCGGACCACACCCTGGTGTCCGGCGCCCTGGCGTGGGCACCGAACGGCCGCCGGCTGTACGCGGTCAGCGACGACGGTCTCCCGAACGGCGCGCCGGCCCAGCTGCACGTGCTGCCGATCCCGGCCGCCTGAGCAGGTCGCCCGGACATCGCAAGACGACTCCGGTTCCGCTGGAGTCGCGGCGCGGAGAAAACACCAGAAATCTGAACGCGCCCGAGTGACAGCAGCCGCGGCGGGCCGAGGCCCGCCGCGGCTCACTTCCTCTCGGTGTGATCCGGACCGGAGTGTCCTGCTCCAGTGCCCCGGTGCGGGTTCGGCAGGCGCCGGACCCCCGCCGGCGTCCCATGCGACCGGATCTGTCTCACTGGCGCCAGACCTGGTTCCGGTAATCCGACCAGGGGTTGGTCTCGGCGACATTTACCACCGACTGCTGAGTGTTGTTGAGGTAGCTTTGCTGCAACTCCTTGCCGCTGCTCACGTTCTCCATGAAGTATCCGGTGACGTACCATTCCGCCTGGGCGGTCCGCCACTGCTGGTTCAAGCTGCCAGTGCAGACGGCCGCCTTGACGTCCGGCTGCTCGACGCCATTCACGTAGACCTGCTCCAAACACTTACCACTTTTCTTGTTTCGCACGGTCGCGATGGTGTAGGAGGAGCCCACGCGGGTGTACGTCCACTGCTGGTTTTCGGCGCCGGTGCAGGTGGCCACCCTGATGTCCGGCTGCTCGGAGCCGTTCTCCCAGCTCTGCTCCAGACATTTCTGGCTTCGCCAGTTCAGCACGCGCGACCAGTAATCCGGCTCGGCGGCCGCGCCGGGCACAGCCAGTGCGGCGGCCGGCGCCGCGAGGGTGGCCGCGCCGACCGCACCGGCCGTGGCGAGAGCAATCGTGAGACGTCGCACAGATACCTCCGAAGGGCTGCCGGAAAGGTGCCGGAACGAGGCGCGGATCATTCTGGCGTACCGAAAAAAATCCTCTCGTCCGCCGAGATCGCAACGGCGTGCGAAATGAAATTCCGTGAGAATTTCGCCCACCCGGACAGCGCAATCGGAAAGTAGCAAGGGGGGAGCGATGCGTCAATCGGCACGCATTGCTGAGCAGTTGGACGCATTGCCGCGCAGTTGAACACGGGCTCTCATCGGCGCGGGTGAAAACGGCCGGTCGCCGCCCGCGGGTCCGCCTCTCGCCCGGGCCACCGGCAAGAGCGGGAGCCAGCCGTGCAACCCGGTGGGCCGGTGACCCCGTGTATACCCCGGCAGCCGAACGATAGGGGAATGCATGAGCGACCGTGACGAGGGTTTCGCGGAGTATTTCGCGGCCCGGGCGAAGCTTTACCTCAGGTGGCATCGGGTGAGCCGGCAGGAGTCGCTGGACCCGTACCTGCGCCAGGTGCTGATTCGCGCCTTCGTCGACGAGGGCCGGTGGGGCTGGTGGCGGCGCGAGCGGCCGTCCGACGCGCCGATCGAGCGGTCGGCTCCGCGGTCGTGGGTGTGGTGACGCCCATCGGTGCCGATCGGCGGCCCGAACAGTCGGCCGCCTACCGGTACCCGGACGGGACGGTGGTCTTCGTGGGACAGACCCGCGGCGACACCTTCGGCGCGGTCGCCGACACGACCGGGCCGGAGCTGGCCGAGCTGCCCTTCACCGCGGCCCAGCTGGCCCGGCTGGCCACCGACGAGAGCCTGCGCGCCGGCGGATAAACGCGTTGCCGGTCCGGGGCGGGCCGCCTAGGTTGAGACACAGCTTCGAGCCCTCAGGGAGATCACCACCATGCTGTGTAGCCACCTCTATCTCGCCCCGGACCGGTGGCGCGGCTGAGCCCGCTCGCGAGCCTCGCGCCGCCGTTCCCGCGTACGGGGAATGGCGGTTTTTTGTTCTCTGAAGACAACAGAGCCCTCGTAGCCCAACTGGCAGAGGCCCGGCGTTGAGGACGCCGGTGGTGCGCGTTCGAATCGCGCCGAGGGCACAGCGTGGCATTACACGCCGCGCGGGCGCGCCGACGCCGGAGAGTCGGGCCCGGCTGTAAACCGGGTGCTTCGCTGAGCAGGTTCGAATCCTGCCGCCCGCACGATCGCATGCCCGAGTGGTGAGGGGGCCGCCTGCAAAGCGGTACACGCCGGTTCGAATCCGGCTGCGATCTCGACGAAGGACCCGGAAAAGAATCATGAACCGGCCCGCTCCGGGCGTGGTACACCCCGGCAAGAGACAGCTCCCAGCTGAGGGAGACCGGGATGACCACCATGACGCAGCCTCGAGTCCTCACCTTCCGCCGTTCGATCCGCGTCGCGCGCGTCGCGACAGCGGCCTTCATCGTGCTCAACCTCGCCGCGGTTCAGGTGATGTTCGCCGCCGCCGGCCCGGCAGCCAACCTCTTCGGTACGATCGGCCGCCTGCTCGGCCTCTACCTGGCGCTGGCCATGGCGTTCCAGTTGCTGCTGGTCGCCCGGCTGCCGGTGGTCGACCGGGCGTACGGGATGGACCGTCTCACCACCTGGCACCGCTGGACCGGGATGACGGTCTTCTGGCTGGCGTGCGCCCACCCGGCGCTGGTGCTGCTCGGCTTCGCCCGCCTGGACGGCGTTCCCCTCCTCGACGAGGTCGTCGTCCTGGCGAAACAACCGCCGGTCCTGTTCGGCATGATCGCCGCCGGGCTGCTCCTGGTGATCGTGGCACTCTCCGTGCGGGTCGCCCGGCGGCGGCTCTCCTACGAGACCTGGCACGCCATCCACGTCCTGCTCTACCTGGTCGTGCTGCTCGGCGTGCTGCACCAGGTGTACGAGGGCACCGCGTTCAAGGTCAATGTGGTCACCCAGGCGTACTGGTGGGGCCTGTGGACGTTCGCGATCGGCGCCCTGCTCACCGGCCGCCTGGTGGTCCCGCTGATCCGTAACTCCCGGCACCGGCTGCGGGTGGCGGCCGTCGTCGCCGAGTCGGACGACACCGTGTCGGTGCACGTCACCGGCCGGGACCTGGACCGGCTGCCGGCCCGCGCGGGGCAGTTCTTCCTCTGGCGTTTCCCCGGCCACAACCGGTGGTGGCAGGTCAACCCGTTCTCGCTGTCGGCCGCGCCGAACAGCCGCTCGCTGCGGCTCACCGCGAAAGGCGTCGGCGTGACCAGCGCCGGGCTGCGGGACCTGCCGATCGGGGCGAAGGTGTACGCCGAGGGGCCGTACGGCGCGTTCACGGCGGCGCACCGGACCCGGGGCGCGACGGTGCTGATCGCCGGCGGGATCGGCGTCACCCCGATCCGGGCGCTGCTGGAGGACACCGACCTCACCGGGCACGTCGTCGTGCTCTACCGGGTGCGCGACGCGCGGGACGCGGTGCTGCTCGGCGAGCTGCGCAACCTGGCCGACGTCCGGCGGGCCCGGCTGCACCTGCTGACCGGCCGGACCGGGAGCGGCTACCAGCCGTTCGCACCGGAGCGGCTGCTCGCCCTGGTGCCCGACATCACCGCCCGGGACGTCTACGTCTGCGGCCCGGGCGCGATGACCGCGTCCGTGCTGGACAGTCTGCGCCGGCTGCGGGTCCCGTCCCGGCAGGTGCACGCCGAGCGCTTCCGGCTGGCCGGATAGAGACGGGACCGTCCGGAGATGCCCCCGGACGGTCCGGCGAGGGTCCCGGGTGCTGCCTCCGTATGGGGGAGGCAGCACCCGGGACAGCGAAACGGCTCGCGTCCGGGGTCCACCTGACGCATGATCGACCACCATGAGTGCCAGATTGCGGGCGTTGGGCCGGGAAGCCGTCGAGATCGCCGAGCGGGGCCACTACCCCGGCCCCGACGGTCCGGTGCGGATCGCCGACCAGGTGGCCCGGGCGGTTGCCGGCACTCGCCTGCACCTGCCCGGCGACGAGCTGCCGGAGCCGGCCGCGGCCGGCGGGCCGCCGCGGATCGAGGTGACCGCCGAGTCCACGCTGTGGGCGGCGCGCCGCCTCGGCGGGAACCCGGCCTGTCTCAACTTCGCCTCGGCGCGCAACCCGGGTGGCGGCTTCCTGAACGGCGCCCAGGCCCAGGAGGAGAGCCTGGCCCGCAGCTCCGCGCTCTATCCCTGCCTGCTGGCCGCCGGTGACTTCTACGCACACCACCGGGCGGAACGGTCGCTGCTCTACACCGACCGGATCATCTACGCGTCGGCGGTTCCGGTCTTCCGCGACGACAAGGGGCGGCTCCTGCCCACCGCGTACCCCGTCTCCTTCCTGGTGTCGGCGGCCCCGAACCGGTCGGCGATCGCCCGCAACCAGCCGGAATCCCTGCCGGAGATCGGCCGGGCACTGGGCCGCCGGGCCACGCGGGTGCTGCGGGTCGCCGCCGCGCACGGCTACCGTGACCTGGTGCTGGGCGCGTGGGGCTGCGGCGTCTTCGGCAACGACCCGGCGGAGGTGGCGCGCGCGTTCGCCGGCGCGCTGGCGGTCAGCCCGTGGTTCGACCGGGTGGTCTTCGCGATCCTGGACCGGGGCGGCGCCACCCGGCAGGCGTTCGAACAGGTCTTCCGTTCGTAACCGGACGCACATGTCCGGCGAAAGCCGGACCGGGCGGGGCGCGGCCGCGGTCACGGTTCCGGGACGCCGGGGGGTACCGCACCGCCGACGGCCGCTGGGTCCGGATGGGCGTGCCGGCGGCCGAGGACGCGGTGGCCATGGGCGTCGCGCCGGTCACCGCCGCCATGACCGCTTCGGTACCGGCGGCGGTGATCGACGGCTCGGGCCACGCGTTCCTCGCCGGGATGCACGCCGCGACCCTGGTCTCCGGCGTGCTCTGCCTGCTCGGCGCTGTCGTCGCGGTGGCCGGCGTCCGGCGCGGTCCCGCGCACCGACGGCTCTCAGCAGCACCGCACCGGTGCCGACGGTGTAGGTATGAAGCGGCGCTGCGCGGACCCCGGCGTGATCGTCAAGATCGTGGCGGCGGTCGGGGGCGCCACCGTGCCCGGCCGGGTGGTGACCGGAGCGACCGGAGGGGAGGCTTTCGCCACCACCCGGTGGCTTCGTCCCTTTCCTGCCACCGCTGATCCGGCATCCTGTTCGTGGTCCCTGTCCGTCTTCCCCCGGAGGCTCCGATGAAGATCGGTCTGTACGACCGCCTGGCCGACCCCGCCCGGCTCGCCGAGCTGGCCCGGTACGACCTGGCCGGCGACACGCTGCGGGCCGCCCTCGACGAGGTGGCCGAACGCAGCGCGAAACTCCTGGAGGCCCCGGTGTCGCTGGTCTCCGTGCTGGGCGCGGACGCGCAGCAGATCGTCGGGGCGTACGGGCTGGGCGACTGGGTGGCGGCCGCGCGCGGGGCACCGGCCGAGTGGGCGGTGTGCAGCCGCACCGTGCTGAACGGTGAGCCGTACTGCGTGGCCGACTTCAGCGACGACCCGGTGCACGCGGCCAACCCGTTCCTGGCCACCACCGGCCTGCGCAGTTACCTGGGCGTCCCGCTGGTCGGGCCGGACCGGATCATGCTCGGGGCGCACTGCGTGGTGGACACCCGGCGCCGGATCTACACCGACGTGGACCTGGCCGTGCTCAGCGACAGCGCGGACGAGGCGATGGAGGCGCTGCTCCGCTTCCGCCGGTGAGCCCGCGCGGTGCCGTCCGGCTCAGGCCGCGTGCCACCGCCACCCGGTCTGGCGGGGATGGCCGGGCAACTCCACCCGGCCGGTGCACCAGAGCAGGGTGGACCACGGGTCGTGGCCGGCGGGGGCGTCCGGGAACAGGCGCCGCAGCACCCGGCCGCACACGTCCGGGTCGGGCGACCACCGGAACTCCAGGGTGGCCGCCAGGTCCGACAGGTGGACCAGGACCTCGACGACGCCCATCGCGGCGAAGCCGGTGGCGTCGGCGAGCCCGAACGGGTGGAAGCCGCGCCGCTGCGGCGGGCTGACCTGGACGGTCGCCGCGAGCAGGCCGCCGGACGCCGCGAGGACGTCCAGCAGGCCGGCGGTCCCGTCGGCCGGATTCACATAGACGGTGAGCGCGGGGGCGTCCGGGCGGGTCCGCTTGACGCCCCAGGGCACGTAACGATCGGCCGGCGGCTGGTCGGCGGCGAGCTGCCCGGCGTACGCGAACAGGTCGTCGGCGACGTGCTCGACCGTCTCCCAGCAGGACCAGCTGAGGTCGCCGGCGGGGATCCGCCAGTCCCGGCCGGCCACGCCGCGGAGGGCTTCGACGGCCGCCGACACCACCGTGCGTACGTCGTCCGCGTCCACAAGTGATCGGCTCATCGCGGCAACCTACCGCAAAATTGTCATACCCCGCGCGCATCATCGCGGCATGGGAGAACCAGCCATGCCGATCCGTCGCCGCATCGAGTTGTCCATCGCCGAGACGCGCCTGCGGTTCCAGCAGCTCGTCCGGCTCACCGGGCTGACCGGCCAGGTGACTGTGGTGGTCGACGGTGGCCGCCCGATCGCCGCCATCGTCCCGGCCCGCGACGTCCTGGAGCCGCCGCCCGACCCGCCGCAACCGGTCGCCGAGGCCGGTGCCGAGGCCCGTGCCGGCTGGCTGCGCCGCATCGAGAAGGTGCGGGAGGACGTGCGTCGTCAGCACGCCGGGCGCATCCGTGAGCTGTCCCAGGCCTTGGACGAGGCGTGGCAGCTGCTCGACCGGCTTCACCCGCCGGGCACCGACCGCCACGTGGACACCCTGCGTGCGGCGCACGGAGACGTGCGTCGCAGCCAATGATCAATCACCACTTCACCTATCGGGCGGGGGGTAAGATCGGCCAATGGCACGCCAGCTCGATCTTTTCGTCCCCGGGGTGGTGTTCCTCGACGTCATCTTCACCGGGCTGCGCGAGCTGCCCGGGCCGGGCACCGAGGTGCGGGCCTCCGGGATGGGGTCGTGCCCCGGCGGCGTGGCGAACCTGGCGGTCGCGGCCAGCCGGCTCGGCCTGCGCACCGGGCTCGGCACCGCGCTGAGCACCGACGCCTATGGGGAATTCTGCCACCAGGTGCTCAGCCGGCAGGAGGGAATCGACCTCTCGGCGTCCCGCCGGCTCGACGACTGGCACTCGCCGGTCACCGTCTCGCTGGCCTACGACCGCGACCGCAGCATGATCACCCACGGGCACCCGCTGCCCACCGACGACGACGGCCTGGTCAACGGATTGCCGGCGACCCGCGCGGCGGCCGTGAGCCTGGGCGGTTCGAGCACCGGCTGGGTGTCCCGGGCCGGTCGCGACGGCACCCTGATCTTCGCCGACGTCGGCTGGGACGAGACCGACCAGTGGAATGTCGACGCCCTCGCGGTGCTGCCCGACTGCCACGCCTTCCTGCCCAACGCGGTGGAGGCGATGCGCTACACCCGCACCGGCACGCCGGGCGCCGCGCTCGACAAGCTGGCCGGTCTGGTCCCGATCGTGGTGGTGACCGACGGCGGCGCCGGCGCCCTGGCCGTCGACGCGGCGACCGGCGAGGTGGCGACAGTGCCGGGCGTGCCGGTGGAGGCGCTCGACCCGACCGGCGCCGGCGACGTTTTCACCGCCGGGTTCATCGCCGGCACCCTCGGCGGGTGGCCGCTCGCCGACCGGCTCGCCTTCGCCAACCTGGTGGCCGCGCTCTCGGTGCAGCACTTCGGCGGGTCGCTGTCGGCGCCCGGCTGGGGCGACATCGCCGACTGGTGGCAGGCCACGCTGCGGGCCGCCGAGCGGCGGCATCCGGAGTCCAGCGAGGGGCAGCTGGCGCGGCGGTTCGCGTTCCTGCCCGAGGTGATCCCGCCGGGCCGGCGCAGCGCCGTGCACCGGGCCACCGCGACGATCGCCCAGCTCTCCGACGCGCACGCCGACCGATGACCGCGACACGCAGGCGCGACACCGCGGCCGGGTGGGCGTTTCTCGCGCCCAGCCTGGTCGGCGTCGGCGGGTTCCTGCTGCTGCCGGTCGTGGTGGTGCTCGGCATCAGCCTGTTCCGGTGGGACCTGGTCAGCCCCGCCCACTGGGCCGGCCTGGACAACTACCTGTCGATCCTCACCGACCCGGCGTTCGGCCGGTCGCTCGCCGTCACCGCGTTCTTCGTGCTGCTGGTGATCCCGGCGCAGACCGCGCTCGGCCTGGCCGCCGCGGTCCTGCTCGACCAGCGGCTGCCCGGCTCCACGGTCTTCCGGGCCATCCTGGTGCTGCCCTGGATCAGCGCGCCGCTCGCCCTCGGCGTGGTCTGGCGCTGGCTGCTCGACCCGTCCGACGGCGCCGTCAATCAGCTGCTCGGCCACCGCGTCGAGTGGCTGACCAGCCCGGTCCTGGCGCTGCCGTCGGTCGCCGCGGTCACCGTCTGGACCAACGTGGGTTACGTGGCGCTGTTCTTCCTGGCCGGGCTGGCCGGCATCCCGCCGCAGTACGCCGAGGCCGCCCGGATCGACGGCGCCGGGCCGTGGCAGCGGTTCCGCCGGATCACCCTGCCGCTGCTCCGCCCGACCATGTTCTTCGTCCTGGTCACCGGCGTGATCAGCAGCTTCCAGGTGTTCGACACCGTTTACGCGATGACCCAGGGTGGCCCGGCCGGCCGCACCGAGGTGGTGGCGTACGCGATCTACCGGGAGGCCTTCGTCGACTTCCGGATGGGGCGGGCGGCGGCCATGTCGGTGGTGCTCTTCCTGCTCCTGATCACGGTGACCGTCGCGCAGCAGTCGTATTTCCGCCGCCGGACGACGTACGAGATGGGGTGAAGATCTTGCGGCGTGCCGTGCCGACCTACCTCGCCCTGGGCCTCGGTGCCCTGGTGATCCTCGCGCCCTACCTGATGAGCGTGCAGACCTCGGTGAAGACGCCGAGGCAGTTCGCCCAGCAGCCGCCGCTGGCAGCGCCCGACCCGGTGACCGCGGCGAACTACGCGGAGCTGGTGATCGGCGGGCACACCCTGATCCCACCCCTGGTGATCACCGTGCAGGTGGTGCTGGTGGTCGTGCTCGGCCAGCTGACCTGCTCGGTGCTGGCGGCGTACGCGTTCGCCCGTCTCGACTTCCCCGGCCGGGACGCGCTGTTCTGGGTCTACCTGGCCACCCTGATGGTGCCTGTCGTGGCGGTGCTGGTGCCGAGGTTCGTGCTGCTCAGCGAGGCCGGCCTGGTCAACACGTTCTGGGGGATCGTGCTGCCGGCCATGTTCGGCTCGCCGTACGCGATCTTCCTGCTCCGCCAGTTCTTCCGGGCCATCCCGCAGGAGCTGCTCGACGCCGCGCGGATCGACGGCGCGGGCCACCGGCGAGTGCTGCGGCACGTGATCCTGCCGCTGAGCCGTCCGATCCTGGCCACCCTGCTGATCATCACGGTGGTCACCCACTGGAACGACTTCCTCTGGCCCCTGGTGATCACCAGCGGGCAGCGGTGGCAGGTGCTCACCGTCGCGGTGGCCGGCCTGCAGAGTCAGTACAGCGGCAACTGGACGCTGGTGATGGCCGCCACCACGCTCGCCACCATGCCGCTGCTCGTGATCTTCGTGCTGTTCCAGAAACACATCGTCCGATCGATCACCATCACCGGGATGAGGTGAGCACATGAGACGACTGTCCCTCCTGCTGATCCCCCTGCTCCTGCTGGCCGGCTGCTCCGTCGCCGGCGGCGACGAGGAGAAGGGCAAGACCACCGTCACCTTCCGGCTCTGGGACGACCAGGTCGCCAAGGCGTACGAGCAGTCGTTCGCCGCCTTCGAGCGGGCCCACCCGGACATCAAGGTGAGCGTGCAGCTGGTGCCGTGGGCCGACTACTGGACCAAGCTCCCGGCCGACATCGCGGCCGGCACCACCGCCGACATCTTCTGGACCAACACCTCGAACTTCGGCGTCTACGCCGACAACGACCAACTGCTGCCGGTCGACCCCGATCCGGGCTGGACCAAGCCGGTCGTCGACCTCTACACCCGTAACGGCAAGCTGTGGGGCGTCCCGCAGCTGTGGGACTCGATCGCGCTGTTCTACAACAAGGACCTGGTCGGCAAGGCCGGCGTCGACCCGGCGACGCTGACCTGGGATCCGTCCGGCGCGCACGACACGCTGCGGGCCGCGGCGCGCAAGCTCACCGACAGTCGCACCGGCACGTTCGGCTTCAACGCCGCCTTCGACCAGCAGGCGATCCTGTGGGACTTCGTCGGGTCGAACGGCGGCACCTGGCAGTCCGGCGACACCTTCGACTTCGCCGGCCGGCCGAAGACCGAGCAGGCCGTGCAATACCTCGTCGACCTGATCAACAAGGATCACGTGGCGCCGTCGGCCGCCGACACCAACACCAACGGTGACAAGACGTTGCAGCTGTTCACCCAGGGCAAGCTCGCGCTCTTCCAGTCGGGGCCGTACCACCTCAAGAGCATTCAGGACGGCGCCGGGTTCGCCTGGGGACTGGCCCCGATGCTGAAGGGCCCGGCCGGGCGGGTCGGCGTGGTGCACGGGGTCGCCGCGGTTGCCTCGGCCAGGACGCCGCACAAGGACGCCACCGTCGAGGTGCTCAGGTGGCTCGGCTCGGCCGACGGGCAGAAGCCGATCGCCGAGGGCGGTTACGCGTTCCCCGGGGTGACGGCGGCGCAGCAGGCCTTCGTCGACTACTGGAAGAAGCAGGGCGTCGACCTGCGGCCCTTCCTGGACTCGGCGACCGGCACGACGTTCCCGGCGCCGGTCGGGCCGAAGGTCGGGGCCGGCGGCACCGCCTACACGCCGATCCTGCAGCAGGTGTTCCTCGGCCAGCTCGGCGTCGCCGAGGGCCTGAAGAGGGCACAGGACGCGGGGAACGAAGCGATGAAGGGCTGACATGCGACTGACCATTCTGGGCGGTGGCGGCTTCCGGGTGCCGCTGGTCTACAAGGCGCTGCTCGCCGACCACCGGCGGACCGGGATCACCGAGGTGGCGCTGCACGACGTGGACCCCGGCCGGCTGGACGGGATCGGCCGGGTGCTGGACGCGCTGGCCCGCGACGTGCCGGACGCACCGGCCGTGGTCACCACCACCCGGCTGGACGAGGCGCTGGCGGGTGCGGCGTTCGTCTTCTCCGCGATCCGGGTCGGCGGGCTGCGCGGGCGGGTGGTGGACGAGCAGGTCGCGCTCGACGCGGGGGTGCTCGGGCAGGAGACGGTGGGTGCGGGCGGGATCGCGTACGCGCTGCGATCGGTGCCGGAGTCGCTGCGCATCGCGGAACGCGTCGCCCGCCTCGCGCCGGCGGCCTGGCTGATCAATTTCACCAACCCGGCCGGCCTGGTCACCGAGGCGATGTCCGGTCCGCTGGGCGACCGGGTGATCGGCATCTGCGACTCGCCGACCGGCCTGGTCGACCGCGTCCTGCGGACGCTGCGGGCCGACCCCGCCGAGGTACGCGTCGACTACGCCGGTCTCAACCACCTCGGCTGGCTCTACGGCGTGCACGCCGGCGACCGGGACCTGCTGCCCGGGCTGCTCGCCGACGACGACCGGCTGGCGAGCATCGAGGAGGGCCGGCTCTTCGGCGATCTGCGCGAGCTCGGCGCGATCCCGAACGAGTACCTGCACTACTACTACGACCCGAAAGGGACCCTGGACGCCATCCGCGAGGCGCCGCAGACCCGTGGTGCGTTCCTGCGCGAGCAGCAGGAACGCACCTATCGGGAGATCGCCGCCCGGGAACCTCTGGACGCCTGGCTGGCGGCGTGGCGGGAGCGGGAGGCCACCTACATGGCGGAGAACCGGGAACTGACCGGCGCGGGGGAGCGGGAGCACGACGAGAGCCGGCCGGCCGGTTACGAGGGCGTCGCGCTGGCGGTGATGCGGGCGCTGGCCCGCGACGAGCCGGCCACCCTGATCCTCAACGTCCGCAACCGCGGCACCCTGGACATCCTCAGCGACGACGCGGTGGTCGAGGTGCCCTGCCGGGTCGACGCCCGGGGCGCGGTCCCGCTGCCGGTCCGGCCGTTGCCGGCGCACGCTGTCGCGTTGGTGCGCGCTGTCAAGGCCACCGACCGCCTGGTGCTGCGGGCCGTCGCGGAGGGTTCCCGGGAGGCGGCGATCCAGGCGATGGCCACCCACCCACTGATCGCCGACCGCCCGCTGGCCGAGCGCCTGGTCGACACCTACCGCGCGGAGCTGCCCGAGCTGGCCTATCTGACCTGACCTCGGCAACCGCCGGCCTAGCGGTCCTGGCGCCAGCTCGGTCCGGCCGGGACCAGCTGGGGTTCGCGGCCGGCGTGGGTGATCAGCGCGTACACCTGGCTGGCGACCAGCACGCCGGCCACCGCGCGGACCACGTCGTCGGCGGTGCCGCCGGCCAGCAGCGGGGTCGCGCCGAACCAGACCAGGGCGGCCGCCGCCCAGGCCGCGGCCGCGGCGATCCGGCAGCGGCGGTCGAAGCCGCTGTACAGCGCGACGACCGCCCAGACCACGACGGTCGGGATCAGGTAGGCGCCCATCGGTCGTCCGAGCAGCCGGATCACCAGGCACGCCGTCAGGGCGAGGCTCGCGCCGACGACCGCCCGGCGAAGCGTCGCCCACCCGGAGACGGCGGGCAGCCCTTCGGCGGCGTCGGAGACCATGCCCACGATCTTGGGCGGCGGCGATGTCCGTCGAATGGCCGGAAGTTGAACAATATTCGCGAATATCGCCCGCCGTCGAACCTCCATGCGCTTCACGATGTCATGAAAAGGGCGAAGAGGTGGTTTCGCGTCCGTTGTCCGCGTGTCGGCGGTCGTCAGCGCCGAGCGCGGGCCGGGGGGTCCCGCGACGGTCGCCGGACCGGCGGTGGCCGGCCGCGCTAGGGCTCGGCTGGCGCGTCCCCGATCGGGAAGAGGATCGGGCTGAGCAGGTACTGCGCGCGGCCCGGGGCGGGGTCCTGGGTGAGCCGGGGCAGGATCGCCGCGCGCAGTTCGCTGATCAGCTCGACCAGTTCCCCGGGGCTGAGCCAGACCGCGTGCTGCCGATATCCGACCAGGTCCCGCGCCGGATCGGCGCCCGGCCGGTCCAGATAGGCGCCGAACTCCGCGGTCAGCGCGGTCATCGCGATGGTGAACGCTCGGCGGTGATCCTCCGTGGTCAGCCCGGCGGCAGCGGCGGCGCTGATCGACGCCCGGTCCTGCCGCAGCCGGTAGCGCCGCTCGACAGCCCCGCGGACCCGCCGCTCGGCCGCCACTTCCAGCACCCCACCGTTGCTGAGCAGGTCGATATGCCGGTAGACGGTCGCCTTCGACACGTCCGGCAGTCGCTCCACCAGGTCCGCGGTGGTCATCTCGCGGCCGCCACGCAGTGCGTGCACGATTCGCAGCCGCACCGGATGGGCCAGCAACTCAGCGGTCTCCACGCGACCAATCTAATCCCTGCTACCTTTCTCAACTATGAGAACGGCGCGGCTCGTCGTCGATCGCCTGCGGGCGGGGCGGTTCGAGGAGCTGGCCGCCGTACGCCAATTGCGCGAACAGCGACCAACCGCGGACCCGGACCGATCTTCCGCCTCGGCCACAGATGGGGGTGGCGGAGCCGCCCCAGGGCGGCCGGAACCGCTGGTCGGCCGGCCCGGCCCAGTGGAAGGACGTGCGATTCCGCGTGTTCCGCGGCCTCGGCCACATGTTCCGCGGCGGCGCGCACGGCGATCGCCGGATGATTCGGGAGATCGCCCGCTGGCTGTCCCGCGGCGGGCCCGGAGCGCGGAGCGGGGGCCTGGCGCGGCGCGCTACCGACAAGTAACGTGCGGTGATGCCGAACGTCGAGGTATCGGTCTCACCCGGGGTCGTCATCCTGGTGCTGGGCGTTCTCCTGCTGCTGATCCAGCCCGGCGCGATCCCGTTCACCTACGCGCTGGTCACCCGACACCAGCGGCGCGGCGGCGGGCACGTCATCGGGTACGCGGTCGGCGTCTACCTGCTCGGCGCGCTGCTCACCCTGATGTTCGTGGCCGTCTTCGCCTGCTCCGACTTCCCGTACGCGGTGTCGGTACTGCTCGGTTACGTCCCGATGTGGCTGTTCGCGCTGCTGATCCTGCGCACGCCGGAGGCGCGGCCCGACGGACCGCGCCTGCCGGGTGACAACGTCAGGCGGTGACCGGCTCGGCGACCGGGCGCCGCGGCGGGATGCTCGGGTCCGGCGCGGCGGTGGGCTTGCGGTTCGGCAGCGACAGCCGGATCACCTTGGCCCAGGCGGAGGCCACCTGCTTGGGCAGCGGCCCGGTGACGTACGGCAGGTCGTACTTCTCGAACAGCGCCCGCACCTTGACCGCGACCTCGGCATAGCGGCTGGCCGGCAGGTCCGGGAAGAGGTGGTGCTCGATCTGGTGGGACAGGTTGCCGGTCATGATGTGCATCAGCTTGCTGCCGGAGATGTTGGCCGAGCCGAGCATCTGGCGCAGGTACCACTCGCCGCGGGTCTCGCCCTTGATCGAGGTGCGCTCGAAGGTGGAGACGCCGTTCGGGAAGTGCCCGCACATGATCACCGAGTGGCTCCACACGTTGCGGATCACGTTCGCGGTGAAGTTCGCGGCCATGGTGTGCAGGAACGACGGGCCGGACAGCGCCGGGTGGATCACGTAGTCCTTCAGCGCCTGCTTGCCGATCTTGCGGCCGACCGCCTTCAGGTTCTTCCGGAAGACCGGGTTGCTGCGCCGCTTCTTGGTCTGCAGGTTCCGGCCCAGCTCCAGGTCGTACGCGGCGATGCCGTACTCGAAGAAGAGGGCGTTGATGAAGTTCCACAGCGGCTGGGCCAGGAAGAACGGGTGCCAGCGCTGGTTCTCGTCGACCCGCATGATGCCGTACCCGAGGTCGTTGTCCTTGCCGACCACGTTGGTGTACTTGTGGTGGATCTGGTTGTGCGAGTGCTGCCACTGCTCGGCGGGCGTGGCCATGTCCCACTCCCACGTGGTGGAGTGGATTTTCGGGTCACGCATGAAGTCGTACTGGCCGTGCAGGATGTTGTGGCCGATCTCCATGTTCTCCAGGATCTTGGCCACCGACAGGCCGGCGGTGCCGACGAGCCAGGCCGGCGGGAACAGCGAGAACAGCAGTACCGCGCGGCTGCCGATCTCCAGGCTCCGCTGCACCTTGATGACGCGGCGGATGTAGGCGGCGTCGCGCTCCCCCCGGACGGCGATCACCTCGTCCCGGATCGCGTCCAGCTCGCGGCCGATCGCCTCGATGTCCTCGGCGGTGAGGTGGGCGATCGGATTGTTTTCCTGACGTTGCAGCGTCGTCACGAAGGTCCTCGTTTTCTTTCGGCGATCTTTACTGGGGGGATGTCAGGCGTCCAGGTGGCACGGCCCGGCCGCGGCCGAGACGCACGTCTGGATGAGAACGTTGTCGCCTTCCACGGCGGTGGTGATCTGCCCGTCGCGCATGTCCCGGACGATGCCCTCACGCATCGGCAGCACGCACTTGAAGCAGATGCCCATCCGGCAGCCGGACGGCATCAGTTGCCCGGCGGCCTCGCCGGCGTCCAGGATCGAGACGCCGGCCGGTGCCTCGACCCGTGCGCCGGAGCGCTCGAAGGTGACCGAGCCGCCGTCGCCGGCGACCAGCACGGTGGGCCGGAACCGCTCGACGTGCAGGCGCTCCGCGGCGCCCGCCTCGCTCCAGTGGTCGGCGAGCGCGTCGAGCATCTCGCCCGGGCCGCACGCCCAGGTCTCCCGCTCGAACAGGTCGGGGACCAGCTCGGCCAGCTCGGCGGGCTTGAGCCGGCCGTCGGCGCCGGTGTGCCGCTCGATCAGGGTGATCCGGCCGGCCGCGGCGAGGGCGCGCAGGTCGGCGCCGAAGACCACGTCCTCGCTGGTGCGGGCGGAGTGCACGACCACCACGTCGGGCAGCTCGTGCACGGCGCTGCGCAGGATGCCCATCACCGGGGTGATCCCGCTGCCGGCCGTGACGAACAGGCTCTTCGCCGGTCGCTCGGCGGGCAGCACGAAGTCGCCGGCCGGGAGGTCGAGGTTGACGATCATGCCGCGGCGGGCGTTCGCCAGCAGGTAGGAGCTGACCAGGCCGTCGCGGACCGCGTTGACGGTGACGCTGATCCGCCCGGACGGCTGCCCGGCCGGACTGCTCACCGAGTAGGAGCGCCACAGGCGGATGCCATCGACGTCCACGCCGAGCCGGACATACTGCCCCGGCTGGTGGGGACGCCAGCCGCGACCCGGGCGCAGCTCCAGGGTCACCGCGTTCGCGGTCTCCCGGTGCACTGCCTCGACCCGGGCGCGCAGGACGTTCGGGTTGCGCAGCGGGGCGATCACGTCGAGATAATCGGAGGGAACCACCGGAGTGGTGATCAGCTCGACGACTCGCCACGCGCCATTGCGCAAAGTCTGGGTTACCGGCACCTCACCAAGCCTGCTGGGTCGGCCGGGTGAAGTCATGACCAGGGGAAGTGAATCGGGGGCACCATAATTGTTCGGTGGGGACAAGGGTCGAACGTGAAACATGGGAGTTTGGGTGATCGAGCCGTTGCGTGACGTCCGGTCGTACCGCCTGCCGGTGGAGGTCGTCGAGCCGCTCCGCAGGGGGCTGCCCGAGGTCGCCGTGCAGACCCTCGCCGCGATCGTGATGGAGGTGCCGGCGTACGCGGAGCCGTTCGCCGGCGAGCTCGGCCACAAGATCGAACGAGCCGTGCAGGCCGCCCTCGGCACCTTCCTCAACCTGGTCTCCCGGCCCGGCACCGACCCCGGCGCCCCGCTCGCGTCGGCCCTGGAGGCGGCCTACGCGCTGGGCCGGGGCGAGGCGCGCAACGGCCGCAGCCTGGACGCGCTGCTCGCCGCCTACCGGGTCGGCGCCCGGGTGGCCTGGCGGGAGCTGGCCGCGATCAGCGTACGGTCCGGGCAGCCGGCCGGGACCATCGCCGACTTCGCCGAGCTGGTCTTCGCCTACATCGACGAACTCTCCGCCGCGAGCGTCGCCGGGCACGCCGACGAGTTGGCCGCCACCGGCCGGATCCGGCTGCGCCACCTGCAACAACTTGCCCAGGCGCTGGTCGCCGGCGAGCCCGCGCACGTGATCCAGGCGGCCGCCGAGCGCGCCGAGTGGGTCCCGCCGCAGACCCTCACCGCGATCCTGCTGCCGGAGCGGTCCTCCCGGTCGCTGATCGACCTGCTGGACCCGCGCACGCTGTCGCTGGCCGGCGCCCTGCCGGACCTGCCCGGCACCGCGATCCTGCTGGTCCCGGACCCGCAGGGCGCCTCCCGGGCGCACCTGAACCGGCTGCTCACCGGTCACAACGCGGTGATCGGCCCGGCCCGGCCCTGGCTGCGCGCGCAGTGCTCGGTGGAGCGCGCGGTCCGGGTCCACCAGCTGCACACCCCGGCCCGCGGCAAGGTCGTCGACACCGAGGAGCACCTGGCCGAGCTGGTCGTCACCGCCGATCGCGGCGCCCTGGCCGACCTGCGGGACTGGGTGCTGGCGCCGCTCGCCGGGGAGCGCGGGGCGGCCGCGGCGAAGCTGGTCGAGACGCTGCGCAGCTGGCTGCTGCACCACGGGCGGCGCGAGGACGTCGCCGCCGAGCTCTTCGTGCACCCGCAGACGGTCCGTTACCGGATGGCCCGCCTGCGCGAGCTCTACGGCGAGAAGCTCAAGGACCCGCAGTGGGTGCTCGCCCTGACGATCGCCCTCTCGGTGCCCGTCCCGGAGGCGTGATCCGTTCGCTCGCGACCGCTTCCGCCCATTGTCCGCCCGGTTTCCGGTACGCGATCCGTTCGCTCGCGATCGCTTCCGCCCGCTGTCCGCCCGATTTCCGGTACGCGATCCGCAGCAACGGCCGTAAGCCGCTGCTGCTGAGCGCGCCGGCTCTGCCGAAAGTTAGAAGCGACAATAGACTTTCGGCAACTGGCCGGGGTCCGGGGGCACGCCTAGCGTCGGGTGCATGACCAGGACCTCCGCCGAGCTCGGCTTCTCGCCGCCGGACCGCTTGCTGATCACCTGCGGGCCGGCGGCGCTCGGGCTGCTGCTCACCGCGGCGTTGCCGGCGATCGCCCGGTGGGCGCTGCGCTCACCCGTCGGGCTGCCGTTCCGGCCGGTCGTCGTGCTGATCAGCAGGGTCGACTCGGCGTGGGAGCTGGCGATCCAGGCGGCGATCCTGGTCGTCGCGGGGCTGCTCGCCACGGCCGCGATCAGCGAGAGCCTGACGCACATCACCGTCACCCCGGACCGGCTGCGGCTGGGTGAGCGGGAGCTGCCCCGGTCGGAGATCACCGCCCTGTTCCCGGAGGGCGACACGCTGGTCGTGCTCGACCGGGAGTCGCGGCAGATGGTGCGGTGCGAGCCGCGGGCCCGGCGGCGGGTGCTCGCCGCCACGTTCGCGGAGTTCGGCTATCCGTGGCGGGACACCGATCCCTACACCTCTCTCTACCGCCCGTGGAAATCCGGCGACGACCTGCCACCCGAGGTGGACGCGGTGCTCTCGGCCCGCGCCGCCGTCCTGCGCAGGAAAGCCGCAAAGGAAGCCGGCGAGCTGCGGGCCGCTCTGGAAAAGCTCGGTTTTTCGGTACGCGACGAGGACGGTCACCAGCTCTGGCGCCCCCTGGTGCGCTCGTGAGTCGCCTGGATCGCTTCATGGCGACGGCCGGCGAGCGCGTCTTCGACCTGGCGGCGATCGCGGTGTCCTGGTTCGGCGCGCTGCTCATCGCGGGGGAGGCCGAGTCGAGCGGCCGGACCAGCGGCGACGCCACGTTCTGGGGCCTGGTGCTCGCCCTGGCGGCGTCGCTGGCGCTGTGGTGGCGCCGCGATCATCCGGTCGTGGTCGCCGCCCTGTTCGTGCCGCTCTCGGCGGTGACCGACTCCGTCGGGGTGGCCGGGACGATCGCGCTCTACACGCTGGTCACCCTGCGCCGCGGCCGGGTGATCGGGGTCCTGCTGGTGGGCACCCTGCTGGCCGGTGTGGTCTACAGCCGGCTCCGCCCGGACCCGGAGCTGTCCGCGACGGCCGAGTTCGTGATCACCCTCGCCTTCTCGGCCGCGACCGTGGCGCTCGGCCTGGCCATGCGGGCCCGCCGTGACCTGGTCGCGGTGCTGCGCGACCGGGCGGCGCGGGCCGAGGAGGAGGCGCTGGTGCGTGCCGACCGGCTGCGGGCCCTGGAGCGGGAGCGGATCGCGCGGGAGATGCACGACGCGCTCGCGCACCGGATCTCCATGGTCAGCCTGCACGCCGGGGCGTTGCAGATCCGGCCCGACCTGACCCCGGACGAGGTGGCGAAAGCGGCGACGACCATCCGGGACAGCGCCCACCAGGCGCTTGAGGACCTGCGGGAGATCCTCGGGGTGTTGCGCGCCGGGCCGGGCGACGACCTGCGCCCACAGCCCGGCCTGAAGCATCTGGACGAGCTGGTCGCCGAGGCTCGGGCGGCCGGGATGCGGATCGAGTTCGGCGACTCCCTGGATGACGCACCGGCCGGCGCGGCGCTCGGGCGGACGGTCTACCGTCTGGTCCAGGAGGGCTTGACCAACGCCGGGAAGCACGCGCCGGGCACGCTCGTCCGGGTCGGCCTGAGCGGCGCTCCCGGCGGCGAGCTGCACGTCGTGATCGCCAATCCGTTGCCAGTGCGGGCCGCCCCCGTCACCGCCGGCACCGGCTCCCGGCTCCCCGGTCCCAGCGCCGCCTTTCCCGGCCTCAGCCCTGACTCTCCTGGCCTCAGCCCTGCCTTTCCCGGCCTCAACCCCGCCCTTTCCGGTCTCAGCCCCGCGCTTCCCGGGGCGGGCACCGGGCTGCTCGGGCTTGCCGAGCGGGTCGCGCTGCTCGGCGGCCGCTTTCAGCACGGCGTTCACCGGGACGCCGCTGGTGTCCTGTCCTTCCGCCTGGAAGCGTGGCTGCCCTGGCGGGCCGCGTGAGCGGCGGCTCGGGTCGCCGGCCGTGGAGGCGGTTACCGTGGCCGGTGTGATCCGGGTGTTGATCGTGGACGACGACCCGCTGGTCCGGGTGGGGCTGTCGATGGTGCTCGGGGCCGGGCCCGACCTGCAGATCGTCGGCGAGGCCGCGGACGGCGCGGAAGCGGTCGAGCTGGTCCGGCGGCTGCGGCCCGACGTCGTGCTGATGGACATCCGGATGCCGCGGATGGACGGGCTGACCGCGACCCGCGAGATCCGGCGGGCCGGTGCGGAGCCCGCGGTGATCGTGCTGACCACCTTCGACACCGACGAGCATCTGCTCGGGGCGCTGCGCCTCGGGGCCAACGGGTTCCTGCTCAAGGACATCGCACCGGAGTCGATCCTGGACGCGGTCCGGCGGGCGGCGGCGGGTGAGCCGATCCTCGCGCCGTCGGTGCTGCCCCGCCTGATCCGCCACGCGCTCGGCCGGGCGGACGACCGCCACCCGGCCGGCCAGTCGGAGCCGGACAACCCCCGCCAGCCGGGCGGCCGGGCAGGCGACCGCCTCCCGGCCGGCGAGTCGGACGACCTCCGCCACCCGGCCGGCCGGGCGGGCGACGCCGGCCTGCGGCGGGCCGCTCGGGTCGACTCCGCGCAGGCGCAGGCGCGGGCCCGCGCCGCGCTCGACCGGCTCAGCGAGCGCGAGCGGGAGGTCGCCGAGGCGGTCGCGACCGGCATGTCGAACGCGGAGATCAGCACCGAGGTGCACATGAGCGTGCCGACGGTGAAGGCCTACGTCTCCCGCCTGCTGGAGAAACTGGGCTGCACCAACCGGGTGCAGGTCGCCATCCTGGTGCACGAGTCCCGCCAGTGAGAGCATCGGCGGATGGAGCAGGACGAGCTGATGACCGACAGCGACGCCGAGCAGGACCGGATCGCGCGGTTCGGCACGCTGCCGCCGCGGGTCCGGCCCGACGAGATGGTCGAGCTCGCCGAGACCCGTGTCGCCCGGGGTCGCCCGGTCCCCGCCCTCAACGAGGACGAGCAGGCCATCCGCTACGCCGCCGGCTGATCCCGGCAGCCACCCACCCGGCCCGCCGCGGGCCGGTTCTCCGGCATGCCCGGTGACTGATGCGGGAAAGTGACGAAACTCGTGAGGGTCGTTACATCCGGTAGCCGCAGCCGATCATGGGCACTAGCCTGGGCCACACGGCAAAGCCGATCGATCCGATAGGTTTTGCGATCCGGATCACAATGCTTCACCAGGGTGTTTACGTGATTGAAATCAGCGGACTTCGTAAGACGTACCGCTCCCGATCGGGATCTGTGACGGCCGTCGACGGGGTCGACCTGACCGTCGGCGCCGGCGAGGTCTACGGCGTGCTGGGTCGCAGTGGAGCCGGCAAGAGCACGCTGCTGCGCTGCGTCAACATGCTGGAGCGGCCGGACGCCGGCACGGTCCGGGTGAGTGGGACCGAGCTGACCACGCTGCGCGGCAAGCGGCTGCGGCTGGCCCGGCACGGCATCGGGATGATCCACCAACACTTCGCGCTGCTCTCCGCGCGTACGGTCGCCGGCAACGTGGCGTTCGCCCTGGAGGTGACCGGGACCCCGCGCGCCGAGCGCCGCGCCCGGGTCGCCGAGCTGCTCGACCTGGTCGGGCTCACCGAACGGGCCGGCGCGTACCCGGCCCAGCTCTCCGGCGGGCAGAAACAGCGCGTCGGCATCGCCCGGGCGCTGGCCGCCCGGCCCGAGGTGCTGCTCTCCGACGAGGCCACCTCGGCACTCGACCCGGAGACCACCGACTCGATCCTGCGCCTGCTGCTCGACCTCAACCGCCGGCTCGGGCTCACCATCCTGCTGATCACTCACGAGATGACGGTGGTGAAACGGATCTGCACGTCCGCCGCGATCATGCGGGACGGCCGGTTCGTCGAGTCCGGGACCGTCGCCGAGCTGCTCCAGCGCCCCGGCTCCGAGCTGGCCCGGGACCTGTTCCCGCTGGACGCGCCGGCCGAGCTGCCCGGCGCGACAGTCGTCGACGTCACGGTCAGCGGCGCCGACGCCGACGCGCCGATTATCGCGGAACTCGCGCGGCGGTTCGACACCGACGTACGCATCCTGGGTGGCTCGGTGGAAACGCTCGCCGCGACTCGCGCCGGACGCTGGCGGCTCGCCCTCCCCGGCGATGCCGAGGCGAACGCCGAGGCGCTGGCGTTCCTGCGCCGCCGCGGCGCCGAAGTGGGGGTGGCGTCGTGACCTGGTCCGAAGTCTTCGAGCTGCTCGGCCCGGCGACCACCGACACCCTCTACATGGTCGGCGTCGCCGCCCTGTTCACCGCGCTCGGCGGCCTGCTGCTCGGGGTGGTGTTCGTGCTCACCGAGCCGGGCGGCCTGCTGCCGTCCCGCGCGGTGAACGCGGTGCTCGGCCTGATCGTCAACCTGGGCCGCTCGATCCCGTTCCTGATCCTGATGGTCTCGATCACCCCGTTCACCAGGCTGGTCGCGGGTGTCAGCATCGGCACCGACGCGGCGATCGTCCCGCTGGTCGTCGGCGCCATCCCGTTCTTCGCCCGGATCGTCGAGACGGCGCTGCACGAGGTGCCGGCCGACGTGGTCGCCGCCGCCACCGCGATGGGCGCCGGCCGCGGCACCATCGTCGGCAAGGTGCTGCTCCGCGAGGCGCTACCGGCGCTGGTCTCCGGCTTCACCATCACCGTCATCGCGCTGACCGGCTACACCGCGATGGCCGGCACCGTCGGTGGCGGCGGCATCGGCGCGTTCGCCATCGACTACGGCTACAACCGCTTCGAGGGCAAGGCCATGCTGGCCGCCGTGGTGGTGCTCCTGATCTTCGTCCAGCTCATCCAGATGGTGGGCGACCTGCTCGCCCGCCGGCTGTCACACCGATAGAAAGGCACCCTCCCGATGCGCCGCCGTTCCCTCGCCGCCGTCCTGGCCGCCACCTCACTCGTTCTCGGGCTGGCCGCGTGCGGCTCCGACGACTCGGGCGATACCAAGTCGGACACCCTCAAGGTCGGCGTCAGCCCGGTCCCGCACGCCGAGATCCTGCAGTACGTCAAGGACAACCTCGCCGCCAAGGAGGGGCTGAAGCTGGACATCGTCACCTTCAACGACTACGTCCAGCCGAACGTCGCCCTGCGGGAGAAGCAGCTCGACGCCAACTACTTCCAGCACACCCCGTACCTGGACGAGGAGAAGGCGTCGAAGGGCTACCAGTTCACCGCGCTCAAGCCGGTGCACATCGAGCCGCTCGGCGTCTACTCCAAGAAGGTGAAGTCGCTGGCCGACGTGCCCAGCGGCGGCCTGGTCGCGATCCCGAACGACCCGTCGAACTCGGGCCGCGCGCTGAACCTGCTCGCCAAGAACGGCCTGATCACCCTCAAGGACGGCGCCGGCGTCAAGGCGACCCAGAAGGACATCGCCACCAACCCCAAGAACCTCCAGTTCAAGACCCTGGAGGCGGCTCAGCTGCCGCGCAGCCTGGACGACACCGCGCTCTCCGTGATCAACGGCAACTACGCGATCGAGACCGGTCTCAAGCCGTCGACTGACGCGCTGGCCCTGGAGAGCGGCGACGACAACCCGTACGCGAACCTGGTGGTGGTCCGCACCGGCGACGAGAACGACCCGCGCATCGTGAAGCTGGAGAAGCTGCTCCATTCGCCCGAGGTCAAGAAGTTCATCAACGACAAGTACCAGGGCAGCGTGCTGGCCGCGTTCTGATTCCGGTGACAACGAGGCGCGCCCTCCGTCGCAGAGGCGATGACGGAGGGCGCGCTGGTACGTCGGGTCAGGCGGAAAGCACCGAGCTGACGGACTCGGTGGGGAGGCCCAGCGCTGAACCGACGGAGTCGTTGGTGAGGATGCCGGCGTGCGTGTTCAGGCCCTGGGCGAGCGCCGGGTCGGTGCGCAGCGCCTCCTGCCAGCCGAGGTCGGCGAGGCGCAGCACGTACGGAAGGGTCGCGTTGGTCAGCGCGTAGGTCGAGGTGTTCGGGACCGCGCCGGGCATGTTGGCCACGCAGTAGAAGACCGAGCCGTGCACCTGGTAGACCGGGTCCTGGTGGGTGGTCGGGTGCGAGTCCTCGAAGCAGCCGCCCTGGTCGATGGCGATGTCGACGAGCACCGAGCCCGGCTTCATCCGCTTCACCAGATCGTTGCTCACCAGCGTCGGCGCCTTCGCGCCGGGGACCAGCACCGCGCCGATCACCATGTCCGCCTCGATCACCGACTGCTCGATCGCGTACGTGCTGGAGACCAGCGTCCGGACCCGCCCGCCGAACTGCGCGTCCAGCTGCCGCAGCCGCGGGATGCTCAGGTCCAGCACGGTCACCTCGGCGCCCAGCCCGAGCGCGATGGTCGCCGCGTTCGCGCCGGAGACACCGCCACCGATCACCGTCACCTTCGCCGGGGCGACACCCGGCACACCACCGGGGAGCACACCCCGGCCGCCGCTGTTGCGCATCAGGCTGTACGCGCCGACCTGCGGAGCCAGTCGCCCGGCCACCTCGGACATCGGGGCCAGCAGCGGCAGTGAGCCGTCCGCCAGCTGCACCGTCTCGTAGGCGATCGCGGTGGTGCCGCTGTTCAGCAGCGCCTTGGTGCCCTCGGCGTCGGCGGCGAGGTGCAGGTAGGTGAAGAGCACCTGGCCGGCCCGCAGCCGGTGGTACTCCTCGGCGATGGGCTCCTTGACCTTGAGGATCATGTCCGCGGCGTCCCAGACGGCGTCCGCGTCCGGCAGGATCCGGGCGCCGGCGGCCACGTAGTCCTCGTCGGTGATCGCCGAGCCCACCCCGGCGCCGGCCTGCACGACGACCTCGTGCCCGTGACGCACGGCCTCCACCACACCCGCGGGCGTGATGGCCACCCGGTACTCGTGGTTCTTGACCTCAGTCGGCACACCGATGTGCATGGGGATTTTCCTCTCGCTCGGCGTCGGGGCTGACGCCTTATGCCGCTAGAGTGAAACGATGTGCAGTGAGACGGCAAGTGCGGCGAACAAGATTCTGCTGGGGACCTCAGCAAGGCATTTCCTTCGATTCGGCGCCGCGCGATGACCGACCTGCCGAAGGATGTTCGAGGCCTGGATCACATCGATCTGGAGCTGCTGAGCCTGCTGCGCGCCGACGGCCGGATGCCGAACAATGCCCTGGCCGACCGCGTCGGCATCGCGCCGTCGACCTGCCTCACCCGGATCCGCCGCCTCCGCGAGATCGGCGCCATCCGAGGTTTCCATGCCGACGTCGACCCCGCCTGGATCGGCCGCCCCATCCAGGCCATGATCGCGGTCCAGATCCGCTCCGACGCCCGCGACGCCATCGGCAAGTTCGCCGAGTCCCTGGCCGGCATCCCCGCCGTCCAGGACGTCTATTTCATCTCCGGCAACTACGACTTCCTCCTGCACGTCGCCGCCGCCGACGTCGACGACCTCCGCTCGGTGATCACCGAGCGATTGAGCGGCACCCGCCTGATCGCCGGCACCGAGACGTACCTCATCTTCGAGCACCGCCGCGGCGCCTGACCGCTTCCCAGCTCACGGCCGGGATGTTCGGTTCCCGCTCAGGGCAGGGATGTTCGGTTCCTGCTCACGGCCGGGATGTTCGGTTCCCGCTCACGGCAAGGGGCATTCGATTCCCAGCTCACGGCAGCGACATTGGATGCCCGGCTCACGGCAGTGATATTGACGAAATTCGCTGACTCGGATCCGCGCTGATCACTGATCGTCGCTCCCGCCAGGGACCCTTCCGGGCTTCGCAGGGCGCTGGCGCGCCCAGAACGCGAACCCCTCCAGGGCGACGCCCGAGGGTGGCCACGATCGCCAAACCCCACCCCACCAGGTGCCCCCGGGCACCGACCGCCCCACTCCCAGGCGTGCCAAATCCGCTCGCCGCGACCGCCTTCGTGACGCACGCGGGGACGCGCCGAGCCCCCGCTGGGAGCGTGCCGTCACTTCACGCCCCATGTCGGCCCGTCGGAGGCGCGTCCCGACCTCACGCGCGATGGCGGGCGGGCCGGCGTGGCGGCGGTGGCGGCCGGCGTGGCGGACGGGGTGGATACGGGCGCTGCGGGCGGGGAGCTGAAGGTATACGCACCGGTCTTCATCGCTGCTCGGTGATGGTCTGGTCACCCGATAAGTGGCCACACCCCTCCCCAACGTTGCCCACCGTGACCGCCGTCACCCACCCGCGCGACTGGTCCTGCTGGTGGTGTCCCACCCCGCGATAGGGCCGTGAGGACCAGCCGGGTGTTCGGCGGCTCGTGGTGGTGGTGGTGTTCGGGCTCGGGATAGGGCCGTGAGGGCCAGCCGGGTGGTGGGCGGCTGGTCGTGGTGGTGGTGTTCGGGCTCGGGATAGGGCCGTGAGGACCAGCCGGGTGGTGGGCGGCTGGTCGTGGTGGTGGTGTTCGGGCTCGGGATAGGGCCGTGAGCGCCAGCCGGGTGGTGGGCGGCTGGTCGTGGTGGTGGTGTCCGGGCTCGGGATAGGACCGTGAGGACCAGCCGGGTGGTGGGCGGCTGGTCGTGGTGGTGGTGTCCGGGCTCGGGATAGGGCCGTGAGGACCAGCCGGGTGGTGGGCGGCTGGTCGTGGTGGTGGTGTTCGGGCTCGGGATAGGGCCGTGAGGACCAGCCGGGTGGTGGGCGGCTGGTCGTGGTGGTGGTGTTCGGGCTCGGGATAGGGCCGTGAGGACCAGCCGGGTGGTGGGTGGCTGGTCGTGGTGGTGGTGTTCGGGCTCGGGATAGGGCCGTGAGGACCAGCCGGGTGGTGGGTGGCTGGTCGTGGTGGTGGTGTTCGGGCTCGGGATAGGGCCGTGAGGACCAGCCGGGTGGTGGGCGGCTGGTCGTGGTGGTGGTGGTGTCCGGGCTCGGGATAGGACCGTGAGGACCAGCCGGGTGGTGGGCGGCTGGTCGTGGTGGTGGTGGTGTTCGGGCTCGGGATAGGGCCGTGAGCGCCAGCCGGGTGTTCGGCGGCTGGCGCTGGTGGTGGTGGCCGGGGTGGGGGGACCGTGAGGGCCGGCTGACGGGTCAGGGGGCCAGGCGGTCGCTGATCATGTGGAGGGCGAACAGGTGGAAGCCGATCATCAAGGGCAGGGTGATCGGAACCGCGAGGGTCAGCACGAAGGCGACGACGCTGGTCAAGGCCAGGGCGAGGACGCATGCCGGGTGTTCCCAGGACCAACGGGCGGCGGCGCGCCAGGGTAGTTCGGGGTCACGGCCGACGGCGACCAGGGTCAGGGCGGCCACCCCGGCGAGGCCGAGCACGGCGACCAGGGTGACTGCCAGCAGGACCGGGCCGCCGGGGACCCGGCCGCCGCGGACGGCGGCCAGGTCGATCAGCAGGACGACGATGGCGAGCAGGACCGGGAGGCCGGGCAGGATGCCGCGCCGGTACTGGTGGAGCAAGGGGTGCCAGCCGGGCAGGCGGCCGTCGTGGTAGCGGCCGCGTACCGCTGCGGAGCCGGCGGCCAGGGCAGCCGGCGCGGTGACCAGCGGCAGGGACAGGGCGGTGACCGCGACGCCGATCAATGCCAGGTCGGTGGCCAGGGCGAACTTGTCGCGCCAGTCCACCCGAGCGGGCGGCGCCTCCTCCGTGGGCCAGGCCGGCCGGGCGTCCGGCGTAGCGGCGAGGGCGGGCGTATCGGAAAGGGACGGGCGGGGGGCGGGCGTACCGGAAAGGGACGAGCGGGGGATGGGCGTATCGGAAAGGGATGGGTGGGGGATGGGCGTACCGGAAAGGGGCGGGCCGGGGGCGGGCGGACCGGAAGTGGGCCGCCCGCCGGTGGTGCGGATGTGGGGGAGCGGAAGCTCCCGATGCGGGATGGTCATCCCTTCAGGCCCGTCGTGTTGATGCCTTCCACGAGCAGCCGCTGGAAAGCGACGAAGAACAGGAACACCGGTGCCAGCGACAGCACCGACATCGCGAACATCGGGCCCACCGCCGACTGGCCGGTGGAGTCGATGAACAGGGTCAACGCCACCGGAGCGGTGTATTTCTCCAGGTCGGACAGGTAGACCAGCTGGCGGAAGAAGTCGTTCCAGGTCCAGATGAAGGAGAAGATGGCAGTCGATACCAGAGCGGGCCGGGACAGCGGCAGGATGACGTGGCGGAACACCGAGTAGGCGCTGCAGCCGTCGATTTTCGCGGCGTCGTCGAGTTCGCGGGGAATGCCGCGCATGAACTGCACCATCAGGAAGACGAAGAACGCGTCGGTGGCCAGCAGGTGCGGCACGATCAGCGGGAGGTACGGCCACGGCCCGCCCACCCAGCCGAACGACTTGAACATCACGAACTGCGGCACGATCAGCACGTGGCTGGGCAGCAGCAGCGTACCGATCATGAGGGTGAACCAGAAGCCGCGCAGCCGGAACCGCAGCCGGGCGAAGGCGTACGCGGCGAGTAGGCAGGACACGCAGTTCGCCACCACGGTGAGCGAGGCGACCATGAAGCTGTTCAGGAAGAACCGCCCGAACGCCACGTCGAAGTGGGTCCAGCCGTCCGGATAGTTGCTCGGCGTGAACGCGTCGGGCCACACCGACACGTTGTTCAGCACCTCCTCGGGTGCCTTGAACGAGCTGCCCAGCATCCAGGCCAGCGGGTACAGCATGATCCCGGTGAGGATCAGCAGGATCGCCGGGCGGATCAGCGAGCGCGGGTGGAACGGCCGGCGGGCGGCGGTAACGGCGACCATCAGTCGTCTCCGTCCGAGTAGTGGACCCAGAACCGGCCGGTGCGGAACAGCACTACGGTGACCAGGCCGATCGTGAGCAGGAAGACCCAGGCCATCGCCGAGGCGTAGCCCATCTCGAAGTTCGCGAAGCCCTTGATGTACAGCTGCAGGGTGTACATCAGCGTCGAGTCGACCGGGCCGCCGGTGCCGCCGGAGAGCACGAACGCCGACGTGAAGCCCTGGAAGCCGTGGATCGTCTCGAGCACCAGGTTGAAGAAGATGACCGGGGAGAGCATCGGCAGGGTGACGCTGAGGAACTTGCGGAACGCGGTCGCGCCGTCCACCTCGGCGGCCTCGTACAGCTCGTTCGGCACCTGCTTCAGCCCGGCCAGGAAGATCACCATCGGGGCGCCGAACTGCCAGACGGCCAGCAGGATCAGCGTGCCGAGGGCGGTGGACGGGTCGTTCACCCAGGCCTTGCCCTCGATGCCGAACCAGCTCAGGAACGCGTTGAACGCGCCGGACCGGTCGAAGATGCTGCGCCAGATCATCGCCACCGCGACGCTGCCGCCGAGCAGCGACGGCAGGTAGAACAGGCCGCGGAACAGCCCCGCGCCGCGGAACGGCCGGTTCAGCAGCAGGGCCACGCCGAGGGCGGCGCCCAGCTTGAGCGGGGTGCCGATCAGCGCGAAGACCAGCGTCACCCGGACCGCGTGCCAGAACGCCGGGTCGTCGGTGAACATCTTGCGGTAGTTGTCGAGGCCGATCCACTCGACGTCGGAGAAGGGGCTGAGGATGTCGTAGTTGGTGAAGCTGAGGTACAGCGACATCAGCATCGGGATCGCGGTGATCGCGGCGAGCCCGAGCAGCCAGGGGGAGAGGAAGACGTATCCGGCCCGCCCGTCGTCCCGGTGCCGGGCGGGCCGGCCCCGCCGCTGGGAAGCGGCGCGACCGGACTGCGGCCGGTGGGCGGGCGGCCGGGTGCTGACTGCCACGTCGCTCACCCGGCCACCGCGGCCTGGGCGGCGTTGAAGAACTGCTCGGCGGCCTGGGCCGGGGTGGCGGTACCGAACTGGGCGGCCTCGGCGGCCTTGCGCAGCTCGGTCTTGACGGTGCTGTGGCCCTTCGGCGGCACGCTCGGCGCCGGTCCGAACTTCTTGACCAGCTCGTCCTCGAGGGCGATCGAGGCCTTCATCGCCGGGTCGGTGACGGTCGCCGAGACCGCGGTGCGGTTGTCCAGGTTGGACGGCAGGCCACGGTCGGTGCCGAGGATCTTGGCGGCTTCCGGGTCGTTGGCCAGGAAGTTGATCACGTCGACCGCGGCGTCCTTGTGCTTGCTGCCCCGGTAGACCGAGAGGTACATCGAGGCGCGCGCCCACTGCGCGGACGGGTCACCCGGGTACGCCACCACGCCCAGCACGTCCTTGGTGTTCTTCTGGATGTCCGGCATCTGGTTGGCCCACACCCACGAGGTGAGCGCCTTGCCGGTGACCACCGTCTGCTTGGTGATGTCGGTTTCGTTGCCCTCGTGGATCACGTCGGCGGTGGGGGTCGCCTTCGCGTCCCGGGCGCCCTTCCACAGCTCGAACCACTTCTGCACGTCGTCCTTGGTGAAGGCGAGCTGGTTGCCGTGGTAGAGATCCTTGCCGTTCTGCCGCAGCCACACCCACATCGCCTTGTAGTCGGCGCTCGGGTCCATGGTGCCGGGGACCTTGGTGGCGGTGCCGGCCTTCTGCGCCCAGGCGATCAGCTGGTCCCAGGTCATCCCGGTCTTGGGCAGCTCCTGCTTGGCGGCCTCCAGCTTGGTCTTGTTGAAGACCAGGCCCTGGGTGTTCTCGCCCATCGCCACGCCGGCCAGCTTGTTGTCGACGACACCGTACTTCCACAGGCCCTCGGGGAACTTCGACACGTCGATCTTGCTGGAGTCCTTGTACGAGGTGAGGTCCAGCGTCACGTTCCGGGTCGCGTACTCGGCCAGGTAGTTGTCGTCGATCTGGAAGATGTCCGGTGCGTCGGAGCCGGCGGTGAGCGTGGCCAGCTTGTCGAAGTAGCCCTGGTTCGCCTGCCAGGTCGTCTTGAACGAGACGTCCGGGTGCTTGGACTTGTAGAGCTCGAGCGCCTGCTCGGTGAGCTTGGCCCGGGCCTCGCCGCCCCACCAGAAGAAGGTGAGTTCGGTCTTCCCGGAGCTGCCGGAGTCGTCACCGCCGCAGCCGGCGAGGGCGAGCGGCAGCAGAAGGGCGGCGGCCACCAGGCCGCGCGTCAAACGGTGTGCGGTCGTCATGGGGTGGGTCACTCCTTGGCGTATGCGGCGACCTGAGCGGCGGTCGCGCCGGCCGGGGCGTACGGCCCGGGCCCGGTGGAGTTGCGGATGACCAGATCGGTCCGGAGGGTGACCTGTCCGGTGGCGCCGTCGTCGCCCTGTTGAAGCAGCATGTCGACGGCGGCGCGCCCGGCGGCCGCGGTCGGGTTCGCCACCGTGGTGAGCGTGGGCCGGACCAGCGCGCTGGTCGCGATGTCGTCGAAACCGACGACGCTGATCTGCTCCGGGACGGCGACGCCGCGGTCCTGCAACGACTGCAGCAGGCCGATGGCCATCAGGTCGTTGTAGGCGAGCACCGCGGTGGCGCCGGTGGCGAGCACGGCCTCGGTGGCGTCCGCGCCGGCCGACGAGACCGGCTGGTGCGGGCCGAGGACGGTGAGGTCCGCTCCACCGGCCCGGGCGGCGACCCCGGCGGCTCGGCGGATCTCCCGGTTGGTCCACGACCCGCGCGGACCGGACAGGTAGACGAGGTGGCGGTGGCCCAGGCCGACGAGATGGCGTACGGCCGAGCGAGCGCCCGCGCCGACGTCCATCACCACCGCCGGAAGCCCGTCGATCAGGCGGTTCACGACGACCAGCGGCACCTCGCGGCGCATCAGCTCTATCTGGTCGTCGCTCATCCGGGGACTGCAGAGCAGGATCCCGTCGACCTGCTTGGCCAAGGCCCGGACGAGGTCGGTCTCGACGACCGGGTCCTCGTCGGTGTCGGCGACGAAGACGTGGTAGTCGCGCCGCCGCGCGTGGGTCTCGGCCGCCTTGATCATGGGCGGGAAGAACGGGTTGGCGATGTCGGCCACGATCAGGCCGATGTTGTGGGTCCGTCCGGTGATGAGTGCCCGTGCGGCCCGGTTCGGGCGGTAGCCCAGTTCCTCCGCGGTGGCCAGCACCCTCGTGCGCGTCTCGGGGTTGACCAGGTGCGGCGCCGAGAAGGTGCGCGACACCGTGGAGATGTGCACTCCGGACGCCTTGGCGACGTCCCGGATGGTCACGGCCACGATGTCCTCCTCGGCAGAATGTGATCCGGCTCTCTCTGGTGGAGCCATTAATGCAAACGGTTGCTGAAGTGTCAACGCCCTTCGATGTCGATTCTGTTGCGTACGCTTCACCTAAGTGGACCAAAAGTGGACATATATACACGGTGCATTGACTTGCATCGTCATCTGATCCCTAATCTGTTGCAAACGTTTGCCGAAGGGAGCCGTCGTGATTCGCTACGCCCTCGTGGGAGCCGGCGCCCGAGCCGGGATGTTCATCCGGGCGCTCACCGGGGACCACGCCGACGTCGCGCGGCTGGTGGCCCTGGCCGACACCAACCCGGCGCGGCCCGAGGTCCACAAGAGGCGGCATGACCTCGACATCCCGGTCTATCGTGCCGAGGACTTCACCGAGATGCTCAAGCGGGAACGCGTCGACGTCGTGGTGATCACCACCGTCGACCGCTACCACGAGCAGTACCTGGTCGCGGCCATGGAGGCCGGCTGTGACGCGATCACCGAGAAGCCGATGACAGTCGACGCCCCGAGCTGCCGGCGGATCCTGGAGACGCAGCGCCGGACCGGCCGCCGCGTCCGGGTCACCTTCAACTACCGCTACAACCCGTTGCACGAGGCGGTGAAGCGGGAGCTGCGGCAGATCGGCGAGATCGGCTCGGTGCACTTCGAGTGGCTGCTCGACGTGCGGCACGGCGCCGACTACTTCCGCCGCTGGCACCGGGACAAGGCGAACTCCGGCGGCCTGCTGGTGCACAAGGCGGGCCACCACTTCGACCTGGTCAACTGGTGGCTCGACGACGCGCCGGCGCAGGTCTTCGCGGCGGGCCGCCTGTTCTTCTACGGCGAGCAGGGCAAACGGCACGGGTACGCCCGCGACTACGACCGGGCGCACGGCGCGGCCGCCGCCGAGGATGATCCGTTCGCCCTGCGGATGACCGACGAGCCGGCGATGCGCGAGCTGTACCTGGAGGCCGAGCGGTACGACGGCTACCTGCGCGACCGCAACGTCTTCGCGCCCGGCGTGTCCATCGAGGACGACATGGCGGTGCTGGTCCGCTACGCCGGCGGCGCCTCGATGAGCTACCACCTCACCGCGTACTCCCCGTGGGAGGGCTACCGGGTGATGGTCAACGGGAGCCGGGGCCGCCTGGAGCTGGAGGTGGTCGAGACCGACCACGTCGCCCCGGCCGCGGCCGCCGGGGTCAAGGGCGAGCCCGGCGCGCTGTCCGACGCCGAGCGAGGCTCCCGCCGCCTGCTGATCCGACCGTTCTGGGCGCCGCCGCGTGAGATCACTGTGGACGGGTACTCCCGGCAGGGGCACGGTGGAGCCGATGTGCGCATGCTCGCCGACCTCATCCGGCCGGACGCCCCCGCCGACCCGCTCGGCCGGTCCGCGAACGCCGTGGACGGCGCCCGAGCCCTGCTCACCGGCCTGGCCGCCAACGAAAGCCTGGCGACCGGACAGGCCGTCAACGTGCACGACCTCCTAGATCTTGAGGAGATCAGGTGACTCTGTTCCCCGCCGAGGCAACCCAGCGTGAGATCGCCCGTGAGCTCTACGCGCACGCCCGCGACCTGCCGCTGATCAGCCCACACGGCCACGTCGACCCGGCGCTGCTGGCCGACGACGAGCCGTTCCCCGACCCGGCCCGGCTGTTCGTGGTGCCCGATCACTACGTCACCCGGATGCTGGCCAGCCAGGGCATCCCACCCGCCCGGCTGGGCGTGCCGAGCGTCGACGGGAGCGAGGTGGAGACCGACGGCCGGGCCATCTGGCGCCTGCTCGCCGCGAACTGGCACCTGTTCCGCGGCACCCCGTCCCGGCTCTGGACCGAGAAGGTGTTCGCCGAGGTCTTCTCGATCGACAAGCCTTTCGGTACGGCCACCGCCGACGAGATCTACGACGAGTTGTCGGCCCGTCTCGCCGAGCCGGAGTTCCGGCCGCGGGCGCTGTTCACCAGGTTCAACATCGAGGTGCTGGCCACCACCGAGAGCCCGATTGACGACCTCTCCGCGCACGCCAAGCTGGCCGCCGACGGCTGGGGCGGACCGGGCGGCCGGGTGATCACCACGTTCCGGCCGGACAACCTGGTCGACATGGAGTGGGCCGGCTGGGCCCAGCGGGTCGCCGCGCTCGGCGAGCTGACCGGGCAGGACGTCGGGACCTACCCCGGCTTCCTGGCCGCGTTGCGGGCCCGCCGCGAGCTGTTCATCGCGGCCGGCGCGACCAGCTCGGACCACGGGCATCCGACCGCCGCCACCGCCGACCTCGCCGAGGGCGAGGCGGCCCTGCTCTACCGCAAGGGCCTGGGCGGTGCCGCCGACGCCGCGGACGCCGAGGTGTTCCGGGCGCACATGCTCGTCGAGTTCGCCAGGATGTCCCTGGAGGACGGCCTGGTCATGCAGCTGCACCCGGGCTCGGTGCGCAACCACAACACCGCCCTGTACGCCCGGCACGGCCGCGACGTCGGTGGCGACATCCCGTCGGCGACCGAGTACGTCCAGGCGCTGCGGCCGCTGCTGGACCGGTACGGCGACGACCCGCGGCTGCGGATCGTCCTCTACACCCTCGACGAGACTGCGTTCACCAGGGAACTCGCCCCGCTCGCCGGCGGGTACGCGGCGCTCTACCTGGGCGCCCCGTGGTGGTTCCTGGACAGCCCGGAGGGACTGCGCCGGTTCCGCGAGACGGTCACCGAGACGGCCGGCTTCTACAACACCGCCGGCTTCGTCGACGACACCCGGGCCTTCTGCTCCATCCCGGCCCGGCACGACGTGGCCCGCCGGATCGACGCCGGGTTCCTCGCCCGGCTGGTGGCCGAGGACCGGCTGCCGCTCGACGAGGCCGCCGAGACCATCGCCGACCTGGCCTATCACCTGCCGAAGAAGGTCTTCCGGCTGGACGGGCCGGCGGCATGACGGTGACCACCACACTCGGCGCCGCCGCGCTGCCCGGGCTCGCCCCGGAGTGCCGTCCCGCGGTCCGGCCCGGCGACGTCCGGCCCGGCATCCTGCACCTCGGGCTCGGCGCGTTCCACCGGGCCCACCAGGCCGTCTACACCGAGGCGGCGGTCGCGGCCAGCGGCGGTGACTGGGGGATCGTCGGGGTCGCGCCGCGCTCCCGGGAGATCGTCGACAAGCTGCGGGCCCAGGACCGGCTGTACAGCGTGCTGACCGTCGGCGGCGGGCCGGACCACGCCCGGGCGGTCGGGATCATGGCGGGACTCGGGCACGTCGCCGGCGACCCGTACGGCATCCTGGCGGCGATCACCGACCCGGCGATCCGGATCGTGTCGCTGACCGTGACGGAGAAGGCGTACCGGCTCGGGCCGGACGGGAAACTGCTGCTCGACGACGCGTTGCGGGCCGAACTGACCGGGGCGAGCCCGCCGGTCAGCGTGCCGGCGCTGCTGGCCCGGGCACTGCTGGTCCGCGAGGCGCCGCTGACCGTGCTCTGCTGCGACAACCTGCAGGGCAACGGGCCGCGGATCCGCGGGATGGTCGAGCAGGCGCTGGAGGTGGCCGGGGCGCGGCTGCCCGCCGGGGTGGAGTTCCCGGCCACCATGGTGGACCGGATCGTGCCGGCGACCAGCGCGGACCACCTCCGGCGGGCGGCCGCGGCGCTCGGGGCGCAGGACAGCGTTCCGGTCGTGGCGGAGCCGTTCCACCAGTGGGTGATCGAGGACCGGTTCCCCGGTGGGCGGCCGGACTGGGGGGCCGCCGGGGCGATCATGACCGGCGAGGTCGGGTCGTGGGAGCTGCTCAAACTGCGGGCGCTGAACTCGGTGCACTCGGCCTGCGCGTACCTCGGGGCGCTGGCCGGTCGCGAGATGATCGCCGAGGCGCTGGAGCTGCCCGGGATGGGCGGGTTCCTGCGGCGCTTCCTGGCCGAGGACATCGCGCCGACCATCGATCCGCCGGCCGGGGTGACGGTGCGGGGGTACGGCGAGACCGCGCTGGAGCGGTTCGCGAACCGGGAGCTGGGACACCGGACGCACCAGGTGGCCATGGACGGGACGCAGAAGTTGCCGCACCGGCTGCTCGGCACCATCGCCGACCGGCGCCGGGCCGGGGCGGTGCCGGTGTGGGCCGCGCTGGTGCTGGCCGGCTGGATGCGGTTCGTGCGCGGGTATGCCGACGACGGGTCCGCGCTGCCGCTCGACGATCCGCTGGCGGCCCGGATCGGGGCCGTCGTCGCCGCCGCGCCGGACACCGCGCAGGGGCTGGTCGACGCGCTGCTCGGCCTGACCGAGGTGTTCCCGGCGGCGCTGGCCGGGGACGCGGAGCTGCGGGCCGAACTGATCCGCTGGGTCGCCGAGCTGGACCGGCACGGTGCGGCGGCGACCATCGCGGCGGCCGGCCGATGACCCGGCGGGTCGCCCTGATCGGCGCCGGCGGGCACGGGCACTCGCACCGCCGTACGCTGAACGACCTGGCCGGACGCGGCCTGCTGGAGATCGCGGCGCTCTGCGACCGCGACGCTGTCGAGCCCGAGCCCGGGGTGCCGTTCTTCGACGATCACCGCGCGATGCTCACGGCCGTCCGCCCGGACGCGGTCATCATCTGTACGCCACCGCACACCCACCTGCCGATCGCGCTGGACTGCCTGGCCGCCGGGGCGGACCTGCTCCTGGAGAAACCGCCGGTCGTCTCGCTCG
The DNA here is from genome assembly GCF_030252345.1 of Actinoplanes oblitus. NCBI lineage: Bacteria > Bacillati > Actinomycetota > Actinomycetes > Micromonosporales > Micromonosporaceae > Actinoplanes > Actinoplanes oblitus. The sequence continues at coordinate 6,579,208 of NZ_CP126980.1, read as the reverse complement.
CCGAGCACGAGGTGCTGGCGCGGGCCGTGCGGGACGGCGGGCGGCGGTGCCAGGTGGGTTTCCAGGCGCTCGGGTCGGCGGCGCTGGCCACCTTCCGGGCGGCGGTGTCCGGTGCTGATCACGTGTCGGCGGCGGGGGCGTGGTGGCGGCCGGACAGCTACTACCGGCGGGCGCCGTGGGCGGGGCGGCAGTCGGCCTTCGACGGGGCGCTGGTCAACCCGTTCGCGCACGCGCTGATGCAGGCACTCGCGGTGGCCGACGGGTTCCAGCCGATGACCATGGAGGTGGAGCGGTACCGGACCCGGGAGATCCAGACCGACGACTGCACCTTTCTGCGGCTGACCGGCGCTGACGGGCGCACGATGGTGATCGGCGTGACGCTCGCGTCGGCGGTGTTCGTGCCGGGGGAGATCCGGGTCGGGGAGAGCGTGCTGGAATACCCCACCGATCGCGTCCGGCTGCCCGGCGACTCGACGTATCGCGAAATTTCCGGACGGACCGGGCTGCTGGCGAACCTCCTGGGCGACGAGCCGCTGATCGCCCCGCTCGACCGGACCCGGCCCTTCACCGCCGTCGCCGAGGCGATCGTCGCGGCACCGGCGCCGGCGCCGATCGCGACGACGACACCGCACCCCGACGGCGGCGGCATGGTGCTGCCCGGCGCCGCCGACCTCGTCCGGCGGGTCGCCGCCACCGGACTGCTGCCGTCCGACATGGACCTGCCCTGGGCGGTCCCGCCGCACCGGGTGACCTTCGACGAGAGAGGAGTGACCCATGCGCAAGCTGAGCATCGCTGAGTTCCAGGCCCACCACCGGGGGCCCACGTTCACCAGCGTGCTGCCCGGCCACGTCGTACAGAAAGGCGGTTTCCGGGTCTATCCGGAGCCGAACTTCCGGACCCACGACGAACCGGGGCGGCACGTGCACCCGGTGCCCGAGATCTTCGTGATCGTGCGGGGTAGCGGGGCGATCGAGGTGGACGGTGCCGAGGTGGACGAGTTCCAGGCCGGCGAGGCGGTGCTCTTCGAGCCGGGTGAGGACCACCACCTGATCAGCCGGGGCGCCGAGCCGCTGATCTTCGTGTGGATGCACCTGGAGCCCAGCCCCGCCTGACCCCCGCTGTCCGGTTTCCGTGATCCCGCACGGCCGTCCGGTGCCCTATAAATCCGATTTTGTGTCGCTTTTGGAGTGACCCATGCCCCGAAGAACCGCTCTCGCGGCGACGTTCGGCCTCCTCCTCGCCGGCGTCGCCACCGTCCCCGCCTCGGCCGCGCCCGGCCCCGTCCCGGCCGCCGCCCGCGACGTCCTCCCGGTCGACGACGGCTGGGCGTCCGGCACCACCGGCGGCGCGGCCGCTGACGCCGCTCACGTCCACCTGGTCCGTACCCGTGACGAACTCGCCGCCGCCCTCGACCCGGCCGACACCGCGCCGCGGATCGTGCTGGTCGCCGGCACCCTCCGGCCCGACGGCGACTGCGCCTCCTACGCCGACCCGGCGTACTCGCTCGACGCCTTCCTCGCCGCCTACCAGGGGGTGACCACCAAGCCGACCGGTCCCCTCGAGGACGCCCGGGTCCGGTCCGCCAAGAACCAGGCCGCCGACGTCCAGCTCAAGGTGCCGTCGAACACGACCATCCTCGGCCTGGCAAACGCCCGGCTGGTCGGGCTGAACCTGCTGGTGTCGGGTGCCGACAACGTGATCATCCGCAATCTGCGGCTGGAGGACGCCGCCGACTGCTTCCCGCTCTGGGACCCGACCGACGGCGCGGCCGGCAACTGGAACTCCGCCTACGACCTGATCACGCTGACCGGGTCCACCCATGTCTGGGCGGACCACAACACGTTCAGCGACGGCGACAACGTGGACGCGGACCAGCCGCTGTACTACGGGCGTCCGTACCAGGTGCACGACGGCGCGCTCGACGTGATCCGGGCCTCCGACCTGGTGACGATCTCGTACAACGTCTTCCAGGAACACGACAAGACGATGCTGATCGGCTCCACCAACACGGTCGGCGCGGACGTCGGCAAGCTGCGCGTCACGATCCACCACAACAAATTCGCCAACACCGGCCAGCGCGTCCCGCGTGTCCGATTCGGACAGGTCGACGTCTACGACAACTACTACTACGCCACCGACGAGGACACCTACCAGTACTCCTGGGGTGTCGGCGTCCACTCGGCGATCTACGCGGAGAACAACTTCTTCCTGCGCAGCGCCGACATCCCGCTCGACGCCGTCGTCCACGACTGGGGCGGCGCCGGGATGACCGAGAAGGGCACCCTCACCCGGGTCGGCACCGGCAAGATCACCGAGGTGAACCTGCTGGCCGAGTACAACGCCACCCATGACCCGGACCTGGCCGCGGACGCGGGGTGGACCCCGGTGCTGCGGCCCGGCCCGCTCACGCCGACCGCCCAGGTGCCCGCTGTGGTCGATGCCCAGTCCGGGGCGGGCCGCCTCAGTCTGAAATAACCCTTTCGCGTACGCCCTGAGCACCCGCCCGCCCCGGCCTCTTCTCCGGGGCGGGCGGCCGGCGTCACGTTTCCCGGCCGCCGGTTCACCCGTGCCGTGCCCGCCGCCCCGGCGGCCGGCCCTCGATCCGGTGCCCCGGCGGCGGACGCGATTGTCACGTCAGCGGCATCGGCATTGACAACGGCCCCCGATCGCGCGAACCGTTTCCGCATGAGGAGCGACCGCGTGCACCCGCCCCGTCCCGCCCGCCGGACCCGCGTCCGGTTGATCCTGGCCGTGAGCGGCGCTGTGCTGATGTTCGTGGCAGCACTGCTCCCCGCCTGGATCGAGCACGTCACCGCCTTCGACCCGGACCACGGCACCGGCTCCCTGGAATGGCTCCTGCCGCTTCCGCTCGCCGCCGTCGCCCTCGCCCTGGGCCTCTACTACCCCGATGGCTCCTCCTGACTGGACCGCTTTCCCGTCGTCCCGCGTGCCCGGTCCCGCGCCACTGGTCGAGCCAGCCGTGCGACGCTCCGGCCATCGGCGGTCACGGGTCGCATGCCGCCGCCGCGCGGGTCGGGTCGCCTGGCGGGAGTGCACGGGTCAGGCGACCTCGTAGGTGCGGCGGACGTCGGTGAGGGTGGCGGTGGACAGGTCGGCCTCCGGGATCCAGAAGGTGACGGCTACCACCTCGCCCCAGGCGGTGCCCTCCTCGGCGGCGACCTGGAGCAGGGGACGGTGTCCGGGGACCGGGGTGGCGCGCTTGTCGTGGTGGCCGAGGAGGCGGTGGCTCGGCGTGGGTAGCAGCGGGCGGAGTTCCTCCTGGAGGTGGCTCAACTCGCGCGGGTCGGTGACGTGGGCGGCGAGGTCGAGGCCGTCCTCCCAGCCGGGGAGGGTGGCCTGCGGGGTGGGGTCCAGGGGGAGGACCGGGATGGTGCGGCGGCGGTCCGGCAGTGGGGCGACCGGGGTGGTGGCGACGTGCCGGACGTGGCAGCCGTCGTCGCCGGCCGGGCCGGGCCAGGGTGCGCGGAAGTCGTCGTCGTGGAAGAACAGCAGGCGGCCCCGCTCCGGGAACGGCCAGGCGTCGCCGAGCAGGGTGGCCGCCTCGGCGCAGTCGATCTGCGCCAGCATCAGCATGGGCTCGCCCTGGTACTCCGGCCAGTCGAAGGCGGCCACCGCGGGATCGCCGCCGATCGCGCTCCAGCCCTCGTCGGCCACCTGGTAGGCGATCGAGGGGCGGGCCTGGCCCAGGTACCAGTCGGCGGACTCCGCGTCGAGACGGGTCCGGGTGAGCGCGCGTACCTCCGGAGGCAGGTTCATGGTGGCCGAGTCTGGCACACGACCATCGGGGAAAGGGGGGCGCGAGAAATGCGGCGGATTCCGGCTGTGAACCGCCACCACGGATTCCGCCCGGCGGTCGCCGAGCGGGTCTTGGGTGGAGCGGTGATCGCGTGTGGTCACGGGACGGTCGCTTGCGGTTGTGATGGGGGGCCGGCGTACCGGAAAGGGTTTTTGGAAAGCTTCCTGTGAGTCTGATAAATGTCCCTGGTCAGTCATGATCTTGATAAGTGGCACCTTAATAAAGCAGCGGGCGGTTCCTTAAGTTTTCCTTTAGTTCGATCCGGAGTGGGAGCGTTCCCGTAAGGACGGGATGAGAACGCGGTTCGAGCAGGAGGGCGACACACATGAAGCGGTACCGGAGCTACCGGAGTAACGCGGGAGGATCCCAGGTCCGGCGCTGGCGGGTGGCCGGCATCGCGGGCGTGGCGGTGGCCCTGGCCGGTGTGGGGCTCGGTGTGGCGAACGCGGCGACCTCGGAGGCCGTGCCGACGGTCAACTGTCCGCAGGTCGCGCCGCAGCTGCCGGCCATCCCGGCCAAGGCCAAGGCCGAGGTCGAGCGGAACCTGGCGCTGCTGAACACCCAGATCCAGGAGGCGAACAAGCGGCTCGCCACGTCCGTCGGGCAGGGCGGTCCGAACTTCATCCAGAACGCGATCCTCGGGCCGCTGAAGGACAAGCGGGCCTCGACGATCGACCGGATCGCCATTTCCATCGGGCGGTCCGCGGCCAAGCCGAATCTGCCGGTCGACTCGCTCGCCACCTGTGCGCTGAACCAGAAGGGCGGCGGCAATGCGGCGCCGGAACCGACGGCGGTGGCCGCGGCGACCGCGGCGGCGAACGGGAATGGCGCGGCGACCGGAAATGGTGCGGCGCAGGGCCTGCCGACGGTGAACTGCCCGACGGTCGGCGACAAGCTTCCGGCCGTTCCGGCATCGGCCAAGGCCGAGATCGAGCGGAATCTCGCGCTGCTGAACACCCAGATCCAGGAAGCGAACAAGCGGATCGCCGACACGGTCGGCCAGGGCGGCAAGAACTTCATTCAGAATGCGATTCTCGGCCCGCTGCAGGGTAAGCGGTTCGCGGCCATCAACCGGATGGAAACGGCTATCGGCCGGGCCGCGGCCAAGCCGGACCTGAACGCCGAGGGCCTGTCGCCGTGCACCCTGAACGCGAACGGCGGCGGCAACGCGGCGCCGGAGCAGACCACGGTGCGGACCCAGGACCCGGCCGAGGTGGCCGCCAACGCGCCGACCGTGAACTGCCCGGCCGTGAAGATCAACGTGGCGATCCCGGCGTCCGCGCAGGCCGAGATCGACCGGAACCTGGCGCTGCTGGACACCCAGATCCAGGAGGCGAACAAGCGGCTGGCCAGCTCCGTCGGCCAGGGTGGTCCGAACTTCATCCAGAACGCGATCCTCGGCCCGCTGAAGGACAAGCGGTTCTCGACGATCAACCGGATGGAGACCGCGATCGGGCGGACCGCCGCGAAGCCGAACCTGAACGCCGAGGGTCTCTCCACCTGCTCGCTCAACAAGTGATCCGGTAACGAACGGAAGGGGCCCTCCGGGGCCCCTTCGCCGTGTCCGGACACTATGCTCCCAGCGATCATGATCGACATCGATGCCGGGAGAGCGATGAGACGGCGAGTGCCATCGGCGGTCCGGCGGTCCGCCGCGCTCCTCTGGGTGTACGCGGCGACGGCCGCGCTGATGGGTGCCCTGGCGTGCGCCTGCTGGTGGCGGATCGGGGCGCTGGCCGGGAGTGGCATGATGATCGGCCTCAGCAGCGTCCCGGGCGAGGTCTCCGATCAGACCGACGCGCTGCTGCCGGACCTCACCCGGGTGGCCGAGGCGCAGGCCGGTCTCGACGCGTTCCCGCTGGCCGGCTGGTTCCCGCTGGTCGACGCGGTGCTCGGCGTCGTGGCGCTGGGCGTGCTGCTCACCGCGGCCGTCCTGGTGTCGCGGATGGACCCGCTCGATTTCGGTGGACCGGGACGGGGCGAGCAGGATCCACGGTGGGCGGACTTCGTGCAGCGCCGGGCCGAGCGCGGCGAGTAACCCGATCAGGGGAGATCGCTTACCGGCAGCTATCGGATAGCACTGCGGTAGCTGGCCTTTTCGCGTGCCGGGCGGTTACGTGATAGAAATCCGCGCCAGCAAGAATGCCCCGACGACGAGGAGGGTCCGCCGTGCCGGGCAGCGCACGCACGATCACCGGAAGCAGCGTGGTGGTCTATCTCGCGGTCAGCCTGCGGTCCCGGCTCCGGGCGCACGCGGCCGCGACCGGGCGGTCACACACGCAGATCGTGTTCGACGCGCTGAACGACACGCACCCCCGCCTCGCCGAGCTCACCGGCACCCCGATGGCCGAGGACGGTCTTTTCGTGGCCCAGCGTTCCGGCCGGCGCCAGCACCTGGAGGACCAGGTGCAGGTGTCGATCCGGCCGAACCCGGAGAACCTCGCCGTGATCGACGGGCTGGCCGGCCGGCACACCGCCGGCAACCGGTCCGCGCTGATCGCTGCCGCACTCGACGCGTATCTTCCGGTTCCGATGAAGGGCCTCCCCGTATGAAGCAGTTCAACGATCAGTTGGCCAACCTCTGGCAGGACTACGCCGCCCTGGTCTCCCTGGCCGGCGGCCTGCTCGGCGTGGTCCTGCTGATCAGCTTCGCGATCTGGGCGAAACGGTCCGGCAAGCCGCTGCGCCCGATCGCGCTGTCGTTCAGCATGAACCTGGCGTTGCTGCTCAACGCCGAGGGCATGTGGGTGATCGCGACCGAGCAGCTGCACCTGCCCAAGGTGTTCGCGATCCTGGTCTTCGCGGTCTTCGAGATCTGCTTCCTGACCGCCACCTCGCTCGCCGCCGAGCAGTACCGCAACACGTCGGTCTACGGGCCGGACGGCAAGATCGAGACGCCCGGCCACCCCGGCCCGATGCTGTGGATCGCGGCGCTGATCGCTGCCGTCTCCGGCATCATCGTGGCCAGCAACGCGGTCACCGGCACCGAGAAGCTGCTGCGACTCGCGGTGCCCTGCGTGATCTTCCTGATGTGGTGGGCGGCGCTGACCGCGGCCGGGCAGCGGGTCCGGCGCGGCCGGTTCGCCTACAGCCCGCGGCGGCTCGCCGAGCGGTGGGGCTGGCTGATCCCGGACGACGACCCGGACCTGACCCGGATGGCCGCCGAGCGGCAGGTCCGCCGGATGGTGGTCAACCACCACCGGGTCAGTTCGGCCCGCTGGCCGAGGTCGTGGTGGCGCAACCGGCTGCTGAAGGACGCCCGGACCGCCGGTGAGCCGGTGGTGGACGAGGTGATCGGGCAGCTGGCCCGGATCCAGCGGGTGATGGACCTGCTGATCCCGGCCGACGCCCGGCCGGCCACGCCGGTGATCGCCGCGCCGGCACCGGTGGCGGCCGCCACTGTCGACGAGCCGGCCACCGCGCCGCTGCGGACCGCGCCGCCGGTGCAGTTCGTGCCGCCGGCGCCGGTCATCGAGGACGTGCCGGTCCGGCCGACAGTGGCGAAGCTCGCCGCGCTGGTGAACTCGACGGCGGAGACGCCGTCGCTGGGCGAGCGCCTGGCGGCGGCGGTGACCCCGGAGGAGATGCTCGGCATGCCGGCTCCGGAGGCGACGGCTCCGGTGGCGCCCGTGGCGCCCGTGGCGCCGGCGGCTCCGGTCCCGGCCCCGCGCCGGCCCGAGGAGGAGGCGACGGTGCCCGGCGCGGTGCCCGCGGTGCTGGGCTCGATCCCGGCCGCCGCCGCGCCGCGCCCGTTCCTCGCCACGACCCCGGTCCCGCAGGCGAACGGCAACGGCACCAACGGCAACGGCAACGGCGCCAACGGCAACGGCAACGGTGCCAACGGCAACGGCACCAACGGTGGCGGCCTGCCCTCCTGGGCGGCCACCCCGACCGGCGCCCAGCGCGCCGTGAACATCGTCGGCTCCCCGTGGTGGCGGCTCGCCGTCGAGCGGCTCAGCCGCCTGGTCGCCGACGAGATCACCGCCGACAACCTGTCCGAGATGACCTACACCCGGGTTGCCGAGCTGGTCCGCACGCTGGCCCCGCGCGTGCCGGACCTGGGCGAGGGCGTGGTCCGCTCGTTCGTCAACGACTACGTCCGGGAGATGAACGGCGAGCCCGGCGACGCCGCCTTCCCGTGGCGCGACCTGCTGCCGGACCCGGTCACCGCGCCGGTCGGCTCGCCGGCCTGGATGGCGGCGATCGAGGAGCTGCGGGCCGCGCTGATCGAGGAGATGGAGGGCAGCGACGTCACCGACCCGCGGGAGCTGGCGATGATGCTGGCGCCGAGCGTGCCCCGGCTGGACGACGAGACGATCCGCGAGTTCGTCAGCGACTACCTCTCCGCGCTCGGCGGCCAGCCGACCGGCGGCGACCAGCCCTGGCAGCACCTGCTGCCCCGCCCGCAGGGTGGTCGCGGCCCGAGCGACGAGGAGATCGTCGAGCAGTTCGGCCCGCAGCTGCACGAGCACCTGCGCACCACCGGGAGGCTCACCAGGTACCGGGTGACGGCGGTGACCGGCGTCAAGAGCCAGACCCGCGCCGACCGGATCAAGACGATCATCGAGGACCAGGCCGCGGAGAGCGCCCCGGCGTGAGATCCGCCGCCGGCGGAGCGGTCCCGGCTGCCCGGGACCGCTTCGGCCTTTTCGGTACGCCGGCGGGCCCACCAGCGGCGTGATCGCGGGTAGATTGCCCGGGTGACTGATGTCTATCCCGTTCGCCGGGGCGCCACCACGACCGGACGGGTGGTCGTGTGGGTGCAACTGGTGCTGCTGGTGGCGTACCTAATCGGCAGCTTCGGCATCCTGGTCCTGGCGGCCGTGCGCGCCGACGACCTCGGCGCGCTCCTGCACCCCGGGCTGGGGCGACTGGACGATCCGAAAGCGTCGATGGACATCGGGCCGGACTCGCTGTGGAACCCGCTCGTCTGGATCCTCGGGGTGTGCCGGCTGATCGCCTGGCTGGTCTACCCGATCGGGATCGCGATGGTCCTCTTCGGCCTGGCGACGCTGGTGCACGCGGTTCGCTCGGGTGACCGGCGCGGCACGGCACGGCTCGCCGTGCTCAGCGCGGTCTGGCTGGGGTTGCTGCTGTTGGCCGCCACGCCTTACGGCACGGCACTGACGGTGTGGCTGCTCGACTAGCGGGGTGGCGCGGCGCAGCTGGCACGCCAGATGATCTCGGCGTGGGCGGGCTCGGACACCGGGCCCGGGTCGTCGCCCAGGGCCAGGGCCATCGCCCGCTCGCCCATGTCGACCAGCGGCAACCGGACCGTGGTCAGCGCCGGGGTCACGTCCCGGGCGATCGGCATGTCGTCGAAACCGGTCACCGAGATCTGCTCGGGCACCGCGACACCGCGCTCGCGCAGGGTGGCCAGGGTGCCCACCGCCATCGAATCGTTGAGCGCCAGGATGGCGGTCAGGCCGGGCGCCGCGGCGAGCAGCTCGGCGGCCGCGACGGCGCCCCCGTCGCGGGTGAAGTCGGCGTAGACGATCTGCTCCGGGGGCAGCGGCACCCCCAGCTCGCCGGCGGCGCGGCGGACACCGGAGAGCCGGTCGGTGGTGGTGGTCAGCGCCCGCGGCCCGGCGATCACCCCGATCCGCTGGTGGCCGAGGCCGAGCACCCGGCAGGCCAGCTGGTAGGCGCCGGCCTCGTTCGCCGGGAGCACCGCGCTGCCGACCAGCTCGTGCCGCCCGATCACCGCGACCCGGCCGCCGCCCTGCTGGTACGCGTTCAGCTCGCCGTTCAGCCGCGCGGTGAACGCGTCGTCGTGATAGCCCGAGCCGGCCAGGATCAGCGCGTGCACCTGCTGGGCCCGCAGCAGCGCCACATAGGCCAGCTCCCGCTCCGGCTCCCGGTAGCTGTTGCAGATCACCAGGAGCCGGTCGTGCGCCGCGGCCTGCCGCTGCAACCCGCGGGTGATCTCGGCGAAGTACGGGTCGGACACGTCGTGCACGATCACCCCGACCGCTGACTTGCGGGGGCGGGCGACGTTCTGCGCGTGCGCGTTCGGCACGTAGTGCAGCTCGGCGACGGCGGCCAGGACCCGCTCGCGCAGCTCGGGCGCGACCTTCTTGGCGCTGTCGTTGATCACGCGGGAGACGGTGGCGGGGGAGACCCCGGCCAGCCGGGCGACATCTGCCAGGGTGACCGCCATCCGCACAGCATAGAGACAACCGCCGCGCCCCGGTTCGCCGAGGTTCCCGGGCTGGTCCTGGTGGTGGTCTCGGCGCCCGGGAGACCACTCCCACGACCAGCCGCAGGTGCCGGGCTGGTGCTGGGGGTGGTCTCAGGCCCCGGGACACCACTCCCACCACCAGCCGCAGGTGCCGGGCTGGTGCTGGGGGTGGTCTCAGGCCCCGGGACACCACTCCCACCACCAGCCGCAGGTGCTGGGCTGGTGCTGGGGGTGGTCTCAGGCCCCGGGAGAGCACCACCAGGACCAGCCGCGGGGGTCAGCGGCCGAGCAGGGTGAGCGTGTCGACCACGCGGTTGGCGAAGCCCCACTCGTTGTCGTACCAGGCCACCACCTTGACCAGCCGCCCGTTGGCCGCGGTCAGCAGCGAGTCGAAGATCGACGATGCCGGGTTGCCGGTGATGTCGGTGGAGACCAGCGGGTCCGCCGAGTACTCCAGCACGCCGCGCAGCGGGCCACCCGCCGCCGCCTCGAACGCGCTGTTGATCTCCTCGGCGGTGACCGGGCGCTCGACCACGGCGTTCAGCTCGACCAGCGAGCCGACCGGGACCGGGACGCGGACCGAGTAACCGGTGAGCCTGCCGGCCAGCCGGGGCAGGACCAGGCCGATGGCGGTGGCGGCGCCGGTGGTGGTCGGCGCGATGTTCAGCGCGGCGGCGCGGGCCCGGCGCAGGTCGCGGTGCGGACCGTCCTGGAGGTTCTGCTCCTGGGTGTAGGCGTGGATGGTGGTCATCGAGCCGGTCTCGATGGTGGCCAGGTCGTCCAGGACCGAGGCGATCGGGGCCAGGCCGTTGGTGGTGCACGAGGCGTTCGAGACCACGTCGTGCACGGCCGGGTCGTAGTCGCCGTGGTTCAGGCCGTAGGCGATGGTCAGGTCGGCGCCCTTGGACGGCGCGCCGACCAGGACCTTGCGGGCGCCGGCGGCCAGGTGGGCGCGCGCGTCGTCAGCGGCGGTGAAGCGGCCCGTCGATTCCAGGGCGACGTCCACGCCGAGGTCCTTCCAGGGCAGCTCGGCCGGGGTCCGGATGGCGGTCACCTCGATCCGCCGGCCGTTCACGATCAGGTGGTCCTCGTGCGCCTCGACGCTGCCGTCGAAGCGGCCCAGCGAGCTGTCGTAGCGCAGCAGGTGGGCCAGCGTGCCCGGGTCGGTGAGGTCGTTGATCGCGACGATCTCGACGTCGCTGCGGGCGGCCGCCCGCAGGACGTTGCGGCCGATGCGTCCGAAACCGTTGATGGCGACCCGGGTGGTACCGACTGGAGTTGTCATGCCGATAAGCCTGCCCAGGCGACGGACCGCGGAGCAGGTGGCCGAGAGTCAGGCCGCGCAAGGTTTCCGCCAAAGGCCTTCCGGTACTCGCTGGGCGAGGTGCGCAGGATCCGCTGGAAGTGCATGCGCAGGTTGGCCCCGGTGCCGACGCCGACCCGCGCGGCGATCTGGTCGACCCCGAGATCGGTACGTTCCAGCAGCTCCCGGGCCAGGTCGACGCGGGCGCGCAGCACCCACTGCATCGGCGTGTACCCGGTGTCCTCGACGAACCGCCGGCCGAACGTGCGCGCCGACACCCCGGCGTGCCGGGCCAGCGCGGTGACCGTCAGCGGTTCCTCCAGGTGCCGCAGCGCCCACTCCCGGGTCGCGGCGAAGACGTCGCCGAGCGGCTCCGGGATGGTGCGCGGCACGTACTGCGACTGGCCACCGCTGCGGTACGGCGCGGCGACGAGCACCCGGGCGACCGCGTTCGACGCCTGGACGCCGTGGTCGCGCCGGACCAGGTGCAGGCAGAGGTCGATCCCCGCGGCCACCCCCGCCGACGTCAGGATCTGTCCCTCGTCGACGAAGAGCACCCGGCCGTCGACGATCACCTTGGGGTACTTCTCGGCCAGCGTGGCGGCCTGCAACCAGTGCGTGGTCGCCCGCCTGCCGTCCAGCAGGCCGGCCGCGGCCAGGGCGAACGCGCCGGTGCAGATGGAGACGATCCGGGCGCCGCGGAACGCCGCGTCGCGCAGCGCCTCGAGCACCCGGGGCTCGACCGGGCCGGTCGGGTCGGTGAAGCCGGGCACGATGACGGTGTCGGCCTCGGCCACCGCTTCCAGCCCGGCCTCGACGTGGAAGCTGAGGCCGTCACGGCCGGGCTGCAGGCCGGGTTGCGCCGCGCACGGGATCATCCGGTAGTCGAGTCCGTGCCGTGGTGCGAAGACCTGCGCGGGAATGCCGACGTCGAGCGGCGCGGTCCGCGGAAGGAGAAGCATTGCCACTGTATGTCCCCGCATGCCCATCACTGTGCCGGGCGGGACACCGGATCGGGAAGTGGCGGTGACGACCGCTACCGCAAGGATTGCGCCACCGCGGACCGAGAGCGCTCCCGTGGTCCGAAAGTCGACCACTAGAATCAGCGGCCCGGCGGTGTGGCGGTTGTACCTTGTCTCCAGCCGGTTTCGTGGAAAGGACGGCTGGCGATGAGGGATCACAGCAACCGCTCGGCCGGGCGGCCGACCTTGGAAGAGGTCGCTTCCCGGGCCGGCGTCGGCCGGGGCACCGTCTCCCGGGTGGTGAACGGCTCGGCCCAGGTCAGTCCGAAAGCCCGCAAAGCGGTGCAGGACGCCATCGACGAGCTGGGCTATGTGCCGAACCGTGCCGCGCGGGCTCTGGTCACCCAGCGAACCGATTCGATAGCGCTCGTGGTCTTCGAGTCGGGTGAGCGGTTCTTCGCCGAGCCGTTCTTCGGGCGGATCGTCCAGTCGGTGTCGTCGGTGCTGGTCGCGCGCAACCTGCAGATGGTTCTGATGATCGCGCAGGCCCCGGAGGAGCGCCGCCAGCTGGAGGGTTATCTGACCCGGCAGCACGTGGACGGCGCCCTGCTGCTCTCGGTGCACGGCGACGACCCGCTGCCGGCGGTCCTGGAGGAGCGTGGCCTGCCGACCGTCCGGGCCGGCCGCCCGGCGCATCCCGGCCCGGTCAGCTTCGTCGACGCGGACAACCGCGGCGGCGCCCGGTCCGCCGTCGCCTACCTGCGCGAGCAGGGCCGGCGCTGCATCGCGACGATCACCGGCCCGATGGACACCGCGCCCGGCGTGGCCCGTTACCAGGGATATCGCGACGTGGTCGGCGACGGCCCGGCGGCGGCCGGTGACTTCGGCGAGATCAGCGGCGCGATGGCGATGGAGTGGCTGCTCACCAACTATCCGCAGCTGGACGCGGTGTTCGCGGCCTCGGACATGATGGCGGCCGGCGCGCTGCGGGTGCTGCGCCGGGCGGGTCGCCGGGTGCCGGAGGACGTGGCGGTGGTCGGCTTCGACGACTCGGTCATCGCGCGGCACACCGATCCGCCGCTGACCAGCGTCTTCCAGCCGGTGGAGCAGATGGGCCAGGAGATGGTCCGGCTGCTGCTGGCGAAACTGGACGGGGACGAGCCGACCGAGCACGAGACGGTGATGCCGACCCGGCTGATCCTGCGCGGCTCGGCCTGATCCGGGACGACTCCGGGCGTACCGGAAAGCGGCGGTCCGGAAGCCGGAGCGGGTCCGGACCGGACCCGCGGCCTCACGCCCCCGCCTGACCCAGATCGGTCAGGCGGTCCTGGAGCACGGCGGCCTGGGCGGCGGTGAGCGCGCCCTCGCCGAGCCGCTGCCGGACCTTCTTGCGCAGCAGCGTGACCTTCTCCTGGATGTCCGGATCGTCCTCGGTGGCGAGCTGGCCGAGGATGTTGCGGAAGTCCTGGGCCACGTCCGGGCGGATCGCGCCGGATCGCTCACCCTGCTCGACAGCGGCAGTCACCCGGTCCAGTGCCGCGTCGACGGTCAGCGTGGTGGCCTCGGGGGAGGGCGACGTGGTCGTCTTCCTCGGCGCCGGCGTGGTGGTCGTCACCGTCGACGGGGCGACCGAGGGTGGGCTCGGGGCCGGCGGCTCGGCCAGGTCCTCGCCGGACTGGCTGACCACGTGCACCAGGGCCAGGAACGCGACAGCCGTGGCGCCCAGCGCCGCACCCACGGCGATCTTGCGACCCCGGGCGACCCGGCCGTGCAGGCCGACCGTGGGCACCCGGGCGTGCCCGGCGGGCCGGGCACCGGGCAGCGGGACGGTCGGCGACCTCTTGTCCTGCGACGGGGCCAGCTCGGCGAGCACTTTCCACGCCTCGGCGGCGGACGGGCGGCGCTCCGGATCGTCGTCCAGGCAGCGGTGGATCAGGTCGACCAGCGGCTCGGGCAGGGCCTCGGGCAGCCGGGCCGGGCCCGCCTGCCGGGCGATCGCCAGCTCCTCCCAGGTGTCCACACTGTACGGCGGCTCCCCGGCGACCATCTCGAAGAGCAGGACGCCCAGGCCGTACAGGTCGGTGGCGGGCTCGGCGGGCTTGCCGTCCAGGCGTTCCGGCGCGGCGTACGCCGGAGTCCCGAACGTCGCCCCGGTGTCGTCGTCGTCCGGCTCGCCGGCGGTCGCGCTGATCCCGAAGTCGAGCAGCTTCACGCCGCCCTCGCAGAGCATCACGTTGCCCGGCTTGATGTCCCGGTGCACCACCCCGGCGGCGTGCGCGGCGGCCAGGGCGCCGGCCACGGCGGCGCCCACCGCGGCGGCGGCCGGCCACGGCACCGGGCCGTCGCAGAGCCGGGCCGCCACGGTCTCGCCGGCCAGCAGCTCCATCACCACGAACGGGACCACCGAGCCGTCCGGCCGGACCGCCTCCCGGTAGTCGTGCACGGCCGCGATGCCGGGGTGCGACAGGCGCGCCGCGAGCCGGGCCTCCCGCCAGGCCAGGTGCGCGGCCCGGATGTCACCGGCCGGCAGTTTGACGGCGACCGGCCGATCGAGCAGCTCGTCGGTGGCCCGCCAGACCTGCGCCATCCCGCCGGTCTCCAGCAAGGTGACAAGGCGGTACCGCGAGACCAGCAGGGCACCCGGCGCCGGCCAAACTTCGTGCATGCCGGAACATTCGCCCAGTCCGGGCCCGCGTGTCAACCGGCAACCGATCCGCACCCGGCGGGCACACCCGCCGGCAACCGCCGCCGCCGAATCTAGAACTCCCCAAGAGAACGGTCAGGAGTTCCTCACAATGCGTATGCGTCGTCTCGCCGCCGTCGTGGCCATGGCCGCGGCCGTCACCCTCCCCGTCGCCTCCACCGGTGTGGCCGCCTATGCCGCCAAGCCGTCGGCGGCGCCCTCCTCGCACAAGAAGGCCCCGGTCAAGCCGGCGCCGGTGAAGAAGGTCAAGGTCGCCTTCACCGCCTCCGGCAAGGTGACCAAAGCCGACGCCACCTCGGTCACCGTCGCGGTCAAGGGCGGCACCAGGGACGTGAAGGGCCGCACCGTCACCATCGGTGTGCCGTCGACGGCCCGGGTGCTGCTGAACGGCAAGAAGGTGGCGGTGTCGGCGCTCGCCGCCGGCTACCAGATCACGGTGTCCGGTACGTACGTCGACGCGGTCTACACCGCGACGAAGGTCGAGGCGTCCGGCAAGGTGGTCAAGCCCACACCGGCCCCGTCGGCGTCGACCTCGCCCGCGCCGACCCCGGCCCCGTCGGCGTCGACCCCGGGCGCCGAGCCGTCGGACGAGCCGTCGGCCGCCCCCACCGAGGCCGCTCCCGCCGAGGGCGAGTCGCCCGCGCCGGACGACTCGCCCTCGGAGACCTCCCAGCCGGCCGAGGAGACCCCCGCCGCCTGAGGTCAGTCGACCGTCCGGGGAAGGGAGGCGGCGGCCTCGCGCAGCGCGGCCGCCGCCACGGCGTACCCGTTGACGGTGTCCGTCCTGGACAGCGACTCCGGCACGGTGAAGTACGCCGCGGCCAGCTTCGCCGGATCCGTGGCGATCTCCCCGCGGGCCGGCACGTCGTTCCCGTCGTCCCAGCCCCACGGCGCGTTCGCCGAGTCGGTGCCGCACCCGAACGTGCCGGTGCCGCAGCCGCCGGTGGTGTCCCCGGCGAACGTGCCCAGCGCCGCGAACAGCGTGCCGTTGGTGCGCTGCGCCCACATCCCGCCGGCCGCGAGAATGTCCACCAGCTGGTACTGGACGTCCCGGTCGTTGGTGCTGGACGGCGTCTCGGCCACCGTCGACGGGTAGTAGACGATCCCGTCCCCGTCGATGGTGTACTGCGGGTACGCCTTCAGCCCGTGCCCCTTCGCCTCCTGCGCGGTGACCGGGTGCTGGAACCCGTCGTGCGGCGACGACTGCGTGCGCAGCGTCCCGTCGACGGTCTCGCCGCCCGAGGTCCAGGTGCTGCCGGCCGGGGTGTACGAGTAGAAGTCGCTGTGCGCCACGGTGACCGCGCCGCGCAGCCGCCCGTACGCCGAACCGTCCTTCTCCACGATCTCCAGCACGCCCTCGCCGTCGTTCTCGTGCTCGGTCTCGAAGAACGGGTGGTCCACCCAGTCCCGGGGGTGGAAGAAGAAGTACGTCAGGTACCAGTGCGTCGACGTCTCGACCACCGAGTAGTAGACGTGCGCCGCGGTGTCCTGCCCGGCGTGGTCCCAGTTGTCCCGGCCGTTCAGGTTGCCGTCGAAGTCGTACCGGGCGAGGTAGTCGGACTTGCCGCCGAGCGCGTGCGTGCCTGTCGCGTCCACGTCCTGGTAGTGGATCGGCGCCCAGCGCAGCGCCAGTTCGGCGGTGCCCGCCGCCGCCCGGGCCGGCGTGGCCAGCGTGGTGACCAGCAGCAGCCCGGCGACCGTACCCCTGGTTAACAGATTCATGAAGCTGAATCAAAAGGGATGTCGATGTCTCGCGGGCGAAGTTCAGCTCACCGAGCGGTCACGGCGGTATGACGACCGTGGCGGCGCCGCCCCGCGCCCGGACCCGGATCGGCGGGAAAGCCTAACAAAGGCGCATCTCAGGCCGATCGCTGCAAACAGAGGTGAATGGCGACCGGGGGTGGGCAGCGTGTGGCGTGATCGGGTGCTCGCCCCGCTCGCGGTGATCTCCGCCGCCGTGCTGGGCTTCTTCGCCCTCGACCTGGGCACCCCGCGCGAGAAGATGCTGCTCTGCTGGGTGGTGGCGCCGCTCACCGACCTCGCCCTGTTCGCCCTCTCCCGGCGGGTCGCGCGCGAGCCGAGCCTCACCGGCCCCAGCCGCCGCTTCTGGCGCGCCATGGGCGCCGCCGGGCTGATCTTCGCCGCCGGTGACGGCGCCCAGTTGGTCTACGTCCTGAGGCACCCACACCAGGACGTTTTCGCCTTCTTCCCGGTGCAGACCACACTCGGCGTGCTCGGCGTGGTCCTGCTCTGCGTGACAGCGCTGTTCCACCCGAGCCGGATGTGGTCGCGCGGCACCCGGATCCGGGTGCTGCTGGACGCGGCGATCGTGAACACCGCCGTCGGCGCGCTGATCTGGTGCCTGCTCACCAGGTCCGGGATGACGCACGCCGGCCCGGCCGGCTACCTCTCGGCGTTCTTCGGCTGCGGCGTGGTGCTCTGCGGCGGCTTCCTGGCCGTCAAGATCGGCATGAGCGGGTCCAGCCCGATCGTGATGCCGGCCGCGATCCCGGTGGTGGTCGCCACCGGGATCCAGGCGGTCGGCAACGCGCTGCTGCCCACCGACAACATCGCCGGCGTCATCTTCCCGTCGCTGCTGGTGCTCGGCCCCTGCCTGCTGATGGTCGCCTCACCGCGGATCCAGCTACTGGAGATGCGGGCCGGCCGCGGCGAGCGGGTCCGGCGGGATCCCGGCACCGGCCGCCGGTACAGCTCGCTGCCCTACCTGGGCACCGTGCTCTGCGCGATCATCCTGGTGGTCGCCCTGCTCACCCAGGGTCTCGGGTTGTCCGCCTGGGGCGCGCTGGCCGGCCTGCTGCTCAACGTGGCCCTGGTGGTGGTGCGCCAGCTGCTCGCGCTGGCCGAGAACAACGGGCTGCTCGACCGGCTCGACGAGAGCCTCGCCGAGATCCGCCGCCGGGAGCGCCGGCAGGAGGCGCTGCTGCGGCACGCCTCCGAGATCACCGCCATCGTCCGGACCGACGGCGTGGTCAAGTACCTGAACCCGGCGGTGGAACGCATCATCGGCGGCTCCCTGCACGACTACGTGGGACGGCACCTGCTGGACCTGATGCACCCCGGCGACGCCCCGCGGATCGAGGCCGAGCTCGCCGAGGTGTTCGCCACCCCCGGGGCCAAGCGGCACATCGAGATGCGGGTGCAGCACGACGACGACAGCTGGCGCTGGCTCTCCGCGGTCGCGGTGAACCTGGTCGAGGAGCCCGGGATCGGCGGCATCGTGATCAACGCCCGGGACGTCACCGAGGAGCGCGAGCTGCGCGAACGGCTGCGCTTCCAGGCCGGGCACGACGCGCTGACCGGACTGGCCAACCGGCGGCTGTTCACCGACCGGATCGGCGTGGCCGGCACCGCCGAGGTGGCGGTGCTGCTCGTCGACCTGAACGGGTTCAAACAGATCAACGACACGTACGGGCATGCCACCGGCGACGCCGTCCTGCGGCACGTCGCCGAGCAGCTGCTGGCCTGCACCGACGCCGGTGACCTGGCGGCCCGCCTGGGCGGCGACGAGTTCGCGGTCCTGGTCCGGGCCGGCGCCGAGGAGGCCGAACGGATCGCCGAGCGGCTGCGCGCCGCGCTCGCGGTGCCGGCCGAGATCGGCGGCCGGCGGCTCACCGTCGGCGCCAGCGTCGGCGTCGCGGCCGGCCCGGCGGACCAGCCCGACCACCTGCTGCACGCCGCCGACCTGCGGATGTACGCCGACAAACAGCGTTCCCGGGAACTCGCCCGATGACCCGCCCCGGACGTCACGCCGCGGTCACCGGCGCGACGGCCCTGCTCGGCGTCCTCTGGTTCGCCGGCTGGTCAATCACCCGGATCGGCCCCGCCACCGTCTGCTACGTCTTCATGCCCGTCGGCCTGCTGGCCGCCGGCCTGGCCCTGCGCGCGTTGCGCCGGGACGTCCGGCCGGCCCCGGCCGGACGGCGGTTCTGGCTGCTGCTGGAGACGGCCGGCTGGCTGATGGCGGCCGGTTACGCCTGGCTGGGCCTGGCCGGCGTCGCCGCCTACCCGGCCATGCCGGCGATGCCGGTGGGCGCGTCGGTGCTGATCGGTCTCGGACAGCTGGCCGCCATGGCCGCCGTCGCCACGGTCCCGCTCGGGGTGACCGGCTGGGCCCAGCGCGGCCGGCAGTGGCTGGACCGGGCGATCGCCTTCCTCGGCTGCGCCGCGGTGCTCTGGCACTTCGGGATCTTCCCGATGCTGACCCTGTCGCACCCATGGAGTCCCGGAGTGCTCGCCACCGTGCTCGGCGGGTTCCTGTTCGCGGCGGGCGCGGTCACCAAGGTGTCGTACCTCCCGGGTGGTCCGCTGGACCGGCTCGCGGTCCGGCTGGTCGCCGGGACCGGCCTGGTCGCCGCCGCGTTCGCGGTACTCGCGGTGCTGCGCCCGGGCGACGCCGCGATCTCCGCGCAGTCCGTGCTGCTGCCGATCGTGCCGCTGCTGATCGCGCTGGCCGCGCTGCGCCAGCGGCACGCCACCGCCGGTCCTCCGGCGCGCGCCGACTCCTGGCTGCCCTACCTGGCCATGGTCGCCGCCGACGTGCCGCTCGCGCACGTGCTGTTCGGCACGACGACGCTGGGTGACGGCATCCACGAGGTCCGGATCGTGGCCGGCGTGGCCGCCCTGGTCGCGACGCTCGTCTCGGTCCGGCAGTGGGTGGTCAACCGGGACAACACCCGGCTGCTGCGCGAGCGCGAGGCCTCCGAGGCCCGCCTGCAGTACGAGGCCACCCACGACGCGCTGACCGGCCTCGGCAACCGGGCGCTGTTCCGGGAGCGCCTGAACGCGGCCCTGGCCACCACCGGCGCCACCGTGCTGCTGGTCGACCTGGACGACTTCAACACGGTGAACGACTCGCTCGGCCACGACGTCGGCGACGAGTTGCTGGTCGCGTTCGCTGACACGCTGCGCCGGGCGATCGGCGACGACGGCGTGCCGGCCCGGCTGGCCGGTGACGAGTTCGCGGTGCTGATCACCACGCCGGGCGGGGACGCCGCGGTGGCCGAGCGGATCATGACGGCGATCGCCGTGCCGATCAGCGCGCACCGGTTGCTGGTGCAGGCCAGCGCCGGCAGTGCCACGGCGCCGGCCGGCGCGCGGGCCAGCCAGGTGCTGCGCGACGCGGACGCCGCGATGCACACCGCCAAGCAGCGCGGCAAGGCCAACTGGGTGCGCTACGCGGCCGGCATGGAGAAGCCCGCCCAGGCCGCCGCCCAGCTCGGCGGCGACCTGCGCCGGGCCCTGGACGCCGGCGAGTTCTCCCTGGTCTACCAGCCGATCGTGAGCCTGGTGGACGGCCGGACGATAGGCGTGGAGGCGCTGGTCCGCTGGAACCACCCGGAGCGCGGCATGGTGTCGCCGGCCGACTTCATCCCGGCCGCCGAGCGCACCGGCCTGATCGTGCCGCTGGGCCGCTGGGTGCTGCGCGAGACCTGCCGGCAGGCCGCCGCGTGGATCGCCGAGTTCGGCCCGGACGTGCTGTGGAAGGCGGCGCCCAACGTGTCGGTCCGCCAGCTGCACGACCCGGACTTCGTCGCCGACGTGCGCGCCGCGCTTGCCGACAGCGGCCTGCCCGCCGACCGGCTGGTGCTGGAACTGACCGAATCCGCGGTGCTGCGCGGCCATCAGGTGCTCAAGGTGCTGCACGAACTGCACGACATGGGCGTGCGGCTGGCCCTCGACGACTTCGGCACCGGCGAGTCCTCGCTCAGCCTGCTGCGCGCCTTCCCGGCCGCGGTCGTCAAGCTGGACAAGTCGTTCGTCGACAACATCGAGCTGGACGAGGAGGGCAGCGCCGCCGCCAACGCCCGGCAGGCGGTGGCCCGGGCGGTGGTGCAGCTCGCGGACGCGCTCGGGCTGGACACCGTGGCGGAGGGCATCGAGAACCAGGAGCAGGCCGACCGCCTGCGCAAACTCGGCTACACGGTAGGCCAAGGGTATTTTCTGGGTCGGCCGGTGGATGCCGCCGCGTTCACCGCTCGTCTCGTCGCCCAGCGGAAGCTGACCGCGGCCTGAGCTATCCGGAATAAAGATCAAATCATTCATTTACGCGGGTCCGCTGGGGTGCGGATCGTATGCTCCCGCGCGGGCCGGGGCCGGCGATCTGGCCGCTGCGCGTCCAAGGCGATCGCCGGCCCCTTCATTGTCCGTGGGCGGTCCGGGAGATCAGACCCCAGGCCGAACCCGCCGTGCCGAGTCCTCGTGTCGCGGGCGGACATCGGCCCGCGCGCCGGACATGCCGTGCCGAGTCCTCGTGTCGTGCGGACATCCGCCCGGGCGTCGAGCGCGCCTTGTCGCTGTCGGGGGTGGAGCGCGCCGGGAGGTCCGGTCGCGCGGCGGGTCGATAGGGTGGCGGGGATGGACACGGCGGACGACGGCACGAGCACGGCGCGATCCCTGGGTGCCTGGCTCGACCGGCTCAGCTTCACCGACCTGAGCGAGGGCGACGCCACCGCCCGGCTCATCGACGCGATCGTCGAGTGGGCCGGCCGGCAGGGCTGGCGGGTCTACCGGCGCGCGCCCAGCGTGGTCCCGCTGCCACCGCCGATGCGCGGCAGCTCGGTGCTCGACGTGGCCTGCGCCCGCCCCGGCGGCGCCGCGCCGATCGCGATCGAGGTCGATCGCACCGACCGGCAGCGCACCGTCGACAAGCTGCTGGCCGAGGCCGCCGCCGGTCGGCTGGCCATCTGGGTCCGCTGGGGGCCCGGCCCGTTCCCGCCCCCGCCGCTGCCCGTCCATCTGGTCACCAGGCAGGCCGCGCGCCGCTCCGGCAAGTGGCATACGGTGTCCGAGCGGCCCGCTCCCGATCACTCCGTGGCCGCGCCCGTCGTCGCCGAAGCCGAGGAGCTGCCGTGGAATCCGTGACCGAGCGCCCGTCCCGTCTGGCCTGGCGGACCACCGAGCCCCTGCACGCCCTGGTCTACCTGGTGCCCGAGGCGGCCGAGGTCTACGGCCGGCTGGGCCTCGACCCGTCCGCCGGTTACTTCGCGGCGCGCGCCGCGGCGTTCGGCACCGCCGGCCCGGGGCTGGTGGCCGCGACGTTCTACAACTTCAACCCGGCGCTGGTGGCCCGGGCCCTGCCGGCCGCCTGGGACAAGGTCACCCCCGCTCAGATGATCGAGGCCCGCCGGGAGATCGTCGACGCGGCGCTCACCCGTGGTCTCGGCGCCGAAACCCTGGCCGGTCCGGAGTTCGCCGAGGCCGCCGAGCTGGCCCGCACCGCGGCGCTGGACGCGGCGTCCCGCCCGCAGGGCCGCCCGCTGTTCGCCGCGCACACCGAGCTGCCCTGGCCGGATGCCCCGCACCTGGTGCTCTTCCACGCGCAGACGCTGCTCCGCGAGTTCCGTGGCGACGGGCACATCGCGCTGTTGGTCGCCGCCGGCATCAGCGGCGTGGAGGCGAACGTGCTGCACGTGGCCAGCGGCCTGGCCAAGGAGAAGTTCCTGCGGTTCACCCGCGGCTGGAGCCGCGACGACTGGTCGGGTGCCATCGAGTCGCTGCGCGAGCGCGGCCTGGTGACCGGTGGCGAGCCGGCCGGCGAGGGTGAGCCGCGGCCGCTCGAGCTCTCCGAGGAGGGCAAGCGGCTGCGCGCCGAGCTGGAGGAGCGGACCGACGTGCTGGCCGAGCCGGCCTACCGTGCGCTGGGCGAGAAGGGCTGCCTGCGGCTGGCCGAGTTGACGCGTCCGCTGAGCCGTACCGTTGTCGCAGCGGGCCTGCTCAATCCCAATGGTCTGACAGCCGGAGCGGCTGAGCGCAACCCCCGTGGGTGATGGCTGAATCACTTGCCGGAGGGTAATCGGTCGGTCACTGTTGGTTATGTGATTCAACAGCAGCGGCACCCGGCATCGTGGTGGGATCAGTTCCAGCAGAATTCCGACAAGTTCGACCTCGCCTACCTCACCGAGCATCTGGGGGACGAGATCACCTCGAAGATCTCCTCGCCGCTGCTGCGCCGGGAGGCCGAGATCGCGCTGGAGGTCATGGTCCGGCACCTGAACAAGCCGGCCAGCGAGGAGCTGGCCGACCGGGCCGCCAAGGGCGTGGAGCGGCTGGTCGCCACGGTGGAGCGGCTCTCCGAGCGGTCCGGTGACGCGTTCGAGCTGCGCGAGGTGCAGGCGCTGACCCACCTGCTGGAGGGCAGGTTCGGCGAGGCCGCCCACGAGGCGCAGGAGTTCGTCAAGACGCAGCTGATCCTGCGCGCCTTCGTCGGCGCGCTGCGGCTGGAGCGGTTCGACACCGACCTCGCGGTGAAGATGCTCGCGCACGGCAAGGATCCGGCCGTCGCCCTGCACTCGGGCCAGGTGGTCGGCAAGTACGCGTGGTGGCCGAGCTGGCTGCTGAAAGTGGTCACCGAGCGGGCGATGGCCGGCACCCTGGAGGACGAGACCATCGCCGCGCTCGACCGCTGTGCCTACGCGGAGCTGAGCCCGGCCCAGGCCCGCATCGCCCGCCGCCTGCTCGACGGCGAGGAGGCCCTGATCAGCGCCTCCGCCGTACGCCTGGAGACGCTGGGTGAGGCACATGCCGCCGAGAAGCTGCGCAACGGCGACCTCACCACCGTCGCCCTCGCCGCCCGCCTGATCCCGATCTAGGCGGGTTTCGGAGTCCGACCGGGGCTGCGGCGTGGCCCGGAGCGCGCCTGGCGGCGGCCGAACCCCGCAATGCGGCCTGGGCCCTTCACGATCTGACCGACGGCAGGCGGCCCGGCGGATCGCCGCCGGGCCGCCTGCCAGGCTGGGGTCTATTCCGGTCCGCAGCCCGGGCTCATGATGTAGTTGGTGTCGTCGTCGCCGCTGCCGAAGCTGTTGTAGCTCTTGTGCGGCGCCATTCTTCCGATGAACCTCTTCTGACTCGCATTGCTGGGGTTGATGTAGAGCAGGTCGAACGCGAACCCGGTGGTGTTGCTGCCGGATGACGCGTTGCCGTGGGCGATGTGGACCCACTTGCAGTCGTAGAGCCAGGAGACCGGGATCGCCCGGCGAACCAGACCCGATGACGTGTAGACCTGGACGTAGCCGCCCGACAGGTTCCGGTTTTCATAGATGCAGACCGAGTTGGCCGGGCATGAGGCCGCCTGGGCCGGTCCGGTGACCGCGAGACCGGCCAAGGTCACCGCTGTGGTGAGCCCGGCCGCGACCAGGCCACGACGTGTTCCACGCACGATCTTTCTCCTCCTCGTGGGGGTGTCGACGTCCTCCAGGCTGTCGGGTCGGCGCAGGTCATCGGTAGGTCTATGTGTCTGTCGGGTGGCGGTAACTGTCCCCGCCGACAGATCACGGCTCGGCTCTTCGCCGGGCGGCTTCCCCGCCACTCACCGCCGGCCGGTCAGGCGCCGCCCGCCGACAGGGTGACCGTCGCCGGCCGGAAGGCGCTGCCGGTCACGTCGACACCACCGGCCCGGGCCTGCTCGATCGCCTGCTCGATGTAGTCGTTGGTGTAGGCCAGCCCCTCCGGCGCCTTGGTCAGCACGGTGTCGCCGGTCTGGTTCCTGGTGGTCATCGAGATGTCGACGGTCCGCTTCCAGGCCGCCTCGTCGATCACGCCGATCCCGGCGGGCGACGGCCAGATCAGCTTGTTCACCTCGTTCATCTGCCACAGCTGGTGGCTCCTGCCGAGCTTGGAGCCCTTGGCCACGGTCAGGTCCCGGCACTTCTCCGGGTTGTCCCGGCAGAACGCCCAGCCCTTGATCGTCGCGGTCAGGAACCGCACGGTCTGCTGCTGGTAGGCCGGGTCGCTGAGCTTCGCGGTGTTCGCCCAGACCGCGTCCTGCAGCATCGACGTGCCCTCGGTCTTCCAGTCGATGACCGAGAAGTCGGCCGGGGTGTAGAGCTTGCCGGTCGCCGGGTTCTTCGCCTCCAGGAGCTGGGCGTACTCGTTGTAGCTCATCGCCTGGGCGGCGTCGATCTCCCGCTTCAGCAGCGCCTGCATGTCGAACTGCTGCTGCACCAGGGTGACGTCCTTGCCCGGGTCCAGCCCGGCCTTGGTCATCCCGGCGAACAGCTCGAACTCGTTGCCGAACCCCCAGTTGCCGACCTTCTTGCCGGAGAGGTCGGCGGCGGTCGTGATGCCGCTGTCCGCCCAGGCCACCTGGTAGGTGCCGGACCGGGCGAAGATCTGCCCGACGTCGGTGATCCCGGCGCCCTGCTCCCGGGAGGCGAGCGCCTTGGGCACCCAGGCGACCGCGTAGTCGGCCTTGCCCTGGGCGAGCACTGTCTGCGGCACGATGTCGACGCCACCCTCCAGCAGCGTCACGTCCAGGCCCACGTCCTTGTAGAAGCCCTGGTCGGCGGCGGCGAGATAGCCACCGAACTGAGCCTGGTAGAACCACTGCAGCTGCAGCTTGATCGGGGTGCGGGCGCCGCCGCTGCCACCGGGCGCCGGGGTGACCGGCGTGTCGGCGGTCCCGCAGGCGGCGAGGGCGAGGACCGAGGCGAGAACCATCCGGGAGATCTTCAAGGCGAACCCCTTAACTGAGCACACTTGTCTTCCAGGGCATGGCCAGCCGTTCCAGCAGCAGGACGGCCAGGTAGAAAGTCAGTCCCAGGAGGCAGGCGCCCACCACGAAGGCCCAGGCCCTGGGGTACGCCGTGAACGCCGCCGCCGAGGTGATCCGCGAGCCGAGCCCGTCCTGCAGCCCGCCGAAGTACTCGGCGACCACCGCGGCGATCACGGCGAGCGAGGACGCCTGCCGCAGCCCGGTGAACAGGTGACCGAGGGCGCCCGGCAGCCGCACCTTTGTCGCGAACGTCCAGCCGCTCGCGGCGTACGCGCGCATCAGCTCCCGATGGACCGGGCTGACCTCGCGCAGGCCGCGCAGCGTGTTCAGGAAGACCGGGAAGAACACCACGATAGCGGTGACCAGCCGCCGCGGGACGCTGCTGGTCGACTCGAACATGTTGTTGAGCACCGGCGCCAGCGCGATGATCGGCAGCGCGTTGACCAGTGCCGCGAACGGCACCGACACCTCGCCGAGGCCGCGGAACCGGCTGGCCAGCAGGGCCGCCACCACCGCGGCGAGGGTGCCGGCGATCAGGCCGAGGAACGCGTTCGCGCCGCTGGCCAGGGCGGCGTCCCAGACGTTGCCGCGTTGCGCGACGAGTTCCCTGCCGATCGCCGACGGGGCCGGCAGGATGAACGGGGCGACCCGGCCGAGCGTGACGAACAGCTGCCAGAGGACCAGGGCGAGAAGTCCGGCGGTCAGCGGCGGCAGCAGGCGTCTCATCCGCGGAGCGCCTTCCGCACCTCGGTCACCTTGTCGAAGTAGACCGGGGACTGCCGGCCGGCGTCGTCCCGGGACGGCAGCTCCACCGAGATCGACGCGGTGATCCGGCCGGGCCGGGCGGACATCACCACCACCCGGTCGGCGAGGAACACCGCCTCGGCGATCGAGTGGGTGACGAAGACCGCGCTGGTGCCGGTCGTCGCGCAGATCGACAGCAGTTCGGCCTGGAGACGTTCGCGGGTCATCTCGTCGAGCGCGCCGAACGGCTCGTCCATCAGCAGCAGCGGCGGCCGCACGGCGAGGGCCCGGGCGATCGCCACCCGCTGCTGCATGCCGCCGGAGAGCTGGGCCGGGTAGTGCCCGGCGAACTCGGCGAGCCCGACCAGGTCGAGCATCCGTTCGGCGCGGGCCCTGCGGTCGGCCCGGGACACGCCGCGCAACTCCAGCGGCAGCTCCACGTTCCGGCGGACGGTTCGCCACTCGAAGAGGCCGGCCTGCTGGAAGGCCAGACCGTACGCCTGGTCGCGCCGCGCCTGCCCGGCCGATTTCCCGGCGACGGTGACGCTGCCGGAGGTCGGCGGGATCAGGTCGGCGATCAGCCGCAGCAGCGTGCTCTTCCCGCAGCCGGACGGCCCGATCAGCGCCACGAACTCGCCGTCGCCGACAGTGAGATCCACCTCGGACAGCGCCCGCACCTCGTCGGAGCGCCCGGCGTTGAAGATCTTCGTGGCCTGGACGACCTCCACGGCGTTCACAGGGTCACCACCTCCACGTGGCGGCGGTGGCGCATCAGCGGCATCTCCAGCAGGCTGACGGCGCCCGCCACGAGCAGGCCGAGCAACGCCGCCCCGAGCATCGCCGTGTAGACCTTGGCCGGATCCGAGGTGGCCTCCCGGGAGTACTCGATGATCAGGCGGCCGATCCCGCCCCGGGTGCCGGTGGAGATCTCGCCGACCACCGCGCCGACCACCGCCGCCGCGCCGGCCAGCCGCAGCGCCGGGAACAGGTAGGGCAGCGCCGCCGGGAAGCGCAGTTTCACCAGCGTGCGCCACCACCCGGCGGCGTAGCTGTGCATCAGCTCGACCCCGCCGGCCGACGGCGACTGCAGGCCGCGCAGCATGCCGACAGCGACCGGGAAGAAGGCCAGGTAGGCGGCGATCACCGCGACCGTCGCCCAGGCCGGCATGAGGGTGCCGCCCCAGCCGGCCACCAGCGGCGCGAGCGCCACCAGCGGCACGGTCTGGGACAGGATCACGTACGGCAGCAGGCCGCGCTCGACGATCCGGAACCGCTGCATGGCCACCGCGAGCAGCAGGCCGACCAGGGCGCCGATCAGGAACCCGGCCGCGGTGATCCCGAGGGTGAACAGGCAGGCGCGCAGCACCACCTGCCACACCGGGTCGCCACCGGCCAGTTCGGGCCGGCCGAGCCGCTGCCCCACGGTCCACAGGTGCGGCATCGAGAGGTCGTCGGCCCGGGGCAGCACCCGGGTGCCGAACAGCACCGTCCCGGCCGGGTCACCGACCGCCTTGTAGCCCTCCCAGAGCACCGCGACGGCCAGCACCCCGAGCGGGACCGCGAGCGCCCGTCTCATCCGAACGCCGGGATGATGTGCTCGCCGTAGGCGGCGAGGGTCTCCTCCTTGGCGTCGTGCTGGAGATAGACGGCGAACTGGTCGACGCCCAGCTCGCGCAGCTCCTGCAGCCGCTTGACGTGGTTCTCCACCGGACCCAGCACGCAGAACCGGTCGATCACCTCGTCGGGCACGAAGCCGGCGTGCGGATTGCCGGCCCGGCCGTGCTCGGCGTAGTCGTACCCCTCGCGGGCCCTGACGTAGTCGGTGAGCGCCCGCGGCACCGCGCCGCCGGTGCCGTACCGCCCGACGATGTCGGCCACGTGGTTGCCGACCATCCCGCCGAACCAGCGGGTCTGGTCGCGCTGGTGCGCCAGGTCGGCACCGACGTAGGCGGGCGCCGCGACGCAGAACCTGAGCGCCGCCGGATCACGGCCGGCGGCGGCCGCGGCCCGGCGCACCGCGCTGATCATCCACTCCGCGATGTCCGGGTCGGCGAGTTGCAGGATGTACCCGTCGCCCACCTCGCCGGTCAGCCGCAGCGCCTTGGGCCCGTAGGCGGCCACCCACACGTCGAGGCGGCTGTCCGGCGCCCAGCCGAACCGGATCTCCGTCCCGCGCAGCGTCGCCGGCCGGCCGTTGCCGAGCGCCCGGATCACCTGGACACAGTCGCGCAGCTGGGCCAGGCTCTGCGGGGGAGCGCCGAGCACCCGCAGCGCCGAGTCGCCCCGGCCGATGCCGCAGATGGTCCGGTTGCCGTACATCTCGTTGAGGGTGGCGAACAGTGAGGCGGTGACGGTCCAGTCCCGGGTGCCCGGGTTGGTCACCATCGGGCCGACGATCACCCGCTGGGTCTCGTCGAGGATCTTCGAGTAGATGACGAACGGCTCCTGCCAGAGCACGTGCGAGTCGAACGTCCACACGTGACTGAACCCGGCCGCCTCCGCCCGCTTGGCCAGCTCCACCACGCGCCGGGCGGGTGGGTCGTTCTGGAGTACCACGCCGATGTCCATCCCGGTCCCCTCAGAGCAGGTAGTCGCTGAGGCCGCGCTTGACGTACCGGCCCCGGCCGGCCCGCCCGGTGTACTCACCGCCCGCGGAGATCACCTCGCCGCGGGAGAGCACGGTGTCCACCCGGCCGGCGATCTCCCAGCCCTCCCAGGCGGAGTGGTCCATGTTCATGTGGTGCGTCTCGACGCTGATCCGGGTCCGGCCGTGCGGGTCGTAGACGACCACGTCGGCATCCGAGCCGGGCTGGATCACGCCCTTGCGCGGGTAGAGCCCGAACATCCGGGCCGGGGTGGTGGCGATCGTCTCGACCCACCGGCCCAGCGACAGCTTGCCGTCGACGACGCCCTGGTAGAGCAGGTCGACGCGATGTTCGACGCTGCCGATCCCGTTCGGGATCTTGGAGAAGTCGCCGAGGCCCAGCTCCTTCTGGTCCTTGAAGCAGAACGGGCAGTGGTCGGTGGAGACCACTGACAGGTCGTTGGTGCGCAGGCCCTGCCACAGGTCGGCGCGGTGGGTCTCGTGCTTGCTGCGCAGCGGTGTCGAGCAGACCCACTTGGCGCCCTCGAAGCCGGGCGCGCCGAGCTGGTCCTCCAGGGTCAGGTAGAGGTACTGCGGGCAGGTCTCGGCGAACACGTTGCGGCCCAGGTCGCGGGCGTGGCGGACCTGCTCCAGGGCTTTCGACGCGCTCAGGTGCACGATGTAGAGCGGGCAGTCGGCAGCCACCGCGGCCAGCCAGATGGCCCGGCTGGTGGCCTCCGCCTCCAGCTCCTGCGGCCGGGTCAGGCCGTGGTGGATCGGGTCCGTCTCGCCGCGTTCCAGGGCCTGTTTGACCAGCACGTCGATGGCCGGCCCGTTCTCCGCGTGCATCATGATCAGGGCGCCGTTCTCCCGCGCCCGCTGCATGGCCCGCAGGATCTGGCCGTCGTCCGAGTAGAAGACGCCGGGGTACGCCATGAACAGCTTGAAACTGGTGATCCCCTCGCTGCCCACCAGGTGATCCATCGCCTTGAGCGACTCGTCGTCGACGCCGCCGAGGATCATGTGGAACGCGTAGTCGATGTGGCAGTTGCCGTCGGCCTTGCCGTGCCAGGCGGCCAGCCCGTCCGGTACCACCTCGCCGGTGCGCTGCACCGCGAAGTCGACGATCGTGGTGGTGCCGCCGATCGCCGCGGCCCGGGTGCCGGTGTCGAAGGTGTCGCTCGCGAACGTGCCGCCGAACGGCAGTTCCATGTGGGTGTGCGCGTCGACGCCGCCCGGGATCACGTATTTCCCGGTGGCGTCGATGATCTCCGGCCCCTCGGGCGCGGTGCCGGGGGCGAACAGCGCCACGATGATCTCGCCGTCGATCAGCACGTCGGCCGGTACCGCCCCGGCCGGCCCGACCACCGTCCCACCCTTGATCAGCGTGCTCATGGTTGCACCAGCCCGTCGTAGCTGTCCGGGCGGCGGTCGCGGAAGAACTGCCAGCGGTCCCGGACCGTCCTGAGCAGGCTCAGGTCCAGGTCGCGGACGATCAGCTCGGGGTGGTGCGTGTCACCGACCTCGCCGACGAACTTGCCCTCCGGGTCGACGAAATAGGACTGCCCGTAGAAGTCGTTGTCGCCCAGCTCCTCCACGCCGACCCGGTTGATGGCGCCGATGAAGTACTCGTTCGCCACCGCGCTGGCCGGCTGCTCCAGCCGCCAGAGGTAGCCGGACAGGCCGCGGCTGGTGGCCGACGGGTTGAAGACGATCCGCGCGCCGTTCAGGCCGAGCGCCCGCCAGCCCTCCGGGAAGTGCCTGTCGTAGCAGATGTACACACCGATCCGGCCGACAGCGGTGTCGAAGACCGGGTAGCCGAGGTTGCCGGGCCGGAAGTAGAACTTCTCCCAGAAGCCGTTGACCTGCGGAATGTGGTTCTTGCGGTACTTGCCGAGGTAGCTGCCGTCGGCGTCGACGACGGCGGCGGTGTTGTAGAGGACGCCCTCCTGCTCCTGCTCGTACATCGGCAGGATCATCACCAGGCCCAGCTCGGCGGCGAGGGCCTGGAACCGTTCGGTGGTCGGGCCCGGGATCGACTCGGCGTACTCGTAGAACCGGGCGTCCTGCACCTGGCAGAAGTACGGACCGTAGAACAGCTCCTGGAAGCAGATCACCCGGGCGCCCTGGGCGGCGGCGTCCCGGGCGTACCCCTCATGGGCTTTGATCATCGATTCCTTGTCGCCCGTCCACGTCGTCTGGACGAGGGCGGCGCGAACCACGTCGGTCGTCATTGCGGCCCCTCCGTAATTGATCTATTCGGAAGAAAATCGCTGTGATCGTCTGTCTACTCCCCGTAGTACGCCCAGCGCTAGACCGTCGCGTCTTGCGAGTGCCGGATGACATGGGACACGCTGACGATGTCATCGATCGGAGGTCGTATGTCACTTCTCGACCGGCACCGGGCCGTGCTGCCCGGATGGATGCCGCTCTATTACGGCGACGACGCAATCGAGATCGTCTCCGGGTCCGGCCGCCGGGTCACCGACGCCGCCGGGCGCTCCTATCTGGACTTCTTCGGCGGCGTGCTGACCACCATGGTCGGTTACGACATCGCCGAGATCAGCGATGCGGTGCGCGCGCAGCTCGCCACCGGGGTGGCGCACACCTCGACGCTCTACCTGATCCGGCAGCAGGTCGAACTGGCCGAGAAGATCGCCCGGCTCTCCGGGATCCCGGACGCCCGGGTC
This sequence comes from Actinoplanes oblitus, assembly GCF_030252345.1. Lineage (NCBI taxonomy): Bacteria > Bacillati > Actinomycetota > Actinomycetes > Micromonosporales > Micromonosporaceae > Actinoplanes > Actinoplanes oblitus. Next base: position 6,547,709 of record NZ_CP126980.1, on the reverse strand, counting down.
TTCTTCACCAACTCGGGCACCGAGGCCAACGAGTCGGCGCTGCTGTTCGCGACCAACGCCCGCCGGTCCAACCAGATCCTGGCGATCAAGAACGGCTACCACGGGCGGACGTTCGCCACCATGGCGATCACCGGGCACCGCAGCTGGTCGTCCAGCTCGCTCAGCCCGCTCACCGTGCACTGGCTCGCGTCGGCCGACCGGCTCCGCGGGCGGATGGCCGGGCTGTCCGACAGTGATCTGATCGACGCGGCCGTCGACGACCTGCGCGAGGTGCTCGCCACGGTCACCGCCGGCGACGTGGCCGGGCTGATCGCCGAACCGGTCCAGGGTGTCGGCGGCTTCGTGGCCGGGCCGGACGGACTGCTCGGGGCGTACCGGAAAGTGCTCGCCGAGCACGGCATCCTGTTGATCGCCGACGAGGTGCAGACCGGCTGGGGTCGCACCGGCGAGCACTTCTGGGGATACCAGGCGCACGGCGTGACCCCGGATCTGATCACCTTCGCCAAGGGGATCGGGAACGGGTTCGCGCTGGGCGGCGTGGTCGGCCGGGCGGAGGTGATGAACGCGGTGCCGGCGATCAGCTTCTCCACGTTCGGTGGCAACCCGGTCAGCGCGGCCGCCGGGAACGCGGTACTCGACTACGTGCTGTCACATGACCTGCAGGGTAACGCGCGGCGGGTGGGCGCCGTGCTGCTCGGCGGTCTGCGCGACCTGACGTACGAAATCCTGGGTGACGTGCGCGGCCGGGGACTGATGATCGGTATCGAGTTCGTCCGCCCGGGCACCACGGAGCCCGATCCGGCCGCCACGCTGCGTGTTTTTGATCTCTGCCGGGAGCACGGCCTGCTGGTCGGCAAGGGCGGCCTCTACGGCAACGTGCTGCGGATCGGCCCGCCGCTCACGCTGACCGAGGAGGAGGCCCGCGAGGGCCTGGCGATCCTGGTCGACGCGATCGCCACCGCCGACGCGGAGTCGCACGTGTCCTGACCGCCGCGGGGTGCGGCTGGTGCTCAGGGTGGTCTCCCGGCCCGGGAGACCACCCTGAGCACCAGCCGCACCCTTCCGGCTGTGGCGCCGCCGTCGCGGGCCGGGGCGGATCTTCCGCACCGCGTCCCGGGGGACCGGATCAGCGGGCGGCTCCAGACGCGGCCCGCGGGTTGCGCCGCGACTAGCGTGATAAACCACGCATAACCCCTATAACGGGCCGGGAACCAGAATTTACCGCAGAGAAACAAGGTCCGCTATGTCCGGATCGAGAGGGGTTAATTAGTAGGTTATTGTTCACCATTCCTTTGTTGACAGACACTCAAAGTAATTCTGACGACACTGAGCGTGAGATTTAGGGAAACAACAGGTTAACGAGAGCGGAACCTTGTACATGTTGCGTTCGTCCCCTGGCAGCAACCCCTGTTGACCATTCACGATCACGGCGTGACTGAAACATCCGTGATCCTCGCGCTGGTGGTCGTGACGGCACTCGCCTTCGACTTCACCAACGGGTTCCACGACACGGCGAACGCGATGGCCACCTCCATCGCGACCAAGGCCCTGCGGCCCAAAACCGCCGTAGCCCTCTCCGGTGTGCTGAATCTGATCGGCGCCTTCCTCTCCGTCGAGGTCGCGCTGACAGTCACGAACGCGGTCGTGAAGATCCAGGACAAGACCGGGGCGCCGAAGACCGAGCTGCTCGCCGACGGCGGCAGCGGCCTTCTCCTGATCATTCTGGCCGGGCTGGTCGGCGGCATCGTGTGGAACCTGCTGACCTGGTTGGTCGGCCTCCCGTCCAGTTCCTCCCACGCGCTCTTCGGCGGCCTCATCGGCGCCACCGTGGCCGGCCTCGGCTGGGCCGGCGTCAACTGGAACGGCGACGGCTCGAAGCTCGACGGCGTGGTCGGCAAGGTGCTGCTGCCCGCCGTCCTGTCCCCGGTGATCGCCGCGCTCATCGCGGTGGCCGGCAGCTGGCTGATCTTCAAGGTCACCAACGGGATCGCCGCCCGGTTCACCGAGAAGGGCTTCAAGTGGGGCCAGATCGGCTCCGCCTCGCTCGTCTCGCTGGCGCACGGCACCAACGACGCGCAGAAGACGATGGGTGTCATCACGCTCGCCCTGATCGCCAGCGGTGACTGGAGCGACACCAAGAACATCCCGTTCTGGGTCAAGGTGGCCTGCGCCCTCGCCATCGCGCTCGGCACCTACCTGGGCGGCTGGCGGATCATCCGCACCCTCGGCAAGGGCCTCACCGACATCAACCCGGCGCAGGGCACCGCGGCGCAGTCCGGTGCCGCCGCCGTCATCCTGGCCTCCAGCCAGCTCGGCTTCGCGCTCTCCACCACGCACGTCGCCACCGGCTCGGTGCTCGGCTCCGGCATCGGCCGGCCCGGCGCCACGGTGCGCTGGGCGGTGGCCGGCCGGATGGTGATGGCCTGGCTGATCACCCTGCCGGCGGCCGGCCTGATCGGCGCGGCGATGTGGTGGATCGGGCACACCATCGGCGGCCTGGCCGGCGCCATCGCGGTCTTCGTCCTGCTGGTCGCCGCCTCGGTGGCGATGTGGCTGCGGTCCCGCGGCCACCAGGTCGACCACGAGAACGTCAACGACGACTGGGAGGCCGCCCCGGCCACCGAGCCGGCGGTCGCGCCGGCCGTCCCCATGGTCGCGGCGAACTGAGGAAGCGGACATGACGAACAACCTTGGATTCGCGCTCGACGGCGCGTGGCAGGTCCTCCTCGCCGGGCTGATCCTCGGCGCCGGGCTGCCGGTGCTCTTCGCCCTCGGCATCCGGTCGCTGGCCTGGGGCGCGGGGGAGGCGTCGGTGGACGCCACCGGCGTCACCGCCGGGACGAAACGACCGCTGGGCACGATCGCCGGCTACCTGCTGTTCGCGGTGGTGATCGTCGGGGTGCTGCTCGGCCTGACCTTCATCGTGGCGAGCGGCTTCGGTAACAAGCTCAGCTTCGAGCACATCTACCCGACGATCGTGCACAAGTAGGCGCGACGGCTCACGGCTTCGGCAGCGGACGGCCCGGCGGATCACCGCCGGGCCGTCTCGTGCGCCGGGTCAGGCCAGGGTACGGGCCAGGACGCCGATGTCGGCCTGGTCGGTGAACAGGCCGTCGATGCCGGTGCGCAGGAAGGTGATCTGCTCGTCGATCGCCTTGCCGTAGGCGGCCGGGTCGGTGCCGACCTTCAGCTCGGTGGGCAGGAAGCTGTTCTCCGCGCGGAAGGTGTAGGGGATCACCTTGAGGCCGGCCCGGTGGGCGTTCGCGACCAGGGCGGTCGGGGTACCCAGGGTGCCGTCGGCGGTGCGTGGGATGATCTGGTTCTTGTCCGGGCCGAGACCGTCGACGTACTCGGACAGCTCCTTGAGCCCGGCCGGCGTCAGGTAGTCCGCGTAGGTCCGGGTGTCGTTGAACGGGCTGCCGGACGCGCTGCTCAGGAAGACCAGCGGCACCTCGACGCGGTACTGGTCGGCCAGCGTCCGAAGGTTCTTCGCCTCGAACGACTGGATGAACACCTTCGCGCCGCGGCGGTCCAGGCCGTTGCGGCGCAGGATCCTCACCAGCGGGCTCTCCAGCTCCAGGCCGATGCTCCGGAAGAACGTCGGGTGCTTGGTCTCCGGGAACACGCCGATGTCCCGGCCCAGCTCCCGGCTCAGGCGCTTGCGCAGGTCCAGCAGCTCCTGGAAGGTGGGCACCTCGAACCGGCCGTCGAACAGCGTGTTGTGCTGGCGGGTGGCCGGGATCCGCTCGGTGGCGCGCAGCGTCTTCAGCTCGGCGAGGGTGAAGTCCTGCGTCCACCAGCCGGTGACGCTGACGCCGTCGAGCACCACGGTCCGCTTGCGCCCGGCGAACTCCGGGTGCGAGGCGACGTCGGTGGTGCCGCCGATCTCCGGCTCGTGGCGGCAGACCAGGACGCCGTCCTTGGTGCTGACCAGGTCGGGCTCCATGTAGTCGGCACCCATCCGGGCGGCCAGCTCGTAGGAGGCGAGGGTGTGCTCCGGGCGGTAACCGGAGGCGCCCCGGTGCCCGACGACGAGGGTCTGCCGCTTCGTGCCGTGACCCGGTTTGTCGTGCCGGCCGTGCTCCTGACCGGCCTGGGCCGGGGCCGGGACGGCTCCGCCGAGCGCCGGGGCGGCGGCGGCCACCGCGCTGAGGCGCAGCACCTGACGGCGATCTGCCACGTTGTCCTCCACGAGTCCTGAGTCGGGCCTGAACGGCCGAACCTACCGAGAGGCAGTCCAGGTGACGGATTCGTCGCCCGGGCGACGCCCTCGTGGCCGGTCCGCGAACGTCCGGCCAATGCTGACCACCGGCTCCGGCCCGTACGATCGGTGCGTGCCCGGCCCTCTCCGCTCCCTGCTGGCCGAACCGCGTCCGCCCGGCCGCCCGCCGCTGGGCTGGCGGGACGCGGCGCTGGTCGTCGTGTGCGCGGCCGCAGCCGTACTGGAAAGCGTCTTTCGTCCTGAATTGCCGGACCGGGTGGTCGCCGGGGTGCTGGCCGCCGGACTCGCCCCGCTGCTGCTGATCCGGCGCAGCCGGCCGCTGCTCGCGGTGACCGTCGCCTTCGGCGCCACCCTGCTCGCGCCGGTCCTGACCGGCGGCGTGCCGCCGGAGGAGTACTCCCTCGTCTACCTGTTGCTGCTGCTCTACGCCCTGTTCCGGTGGGGGTCCGGCCGGGAGGTCGTGCTGGGTGCCGCGGTGATCGCCGGCAAGCAGCTGCTGTCCTTCGCGACCGGGCAGGTCAACGCGAGCGACACGATCGGCGGGACGGCGCTGACCGTCGCGGTGCTCGCGCTCGGCGCCGCGGCCCGCTACCGGGCCGGGGCCCGCGCCCGGGAGCTGGACCAGGTGCGGCTCCGCGAGCGGGAGCGGCTGGCCCGGGACCTGCACGACACGGTGGCGCACCATGTCTCCGCGATGGCGATCCGCGCGCAGGCCGGCCTGGCCACCGCCGGCACCCGCCCGGACGCGGCAACCGACGCGTTGCGGCTGATCGAGAGCGAGGCGAAGGAGGCGCTGGCCGAGTTGCGGACCGTGGTCCGCGCACTGCGCACCGACGAGCCGGACGCGCCCCGGCTGGCCGACCTGGCGGCCCTCGCCGAGGGGGCCGGACCGCGGGTGGAGATCGAGATGAGCGCGGGTCTCGGTGCTGTCGCGCCGCCGGTCGGCACGGCGCTGTACCGGATCGCCCAGGAAGCGATCACCAACGCCCGGCGGCACGCGCGCGGAGCGACCCGGATCACGGTCCGGGTGGCGGCGGAGGGGCCGCAGGTGCGGCTGCGGGTCGAGGACGACGGCGCGGCGCACGGTCCGCCGCGGAGCCTGCCGGGGTACGGCGTGAGCGGCATGCGCGAGCGTGCCGAGTTGCTCGGCGGCACCTGCGTCGCCGGTCCCGGCCCGGAGCGCGGCTGGCACGTGGAGGCGGTGCTGCCCGCGTGACAGTGCGTGTGCTGGTCGCCGACGACCAGGAGATCGTCCGTACCGGCCTGACCATGATCCTGAACGCCCAGCCGGGCATCCAGGTGGTCGCCGAGGCGGCCAACGGTCACCAGGCGGTGGAGCTGGCCCGGCGGCTGCGCCCGGACGTCTGCCTGCTCGACATCCGGATGCCCGGGGTGGACGGCATCGCGGCCACCCGTGAGCTGGCCGGTCCCGGCGTCGCCGATCCGCTCCCGGTCGTCGTGATCACCACTTTCGACCTGGACGAGCACGTCTACGGTGCGCTGCGCGCCGGCGCCCGCGGCTTCCTGCTCAAGGAGGCCGGGGCGGAGCTGCTGGCGCAGGCGGTCCGGGCGGCCGCCGCCGGGGACGCGCTCATCGCGCCGGCGGTCACCGCGCGGCTGCTGCACGCCTTCGCCCGGGGCGGCGCCGGCGGCGAGCTGCGGCAGCCGGCCGACCCGCTCACCGAGCGCGAGGAGGAGGTGCTCGCCGCGGTCGCCGCCGGCCGGACGAACGGCGAGATCGCCGCCGAGCTCCACATCAGTCTGAGCACGGTGAAAACCCACGTGGCCAGCATGATGACCAAGCTCGGCGCGCGGAACCGGGTGGAGATCGCGATGTGGGCATACGAGACCGGGCGCCGGTAACGGCCGAAAGTACGGTTTCCGGATCGGTCCGGAGAACGGGTGCCGCCGGCCCACGGGCGGGCGACCCGGGGCGGCTCCGGCCGCGACGATCGACGCATGACGACGAATACCGCACTCGGCCCGGCGCCGGCCAGCCAGCGGACACGACGACGGGGTGGCTGGCGGATCCCGGCGGGTCTGCTCGCCCTCAGCCTGGTGCCCTCGGTCGCCGGCGTGCACCGGCTCGGCGAGCTGGCCACCGGCGCCCCGGTCACCGAGGAGAACGCGCGGTTCTTCGACATGCCGGTGCCGGTGGTCGCGCACATCGTCGCCGCCGTCCTGTACTGCCTGGTGGGCGCGTTCCAGTTCGCCCCGGCCTTCCGGCGCCGGCACCCGCGCTGGCACCGGCTCGCCGGCCGGGTCCTGGTCGCGGCCGGCCTGGTGGTCGCCGTCAGCGGTCTGTGGATGGCGGTCTTCTACGACGTCCCGCCGGTCGACGGCCTGGTCGTCGAGGTGACCCGCCTGATCGTCGGTACCGGCATGCTGACGTCCCTGGTCCTGGCCGTGGTCACCGTCCGGCGGCGGGACATCGCGGCGCACCGGGCCTGGATGATCCGCGCGTACGCCCTCGCGCAGGGCGCCGGCACTCAGGTCTTCACCCATCTGCCGTTCGCCCTGGCCGGTGTGACGCCCGGGGTGGGTGGGCGTGCTGTCGCGATGGCCGCGGGCTGGCTCATCAACATCCTCGTCGCTGAGTGGATCATCCGGGGCCGCCCGGTGCGGCGGACCGCGGCGCGATGAGTGCCGTGCGGTCCGCGGCCTGCGCCGGGGGCCCGTGCAGGGCGAGTGCCCACGCTCGCAAGCCGGCCGCGAGCCCCGCCTCGACCAGGGTCTGGAGGGCCGCGCCGGCCTGGTCGGCCAGGTCACCGACATGGAGGGCGAGAGACACGAGGTCCCCGGCGGCGAGCACGGTGGCGACGAAGAAACCCGCGCGGACCACCCGGGCCGCGCGGCGCGGGAAGGGGTAGAGCAGGGCGAACCGGCGAAACGACCCGGGCTCGTCCGGTAGGCCACCCTGGTCGATGGTGACCGCCCAGTAGCGCAGCGCGGCGACGATCATGAGGAGACCGGCCGCGGCGCCGATGAGGTCCATCCACTCCGGATCTCCCCAGGCGAACGGCTTCTCCGGTACGCCGACCAGGACGAGAACCGTGGCGATGATCGCGCCGGCGTAGGTGAGGAGCCGGACGAACCGGGCGCTGCCGCGGCGCATCCGGAAAAGCAGGAGGGGACCGCGCACCGGCCCCGGCCGTTCGTCGGCGGTGCCGGGGTCGATCGACCGTGCCCAGGCCGACAGGGCCATCGCGCAGGCCAGCAGCGTCGCGATGAAGCTCGCCTCGGGGAACAGCCGCAGCGGCTCGTCCTCGACCCAGCCCACGGCGTGCCACACGTACCACGCGATGCCACCGATCATCAGAAAGAATCCGGCCTTGATCACCCGGGCGCGCGGGGTGCGGATGCGATAGAGCAGCAGCCACTGCCCGACAGTGGAACGCCTGCCCCGCCTCGCCTCCCCGCCGGACTCCTCGACTCGTACCGCCCAGAACCTGATGCTCGCGGCGAGCACGCCGAGCACGCCGAGGGCGATGAAGTCGGCGCGCACGTAGTCGTCGTACTGGTCGTCGAGGTTGTCCTGGATGAAGTTGCCCACGCCGTGCGTCATCAGCGCGAGCAGCGCGTAGTAGAGCACCCGGATCACCTCGGCGGTGCGCCGGCTGAACGGGTACCAGAGCAGGAGCCGCCGGATCAGCGACCTGGTGCGCGGCTTCGGCGCGACGACCGGGACCTCGGCGACCCGGGTGGCCGCCTCGGCGATCATGGCGGCCGCGGCGGCCCGGGCCGCCTCCTGCCGCGCCGGGTCGTCGACCAGCTGGCTCGCCTTCCACCACTCGCTCACGAAGGCGACCTGTTTGGTCGCCTCGTCCATCAGCATCCGGCGCCGCAGCAGGCGGTTGCGCCGGGAGCGCCAGTCCTGCAGGACGATGCCCAGCGTGGTGGCGATCATCGTCACCAGCGGCACGATCAGCGGCGTGACGGAGGTGAGGATGTCCTTGGTGACCATCGCTGCAGGGTGGCCCCCGCCCGGCACGCAGTCGATCGGATCTCGGACAGTGCGCGGTGATCCCACCCGGACGGGGACAACGGGCGCCGGGACGTATCAGAGGCGCAGCTGCGGCCAGTCCAGCAGCCCCTCCCCGAGGTCGCGGACCGTGGCCAGCAGCCCGAGCCGGGCGGCTCGGATGCCGGGGTCCTCGGCCATCACCAGGATGTCGTCGAAGAACCGGTTCACCGGGTCGACCAGGCCCGCGGTGGCCGCGACGAACAGTGGCAGGTCCGGCACCGGCGGAAGCGTGACGGCGGTGACCGCGTCGTGCAGGGCCAGCTCGGCGGGCTCCTTGAGGACGCTCACGTCGTACCCCGCGGTGGTCCCCGCCGGGACGATCCGCCGGGCCCGCTGGATCGCCGCCGCGACCGCGGCGAACGTCGCGTCCCCGACCGCGCCGGCGAGCTGCGCGAGCAGCGTGTCGGCCACCGACGGCCGGGCGAAGTGCGGCAGCACCGCCCGGACCCGGTCGACCGGGTGACCCTCCTCGGTCAGCGCCTGCTCCAGGCGCTTGGCGAGGAAGTCGCCGACCGCGGCCAGCACCTCCCCGGGGACCGGCACCGGCTGGGTGGCCAGAGCCAGCGCGTCCACCAGCGACAGGGTGGCGAACTCGGGCGTCGACCGGTGCACGGCGAGCAGGCCGAGCACCGCCCGGCGCACCGCGAACGGGTCGCTGGAACCGGTCGGCAGCCCGACCGTCGCGGCCAGGCCGGCCACCAGGTCGAGCCGGTCGGCGAGGGACAGCAGCGCGCCCGGGATGGTGCGCGGCAGCGCGTCACCGGTGTTGCGTGGCAGCTCCGCCTCGAAGACCGCCTCGGCGACCGCCCGGGACTCACCGGCGTGCAACGCGTAGTCCCGCGCCATCACCCCGGCCAGGCTGGTCATCTCGGTCACCAGCTGCGCGCCCAGATCGAACTTGACCAGCTCGGCGGCGCGGTCCAGGGCCGGCGACCCGAGGCCGAGCCGGTCACCCAGCAGCCGGGCCAGGACGCCGATGCGCCCCGCCCGGTCGGCCATCGAGCCGAGCTTGTCGGTGAAGGTGAGCCGGGCCAGCCGGGCCCGCATGTCGGCGAGCGGGGTGTCCAGGTCGGCGCGGTAGAAGAACCGGGCGTCCTCGTACCGGGCGCGCAGCACCGCCTCGTTGCCGGTCCGGACCAGGTCGACGTCGACCGGGCCGTTCGCCACCGTGACGAACATCGGCAGCAGCTTGCCGTCCTCGTCGCGGACCGGCAGGTACCGCTGGTGCTTGCGCATCACCGTGGTCAGCACCGCGTCCGGCAGCGTCAGGTAGCCCTCGTCGAACGTGCCGAGCAGCGGCAACGGCTGCTCCACCAGGTCGGTGATCTGGTCGATCAGCGCCGCCTCGCCGCGTACGTCGATCGTGCCGTCCGGGTAGACCAGGTCCTGTGCGCCGACGGCGATCAGCTCGCGCCGGTCCTCGTGGTCGGCGACGATGCCGTTGACCCCGAGCGTCTCCAGGAAGGTCTCGGCCGAGGCGATGTCGGCGACCGGCGGGACGGCGGTGCGCAGCAGCCGGGTCTGCCGGCCGGCCGCCAGGGTGCCGACGGTCACCGGCACCACGTCGTCGCCCCAGAGCGCGGTGAGCCAGCGCAGCGGGCGGCTGAAGGCCAGTCTCGGGTCGTTCCACCGCATGTTCTTGGCGGCCCGCAGGCCGCCGACGACCTTCGCGAGGACGTCCGCGAGGACCTGCGGCGCCGCGCGTCCCGGCTCGTTCCTGCGCAGGACCAGGTGGGGTACGCCGGTGCCGGGATCCTCGATCTCCAGGTCCTCCCGGGACACGCCGTGCCCGCGGGCGAAACCCTCGATCGCCTTGTCCGGAGCCCCGGCCCTCGGCCCCTTCACGGTCCGGACGTGGTCCTCTTCGCGGGCGGCCACCGCCTGCACCACGGCGATCAGCCGGCGCGGCGTGCCGAAGACCCGAATCTCCCCGTGCTCCAGCCGGGTGCCGGCCAGCCCCTCGGTGACCAGGCGCAGCAGCTGCTCGCGGGCGCTGCGCAGCTCGGCCGGCGGCAGCTCCTCGGTGCCGATCTCGAAGACCAGGGTGCGCGGCCGGTCGCCGGTCTGCGCGGCGGCCGGGGTACGGGCCGGCGCCGGCGGGGTCACCAGGCCGAGCGGGTGCTCCAGCTCGCCGCGGCGGGCCACCCACAGGGTGGCGACCTCACCGGCCAGGCGGCGCATCCGGGCGAACTCGGCGGCCCGCTCGGCGGTGGAGACCGCACCCCGCGCGTCCAGCACGTTGAACGCCTGCGAGCACTTGAGCACGTAGCTGTGCGCGGGCACCGGCAGCCCGGCGTCGATCATCCGCTGCGCCTCGCCGGCGTAGAGATCCAGCAGCCGCCGGTTCGTCTCGATGTCGGCGTCGTCCAGGTAGTAGCGGGACATCTCGTACTCGGCCTGGCCGAAGACCTCGCCGTAACTGACGCCCGGCGCGTACTCGATCTCCTTGAAGTGCTGCTTCTCCTGCAGCGCCATGATGATCCGCTCGATGCCGTAGGTGATCTCCACGGACACCGGATCGAGGTTCAGCCCGCCGGCCTGCTGGAAGTACGTGAACTGGGTGATCTCCAGCCCGTCCAGCCAGACCTCCCAGCCCAGCCCCCAGGCGCCGAGCGCGGGGGAGGCCCAGTTGTCCTCGACGAACCGCACGTCGTGCGCGGCCACGTCGATGCCGAGCGCGGCCAGGCTGCCCAGGTAGAGCTCCTGCGGGTTGCCCGGGTCGGGCTTCAGGATCACCTGGAGCTGGGTGTGCGTCTGCAGCCGGTTCGGGTTCTCCCCGTACCGCGAGTCGTCGGGCCGCACCGACGGCTCGGCGTAGACCACCCGCCACGGCTCCGGACCGAGCACCCGCAAGAAGGTGGCCGGGTTCAGCGTCCCCGCCCCGACCTCGGTGTTCATCGGCTGGACGATCAGGCATCCCTGCTCCGTCCAATACGCCGTGAGGCGGGCCAGAGCTTCCTGCATGGTGAGCATGCGCCGAAGTCTAGGACCCGTCCCTCGACGCACGGTAAGCGATCACATCCGGCGAGTCTCAATCACTCCAGGTAAGACTCCAGTTGCCGGGCGTATGCATGCTCGTGGTTGTGGCAGTCAAGTGGACGCATGCGACAAGGCCGGTGGGTCTCCGGCGAGCGCGGGCGGGCCTGTGGCTGATGGCCGTGCTCCTGGTCGTCGTGCTGGTGCTGGTGGTGCCGATCGTGATGATCGTGCTCTCCGGCGCGAAACTCGACTGGGAGCGACTCGCGGATGTCGGTGACACGTTCGCCGGCGCATCGGCGGTGCTGTCGGCGATCGCCCTGGTCGGCGTCGGTGCCTCGCTGCTCTTCCAGCAGCGTCAGATCCGCCAGGAGTTCGCCGACCTGGATCGGCAACAGCACGTCGAATTGATGAGAATGGCGATCGACAACCCGGAGTTCATCGAGGTGCTCGACTGCTCGACGGTTGACGGGGAACACCCTCGTCACGAGATCTACGCGAACCTCGTTCTGATGTACTGGCTGGCTATTTGGCAGCTGGGCGCATTGGATGACGGCCAGTTGCGGATGATGGCCGCGAACATGTTTCGCAGTCCGATCACCAGGCAGTGGTGGTCCCGGGTCGGCGACGACTGGATCGGTACGCGGAACCACCCGGAGCGTCGTTGGTTCATGGAGATGATCACAGCGGAACACCGGATCGCCATGGATCGCCGAGCGGCCTCGCCGGCTGCTGACGAGCGGCCGGCGCCCAGGAATCGGCGGCGGCCGGTCTCCCTCTCCGCCGGTATCGCGGTCGGCGGCCTGCTGGCCGGCTGGCTTCTTCACGCCCGCCGGAAACGGTCCTCCTGAATGTCCTGGATGAAGGACTGCCATGCGGCGGCCTGATAGGTGAGGATCGCGCCGTCCGGATTCTTGGAATCGCGGACCGAGACGGATTTCCGATCACTCGAGACGGCCACTTCGACGCAGGCCGCGGTCGCCGCGGAATACGAACTCTTGTACCAATCGGTGGACATGTCACTCCCCCCAGGAATGCGATAGGAGGAGGGTATCCCCGCTGATTGAGGCAGTACAGCACCCCATCGTTGGAGGGCAGGTGACCGGCCCGGACCGGCGTCGAGGCCGGGACGCGGTTCGCGTCCCGGCCTCGACATGAGCTGCTAAGGCGTCAGGTGGACCCCGCCGCCGCCGCGTTTGGCCTCGTACATCGAGGCGTCGGCGTCCTTCATCAGGGCGGCGAACTCGGTGGCGTGGCGGGGGAACGAGGCGACGCCGATGCTGGCGCCGATCTGGACCACGCGGCCGTCGATCTCGAACGGCTCGCGCAGGCGGGCACAGATGCGTTCGCCGACCTCGACCGCTGCCTCGTCGCTCGGGTCGCCGGTGACCAGTACCGAGAACTCGTCGCCGCCGAGGCGGGCGACCAGGTCCGGCTTGCGGATCAGGCCGTCCAGCCGCTTGCCGACCAGCTGCAGCAGGATGTCGCCGGCGTGGTGGCCGATGGTGTCGTTGACCTGCTTGAAGCCGTTCAGGTCGAGCAGCAGCAGGGCCAGCCGGGTGCCGGTGGCCATCGCCACCTCGACCGCCTGCTCGCCGCGGTCCAGCAGGTGCTTGCGGTTCGGCAGGCCGGTCAGCGAGTCGTGGAACGCCTGCCGGGTGAGCTCCTCGACGTGCATCTGGTTGGCCTGGCGCATCCGGGCGCTGTCCATGATCAGCGCGCCTTCGGCGGCGAGCTGCTGGGCCAGGATCCGGTCCCGGGCGCTCCAGTCGCGGACACCTGACGAGTCGCCGCACAGCACCATGCCGACAGCGCCGAAACCGGACATCAGCGGCATCGCGATGAACGAGCCCAGGCCGAGCGTCTGCGCCATCCCGCCGGGCCGGGTCTTGGTGCTGGCCGCGTTGTTCACCAGCACCGGCTCGCCGGACTCGACGGTGCTGCGCCAGACCGGCGACTCGATCGCCGACTTGCCGACCAGGTTGGTCTCCAGCTGCTGCCGGATCTCGTCCGGGCAGCCGACGCTGTAGACGTAGCGGATCCGCCCGTCGTTGTCGATCAGGTGCAGGCCGGCGTGCTCGGTGCGGAACGCGGTGGCGCACGAGTGGGTGAGCAGCTCGGCCGCCTCCTCCACGCTGCCCGCTGTCATGCCCTTCTCGAACAGCTCCTGGATGGTGGCGCTGGTGTGCGCCACGAACTGCCGGGCCTTCTCCGCGAACAGCCCCTGCAGCGTGGTGGCGAAGTGCAGCGCGACAGTCGAGATGGTGTCCTGCCGCAGCTCGGCCAGCCGCTCACCGGTGAGCAGCAGCACGCCGACGGTCTGCCCGCCGATCCGCAGCCGGATCGCCATCTGCTGCCCGCTGACCACCGGCGGACCACCGGCCGCCGCCCGGAAGACCTTGCCGGCGACCATCTGGTCACGCCGGCCCGGCTCACCGAACTGCGCGGTCCCGGCCATCATGCCGGTCTCCGAGTCCAGCTCGAAGACGGTAGCCGCGGTCAGCCCGGCGATCTCCACCAGATGCGGAGTCATCAGGTCGAGCACGTGCTGGACCGAAGGGGTGTCCTTGGTCATGAAGCTGATCAGTTCCGTCAACAGCAACGCCTGCCGGTCCGGCGGCGCGCCCGTACCGCCGGGTGCCTCCAGGAGAGGTCCGGCTGTGTGCAATCCGCTGCCCACGCTCATGGTCTTACCGGTCGGCACGGCCGGGGCGGTGTTGAGCCGCAGGGCGGCGACGGGTGGTCGCAGTTCAGTTGCGGTTCGTTACCCGACCCGGGCGACTGATCGGCCGGAGCCCGGACGCCGGTCGGTAGCGGATGATTCCGATCGCTTGCGGACAAGAAATCAAGATCAATTTCAAGGACCTGATATGCGCGCGTCCGCCGGGGTGCGGACCGCACGCTCCCGCGCGGGCCGAGGGCGGCGATCTGGCCGCTGCGCGTCCAGAGCGATCGCCGCCCTCTTCATTGCCCGTGGGCGGTTCCGGAGATCAACCCCCGGTGTCCTCACCCGGGTTCAGCGGGTCCGCTGGGCCGGCCAGGTCCGGCGCGCCAGTTGTGCCCCCTGGTGCGAACTGGTCAGCTGGGGCGAAGGGGTCAGTTGTGCCAGCGTTCGGCGGGAACGCACTTGCCGGTGTACTTCTCCGGCTCCACCGGGCGGTAGACCACCTTGCCGGTGTCGCTGACGTAGCAGCTCGCGATCCGTGCCGCCGCGCCGGCGAACAGACGCTCCCTCAGGATGACCGCGCCGTTCGCGTCGTAGGCGATCAGCTGGGCGCCGGGTCGCACGTCCGCCGTCGTGGTCAGCAGCCCGAAGGCGCCGTCCACGAGCCGGGCCCGGGTGGTCTTCCCGGAGCCGTGGTCCAGCACCAGCCGGCTCACCCGGTGGCTGACCCGCCCGGACGCGCTGACCCAGCCGGACCGGTCGCCTGACGACTCCAGCCAGAGCACCTGGACCGGCCCGGGCAGCCAGTCCCGGGTGTCACCCCACGCGTCGGAGCCGAGGCCACGGCTGCGCTCACTGGTCACCCGGGTGATCGGGTTGACGGTCCGCACCGTGGTGCAGGTGGCGTAGCCGCGGCGGTTCAGGAACAGGATGGCGGTCCGGCCCGCCGCCTCGCTGGCGACGGCCACGTCCCGCCGGTCGACCGGGATGGCCAGGTAGGGCTCGCGGCTGGTGGACCGCCAGTTCGCGGGGACCCTCAGGCAGTCGTCGACGTCGGCGCTGAGCGTCGGGCTGAGTTCGCCGGGGCCCATGGCGAGGGTGGTGGGGAGGTGCTGTGGGCGTACCAGAAACGCGCCGAAGGCGGCGGCGACAGTGAGCGTCGCGGCGACCGTGAGGCGCAGCCCGCGCCGGGTCTTCCGGGGTTCGGCGCGCGTCCGGCGCAGCAGCGCGGCGCGCAGGTGGGCGGCGCGGGCCGGCGGGAGATCACGCTCGGCCGGCGGTTCCAGATCGGTGATCATCGGCTTCCCTCCGGGGCTTCGGTGAGCCGGACGCGGGCGCCGGCGGCGGGCGGCCCGGCGGCGGGCTGGGATGGTTCGGTGAGCAGGCGGGTGAGGCGGGCCCGGGCTCGGCTGACCCGGCTACGGACGGCGGTCTCGGTGACGCCCAGGGCGGCCGCGGCCTCCGGGTATCCCACGCCGGACCAGAGGCAGAGGGCGACCGCCTCCCGCTCGGCGCGGGGTAACTCGCGGAGGGCGGCCAGCACCGAGCGCATCCGGCGTTCGTCGTCGAGCCGGCCGGCCACGTCGTCGGCGGGATCGGCCTCGATCTCGGTGGCCGGGGAGCGGAACAGCCGGTTGCGCCAGCGGGTCAGGGTGCGCTGCTCGGTGCGGGCGTGGTGCCCGGCGGTGACCAGCAGCCAGGGCAGCGGCGAGCCGTCGACCAGGCGGATCCGGTCGCGGCGCTGCCAGGCGGTGAGGAAGGTCTGCTGGGTGATCTCCTCGGCCAGCGACCAGGAGCCGGTGAGCCGGAAGGCGTGGTTGTAGACGGCCCGGGAGTGCTTGTCGAAGAGGTCCCCGATGTCCTCGTCGCCGCTCTCGCCGGTGGTCATGTGCTGCATCGTCACATCCGGTTATGGCCGCCGGAACGGCGGTTGTCGCATCGTTGGGGGAGTCCGCTGGTGGGCGCGATCGCGGCGGTTGTCGCATTGCTGGGCGAGTCCGCTGGTGGGCGCGACTGCGGTGGTTGTCGCATTGCTGGGCGAGTCCGCTGGTGGGCCGACTGCGGCGGTGAACGGGCAATTGCCCAAGTGTTTCTGGATCATTGCGCTGGGAGCGCTCCCATGTAATGCTGTCCGCGTCGGCCAACGATCCCCACCGATGCCTTGGCCGTCGCTCCCATTGGCGCTGATCATTGGCGCCGCCGCACGTCTCGAGGAGTCCTCATGAGACCCATTTCCACCCGGGCCCGTGCCCTCACGGCAGCCGCCGCCGTGAGTGCCCTGGCCGGTGCCGGTGCGGTCGCCATCGCGACCGACGCCAGCGCGGCCGCCGGTTGTCGCGTCGACTACGCGGTGAACCAGTGGAGCACTGGTTTCACCGGCAACGTGACCGTCACCAACCTCGGTGACCCCATCTCCGGCGGCTGGAACGTCACCTGGGCCTTCCCCGGGAACCAGACGATCACCCAGGGCTGGAGCGCCACGATCACCCAGTCCGGGCAGAACGTCACCGCGACGAACCCGTCCTGGTCCGCGTCGCTGGGCACCAACGCCACGGCGAACTTCGGTTTCAACGCGAACTACTCGGGCACCAACACCGCGCCGTCGACGTTCAAGCTCAACGGCGTCGCCTGCACGGGCACCGTCCCCAACTCGCCGCCGCCGTCGAGCCCGAGCTCCCCGCCGCCGTCGTCGCCGTCGAGCAGCCCGTCCACCAGCCCGTCGGTCCCCACCGACCCGGGCACCAAGGTCGACAACCCGTACGCGAACGCGAAGGGCTACGTCAACCCGGAGTGGAAGGCGAAGGCCGACGCCGAGCCCGGTGGCAGCCGCGTCTCGAACAACCCGACGGCCGTCTGGCTGGACCGGATCGCCGCCATCGCGGGCACCGACAGCAGCAGCTCGAACGGCTCGATGGGCCTGCGTGACCACCTGGACGCCGCGCTCGCCCAGGGTGCCGGCTACATCCAGCTGGTCATCTACAACCTGCCCGGCCGCGACTGCGCCGCGCTCGCCTCGAACGGTGAGCTCGGTCCGGACGACCTGCCGCGCTACAAGAGCGAGTACATCGACCCGATCGCCGCGATCGAGGGCGACGCGAAGTACAAGAACCTGCGCATCATCAACATCGTCGAGATCGACTCGCTGCCGAACCTCGTCACCAACACCTCCGGCCAGGCCGGCGGCACGGCGATGTGCGACACGATGAAGGCCAACGGCGGGTACGTGCAGGGCATCGGCTACGCCCTGAACAAGCTCGGCGCGATCGGCAACGTCTACAACTACGTGGACGCGGCGCACCACGGCTGGATCGGCTGGGACTCGAACTTCGGCCCGACCGCCGACATCATGCTCCAGGCCGCCAAGGCGTCCGGCAACGTCAACAACGTCACCGGCTTCATCACCAACACCGCCAACTACTCGGCGCTGCAGGAGCCGTACATCCAGCCGACCGTCACCGTCGGCGGGCAGAACATCCGGCAGTCCAAGTGGATCGACTGGAACCAGTACACCGACGAGCTGACGTTCGCTCAGGCGTTCCGTACGAAGCTGGTCTCGATCGGCTTCAACAGCAACATCGGCATGCTGATCGACACCTCCCGCAACGGCTGGGGCGGCTCGGCCCGGCCCACCAAGGCGAGCACCTCGACCGACATCAACACCTACGTCAACGAGTCGCGCATCGACCGCCGCATCCACGCCGGTAACTGGTGCAACCAGGCCGGTGCCGGTCTCGGCGAGCGCCCGAAGGCCGCCCCGGCCAGCGGTATCGACGCCTACGTCTGGGTCAAGCCCCCGGGTGAGTCCGACGGTTCCTCCTCGCTGATCCCGAACGACGAGGGCAAGGGCTTCGACCGGATGTGCGACCCGACCTACACCGGTAACGCCCGCAACGGCAACAGCATGAGCGGCGCCCTGCCGAACGCGCCGATCTCCGGCGCCTGGTTCTCCGCGCAGTTCCAGCAGCTGATGGCCAACGCCTACCCGCCGTTGTCCTGACGCGCCGCTAGACCGGACCCCCGCCCCGATCACGCCCGGGGCGGGGGTTCCCGCATGCCCACCAGCGGTGGGCCGCCCGCCCGCTGTCGAGGCGGGCCTTCCCGCTTTCTCCGGCCCGCCTGCTTTCTTCCGCCTGCCTGCTTTCTCCAGCCCGCCCGCTTTCTTCCGCCCGCCTGCTTTCTCCAGCCCGCCCGCTTTCTCCCGTCTGGTCGCGGCGGGCCGCCCACTGTCGCCCGCCTGGTCGCGGTGGGCGGTATCGCCTGTGTGAGGGTGGTGTGGTCGACCGGATGACGTGTGCGGGGGTGCCAGGGTGATCGCGGAGGCGACGTGGCGGGTCGGGGACCGGCTCGTGGCTGGCGCGGCCGGGAGCGTGACCGGGAAGCGCTACGACAGAAACTACGACGTGGTGCACCTCGACGCGCGGCGGCCGCTGGCGATCGTCGCGGACGGCATGGGCGCGGGCGAGGGGAGCGCGGCCGCCGGCCGCATCGCTGTCGAGACCTTCGCGACCGGGTTCACCGGTCCGGACCCGGCCGCGCTGCGGGCCGTTGTCCAGCAGGCCCATTCCCGGGTACGCGAGAAGGCCCGCACCCTGCGTGAGCTGACCGGGTGCACGCTGACCGCGCTCGCCGGCGTCCCGGGCGACGGCCCCGCGACGGTACGTGTCGTCCAGCTCGGCGACTCCCGTGCCTACCGCCTGCGCGCCGGCCTGCTGGAGCTGCTCACCGTCGACCACACGGTCGCCTGGCTCGGCCTGATCCACGGCTGGTACGCCGCCACCGACCCGCGCGCCGAGGCCGACGGTTACCGCCTCACCCGCTATGCCGGCCACCCGGACCGGCCGGACCCGGACGTCCTCGACGTGGCCCTGCACCCGGGCGACCGGCTGCTCCTCTGTACCGATGGGGTGGCCGGCCAGCTCGCCTACCAGGACCTATCCCGGCTGCTCGGCGCAGGCTCTCCCGCCGAGGCCACCCGGTCCCTGCTCGACGCCACCCTCCAGGCCGGCGGCCACGACAACGCCACCGCCGTAGTCCTCGCCGTCCCCTGACCCCCGAACACCGGCTCCCCAAGTCGTCATGCGTCCGGTCCAGTCGGCAAACCCGCGCCCCCGCGTCCGTATCAGCGCCCCCGATGCACCCCCAGGCCCAGCGGCTGGCGCTCACGGTGGCATCCGCGCCGTGCATGCCACCGTCAGGCCCAGCCGGTACCGCGTGGCTGGTGGTCATGGTGGTGTCCGCGCTCCGGATGCCACCGTCAGGCCCAGCCGGGACCGTGTGGCTGGTGCTCACGGTGGTCTCGGCGCTCCGGATACCACAGTGAGGGCCAGCTGGGGGTGATCTTGGAGGGACGTGCGTCGCGGGGGACCTGACGGTGGTCCTTGGGATGGCGGCTATTTCTTGGTGAAGAAGCGGTAGACGGCGCGGTAGGGGACCGCGATCGGTTGGTCGCCGCCGCAAGAGGTGGTGGGGGCGGCGCCGCCGTGCGGGTCGAGGCGCTGGATCCAGGTGACCGGGCCGAACAGGCCGCCGCCGCGGTTGCCGGTGGCCTTGAACAGCACCTGCGGGACGCTTGCCGCCTCGCGGGCGGGCGCGGTGACCGGGTCGGTGCCCTCGACCATGGAGCCGTCCTGGTCGGAGACCCAGGCGGGACCGCGGAAGTGCACCGCGGTCACCTTCTTGACCGGGCTCATGGTCACGCCGGTGAGTGAGGCGGCCGGTTCGAGGGGCTGCCACATGCCGCGCTTGCACTCGTAGACCTGCACGCCGCGGGCCTTGAGAACGGCGTGCACCACGTTGCCCGCGGGCGCCTGGATCGCGTCCGGGACGAGCGGCTCGGCCCCCAGAAAGCTCTCCTCCTGGGTGGTGGCGGAACCGCTGGACGAACCGCTGGCGGAGCCGCCGGGCGAACCGGTGGCGGAGCCGCTGGGCGAACCACTGGCGGAACCGGTCGCGGAGCCGGCATCGGAGTTCGCGACGGAGCCGGCGGACGAACCGCCGACGGCGCCGCTGGCGGAACCGGTGGCGGAGTTCGCGTCGGAGCCGCCGGCCGCGGCGGCACGGTCGGCGACGTCGGGCGCGCGGTCGGTGGCGGCGAAGGACACTCCGGCGGGCACGGCGACGGAGGCGAGGGCGAGGGCGCCTACGGCGCTCGCGATCTTGACGGTACGGGTCACAGAGTCCTCCCCTATGGACGGTGACGCTGTGGATCACGGTAAGGGCACCGTAGACCGAAGCGTCCGTTTTAGGGGGGAAACCACCCGGTAGGTGTAGGAATAACTGGACGGATTACGGCATCGTGTAGAAACCGGTCGGCATGGTCTCCGCCTGGCGGCGCGCCTCGCGGGTCCGCGCCCGCAGCCGGAGCAGCAGCATCAGCCCGAGGAAGAAGAACACACCGCCGACGATCAGCCCGGGTCCGAGCAGGTTGCTGTCCTCGGACGCGGGGGAGAGCGCGGCAGCGGTCTGGGTCGGCGTGGGATCCGTCGCCGGCTCGGTGTCCGCCGGAGCCTCCGTCTCGGTGGCCTCCTCGTCCGCGGAGGCGCTCGGCTCCGGGGTGGCGGTGGTCCTCGACGGCGTCGGTGACGAGGTCGCCACCTGACCGGCCACCTCGGTGCCCGCCCCGGCGGCGGAGAGCAGCGTGTTCTGCGCGTCGAACGCCTGCACCTCGAAGCGGACCTCGCCACCTTCCCGGCCGGTGAAGCCGACCTGCCAGCGACCGGTCACCGTGCGACCCCGGCACAGTGTGCCGGGGTCGAGCTGCTCGTCGACCAGGGTGGCGGTGTCGCCGTCGACGGCGAGCCGGGTGGGGAACTCGCCGGACTCCTCGAACCGGGTCACCCGGATCCGGTCCAGCGGAACCGAGCCGCCCCGCACGATCAGGGTGAACCGCACCTTGCGGCAGTCGCGCTGGTCGGAGGTGACCACCGCGGTCAGGGTCTTGGTGTTCCCGCTGGCCTTGAACGTGGCGGGCGCGGTGAGGCGTACGCCGAAGCCTGGAACGTCGGCCCGGGCCGGCGCTGTCGTGCCGGCCGTGCCCAGAGCGGCCCCGGCCAGCACGGCCCCGAGCAGCGCGGTGGAATGCCGCACGTCGATCCCCCTTCGTGTGACGTCTGGCGTCACCATTAAGTTCGCCGTGCGCGGCCGTTTGGTTCACCGGGTGGCCCGGGTCACTCCATGGCGCACCTTAAATCTTGCTTAGGTGCCTGGGAAAACGGTCGTTCAAGCAGCTCAAGAGCCATGTGCGAGACGTAGTCGGGCGATCACGGAAAAGAGTCGCCCAGAAATTTCGCACGCGTTCATCCGAAGCCCCGCCCGGCACGTAATCCGGGGAGGACACGGCCGGGGCAACGCAGGGGAAAGCACGCCGCGGACGGGTCCGGAACAACGTGAGCACGGGGCGTTCCCCACGGACGCCGGCGTCCCACCGCCCATGGGACGTGACCGTTGCGGAAAACGAGGAGTCAATGGCCCGGTCGAAGAACAAAGAAGGCACCGCGAGTAGGGTCGCGGTCGACATCGGCTCCACCGGTGGTCGTTCGGTGCCCCCGAGCGCGGTCATCCTGCTGGTGGTCTGTGTCCTGGCGGCAGTCTGGTCGGTCGCGATGATGACCGGGCCGGGCCGCGTCGGTTACGTGTACTTCTTCATGTACGCCGAGTTCTACATGGGTGTCCTCACCCTGGTGTCGCTCTCGATCACCATCATGGTCGGGCTGGTCTCCACCGACCGCCTGGTCCTCTCCATCAGGCAGCGGGTGTTCCTGCAGTCCACCCACCGGACCACCGGCGTGATGGCGATCTCCTCGCTCGCCTTCCACCTCTGGACCAAGACCGTCGAGTCGCACATCCGCGTGATCGACATCTTCATCCCGTTCATCACGCCGACCAACACGCTGTACATCGGGCTGGGGCAGATCTCCGGCTACATCATGGTGCTGGTCACCTGGAGCGGCCTGATCCGCGCCAAGTTCATCGGCCGCGGCAAGCCGTGGATGTGGCGGGCGATCCACTCGGTGTCGTACCTGATCTGGCCGATCGCCCTGGTCCACGGCCTGAGCGCGGGCCGCGCCGCGGCGACCTGGGTGATCGTCAGCTACGTGATCTGCGTCCTGCTGGTGCTGATCGGCCTGGCCGTCCGGCTGTCGGTGAGCCTGAACCGGCGCAAGGACTTCTCCTCCGCGGCCGGGATCGGCGCCGCCAAGCCGTCCGGCGGCGTGGTGCCCACCTCCAGCGCGCCGCGTAACCGCTGGGGCGGTGGCGGCCGGGACCGCGAGCCCACCGGCGACCTGGTGCAGGCCGCGCCGAGCGTGAACAGCTGGGTTCCGGTCGCCCCGCCGGCCCCGCCGCCGGCGGCGCCGGTCAGCCCGGCCGTCGCGCCGATCAGCCCGGCGCCGGTCGCCGACTTCCGCGAGCTGGAGGCGCCGGCCCCGCGTCAGCGCCGCGTGGAGGACGATCGCTACGACGAGCGCTACGACGAGCCGACCCGGCCGATGTCGCGCCGGGACTTCGAGGACGAGCGGTACGACGAGCCGGCCCCGCGCGGCCGCCGCCGTGACGACGACTACTACGACGACGGCCCGCGCCCGCGTGGCCGCCGCTCGGCGGAGGAGACCGGCACGCGGCTCCGGATGGAGGACACCGGGGCTCGCCTCCGGATGGAGGACACCGGGGCTCGCCTCCGGATGGAGGACTCCGGAACGCGCCTGCGCATGGAGGACACCGGCACCCGGATGCGGATGGACGACACCGGGACGCGGCTGCGTCGCGACGAGGTGACCGACACCGGCACCCGGATGCGCCGCTACGCCGACGACGACGTCTACGAGGAGCGGCCGCGGGGCCGCCGCCGCGCCGACGACGAGCCGCGGTACGAGGACGTGCCGCGCCAGCGCGCCCCCCGCTACGACGAGGACGACGAGCCCCGCGGTGGCCGCCGCCGCGCCGACGACGGCCGGCACAGCCGCAGCGAGTTCGTCGACCTGGCCGACGACGACACCCTTGTCGACACGTCCGCCCGCCGCTCCCGCCGCCCGTCCAGCGACGTGGTCCGCGGCGGTGGCGCCCCGGCCCGCCGTGGTCGTGCCGGTCGCGACGACGACGAGGCGTACTTCTCGCAGCTGCGCGGTGACGTGAATTGAGCACGGCACAGGTTCCCCCGGTCACCTCGATCGGCATTCCGCGGATCACCGCGGGCTACGACGAGTACGGCCGCCTCGACCTGCAGGCGCACCAGGAGGTGCACGGCGGGTTCGCGGCCCTCTCGTCGGGTGAGCTGATCGGTCTCGCCGACCGCATCGAGCTGCGCGGACGCGGCGGCGCCGGCTTCCCGTTCGCCCGCAAGGTGCGTGCGGTGATCGACTCGTGCAAGCGTCAGGACCTGCCCCCGGTGATCGTGGTGAACGCCACCGAGGGTGAGCCGCCGTCCTGGAAGGACAAGGCGATCCTGACCCGCGGCCCGCACCTGATCCTGGACGGCGCCGCCCTCGCGGCCGCCGCCCTGGACGCCGAGGAGATCGTCATCGGCATCGCCGACGACGGCATCGGGCAGAACTCGCTGACCGCCGCGCTGGCCGAGCGGAAGATGCCCTGTCCGACCCGGATCGTCACGGTCCCGCACCGGTTCATCTCCGGCGAGGGCGGCGCGCTGGTCCGCGGCATCAACGGCGAGGCGCACATCCCGCCCGGCCGCAAGGTCCGGTCCAGCGACAACGGCGTGATGGGGCTGCCCACCCTGCTGTCCAACGCCGAGACGTACTCGCAGCTGGCGATCGCGGCCCGGCTCGGCCCGTGGGAGTACAACTCGGTGGGCATCCCGGAGGAGCCGGGCACGGTGATGCTCACCGTCGGCGGCTCGGCCACCAACCCGGCCGTCGTCGAGGCGCCCAGCGGCACCCCGCTGATGGACGTCCTCGCCATGTGCGGCGCGGACATCGGCCCGGGGCTGCTGGTCGGCGGTTACCACGGCAAGTGGATCAGCGCCGAGCAGGCGGAGACGGTGACCATCTCGCGCAAGGGCTTCGCCAAGGTCGGCGGCACCCTCGGCGCCGGCATGCTGATCCCGATCGGGTCCAAGACCTGCGCGCTCGGCGAGGTCGCCCAGGTGGTGCAGTACCTCGCCGGTGAGTCGGCCGGTCAGTGCGGCCCGTGCCGGCTGGGTCTGCCCGACCTGGCCCGGGCGGTCACCCTGGTGTCGCTCGGCGGTTCCGCCCTGGAGCAGGTGCGGCAGGCGGCCGGCCTGGTCAAGGGCCGGGGCGCGTGCAGCCACCCGGACGGCACGTCGCGGTTCGCGCTCTCCGCGCTCGAGGTGTTCGCCAAGGACGTCGAGGCGCACGCCAACGGCGAGGGCTGCGGCAAGCAGGTGCGGGGCATCCTGCCGCTGCCGTACACCGCGGAGAAGGGCGCCCGGAAGCTGGCCCTGGACTGGTCGCGGTGCGACGGGCACGGGCTCTGCTCGGCGGTGGCCCCGGAGATCATCCGGCTGGACCACAACGGGTTCCCGGCGTTCCCGCAGACGCCGCTGCCGCCGTGGCTGGAGGACGGTGCCCGCAAGGCGGTCAACGTCTGCCCGGCCCTCGCGCTACGGCTGATCGACCCGGCGACGGCGGCCCACTGATGCCGAGCCGGCGCGGTCTGCTGACCTTCCCGCTGGCCCTGGCGGTGGCCGGTTGCGCGGCGGCACCCGCGCGGCCGGTCACCGCCGGCTCGGCGGCGCCGGCGCGACCGGCCACCACGGGGTCGGCGGCGCCGGTCCCCGAGACCCTGCGATTCTCCGGTACGACGCTGGACGGCGCCCCCTACGACGCCGCCCAGCTCGCCGGGAAACCCGCCGTCCTGTGGTTCTGGGCTCCGTGGTGCGCCACCTGCGCCAGCGAGGCCCAGTCGGTGGCCGACTTCCAGGAGGAGTACGCCGGCCGCCTCACCTTCCTGGGCGTCGCCGGGATGGGCACCACCAAGGCGATGCACCAGTTCGTCGCCGATCTCGGGGTGGGCGCGGTGACCCACCTGAACGACCCGGACCTCACGATCTGGGCGAAGTTCGGCATCGCCCAGCAGAGCGTTTACGTCCTGCTGGACGCGGCCGGCGCGATCGTCAAGCGCGGGTATCTCGACGACCTGCAGCTCACCGGGGAGCTGACGAAGCTGGTCAGCTGACCGGCGCCTTGGCCCGCAGCACGGTGAGGAACTCGCGCATCCAGTACGGGTGGTCGGGCCAGGCTCGCCCGGTGACCAGCACCCCGTCCACGTGGGCGGCGCTGTCGATCCAGGTGCCGCCAGCGGCCCGCACGTCGGGGGCGCAGGCCGGATAGGCGCTGGTGGTGCGCCCGTCCAGGACGCCGGCGGCGGCCAGCACCAGGGGACCGTGGCAGAGCGCGGCCACCGGCTTGTCCGCCTCGAAGAAGTGCCTGACGATCCGCAGGCACTCCACGTCGTTGCGGATGTACTCCGGGGCGCGGCCGCCGGGCAGCACCAGGGCTGCGTATCCCGACGGGTCGACGCCGGCGAAGCCGAGGTCGGCCGGCCAGGTGTGCCCGGGTTTCTCGGTGTAGGTGTCGAAGCCGTCGACGAAGTCGTGCACCACGAACTGCAGTCTCTTGGCGGCCGGCGCGGCGATGTCGACCTGGTAGCCCTCCTCCAGCAGCCGCTGGTACGGGTACATCACCTCGAGGTCCTCGGCCGCGTCACCGGTCAGGAGCAGGATCTTGGCCATCGTCGCCTCCACACGCCGTCGGGAGCACCACTGCCCATCGTGGCCGCGTGGTCACGGGTGGTCAACCTCGACGAGGTGCGCTTTCCCGGCGCCGTCCCGCTCCACCCGCACCCGGGTGGTCAGGCCGGGGCCGAGCCGGACCGGCAGCGGGGTGCCGTGCCGCTGCGCCTGCACCGAGTGCGCCCCGGGGGCGAGCGCCAGGGTCAGCCGCTTGCCGGCCCTGACCTCGCCCTTGGCCACCCCGTCGACCAGGATCGGGACCGCCCGGGCGAAGGCCAGCAGGGACCGCGGCGGGCCCTCGACGATGAGCGTGCCGACGATGGTCATGCGGTCTCCTCAGAAAAGAACGGTCCGGGACGTCACCAGCCGGCCGGCGGGACCGTCGGCTCGTAGGAGGTCTGCTCGGACGGCATCACGATCCACAGGACCGGGTAGATCAGGATCTGGCTGCCCGGGATGAGGAACAGGATCAGGACGAACAGCAGGCGGGCGATCCACGGGTCGAGCCCGAAGCGGCGGCCCAGGCCGGCGCAGACGCCACCGAGCATGCGGCCGTCGCGCGGGCGGACCAGCCCCTGGCGGGCCATCGTGTCGTGCACGGCGTTCATGGCGGGTCGCTCTCTTTCCTTTGGTCGGCCTCCCCGGTGGGGAAGTGATACCTCAAGCTTGCTACCCGGGTACGACACTTTCCATCCGGCGATGCCCGGATCGGCCCCGGACTCCGGCACTCAGGGTTGACCCGCAGTTGCCGTGTGTCGGTTCGGCGGCAACCGGGCCACCGGGTCTACTCCGGCCGCCGACACGCCCGATACAGTGCGAGCGAACACTGGGGGGCGCGAAAAACATGGTCGACAGCACGGTGCCGGGCGATCGGACGCAACGGTTGCGTCCGCACGATCCGCGCATGCTCGGCGACTACGAGTTGCTGGGGCGGCTCGGCGAGGGCGGCATGGGCACGGTCTACCTGGCCCGCCCGAAGAACGGCACGGCGCTGGTCGCCGTCAAGGTGGTCCGGCTCGACCTGGCCGACGACGACGAGTTCCGCCGCCGGTTCCGCAGCGAGGTGGAGCGGGCCCGGCAGGTGCCGCCGTTCTGCACCGCCGAGGTGCTCGACGCCGACCCCGAGCACGAGCAGCCGTACCTGGTGGTGGAGTTCGTCGACGGGCCCACCCTGGCCGAGGTGGTCGAGCAGCGCGGCCCGCTGACCTCGGCGAACCTGCACAGTGTCGCGATCGGCGTGGCCACCGCGCTGACCGCGATCCACGGCGCCGGCGTGATCCACCGCGATCTCAAGCCGCGCAACGTGCTGCTCGCGCCGGGCAGCCCCAAGGTGATCGACTTCGGGATCGCCCGGGCGATGACGGCGACCAGCGGCAACACCCGCCCCGACCAGATGGTCGGCACCGTCGCCTACATGGCGCCGGAGCGGTTCGACACCGACGCCGGCACCCCGATCACCCCGGCCGCCGACGTGTTCGCCTGGGGCAGCGTGGTCACCTACGCGGGCACCGGCAAGACCCCGTTCTACGCGGACTCGCCGGCGGCCACCGCGGCCCGCATCCTCACCCAGCCGCCGCGCCTGCACGAGCTGTCCCGCCCGCTGCGCGGCCTGGTCGCGCACGCCCTGGAGAAGGACCCGGCCAACCGGCCCAGCGCCCGCGAGCTGCTCGACCTGCTGATCTCCGGGGAGCGGCCGGCGGCCACCGCGGCCGCCCTGGCCGGCCAGCCCGACCTGCGCGCCGCCGCCGCCGAGGCGCAGGCGGTGACCGGTTACGCGATCCCGGCCCGGGCGATGGCCGGCGCGACCACCACGGCGCCCACCCTGAACATCCCGCCCGGCCTGGTCGGCTACGACGAGAACTCGATCGTCACGGTGCCCATCTCGTCGCCGCCGATGGACACCGCGGGCACCGCGCCGGAGCCGCCCGAGCCGCGCCGCCGCTGGGTGTTCCCGCTGGTCCTGACCCTGCTGACGGCGGTGCTGGTGGCCGGCGCGACGATCGTCGCGATGATCATGCGGGCCTCCGACCACCCGGGCCGGGACGGCGACACCACGCAGAGCGTCGACGACCCGGTGCTGGGTACCCCGCGGATCGCCGACGCCCTGAGCGGTCCGGGGTTCTGGAAAGCCACCGACACCGCCGGTCAGGGCCGGTGCGAGTTCCGCGACGGCATGCTGGCCGCCCACCGGGACACCAACGGCGTCTACCGGTGCAGCGGGCCCAGCGATGAGCTGCCGGCCAACCTGACCATCGAGGCCACCACCCGGCTGGAGACCGCGGACAGCTGCGCCGCGATCTGGTTCCGGTTCGCCGACCAGCACGGTTACCAGGCGCGGATCTGCGAGCGGAACCTCTACATCGGGGTGCACAACCGCGACGGCAAGGGCCTGGTCACCACCAAGCGCACCTTCGTGCTGAAGGATCCGATCCCGCTCGGCACCCCGACCCGGATCCGGCTGGGGGTCCTGGGTGACACCGTGACGGTGACCCGGGACGGCGCCGAGGTCGGCGTGGCCCAGCTGACCGAGCCGGACTTCGGCGTGGGCAAGGCGTACCTCGGCATCTTCTGCGAGCGTGACGCTCCCGCGGCCGGGCCCTACCAGGCGTCCTTCAGCGACGTCCGGATCTGGGCCTGACGCCTGCGGCGACCGATTTCCGGTACGCGGTGAGCTGTCCACCCGTACCGGAAATCGGTGTGACCGTGCGTGCCGCCTGCCGTCAGTCCTTGGTCAGACCGGCGCGGCGCAGCGCGTCGGCCATCGCGCTGTTGCCGAAGCTGGTGCCGCCGCCCCGCTGACCGCCGCCGCCCTGGCGCGGCTGACCGCCCCGCTGACCGCCCTGACCGCCCTGACCGCCCTGACCGCGCTGACCGCCGCCCTGGCCGCGCTGCCCGCCCTGACCGCCGCTCTGACCGCGCTGGCCGCCCTGACCGCCGCGCTGGCCGCCCTGACCACCCTGGCCACCGCGCGGGCCGCCCTGGCCGCCGCGGTCCTCGCGCGGCTGCCGGCCCCGGTTCGGCTCGTCGGAGAGCCGCATGGTCAGCGAGATCCGCTTGCGGACCGGGTCGACCTCCAGGACGCGGACCTTGACCACGTCACCGGACTTGACCACCTCGCGCGGGTCCTGCACGAACTTCTCGGACAGCGCCGACACGTGCACGAGGCCGTCCTGGTGCACGCCGATGTCGACGAACGCGCCGAACGCGGCCACGTTGGTGACCTGGCCCTCCAGGACCATCCCCGGCGTCAGGTCGGAGATCTTCTCCACGCCCTCGGCGAAGGTCGCCGTGGTGAACGCCGGACGCGGGTCGCGACCCGGTTTCTCCAGCTCCTTGAGGATGTCGGTGATGGTCGGCAGGCCGACCGTGTCGGTGACGAACTTCTCCGGGCGGATCGCCTTGAGGAGCGGGCTGTTGCCGATCAGCGTCTTCACCTCGGCGCCGGCGTCGGCGGCGATGGTCCGGACCACCGGGTACGACTCGGGGTGCACGCTGGAGAAGTCGAGCGGATCCTCGCCGTCCCGGATGCGCAGGAAGCCGGCGCACTGCTCGAACGCCTTCGGCCCGAGCCGGGCCACGTTCTTGATCTCCTTGCGGTTCTTGAACGGGCCGTTCTGGTCGCGGTGCAGCACGATGTTCTCGGCCAGCCCGGCGGTGATCCCGGAGACCCGGGTGAGCAGCGGCGCCGAGGCGGTGTTGATGTCCACGCCGACGCCGTTCACGCAGTCCTCGACCACCGCGTCGAGCGAGCGGGCCAGTTTCACCTCGGACAGGTCGTGCTGGTACTGGCCGACGCCGATCGACTTCGGGTCGATCTTGACGAGCTCGGCGAGAGGGTCCTGCAGGCGGCGGGCGATGGAGACCGCGCCGCGCAGCGAGACGTCCAGGCCGGGCAGTTCCTGCGAGGCGTACGCGGAGGCGGAGTAGACCGACGCGCCCGCCTCGGAGACGACGACCTTGGTCAGCTTCGCCTCCGGGTGCCTCTTGATCAGCTCGGTGGCGAGCTTGTCGGTCTCCCGGGAGGCGGTGCCGTTGCCGATCGCGATCAGCTCGACGTGGTGCTTGGAGGCGAGCGCGGCCAGCCGGTGGATCGACTCGTCCCACTTGTTCTGCGGCACGTGCGGGTAGATCGTGTCGGTGGCGACCACCTTGCCCGTCGCGTCGACCACCGCCACCTTCACGCCGGTCCGGAAACCGGGGTCGAGACCCATCGTGGTGCGGGTGCCGGCCGGGGCGGCCAGGAGCAGGTCACGCAGGTTCGCCGCGAAGACCCGGACCGCCTCGTCCTCGGCCGCCTCGCGCAGCCGGACCCGCAGGTCGGCGCCGAGGTGGATGAGGATGCGGGTGCGCCACGCCCAGCGGACCGTGTCGACCAGCCACTTGTCGCCGGGCCGGCCGTGGTCGCTGATGCCGTTGCGCCCGGCGATGCGGCCCTCGAAGTAGCCCTCGTCCTCCTCCGGGTGCGGCTCCATGGTGAGGTCGAGGACCTCCTCCTTCTCGCCGCGGAGCATGGCCAGGATGCGGTGCGAGGGGAGTTTCGCGTACGGCTCGGCGAAGTCGAAGTAGTCGGAGAACTTCGCCCCGTCGGTCTGCTTGCCGTCGCGCACCTTGGCGACCAGCCGGCCCCGCGTCCACATCTGCTCGCGCAGGTCACCGATCAGGTCGGCGTCCTCGGCGAACCGTTCGATCAGGATCGCCCGGGCACCGTCCAGCGCCGCCTGCGCGTCGGCGACGCCCTTGTCGGCGTCGACGAAGGCCTGCGCCCTTTCGCGGGGGTCCTGGCCGGGGTCGCCCAGCAGCGCGTCGGCGAGTGGCTCCAGCCCGGCCTCGCGGGCGATCTGCGCCTTGGTGCGGCGCTTCGGCTTGAACGGGAGGTAGATGTCCTCCAGCCGGGCCTTGGTGTCGGCCTCGAGGATCTGCCGCTCCAGCGCGTCGTCCAGCTTGCCCTGGGCGCGGATCGACTCCAGCACCGCGGCCCGCCGGTCCTCCAGCTCCCGCAGGTAGCCCAGGCGCTCCTCCAGGGTGCGCAGCTGCGCGTCGTCGAGGGTGCCGGTCACCTCCTTGCGGTAGCGGGCGATGAACGGCACGGTCGCGCCGCCGTCGAGCAGCTCGACGGCCGCCGACACCTGGCCTTCCCGTACCCCCAACTCGGAGGCAATGCGTTGATGGATCGCTGTCGTCACGCCGACGATTGTTACCGAGGCCACCGGCGCTTGTCGCGTCGCCCCGCAGGGATACGCCGTCATGATCACCGGCCGTCCCACCGGCAGGTGTCACCTGCCTGGCCGAATCCGGCCAGTTACC
The DNA here is from genome assembly GCF_030252345.1 of Actinoplanes oblitus. Taxonomy (NCBI): domain Bacteria; kingdom Bacillati; phylum Actinomycetota; class Actinomycetes; order Micromonosporales; family Micromonosporaceae; genus Actinoplanes; species Actinoplanes oblitus. Next base: position 6,516,814 of record NZ_CP126980.1, on the reverse strand, counting down.
GCCCCGGCCGCCCGCTGCCCGCGGTACACCCGCCGCGGCGTTCCTGACCTGCTAAAAGGTCCGACCGCACGGTAGCCACGAAAGGTAGGTATGGGGGTACTAGAGACAACCCAACTGGCCTTTGGCACTCTTGCTACATGACGCTTGCTGTCCGGGCGGTCGCCGCCACTGATCAGGGCCTGGTCCGGTCCAACAACGAGGACGCGGTTTTCGTCGGCAATCGCCTCTTCGTGGTCGCGGATGGCATGGGCGGGTTGCCCGCCGGAGAGCTCGCGAGTGACATCCTGGTGCAGACGCTCGGCGAGGTGGACCACAAACCCGACACCGGGGAGCCGCTGCAGGATCTGATCGAGGCGCTTCAGCTCGCCAACAAGCAGATCGAGAAGGCGGTCGCGGACGACGACGCCCGCGACGGCATGGGCACCACGGTGACCGCGCTGCTGCTCTCCGGTGACCGGCTGGCCGCGCTCAACGTCGGCGACTCCCGCTGCTACCTGCTGCGTGACGGGGACTTCCAGCAGCTCACCCGGGACGACACGTATGTGCAGGCGCTGGTCGACCAGGGGGTGCTGACGCCTGACGACGCGCGGCGGCATCCGCAGCGGGCACTGGTGACGCAGGCGGTGCAGGGCGGTCCGTTCCGGCCGGCGGGGCGGATGATCCCGGCCCGGGTGGGTGATCGCTATCTGCTCTGCAGTGACGGGCTGTCCGATTATGTCGAGGACGCGGTGATCGCTCAGACGCTGCGGGACAACCCGGATCGGCGCACGTGCGCGGCGGAACTGGTCAACCGGACGCTGGAGAACGGCGCCCCGGACAACGTCACGGTCATCATCGCCGACGTCATCGAGGTCTGAACCCTTCCCGGTACGCCCAGCGCACCCCGCGCCGTGCCCTGCCCCGTGGCTGGTCGTCACGGTGGTCTCAGGCCTCCTGAGACCACCGTGAGCGCCAGCCGTGCCGTCTTGGGGTGCCGGCTGGTCCTGGCGGTGGTGTCAGCGCTCGTGAGACCACCGTGAGTGCCAGCCCGGCCTGCCTCGCGGGCCGGGGCTGGTCGTGGTGGTGGTGTCAGGGTGCGTGAGACCACCGTGGGTGCCAGCCTGGTTTGCTTCGCGGGGCGGGGCTGGTCGTGGGGGTGGTGTCAGGGTGCGTGAGACCACCGTGAGTGCCAGCCGGCTGCGGTCAGGAACGTGAGCTGGGAGTGGCGGGACTGCGCCGCCGTGCGTCGGCCGGGTGGGCGCTGTGCAGGAAGGCGGTCAGCGCGGCCCCGGCGAGCAGGACCAGCGCGGTGACGATCAGGGCGGTGTGCGCGGCCAGGGCACCGAGGACGGCGACACCCACGACCGCGCCCACCTGGCGTGCGGCGTTGAGCGCGCCGGAACCGACCCCAGCCAGATCGCCGGGCAGGGCGCCGACCACCGCCGCCACCAGCGCCGGGATGGCCAGCGACACCCCGCAGCCCAGCACGAACAGCCCGGCCAGGGCGACCGGGACGCCGCCGGCGAGCTGGGCCACGACACCGGCCGCCATCAGCAGGAAACCGGCGCCGGCCGGGCGCCGCGGCCCCCAGCGGGCGACCAGGCGGCCGGTCAGGATCGGGTTGACCGCGGTGGGCACGGTCAGCGGGAGGAAGGCCAGGCCGGTGGTCGACGGGGACCAGCCGTGTGCCCGCTGGAAGAGCAGGGTCAGCACGAACAGCACGCCGGACAGGCCGAAATTGACCAGGGTGCCGGCGGCCAGGCCGGCGCCGACCGTGCGGTCGGCGAACATGCGGGACGGGAGCATCGGGTCGGCGGCGCGCCGCTGGCGCAGCACGAAACCGGCGATCGCCACGACCGCGATCAGAAGGGCGATCGGATGGCGGGCGATGGTTCCGTACGTCAGGAATCCCAGAGCCAAGCCGGAAGTCACCTGACCGGCCGCGTCCACCCGCCGCCCGGTGTTGCCCGGCGGTGCCGGGCGGTCCGGCCGGCCGAGCAGCGCCACCGCGGCGAGCGCCACCGGGACGGCGGCCAGGAACACCGACGGCCAGCCGAAAGCGTCGGTGAGCAGGCCGCCGGCGACCGGTCCCGCGACGAGACCGAGACCGCTCAGCGCGGCCCAGACGCCCAGGGCGCGGGCCCGGTTCTCCGGGGCCGGGTGGGCCGCCGCGATCAGGGCCAGCGAGCTGGGCACCAGCAGGGCGCCGGCGATCCCGAGCAGCGCCCGCAACCCGATGAGCACGCCGGGACCGGTCGCCAGCGCGCAGGCCGCGGAGAGCGCCGCGAACGCCCACAGCCCGCCGAGGAACACCCGGCGGCCGCCGAACCGGTCGCTGAGCACGCCGGCGGTGAGCAGGCCGGCGGCGAAGGTCACCGGGTAGCCGTCGGCTACCCACTGCAACGTGCTGAGGTCGCCGCCGAGCCGGTCACCGATCGACGGCAGTGCCACCGTGACGATCGTGGTGTCCAGCATGACCAGGAAATATCCGAGGGAGAGTGCGAGCAGTCGCCGGTTGATCCACACCGGACCAGCGTGGCAGCGGTGGCGGCCGGGCGGAAACGGGCGGTTACGATGCCGTCCATCGGCGAAACCGATCGATCGGCGCGGGGGTGACGTGGAGTTCCGGCAATTGCGGACCTTCCGGGTGGTAGCCCGCACGCTGAACCTGACCCGCGCGGCGGCGGAGCTGCACTACGCCCAGTCCAGCGTCACCGAGCAGATCCAGGCGCTGGAGGCGGATCTCGGGACGCCGCTGTTCGAGCGGGGCGGGCGCCGGCTGCGGCTCACGGCCGCCGGTCAGCGACTGATTTCGTACGCTGATCAGCTGCTGTTGCTCGCCGAGGAGGCCCGGGTCGTGGTCCGGGAGGACGCCGGCGAGCCGAGCGGGGAGCTGGCCGTGGGCGCGCTGGAGACGCTGTGCGCGCAGCGACTGCCCGGCGTGCTGTCGGCCTATCGCGCGCGCTGGCCGCGGGTGCGGGTGTCGGTGCGCGAGGCGAACCGCGGGGAGCTGTACGCGGCGGTCCGGCGGGGTGAGCTGGACGTGTCGCTGACCTTCGGCGAGGCGCCGCGGGACGAGGCGCTCGGCACGGCGGTGGTGGGCACCGAGAGGCTGATGGTGGTCACTCCGCCCGGCCACGCGCTGGCCGGGGCCGCGGAGCTGACGCCCGGCGAGCTGGCCGGGGAGCCCTTCGTGGCGACCCAGGTGGGCTGCGGGTTCCGCGAGATGCTGGACCGGTCGGGGCTGGGGTCGTCGGTGGTCGCCGAGCTGGGCAGCCTGGCGGCGCTGTCCGGCTGTGTGGCGGCGGGGATGGGACTGGCCCTCCTGCCGGAGTCGGCGGTCCGGGGCGTGGTCGCGGCCGTCCCGCTGCGGGAGGCGGTCACGCCCGTGACACTCACCTGGCTGCGTCGCTGGGAGTCGCGGCCCGCCGTCGCCGCCTTCCTCACCGCGGCCCGGGCGGCCTGAGCGGCTTTCCGGTCATGCCGCCGGACGGCCCGATCGGCGTGCTGTCCGTTCCCGCGGGCGGTGTGAACGGCTTGCTGTCCGGGCCCGCGGGCCGGCTTTCTCTCCGTGCCCGCGGGTCGGCTGATCTGCTTTCTCTCCGTGCCCGCGGGGGCCCGGGCCCGCGTCCCCGCGGCTCAGTCGGTGGCGTCCAGGCGGGCGACGAGGGTTTTCGGGGCGATCACGCGGTAGGCGTCGGTGCACAGCTCGGCGATCTCCGACCAGTCCGGATCCCGGTCGAGGCGGACGCCGAGCCAGCCGCGATGGCCCACATAGGGTGGCCGGAAGAAACGCGCCGGATCCTCGGCGATCAGCTCCTCCTGGGCGCCGGGCGGCGCGGCGCACCAGAGATGGGGGAAGTGATGGTGATGGTGGCCCTCCGGCCAGACCATCACGAACGACTTCCGGCCCCGGACGAAGAACGTCGGAGCACTGTGGCTCGGCCGCTCCTCGACCTCCGGCAGCGCCAGACAGACCTCGCGCACCCGCTCCATCCGCTCGCTCATATCCGGGATTCTGCACCAGGGGTCTGACATATCCTCGTCGGATGCTGATGGCGACGGAGCGGTTGATCCTGCGGCGATTCCGGGCGACGGACGCGGCCACGCTGGCGGAGTACCGGTCGGATCCCGAGGTCGCCCGCTACCAGTCGTGGGACGCGCCGTTTCCGCTGGCCAAGGCGGAGACCGCGGTGCGGAACTTCGCGGCCAGCTCGCCGGATCAGCCGGGCTGGTTCCAGTACGCGATCGAGCACACCGCCGAGCGGGTGCTGATCGGCGACGTGGCGGTGCGGCTGCACGACAACCTGCGGCAGGCCGAGATCGGGTTCACGCTGGCTACGGCGTACCAGAAGATGGGTTATGCGACAGAGGCCGTGAGCGCCGTGCTGGACCGCTTGTTCCGCCTGCAGGGGCTGCACCGGGTGATGGGGGAGTGCGACGCGCGGAACACCGCGTCGGCGGCGCTGCTGGAGCGGCTCGGGTTCACCCGGGAGGGACTGCTGCGGCAGCAGACCTTCATCAAGGGGGAGTGGACCGACGATCTGCTCTTCGGGATCCTCGCGCCGGAGTGGCTGGCCCGCGACCCGGGCTGACCGCCTTCCGCGCCGACCGCTTTCCGCTACCGCCTCCCGTGGCTGACCGCTGACCGCGGCCGGCCGGCCGGCTTCCGTGGCCGGCCGCGTTGTCCGGGCGGGTCAGCGGTGGTCGCGGGTGATGGGGAGCCAGCCGGTGAGGAGCGGGACCAGCGTCGTCATCAGCGGCTCGCCGAAAACGCAGAGGGTCCGCTCCCAGGGGTGGCCGAAGGTGCCGGCGGCGAGGTCCTCGGTGAGGAAGATGTAGTAGTCGCCGTCCGGACAGACGCTCTGGGTCCACGGACCGCCGCGGTGGGCCTGCAGGTCGGGGCGGAACCAGTGGCACCGGTGCTGCCAGTCGAGCACGGCCATCCGCGCGCCGTCCGGGACGATCTCGGTGAAGGCGAGCAACGCCATCGCGTCGAGCGCGTCGATCCGGGCGGACAGGGCGGCGGCCGGGGGTGTCTCCGGCGTGCGGGCCCAGGCCGGCGCGTCGTCCAGCCCGGACAGGTCGAAGGTGACCGACGGCGTCGGCTCGGTGATGCCCGGCCAGTGGATGTCATAGATGCTGGGGCGGAAGGCGAACCGGCTGTCGAACCTGTCCCAGACCGCGTCGGTCTCGTCGGCTCGCATCGGCGTCCAGGCGGCCTCGTGAACGCTTGCCGACAGGCCGTGGTGGACCTGCAATTGGAGGTCGCGCAGCAGGGTGATGGCGTCCCGGTCCGGAAAGCCGAGGCGGGCGGGGCCGCCGCGCAGGTGCTGGCTGGCGAAGGCGAGCTCGGTGGCGAACAGGGCCCGTTCCAGATCGGCGCGGGGCAGCTCGTCGCCCCGGTCCAGGGTGTCCGCGATGCGGCGGCCCCAGGACGGGACGTCGTCGACCGGGGGCGGGAAGGCGGCGATCACCGGGGTGCCGGGACGGTCGCCGGAGTAGACCCATGAGCGTACGCCGAAAGCCAGAAATCGCCGCTGGGACGGTGAGAGATCCATCGGATCATGATGGGGGACGGGCGTGGCCCGTCCCCCGGGGGAGGTCAGCTCTCCAGTTTGAGCCAGAGGGCGCCCAGCGGCGGCACCCGGAGCGCGACCGAGTGGTCGAAGCCGTGCCAGGGCAGGTCCTCCGCCTCGACGGCGCCCATGTTGCCGACGCCGGAGCCGCCGTACAGTTCGCTGTCGGTGTTGATGACCTCCAGCCAGCGGCCCGGCTTGGGCAGGCCGATGCGGTAGTTCTCGTGCGGGATCGCGGCGAAGTTGACGATGCACGCGAGGGTGTCGCCGTTCGGGGTGAAGCGGACGAACGAGAACGTGTTGTGCTGCGAGTCGTCACTGGTGATCCAGCGGAAGCCGGACGCGTTGGTGTCCTGGGTCCAGATCGCCGGGGTCTCCCGGTAGACCCGGTTGAGGTCGGTGACCAGGCCCTTGATGCCGCCGAACTGGGGGTCGTCGAGCAGCGCCCAGTCCAGGCCGCGTTCCTCGCTCCACTCGCGCAGATCGCCCATCTCGGCGCCCATGAACAGCAGCTGCTTGCCGGTGAAGGCCCACATGAAGCCGAGCAGGGCCCGGGTGTTGGCGAGTTTCTGCCACAGGTCGCCGGGCATCTTGCCGGTCAGCGAGCCCTTGCCGTGCACCACCTCGTCGTGGCTGATCGGCAGGATGTAGTTCTCGCTCCACGCGTAGACGGTCGCGAAGGTCATCTGGTGGTGGTGCCACTGCCGGTGGATCGGCTCCTTGGCCATGTAGGTCAAGGTGTCGTTCATCCAGCCCATGTTCCATTTGAAGCCGAAACCGAGACCGCCCAGGTGGGTCGGGCGGGTGACGCCCGGCCACGCGGTGGACTCCTCGGCGATGGTGACCACGCCGGGGTGGTGCTTGTAGACGGTCGCGTTCATCTCCTGCAGGAAGCTGATCGCGTCCAGGTTCTCCCGGCCGCCGTACTGGTTGGGGGTCCACTCGCCGTCCTTGCGGGAGTAGTCCAGGTAGAGCATCGACGCGACGGCGTCGACCCGCAGCCCGTCGGCGTGGAACTCCTCGCACCAGTAGAGCGCGTTGGCGACCAGGAAGTTGCGCACCTCCTTGCGACCGAAGTCGAAGACGTAGGTGCCCCAGTCCGGGTGCTCGCCGCGCCGCCAGTCGCCGTGCTCGTAGAGCGGGGTGCCGTCGAAGCGCGCCAGCGCCCACTCGTCCTTGGGGAAGTGCGCCGGCACCCAGTCCAGGATCACGCCGATCCCGGCCTGGTGCAGCTTGTCCACCAGGTAGCGGAACTCGTCCGGGTTGCCGAACCGGGAGGTCGGCGCGAAGTAGCCGGTGACCTGGTAGCCCCACGAGCCGCCGAACGGGTGCTCCATCACCGGCATCAGCTCGACGTGGGTGAATCCGGTCTCCACCACGTAGTCGACCAGCTGCGTGGCCAGCTCCTCGTAGCTGAGCCCGGGCCGCCACGAGCCCAGGTGCACCTCGTAGCAGCTGACCGGCTCCTGGTGCCACGCCTTCGTCGCCCGCGAGCGCATCCACTGCTCGTCGTGCCACTGGTAGGACGACTGGAAGACCACCGAGGCGGTGGCCGGCGGCACCTCGGTGTGCTGGGCGAGCGGGTCGGCGTGCTCGCGCCACACCCCGTCCCGGCCGAGGATCTTGAACTTGTACTTGGTGCCGACGTGCGCGGTCGGCACGTACAGCTCCCAGACGCCGCTGGAGCCGAGCGACCGCATCGGCCACCCGTCGTACGGTCCCCAGCCGGCGAAGTCGCCGATCACCTGGACGCCACGGGCGCCCGGCGCCCACACCGCGAACGCCACGCCGGTGCCGCGCGGCTGCGCGCCGAGCACCCGCCACAGCTTCTCGTGCCGGCCCTCGCCGATCAGGTGCAGGTCCAGCTCGCCGAGGGTGGGCAGGTGACGGTACGGGTCGTCGCACTGCGTCCCGTCGATGTCCAGCCGGTAGTCGAGGACCGTCCCGGGCAGCTCGGCCGCGAAGATCCCGTCCGGGTGGACCAGGGTCATCTCGTACCGCTCGTTCTCGTGCAGGACGGCGACCGCGGAAGCGCCCTTGCGCAGGGTCCGGATCACGGTGTGCCCGCCGCCGGGATGAGCCCCGAGGACGGCGTGCGGGTCGTGGGTGTCGCCGGAGATCACGGCGTGCATGGCCCGCTGGTCGGCGGCGAGCCGTGAGGTGGTGTGCCCGATCATCTTCGCTTCCTCTGGAGAGAAAAGGGGGTCAGCCGACCAGCCGAGCGATCGACCGCAGGGGGATCCGCAGCCATCCGGGACGGTGTCGGGCTTCGTAGGCAGCCTCGTAGACCGCCTTGTCGAGTTCGTACGCGGCCAGCAGTGCCTGCTGGGCGCGCGGGTCGGTGCCGGACGCGTGCGCGTACCCGTCGCAGAAGGCGGCCCGGTTGCGGTCCACCCACTCCCGGGCGCGAGCCGCCAGGTGTTCGTCGTCGTCCTGGTCGACCAGGAGCTGATAGGCGGCGTACTCGTAGGAGCGCAGCACCCCGGCGATGTCGCGCAACGGCGAGTCGGGCAGCCGCCGCTCGTCCAGCGGCTGGCCCGGCTCACCCTCGAAGTCGATCAGCAGCCAGGCCTCCGGGGTGCGCAGCACCTGCCCCAGGTGCAGGTCGCCGTGCACCCGCTGGACGGTCACCTGCTCGCCGGTCAGCGACTCGAACCGCGCGGTGATGGCCGGCACGTACTGCTGGAGCTCGGGTACCGCGTTGGCGTTGGTGCGCAGCCGGGCCAGCACCGCGTCGACCGGGAACGGCGACGGCCCGGAGCCCAGCTCCGCGGCGAGCGTCAGGTGCACCGACGCGACCGCCTCGCCCAGCCGGTACGACTCGCCCTGGAAGTCACCACCGGCCTCGTCGGCGCGGAACTCCGCGTCGGCGAACAGGTCCCGGGCCGACGCGGTGGCCATCGCCCAGCCCTCGGCCGAGTTCGCCGCGTACGCGGTGACCATCCCGAGCGAGCACTGCCCGGCGTCGTCGGACGTCTCGAACGAGCCGAGCAGTCGCGCCACGTGCGGGTTACCCGCCCGGCCCAGCACCCGGTTCAGCTCGATGTCCGGGTTGATCCCGCAGGTGACCCGGCGGAACACCTTGAGGATCGCGTCCTGTTCGAAGATCACGCTGGTGTTGCTCTGCTCCGCGTCGAAGACCCGCGGCCAGGACTGCAGCGGCAGCTGGACGTCCGGCTCCTTCTCGAAGCTCAGGTCACCGACCGGCTCCGAGCGGTCGACGAGGCTGAGCAGGTGGCGAGCCGCCTCGGCGGAGTACAGGGCGTCGTACGCCGCCCGCCCGTGCTCGTCCGCCCCGATGGTGGCCACCGCGTGGTACTCCGGCAGCAGCTCGGAGCCCCGGGCGATGATCACCTGATAGCGCTCGGAGCTGCCGTCGGTGTACTCCACGTCGATCAGGACCAGCTCGAGACCCTCGCCCAGCGGCGTGGCCGAGGCCTCCTTGACCGAGGCGAGCACCCGGCTGCGCCCCGCGTACCAACGTTGTTTCGGTAACCACTCGGCATAAGGCAGCGTCATTGCTTCTCCTCAGACCCGCACAGCTGGAACCAGTAGAAACCGTGTCCCGGAAGGGTCAAAAGGTACGGCAGTTGGCCGATCCGCGGGAAGTTCACGTGGCCGGTCAACTCCACCGGGGTGTACCCGTTCCAGTGCTGCAGGTTGAGCTCGATCGGCTGCGGGAACCGGGACAGGTTGTTGACGCAGAGCACCACGTCGTCGCCGTATTCCCGCAGGTACGCCAGCACCGAGGGGTTGGAGCCGCCCAGCTCGCGGAACGTGCCGACGGCGAACGCCTCGTGCCGGCGGCGCACCGCGAGCATGGTCCGGGTCCAGTTCAGCAGGGACGTCGCGCTGTCCCGCTGGGCCTCCACGTTGACCGCCTGATAGCCGTACACCGGGTCCTGGTTGACCGGCAGGTAGAGCCGGCCGGGGGTGGCGGTGGAGAAGCCGGCGTTGCGGTCCGGGGTCCACTGCATCGGGGTGCGTACGCCGTCCCGGTCACCGAGCCAGATGTTGTCGCCCATCCCGATCTCGTCGCCGTAGTAGAGCACCGGTGAGCCGGGCAGCGACAGCAGCAGGGCGGTGAACAGCTCGATCTGGTTCCGGTCGTTCTCCAGCAGCGGGGCCAGCCGGCGGCGGATGCCGACGTTCGCCTTCATCCGTGGATCCTTGGCGTACTCCGCGTACATGTAGTCGCGCTCTTCGTCGGTGACCATCTCGAGCGTCAGCTCGTCGTGGTTACGCAGGAAGATGCCCCACTGGCAGTTCTCCGGGATGGCCGGGGTCTGCGCCAGGATCTCGGAGATCGGGAATCGGGACTCGCGGCGTACCGCCATGAAGATGCGCGGCATCAGCGGGAAGTGGAACGCCATGTGGCACTCGTCGCCGCCGGTCTTCGGATCGCCGAAGTACTCGACCACGTCGGCCGGCCACTGGTTCGCCTCGGCCAGCAGCACCCGGCCCGGGAACTCGTCGTCGATCACCTTGCGGCAGTGCTTCAGGAACGCGTGGGTGGCCGGCAGGTTCTCGCAGTTGGTGCCCTCCTCCTCGAAGAGGTACGGCACCGCGTCCAGCCGGAACCCGTCGATGCCCAGGTCCAGCCAGAACCGCAGGACGTCGAGCATGGCCTCCTGCACCGCCGGGTTCTCGTAGTTGAGGTCCGGCTGGTGGGAGAAGAACCGATGCCAGTAGAACTGCCGCCGCACCGGGTCGAACGTCCAGTTCGACTCCTCGGTGTCGACGAAGATGATCCGCGCGTCCTGGTACTTCTCGCTGGTGTCGTTCCAGACGTAGAAGTCGCCGTACGGCCCGTCCGGGTCGTGCCGCGACGCCTGGAACCACGGGTGCGAGTCGGACGTGTGGTTCATGACCAGGTCGGTGATCACCCGGATGCCGCGCTTGTGCGCGGCGTCGAGCAGCGCCACGAAGTCCTCGACCGTGCCGAACTCCGGCAGCACCTTGTAGAAGTCGCGGATGTCGTAGCCGCCGTCGCGCAGCGGCGAGTCGTAGAAGGGCGGCAGCCACAGGCAGTCGACCCCGAGCCACTGCAGGTAGTCCAGGCGCTCGATCAGGCCGCGCAGGTCACCGCCGCCGTCCGACCCCGAGTCGTAGAACGCCCGGACCAGCACCTCGTAGAAGACCGCGCGCTGAAACCAGGTGCGGTCCGCGGGCAGCACCCGGGCATGCCCGAAGTCACCCGAGTCGGGGTGCTCGACCACGCCGCCCTCGTTGTGACTTCCCTCTGCCGGATCGTGCTCGCTGCTCTGCTCCATCAGGTGTCCCCCTACCCCGCCTGCACCACGAAGATGTGCGCCGGCTCGACGTACGGGTCGATCCGGACCGCGTTGTACTGCCCCCACTCGTACGTCGCCCCGCTGATCTGGTCGACGACAGTGAACTTGTCGTGCCAGTCCAGCCCCAGGGCGGGCATGTCCAGAGTGGTGTTGCCCCACTGCACGTTGGCAGCGTCGAACGAGACGATCACCAGCACGGTGTTGCCGGTCTCGGCGTCGCGCTTGGAGAAGCACAGCAGCGCGCCGTTGTCGATCTCGTGGAAGCGCAGGTTGCGGAGCCAGTGCAGGGCGGGGTTCTGCTCACGGATCCGGTTCAGTCTGGTCAGGTACGGCGCCAGCGAGCGTCCGGCCCGCTCGGCGGCGGCGTAGTCGCGCGGCTTCAGCTCGAACTTCTCGTTGTCGATGTACTCCTCCGAGCCGGGCCGGGCCACGTGCTCGAACAGCTCGTATCCGGAGTACATGCCCCAGGACGGGGTGAGCATCGACGCCAGCACCGCGCGGATCTTGAACATCGGCGGGCCGCCGTGCTGCAGCGTCTCGTGCAGGATGTCCGGGGTGTTGGGCCAGAAGTTCGGCCGCATCCAGTCGATCGAGGTGAGCAGCTGCTCCATGTACTCGCGCATCTCCGGGGCGGTGGTCCGCCAGGTGAAGTACGTGTACGACTGGGTGAAGCCGATCTTGCCCAGCCCGTTCATCATGGCCGGCCGGGTGAACGCCTCGGCCAGGAACAGCACGTCCGGGTGGGACTCCTTGACCTTGGGGATCAGCCACTGCCAGAAGTTGACCGCCTTGGTGTGCGGGTTGTCGACGCGGAAGATCCGCACGCCGGCGTTCACCCAGTGCATCACCACGCGGTACACCTCGTCGCGCAGGGTGCGGTAGTCGTTGTCCCAGTTGATCGGGTAGATGTCCTGGTACTTCTTGGGCGGGTTCTCGGCGTACGCGATGGTGCCGTCGGCCTTGGTGGTGAAGAACTCCGGGTGCTCCTTGACCCACGGGTGGTCCGGGGCGGCCTGCAGCGCGAGGTCGAGCGCCACCTCCATACCCAGCTCCTCGGCCCGCTCGCGGAAGGCGATGAAGTCCTCCATCGTCCCGAGCTGCGGGTGGATCGCGTCGTGGCCGCCCTCGTCGGAGCCGATCGCCCACGGCGAGCCGACGTCCTCGGGACGGGCCACCAGCGTGTTGTTCCGGCCCTTCCGGTTGATCTTGCCGATCGGGTGGATCGGCGGCAGGTAGACGACGTTGAAGCCCATCTCCGCGATGGCGGGGAGCCGGAGCGCCGCGGTCCGGAAGGTGCCGTGCTTGATCGGCGTCGCCTCGGGGCCGATCTCGGCGCCCTCCGAGCGGGGGAAGAACTCGTACCACGCCGAGTAGAGGGCGCGCTTGCGGTCCACCCAGATGGCGAACGACCGGGTCGTGGTGACCAGGTGCCGCACCGGGTTGTGCCAGAGCAGCTCCTCCAGGTCGAGCGCCGGGGTGACCCTGGCGAACAGCGACCGCTGGTGATCGCGGATGGCGGCGGCCGCGGCACGCACCTTCTCCTCGTGCTCGGTCGGCACGATCTTGGTGGCCAGGTCCAGGATGTCCGCACCCTCGGCGAGGTCGTTGGCGAGGTCCTCGGCGCCCTGCCCGGCACCGATCTTCTTTACCACGGCGTCGCGCCATGTCCGGTACGGATCGTCGAACGCCTCCACCGTGAACGTCCACCGCCCGACCTGGTCCGGCCGGATGGTGGCGTGCCACTGGTCGAGGCCCGGCGTGCCGGGGGTCATCCGGGTGAACGGCATGGTCTGCCCGTCCGGGCTGCGCCATACCACATTCACGCCGAGCGCGTGGTGACCTTCGCGATAGGACACCGCGGAAACCGGTACCAGTTCACCGACCACCGCCTTCGCGGGGTAGCGGCCACCGGACACCGCCGGTGTCACGTCTTCGATGGGGAAGCGACCGGTCATGATCTCCACCGTAGTCAGAGGGGCTCAGTAGGACCCGGCGACCGGAAAAACCACCGCGGCCGTCCTATGACTTCTCCGGAGTGGAGCCTTTGAAACAACAGAGGATTCCGCGAAACGGCCGATCGCCGATGCCGCCAAACCTACCGGAGTCCCCCTACCGTTTCGCATCCATCCGGGGCCGCGCGCCGCCGGAAAACACGACAAGTTCACCTTCCCGCAACAGGCGCTCGTCCCGGCTCGTCCGCAGCGGCGGAACGCGGCCGGCGAACACGATCACGTTGCCGGCCCGTCGCCCGCGCAACACCGCCTGGTCACCGAGCAGACCGACGTCGGCGAACGCCGCCGCCACGGTGGCCACCTGGATCCGGGTGAACGCCATCGGTGGGACGTCCGTCACGTTCATGATCAGCAACCCGCCGGGGCGCAACACGCGGCGCAACTGCGTGACGAACTCCACCGTCCCCAGATGCTCCGGCATCGCGGCGCCGGCGAAGACGTCGGCCACGATCACGTCGTACCGCCCGGTGCCGGCCCGCTCCACCGCCTCCCGCGCGTCGCCCACCACGATCTCCGGCGGCCGTTCCGGCGGCAGCTCCCGCGTCACCATCGTCACCAGGTCCGCGTCGAGCTCCACCACCACCTGCGCGGCGCCCGGCCACCACCGGGCCACCAGGCGCGGCACGGTCAGCCCGCCCCCACCGAGATGCAGGACGCTTTCCGGTACGGCGGAGCGCGCCCACGCTCGCAAGCCCCGGGCGATCTGCCGGACGTAGGGGAACTCCAGGTGCTCGGGGTCGGCCAGGTCGACGTACGACTGCGGCACGCCGTTGACCAGCAGGGTCCAGCCCCGCGGCCGCCGCGGGTCGGGGACCAGCTCGGCGGCCCCCGACGCCACCGCCGCGACCCTGGCGAGCCGCTCGTCCGGTGTCAGCCGGTGCTCGTCCGGTGCGCGCCGGTTGCCGGGCGGTGGCTGCCCGGCCTGCCCGGGTGTGCGTCGGTTGCCGTGCGTTGCCATCGAGGAACCTTACTCATGGCGGTGGGCGTCCCGGCCGAGCAATACCCTGACGCCACCGAAACGCCGGGGGCGCCCGAGACAAGGAGAACGTCGTGGCCGGACCGTCGACCGCACTGTCCCCGGTGATCGCTGCCAGCACCCACTGGCTCGCCCGGGCCTACCCCGGCGGTGAGTCGAACACGGTCGCGCACACGCTCTCCGAGCTGCAGGCCCGGCAGGCCGTCACGGTCGCCGCCTGGCTGCGGTACCCCACCGAGATCGACGCCGCGCTGGTCGCCATCGCCGGCCCGGGCGGCTCCGCGGTCCTCGACTGGAAGGCCGGCAGCGAGCCGGAGGACGAGTTCGCCGAGGGCGAGGGCTGGCGCACCTGGGTCGACGAGGTCGTCGTCAGCTGGGCCGCCTGCCTGCTCGCCGACCCGATGCTGGCCCGCCGCGGGGTCGACGCGGTGATCGCCGCGGTGCCGATCCCGGAGCCCCGGCCGCGCCCGCACACCCGCCGCACCGGCGGACTGCCCAGCGAGTTCCGCCGCCTGCTCCAGCCGGACGCCCGCGACCGCGAGGCCGCCGTCCTGCTGCGCCACCCGGACTTGCTGGAGCCGATCGCGGCCATGCACCGCGACACACTGCTCTACTTGCTGGACGCTGAGCAGTCCCGCGAGCCGCTGGCCGCCTGACGCCTTCGCGGGCTTGGCCGGCCGGGAGGTGGGCTGTGCCGGTTGACGCTTTTCGCAGGCTTCGCCGGCCCGGAGGCTAGGCCTTCCGGCTGGCGCTCTTGCGGGCTTGTCCACTGGTCCGGCTGGCGCTCTCGCGGGCTCGTCCGCTGGTCCGGCTGACGCTCGCGGGCTCGGCCGCCCCAAGGGTTGCCGCGCCGGTTCACGCTCTCGCAGGGACGTCCACCTGGAGAGAAGCCCCGTCGCCCGACACGCTCGCAGGCCCGCCCTCCCAAGGGGGAGCCCCCGCAGACAGTGTGGCGGGGGAGTGCGGCGTCGCGTGGGCGGGCTGTGGACAAGCCGTGACTGTGGACGGAACCGGGCGCTTCCCGGGACCTCTTGACCCTCCGCTCGACCCTCTCCGCCCGGTGTGCTGGGGCGTTCCTCGCGCCCGCCGGACAGCACGCCTGACCCCTCGCGGAGAGGGTTGAAACCGCACGGCCGGCACCCCTCCTGTCCTCCTGGGGGTGCCGGCCGTGCGGCGTTTTTGCTGTGGCGCGGCGAGGGGCCGTGCGGGCGCGTTCCTGCTCTCGGCGGGTGACGGGCGGCGAGAGGGTGGTGCCGGCCGTGTGGCGTCTCCGCTGTGGCGCGGCGAGGGGCCGTGCGGGCGCAGTTCCTGCTCTGGGCGAGGTGACGCGCGGGGAGCCGGGGTGCCGGCCGTGCGGCGTTGCTGTTGTTGGCAGGGTGCCGGCCGTGCGGCGTTGCTGTTGTTGGGCTGGCTGAGGCGAGGTCCTGGCCGTCCGGCTCATCTGCTGTCAGCGAGGTGAGACCCCGGCGGCAGGCCGGCCGTGCGGCTGCCGGTGAGGTGGGGCACGGGCGGCGTGGTGCCGGCCGTGCCTCGTCTCAGCTGTCGGCGAGGCGAGCCGGGAAGCCGCCCGTGGCGATCGGCCCCCAGCTGTCGATCGTCACGCGGATCAGGCATTTGCCCTGGTCGCGCATGGCCTGGCGGTACTCGTCCCAGTTCGGGTGCTCGCCGGAGATGCAGCGGAAATACTCCACCAGGGGCTCCACCGCATCCGGCAGGTCGATCACCTCGGCGGTGCCGTCGACCTGGACCCACGGGCCGTTCCACTCGTCGGAGAGGACGCAGAGGGTGACCCGCGGATCGCGCCGGACGTTGGCGACCTTGGCGCGCTCCGGGTAGGTGGAGATCACGATGCGGCCCTCGGTGTCGACACCGCACGTGTTCGGCGAGGACTGGGGGCGGCCGTCCTTGCGCACGGTCATCAGGATCGCGTGGTGCCGCGGGCGCAGGAACTCGATCAGCTCGGCGCGGCTGGCCCGGGTGTTGGTGGCGATGGAGCGGGCCATCAGCGGGCCTCCCCGGCGCCCGTCGAACCGGAGCCGGCGTTCACCGTGTGCGCGGCAGTGTCGGACGAGCCGGCCGCCGCGTCGACCGGGATGGCGCCCGGGTGCTGGCCGTGGCCGGTGCTGGCCTGCTCGGCGGAGACCGCGGCGCCGATGATGCCGGCGTTGTTCAGCAGGGTGGCCGCGACGACCGGGGTGCGGATGTCGAGCAGCGGGAAGTACTTGTCGGCTTTCTTGCTGACGCCGCCGCCGATGATGAACAGGCGCGGGGAGAGCAGCATCTCGACGTGCCGCAGGTACTTGGTGACCCGGCTGGCGTATTTCTCCCAGCTGAGGTCCTCGGCCTCGCGGATCCGGTCGGAGGCGAGCAGCTCGGCGTCCTTGCCGTCGATCTCGAGGTGGCCGAGCTCCGTGTTCGGCAGCAGGACGCCGTCGAGGAACAGGGCGGTGCCGATGCCGGTGCCCAGGGTGACCATCATGATCAGGCCGGACTGGTCGTGCCCGGCGCCGAACGCGACCTCGGCGGCGCCCGCCGCGTCCGCGTCGTTGAGCACCGTCACCGGTCTGCCCAGCCGCTCGGAGAAGAGGCGCGCGGCGGGGGCGTCGACCCAGGATTTGTGCACGTTGGCCGCGGTGCGGGTGACGCCGTCGACGACCACGCCGGGGAAGGTCACGCCGACGCTGTCGAACCCGTCGAACTTGGCCGCCACCTCGGCGACCGCGTCGACCACGCTGTCCACGTCGGCCGGCTGCGGCGTGGGAACGCGGAACCGCTCGTCGAGCAGCTCGCCGCGCGCGGTGTCGACCGGCGCACCCTTGACGCCCGAGCCGCCGATGTCGATGCCGAGGATGGTCATCCGATGTCTTCCCGTCTCTTCCTGCTGGTCACTCTGTCGTGCTGTCTATCACGAGGGTCCGACGGCAAATCGCGCGCGCCCCTGCGGGACACCGCCCGACTCCCTAGGATGAATTCGTTGTGTAGTTCCCGCATTCACGTAACGTCACTCATACTTTCAGCTAGGCACCGCTAGCCTTCTCGGCTAGCGTTGCTCCTCAGAACGGTCGCCGCGTGCGGGCACGGCTCTCTGCCCGCTGATGGAGGACCACATGGCAACGATCGAGGTTCAAGCAACAGAGATTCCTGACGAGTCGGCGCAGGCCGCACCCGAGGCCACCGCCACCGAGCTGTTGGACGCGATGTCGGCAACCCGGGCCGGGCGGGATCGGGCCCGGCTGCGCGACCGGGCGATCGAGGCGTGGCTGCCCCTGGCCCGGCACCTGGCCCACCGGTACTCGGGGCGTGGCGAGCCCACCGACGACCTGGTGCAGACCGCGACGGTCGGCCTGATCAAGGCGGTCGACAAGTTCGATCCGGAGCGCGGCGTCGACTTCGCGGGTTATGCGATCCCGACGATCATCGGGGAGATCAAACGGCACTTCCGGGACCGTACGTGGTCGGTCCGGGTGCCCCGCCGTCTCCAGGAGCTGCGCCTGGCGATCACCGAGGCGAACAGCACGCTGACCCACAAGCTGGGTCGCTCGCCGACGGTGCCGGACATCGCCGTGCACCTCGGCATCAGCGAGGAGGACGTGCTCGAGGGGCTGGAGGGCGCGCGGGCCTACAACGCGACGTCGCTGTCCACGCCGATCAGCGCGGACGGCACCACCGAGCTCGGCGACACCCTCGGCGGCGAGGACCACGAGTACGAGCTGGCCGAGACCCGGGTGGCGCTCGGGCCGGCGCTCGCCTCGCTCGACGAGCGCGAGCAGCGGATCCTGACCCTGCGCTTCTATGGCAACCTCACTCAGTCGCAGATCGCCGACCAGGTCGGCATCTCCCAGATGCACGTCTCGCGGCTGCTCACCAAGGCCCTCGGCAAGCTCCGCACCCAGCTCGCCAACGACCTGTGACCAGCGTCCGGCGCCGGGGTTCGTCAGCCGGCGCGACGTGACGAGCCGGATCTGACTCCAGAGCTTGACCACTCGGGCCGCGCTGATCAGCGCGGCCCGGGTCGTCGGAGCCGCGCCCGGGTGGCCGGAGTCATTGGGCGCCGCTGGCCTGCCAGTTGAGGCGGACCAGCAGCGCCTTCGCCTCGTCGGCGACCTCGGCGTCGGCCAGGACGGCGTACTGGGCCGCCTGCAGCGAGCTGCGGGACGTGAAGTCGCGGCGGCCGCCGGTGGCCGCGTGCGCGATGGCGCCGAAGATCGCGCCCCAGACCGCGCCGATGAGCACCGTGGTCAGGATGACCGCGAACCAGTTCGAGTCGCTGAACAGGCCGAACAGGACGCCGATGAACAGGCCGAACCAGGCGCCGCTGGCCGCGCCGGCGGCGGCCGCGCGGGCGGTGGTGAGCCGGCCCAGCACGTTCTCGACGAGACGCAGGTCGGTGCCGATGATCGAGGTCCGCTCGACCGGGAACTTGTTGTCGGAGAGGTAGTCGACGGCCTTCTGGGCCAGCGCGTACTCGGCGTAGCTGCCGACCACGACGCCCGCGGTGGAGCCGGTGGGCCGGCCGAGGGTCTGCGCGGGCAGTTGCGGGACGCCGGCCGGGCCGGGCGGGACGTGACCGGCGGTCTGCGGCGTGGCCGCGGCGGGGTCGTCGGCGGGCGGTTCCGGGGGAGTACCGGTGACCGGCGAGGTCGCCGGTGCCGGCGTGAGGTTCGCCGGCGAGGCGGGAAAAGCCGGAGGACTGGTGGCCGGGGTGTGGTTCGTGGAGTCGCCGGGCGTGGTCATTTCGTGCCTCCCTGAGCGGGTGCCAGCGGATCACCGGCGGTGAGCCGGACCCAGAAATAGAACGTTCCGGCGACGGCGGACAGGATGCCCGCCACCCCGGTGAGGAACGCGAAGCGGCCGGACACCAGGTCCGGCAGGACCCGCTCGGACACGGCGACGGTGGCCAGGCCGAACAGGCAGGCGGCGGTGGCGATCGCGCCGACCAGGGCGAGCGGCAGGGTGGCCACCCGGGCCGGGGTGATCGACGGGCGCTCGCCGCCGGACCGGCGCAGCCGGATCACCCAGGTGATCAGCGCGCCGCAGGCCAGCACGATCAGCAGGGCGGCCACGGTGTCGCTGGGACGGTGCCACTCGGCCCACACGGTGGCCACCGCGACCACCGCGACGTAGGCCGCGCCGAGCAGGCCCAGCGCGCCGCGCAGCGCCCGCGGGAAGACCAGGATCAGCACGAAGGCGACCGACGCGGCGGCCGCGGTGTGCCCGCTGGGGAACGAGTTCGGCATCGCGACGCCGTCCAGCTCCGGCCGGTCCAGGTGGGCCTTGAGCTGCTGGACCGCGACGTTCGCGACGACCACCAGCAGGGCCGCGCCGATCGACAGGTCGAAGCGCCGGCGCAGGACGCCGACCCCGACCGCGACCAGGCAGACGATCGCGAGGGCGGCGAGCTGGGTGGCCTGCAGGGTACGGCTGAGCACCTGGGTCACCTGCTCGTGCCGCACGTCGCCGCCGCGCATCGCCGCGGTGTCCACCGTCTGACCCAGCCCGGTGCGGATGAAGACCAGGTGGACCAGGTACGCCCCGGCCGCCGCGAGGACCGCCACCAGCAGCGGCGATATCGCGTGCCAGCGACCCGTGGCCGGGAGGGTCTCGCTACGTGACCGGTGCGGTGCGACCGCCGTCATCGCCTCTCCTGAAAGTCGACGCCGAAGTGTGGTCACGCCCTTTCCCAGTCTCCGCCCTTTCCAAGCAACTCAGCCGCACCCGAATGCGCACTGCCGGGGCAACGGCCGCAACGGATCTTCGTACGGAGCCAACCGGAACGAGGGGACGTTTTCATGAGGCACAGCTCCCGACGACTGCTCACCGGCGCCGCGCTGGTGCTTGCCGCCGGGGCCGGGCTGGGATTGGCGCCGACGGCTGCCAGCGCGGCCGGCACCGCCGCCATCGTCGATGTGAACAGCCAGCTCAAGGTGCGGGCGAAGCCGTCGCTGGCGGCCACCGTCAAGGGCACCCTGCACGACGGCCAGAAGATCGTGGTGGCCTGCCAGCTGACCGGGCAGAGCGTGCGCGGCAAGCTGCGTACCACCGCCGTCTGGGACCGGTTGACCAGCGGATACTATGTGTCGCACTCGTACGTCAAGACGACCGCGAGGATCCCGTCGTGCGGCGGGACGCCGGCCGCCGAGAGGGTCAAGGCGAAGCCGGCGCAGAGCCGGGCCGCGGCGTACGTCACGGCGAAGGTGAAGACCGCGGACGGGCCGGTGAACATCCGGACCGCGCCGAACACCCAGGGTGCCGCGGTACGCAAGGTCGCCAACGGCGCCACCGTGCAGCTGGTCTGCGCGGTACCCGGCTCGACCGTCCGGGGCACCGTGCGCACCACCGGTCAGTGGGACCGGACCACCGACGGGCACTACCTCTCGCACGCCTACGTGGTGGCGGCCTCGCTCGCCGCCTGCGCGCCCGCGTCGTCGACCACGCCGGCCAACCCGTCGATGACCCAGGCGCAGTTCATCGCGGCCGCGGTGACCGGCGCCCAGCAGGGCTGGCGGCAGTACGGCGTCCCGCCGTCGGTGACCATCGCCCAGGCCGTCCTGGAGTCCGGCTGGGGCCGCAGCGGCCTCGCCTCGGTGGACCGGAACTACTTCGGGATCAAGTGCCAGAACGGCAAGTTCGGCACCATCGCCAGCGGCTGCCACGTCTACCAGACCACCGAGTGCGACAAGGCCGGCAAGTGCTTCGCCACCGCCGACGCCTTCCGGACCTACGCCACCATGGCGCACTCGTTCCGCGACCACGGGTACTTCCTGAAGGTCAACCAGCGGTACACGCCGGCGTTCGCCTACAGCAGGGACGCCAACAACTTCATCTGGCAGGTGTGGAAGGCCGGTTACGCCACCGACCCCAACTACTACACCAAGGTCACCGGCATCATGGCGGCCTACAACCTCTACCAGTACGACACCTGGAAGTAATTCGCGGTGCCGGCGCCCCCGTTGACCGAAGTCCGGTCGGCGGGGGCGTTTTGCGGCTTACGCTCCTTATGGTGGAGGGACGGAGCCGCTACACCCGCCCGGCGCTGGCCGCCGCGGTCGTGCTCGCTGGCCTGCTGGTCACGTTGCTGACGGTGGCCGGGCTGCGCGCCGCCCAGCGGGAGAACAGCCGCCGGGTGATGGACCAGCGCGCCCGGATGGCGGTCGCCGCGGTGCGCGCCGAGACCGGCCACTACCGCACCCTGCTCGACACGGTCGCCGCCGGACTGGCCGCCGGCGACGACCCGAGCTGGGACGACTTCGACCGGGCGAGCGCGCCGCTGGAGGCCGCCGGGCTGCCCGGGGCGGTGACCGTCGCCTACGTGGTGCCGGTGCGCACCGCCGGGGTGCCGGCCGCCGAGGCGTACTGGCGCTCGCGGGGGGCGGAGGGACTGACCCTGCGGCCGGCGGGCGGGCGCGACGAGCACTACTTCCCGATCTTCAGCCGGGAGCTGACCGAGGAGGCGGCCGGATGGGGCGTGGCCGGCGCCGACCTGGCCGCGGTGGCCCCGCCCGCGGCCGCCCTGGCGACCGCCCGGCAGACGATGCGCGGCACCGTCTCCGGCGCCTACCTGCCGCTGCCCGACCGGGACCCGCCGGTCGGGCGGGGGCAGCAGTCGTTCCTCTTCGCCGCACCGATCTGGACCCGGGCCAACGATCCGGTCTTCCGTGGCTGGGTGGTGCTCGGCCTGCGCGGCGGCGACTTTTTGAGCGTCGTGCTCACCGCGGCCGGCCAGGGCCCGGTCGGCGGCAGCCTGGTGGCCGTCGACGGCGACGGCGGCCGGGCCACGGTCGCCGAGGTGCGGGCGGGCGGCGACCCGGACCTGAGCCGGGAACTACCGGTCCCGGTCGCGGACCACACGTGGCTGCTCGTCCTGCGCGCCGACTCGGCCCGGCTGCCCGGCGCGGGCGGCCACCTGCCGGGCGTCGTGCTGGCCGGCGGCCTGGTCCTCACCGCGGCGCTCGCCTGGCTGGTCCACCCGGCCATCGGCCGCGCCCGGGCCCGGATCGTGGAGCGGCCCGGCGGCGAGATCGAGGCGGAGAACGACGACGGCGGGGGGACACGGTTCGCCGGCACCCGCCCGCCGGACACTACCGAGGAGGCGGAGATGAAGCACATCCCGAAGGAACCGGCGGAAGAGGACGACGCCAAGGTGCGCGCCGCCCTGGATCGGGCGCTCGCGGAACGGGCGGCCATCCTGGACAGCCGGCTGCCCGGACTGTCGGCGCTGCCGTCGTCCGCGCCGTCCGCGCACGACCCCGCGGCGGCGCGGCTGCGAGCCCCGGTGCCGGATCATCAGCGTCAGGATTGACCGGGGCCGCTCCCGGCGTACCGGAAATCGGTCCTGATCCTGCGGTCAGCCGTTGTCCGGGGTGGTCTGCGGGAGCAGGGTGGCGACCAGGGCCAGCAGCTGGGCCGGGACGAACGGCTTCAGCAGCGTCGCTGACGCGCCCGCGTCGCTGGCCTGGGCGTCGCCGGGCATCAGCGACCCGCTGGCCACCACCACCGGGATGTGCCGCAGGTCGTCGTCGGCGCGGATCGCCCGGCACAGGTCCAGACCGGTCATCCGCGGCATGTCGACATCGGTCACCACCAGGTCCGGCCGGTGCTCCCGGATCGCGGCCAGCGCGGCCGCTCCGTCAGCCGTCACCACGACCCGGTGACCGGCCCGCTCCAGCGAGCGTTTGAGCACGTAGCGGATGTCCTCGTGGTCCTCAGCGACAACGATCACCCTCGGCCTCGATTCGGTTGTCCGATCCCGTCATCCGGGATATCGAGCCAGGGTGCTCCGGAGAAACGGGTCTCTCCACCTTGACCGGTGGGCACGGCATCCGCACAGTGAGGCGCGTGAATGCAGATCTTCAGGAGACCGGGACCGCGAAACGGCGCGGGTGGTTCGGCCGGCGGGCGGGCTGGCAGAAGGCCCTGATCGTGCTCTCGGTGCTGCTGGTGTTCCTGATCGGCGGCCTGACCGCCGGTGGTTACGTGCTGGTCAGCCACTACGAGAATCAGGTGGACCGGGCCGCGCTGCTGCCCTCGGCGCCGGCCGGTGAGGCCGCGCGGAGCAAGCAGAACTGGGAGTCGGGCGCGCTGAACCTGCTGCTGCTCGGCTCCGACTCGCGGGCCACCGAGCCCGGCGGGAGCAGCCCGATCGGCGAGCGGTCGGACACCATCATGCTGGTGCACATCGCCAGGGACCGCAGCCGTGCCACGATCATCTCGATCCCGCGGGACAGCTACGTCGAGGTGCCGGCCGGTGGCAGTTGGAAGGGCGGCAAGAACAAGATCAATGCGGCGTACGCGTTCGGCGGGGCGGCGCTGACCGCCACCACGGTACGCGAGCTGACCGGCGTACCGCTGGACGGCGCCATGATCGCGAACTTCGCCAGCATCCACGACCTGGTCGACGCGGTGGACGGGGTGAACGTCTGCGTGCCGTACGACGTGAAGAGCACCTTCAGCGACCGGGAGTGGAAGCGGGGCTGCCACGACATGGACGGGGCGATCGCCGAGGAGTTCATGCGCCAGCGCTACAACGTGCCCGGCGGCGACTTCGGCCGGATCCGCAACCAGCAGCTGGTGGTCAAGGCGGTGATCGCCAAGGTGGCCGCGAACAAGCTGCTGTTCAAGCCGCTGCGGCTGGACGAGTTGCTCGGCATCGCCGCCGACTCGCTGACCGTCGACCAGAGCCTGAACCTGCGGGACCTGGTCCTGGCGGTGCGCGACATCCGGCCGGCGGACATCACGTTCGCGACGGTGCCGTACACCCGGGCGGACCTGAGGACGGCGGCCGGCAGCGCGGTGCAGCTGGACACGAGGGCGGCGGCGGAGATGTTCGCCGCGGTCCGGAACGACACCATCGACCAGTGGCTGGCCGCGCATCCGGACGGCACTGTCGACGACGAGGGCGAGTGACCTGCGCTATCGCGCCGGAGCGCGATGATCTTGACGGGGGGCTCCGACCGGTTGGGCGGCATTCTGCACGTGTGCACGGGAAACCAGGCCCGGTCGCCGTTCGCCGAGCTTCGGCGGGGCCAAGCTGACCGCGACCACGGTACGCAAGCTGACCGTTCATGCGCCAGCGCTACGAGGTGCCCGGTGGCGACTTCGGCCGGATGTACAACCGAACATCACCTACGCGACGGTGCCGTACTCGTCGGCCGGCCTGCGCACGCCGGCCGGCACCGCGGTGCGGCTGGACGCGCGGAAGGCCCCGGCGATGTTCGCCGCGATCCGGAACGACACCATCGACCAGTGGCTGGCCGCGAACCCGCAGAAGAGCCCGGGTAGCTGAGACCGGTGGCCGGCCGCCAGGGCGGCGTTAATCACCAGGCGTTTCGCGCCGGTTGCGCCTATCCTTGGCCCGCCATGTCGATTTCTGAACTACGCAGCCGGATCTCCGAGCTCCTTCCCCGTGACGAACACCGGCTGCGGCGCCGCCTCGACGGAACGCGTCGGATCCGCGACGACGACGCCCGGTCCGCCGCCCTCGCCGAGATCGCCGCCGAGGTCGAGAGGGCCCGGCTCAGACTCGAGACGCGGCTCGGCGCGGTCCCGCCGATCAGCTATCCCGAGGCGCTGCCGGTCAGCGCCCGCAAGGACGACATCGCCGCGGCGATCCGCGACCACCAGGTCGTCGTGGTCGCCGGCGAGACCGGCTCGGGCAAGACCACCCAGCTGCCGAAGATCTGCCTGGAGCTGGGTCGCGGCGTGCGCGGGCAGATCGGCCACACCCAGCCGCGGCGGATCGCCGCCCGGACGGTGGCCGAGCGGATCGCCGAGGAGCTGGACCGGCCGCTCGGCTCGACGGTCGGTTACAAGGTGCGGTTCACCGACCAGGTCGGCGAGGACACCCTGGTCAAGGTGATGACCGACGGTATCCTGCTGGCCGAGATCCAGACCGACCGGATGCTCCGGCGATACGACACGCTGATCATCGACGAGGCGCACGAGCGCAGCCTCAACATCGACTTCATCCTCGGCTACCTGCGCGACCTGCTGCCGAAACGGCCCGACCTCAAGATCGTGATCACCTCGGCGACCATCGAGACGCAGCGGTTCGCCGAGCACTTCGCGGACGCCGAGGGCAAACCGGCCCCGGTGATCGAGGTGTCCGGCCGGACGTACCCGGTCGAGGTCCGCTACCGCCCGCTGGTCACCACCACCCTGATCGACGAGGACGATGATGAGGTCCGCGAGGAGCCGATCGACCAGATCGAGGGCATCGCGGCGGCCGTCGACGAGCTGCCCACCGACGGCGACATCCTGGTCTTCATGTCCGGCGAGCGGGAGATCCGGGACACCGCCGACGCGCTGACCAGGAAGGACCTGCGCAACACCGAGGTGGTCCCGCTCTACGGCCGGCTGAGCGCCGCCGAGCAGCACAAGGTCTTCGAACGCCACACCGGCCGCCGGATCGTGCTGGCCACCAACGTGGCCGAGACCTCGCTGACGGTGCCCGGCATCCGGTACGTGATCGACCCGGGCACCGCCCGGATCAGCAGGTACTCGCACCGGCTCAAGGTGCAACGGCTGCCCATCGAGCCGGTCTCCCAGGCCAGCGCCAACCAGCGGAAGGGCCGGTGCGGCCGGACCTCGGACGGCATCTGCGTCCGGCTCTACTCGGAGGAGGACTTCGAGGGCCGGCCGGAGTTCACCGAACCGGAGATCCTGCGGACGAACCTCGCGTCGGTGATCCTCCAGATGACCAACCTCGGGCTCGGTGACCTGGCCAAGTTCCCGTTCATCGACCCGCCGGACCGGCGCAACATCACCGACGGCATCAAGCTGCTGGAGGAGCTCGGCGCCCTCGACAAGGGCGATCTCACCCCGCTCGGCCGCCAGCTCGCCCAGCTGCCGGTCGACCCGCGGCTGGCCCGCATGGTCATCGAGGCGGACAGGCAGGAGTGCGTCGCCGAGGTGATGGTGATCGCCGCGGCGCTGTCGATCCAGGACCCGCGCGAGCGCCCGGCCGACAAGAAGCAGCAGGCCGACGAGAAACACGCCCGGTTCGTGGACAAGGAATCGGACTTCTTCACCTACCTCAACCTGTGGCGCTACCTGCGGGAGAAACAGCGGGAGCTGTCCGGCAACCAGTTCCGCCGGCTGTGCCGCTCGGAGTTCCTGAACTATCTGCGCGTGCGGGAGTGGCAGGACATCTACACGCAGCTGCGGCAGGTCGCGCGTACCCTCAAGCTCTCGCTCACCGAGGACTGGGAAGCGGGAGTCGCGCCGCAACCAGTGCACACCGCCCTCCTCGCGGGTCTGCTCAGCCACATCGGGCTCAAGGACACCGACAAGCGCGAATATCTCGGGGCGCGGGGCGCCAAGTTCGCGATCTTCCCGGGCTCGGTGCTGTTCAAGCGGCAGCCGCGCTGGGTGATGTCAGCCGAGCTGGTCGAGACCAGCCGGTTGTGGGCCCGGGTGAACGCCCGGATCGAGCCGGAGTGGGCCGAGAAACTCGCCCCCCACCTGGTCAAACGCTCCTACAGCGAACCGCACTGGGATCGCCAGCTGGGTGCCGTGATGGCCTTCGAGAAGGTCACGCTCTACGGGCTGCCGATCGTGCCGCGCCGCCGGGTGGGGTACAGCAAGGTCGACCCGGAGGTCTCGCGCGAGCTGTTCATCAGGCACGCCCTGGTCGAGGGGGACTGGGAGACCCACCACAAGTTCTTCGAGGCGAACCGGCGGCTGCTGCGGCAGATCGCCGAGATCGAGAACCGGGCGCGGCGGCGGGACATCGCCGTCGACGACGAGGTGGTCTTCTCGCTCTACGACGCGAAGATCCCCGCCGAGGTGGTCTCGTCCCGGCATTTCGACGGGTGGTGGAAAAAGGCCCGCCGGGAGAACCCGGACCTGCTCACCTTCACCCGCGAGGAGCTGGTCAACGCGGGCCGGGACACGGTCGACCCGAACGCGTTCCCGGACGCCTGGCTCGCGGGCGGGGTCAAGCTGCCGCTGCGCTACGAGTTCGACCCCGGCAAGCACGCCGACGGCGTCACCGTACGGCTCCCGCTCGACCTGATCAACAAGGTCGACGCGGAGGACTTCGGCTGGTCCGTCCCCGGCTTCCGCAAGGACGTCGTGATCGCCCTGATCCGCGCCCTCCCCAAGGCCATGCGCACCAGCTTCGTGCCGGTCCCGGACTGGGCCGAGGCCGTCCTCGACCGGATTCCGGCCCGCCGCGGCCCGCTGCCCGACGCGGTCGGCAACGAGCTGCGCCGGCTCACCGGCACCATCGTGCCGCGCGACGCGTGGCGGCCCGACCAGGTACCGGACCACCTGCGGATGAACTTCCGGATCGTCAACGAGTCCGGCGAGGTCGTCGCCGAGGGCCGCGACCTGGAGGTGCTGCGCCGCGAGCTGGCGCCGAAGGTGCGGGCCACCATCTCCCGGGCGGCCGGCGACCTGGAACGCACCGGCATCACCACCAACGACTTCGGCGCCCTCCCGCACCGGGTCGAGCAGGTACGCGGCGGCTACCGGGTGAACGTCTGGCCGGCCCTGGTCGACGAGGGCGCCAGCGTCGGCGTGAAGGTGTTCGAGACCGAGGCCGAGCAGCGCATCGCGATGCGGGCCGGCACCCGGCGGCTGCTGCTGCTCACGCTGCCGCCGGCCGCCCGGTTCCTGCAGGGGCGCCTGGACAACCGGGCGAAACTGGAGCTGTCCCGGGCCAACCCGTACCGGTCGATCGCCGACCTGCTGGACGACTGCGCGGGCGCGGCGGTGGACAAGCTGGTCGCCGACGCCGGTGGGCCGGTCTGGTCGTCGGTCGAGTTCGCGTCGCTGCGCGACACGGTGCGCGAGGACCTGGTCGACGCGGTGGCGAACGTGGTCACCCAGGTGCAGGCGGTGCTGGCCACGGCGTACGAGGTGGACCAGCGGGTGCGCCAGGTCAAGGACCCGATGCTGCTGCCCGCGCTCACCGACATCCGGCAGCAGCTCAAGGGCCTGGTCTACCCGGGCTTCGTGACCGAGACCGGCTGGCGGCAGCTGCACCACATGCCCCGCTACCTGCGCGGCATCAGCTACCGGCTGGACCGCCTCGGCGGGTCCGCGGGGCGCGACCGGCAGCTGATCACCGCAATCCAGGAGATCGAGGCGGAGTACCGCGAGCTCAAGGCGGAGGCGGCCCCGGGCGGGCCGGCCGCGGAAGGGCTGCGGGAGATCCGGTGGATGATCGAGGAGCTGCGGATCAACCTCTTCGCGCAGACCCTGGGGACCGCCTACCCCGTCTCTGACAAGCGCATATTCAAGGCCATGGACGCTCTGCCGCTCTGAGCTGGTTGCAGGTTGGTGCGGCTCAGGTGCCGTTCGGTCACGCCCCTGTCGGGACCGGGCGGCACCTGGCAGATTCTTCCGCATGACGAACGAGAGCATCGCCTTCGCCGCTGTTACCGCCGATTCCTACCTCGACGAGATGATGGCCCGCGTCGGTGTCGACGGCCTCGCCGCCGCGTTCGCCGAGCCCGGTCTGCTGGCCGTCGTCGACCAGCACGCCGCCGCTGTCCGGGAGGCGCTGCTCGACGCGGGCCGGACGATCGACGCGGAGGGGCTGGCGGCGTACGCGCGCAGCATCGCCGCCGCCGCGGTCCGGATGTCCCGTCCGCTGCCCGAGCCGGGTGGCGCGCCGACCACTGTCGCCGGGTGGAGCGGCGCCGGTTGGCCGCTGCTGCGCCTGGTCGCGGTCTGCCTGATCGCGGAGTCCGCCGGACTTCTCTGACCCCTTACGATCTACTTAGTCGGGTTTATTACCCCCCAAACCGGCATTATCAGGCATCTTCTGGGGTATGAAGATGTTCACGCTCTCCACCCTGGTTCTCCTGACGGTCCCGGCACTGGCCGCCCCCGCGGCCGCCGCGCCCGTGGTGGACCCGCCGCCGACCCTGGTGGCACGCTACAACTTCGACGGCGGCGCGACCGCCGGCAAGATCTCCGACCTGTCCGGCCGGGGTTCCAGCCTGACCGTCCGGGGCGCCGACAACGGCACCGTCGCGATCAACACCGAGGGCGCCGGCCGCTACGCCGCCTTCCCGGCCGTCTGCCCGGCGACCGGCACCTGCGGCAAGGCCCTGCTCGAAGCCCCGAACGACGCCGACCTGAACCCGGGGACCCGGAACTTCCGGTGGGCGGCCAGCGTCCGGGTGACCCAGGCGCAGCTGCACGGCAAGGCCAACGTCATGCAGAAGGGCCTGGCCGGCGCGGACAGTGTCTGGAAGCTGCAGCTCACCGGCAAGACCGGGCGCGCCCAGTGCGCGATGACCGGCAAGGGCACCGGGCAGACCTTCACCGCCACCTCGGCCCGCCCGCTCGCCGACGGCAGCTGGCACAAGATCGTCTGCGAGCGGACCGCCACCAGCCTGTCCATCTCGGTCGACGGCAACCCCGGCTCGCGCACCACCATCCCGGCGACGCTCTCGGTCGACAACACCATGCCGCTGCGCATCGGCGGGCCGAACTTCGGCGCCTCCAGCGACATGTACCACGGCCAGCTCGACGACGTGTACATCCAGCTCGGCTGAGCTCTCCCGATGGTCAGCGGGCCGGCCCACCGCCGGCCCGCTCCACGTCCGGTCCGCTCCCGGTCCGCTCCTGGCCCGAGTCACGGTCCGCTTCCGGCCCGAGTCACGGTCCGCTTCCGGCCCGAATCCCGGTCCGCTTCCGGTCCGCCTCGCCGCCAGGTCCGCCGGTTTCCGGTACGCCCGGAGCGCCGCTCCGCCGCGCGGCCACGTCGTGCCGGAGTCCCCGAATAAATCGGTGGCGCGCCCGGAAGCACCGCGGATATGTTGGCCGCATGCTGTGATCGCACCCCGGCGCCCGCGCCACCGGCTCCCTCGCCTCCCCGGTCCTCGTGTCCGGCGGTTGACGCGCGGTCGAGTCCGCGTGGGTCGCCTTCCGCGCCGGCCTTCGATCCGCTGATCGAGGTTCCGCGCTCGGGTGCCGCCTGTCCGGGTCGACTCCGGTGGCGCGTCCGGTCACGGCTACCTCCCGCCGCGTCGATCGCCGGCACCTCCCGCCCGTCCCCGAACCGGGCACCGGACTCGACCTTCCCGGAGGTGGCGACATGCCTGCCCAACCTTTCTCGGTACATCTCGACCAGGACGACCTGGCCCGCCGCGACATCGCCGCGGCCCTCGGCCGGGTGGCGGCCGCCGGCGGCGACCACGAGCAGGGCGTTCCCGCGGAGGCGACGCACCACGGGGCGCGCGACGGCCGGCAGGCGGCGCGGGAGCGGTCGGACCGGGCCCGCGCCGGTAAGGCGGCCGGCGCTGCCGGCGGCCGCAGCTACGCCTTCCGCCGCAGCTGATCGACGCTCGGCCGGGTCGCGCCACGTCGCGACAGGTATTCGCGGGCCACGCGGCCACCGGGGGGTTCGCCCGGTGGCCGCGTGGCCCAGCACAGTACGCCGGATGCCGCCCCCGGCGCCTGGGGTCGTGGCGCAGCCGGCGGATCGCCTGGATGGCGCCTTCGGGTGGCGGGGGTCGTGGCGCAGCCGGCGGATCGCCTGGATGGCGCCTTCGGGTGGCGGGGGTCGTGGCGCAGCCGGCGGATCGCCTGGAGGGTGACGAGCCGCGGGTGGCCGGCGGGTCAGGACGCCGGCAGGTCGGCGAGCGCCAGGTCGAGGGTCGCGGTGGCGGCCGGGAAGTCGATCAGCTGGTCACGGACCAGGCGCAGACCGGCACGCAGCGCGGAGACCGGGACCCGGCGGGCGGCGAGCACCTGCGCGGTCCAGGCGGTGAAGTCCTGGAAGATGTGCGGCTCGGTGAGGTAGAGCGAGGCGGCCAGGAAGTCGGCGATGTGGCCGAAGTCCTCCCGGGTGGCCTCCAGCTGCTGCTCGTCGTAGTGCTGGACCGCCGGGACCACCGCGGCCAGCCGGTGCATCGCGGTGTCGATCAGCTGCGGCCGGGAGCGGACCAGGTGGGAGTACTCCTCGTCACCCAGGAACTCGGTGGGGAACTCCGGAGCGAGCGGCGGGGGCCAGTCGCCGCCGAGCCGGGCCACCGCCTCCTCGGCCGAGCCGGCCCAGGCGTCGGCGCCCAGCCGTTCGGCGTAGCGGCCGCCGGGGCCCATGCCGCGACCGCCGGCGATCACCGGGACGCCGGCCGCGCGGCAGGCGGTGATGGCGGCGTGCGCGCGGGGCAGCCGGGTCGGGATCATGCAGCTCAGCGCGACAGCGTCCGGGCCGGTCTGGTGCAGGTGGGTGATCAGGTGCGGGCCGGGGACGCTGGCGCCGAGGAAGTCGACCCGCCAGCCGTCCATCTTCAGCAGCTCGCCCAGGATCCGCGCGGGCAGGCCGTGCCACTCGCCGTCCACGCAGGCCAGGGTGATCCGGCCGCGGCGGGGCGGTGCGCTCAGGCCGACGGCCAGGGCGGCCAGCACCCGCTCGTTGACAGCGGTGGCGGCGTGCTCCCGGGCCACCGACCACTCGTTGGCGGCCCACAGCTCACCGACCCGGGCCTGGGTGCCGCCGATCAGATCGACCATGATCCGCTGGGCCGGGACGCCGTCGTCGAGCAGAGCATGGGCCAGCTCGGTGGCGCCGAACTCGTCACCGTCACCGACCAGGTCCAGATAGTGCTGGTAGAGGCCGGGATCGTCGAGCGAACGAGGCGAACGGGTGATGATCATGCGCGCGGTCGGGCCCTCCGGTCGGCGCGGCGGGCGGCCCTCAGGTAGGGCGACTCGTTCGGTGCTCCGCCGCCGCGCAGGCTGAGCGGCGTCCTCTCGGCCGCGCGGATGCTCAGCATGGCGATGTCGTCTGTGGTGCCCCCGTGTACCCAATCGGAGACGAGTTGACGCAGGCGTTCCAGGGCGACCGCGCCGGGCAGGCCGGCACAGGAGGACAGCGCCTGCCGCAGCCGGGTCTCGCCGAACTCGTCACGCCCACCCGGCCCGCCGCGCGCCTCGGTCAGGCCGTCGCTGTAGAGCAGGCACAGCTCGCCGGGGGCCAGCTCCACGGTGGCCGGGTGCACCACCGTCTCCGGCATCACCCCGATCAGGGTGCCGCTGACCGGCACCTCCTCGACCGTCCGGTCGGCGCGCAGCACCAGCGGCCTCGGGTGGCCGCCGCTGACCAGCTCCAACCGGACCCGGCCGTGCTCGGCCCGGGTCACCGAGCCGACCACCAGCGTGACGAACCGCTGGTTGCGGCCGGACGCCAGCAGCGCCTGGTTGAGCACCCGCAGCATGGTCTCCGGCCCGGCGTGCATGAGGCGCAGCGCGCGCAGCGTCTGGCGCACCTTGCCGGTCAGCACCGCCGCCTCCGGCCCGATGCCGCACACGTCCCCGAGCGCGAGGAGGGTGTCGGTGCTCGCCCCGGACGGGCCGAACACCTCGTAGAAGTCGCCGCCGACCTGGAGCGCCTCGAACGCCGCCTGGTAGGACCCGGCCAGCTCGAACCCCTCGGACACCGGCAGCTCCGGCGGCAGCAGATCGGCCTGCAGCACCGAGGTGGTGTCCACCTGGTCGCGGTAGAGGGTGGCGGCGGCCAGGGCGGCGCCGGCCCGGGCCGCGAACACCCGGGCGAGAGCCTCGTCCGCCTCGCTGAACGAGGCCTGCGGCCCGCCGCGGGCCAGGATCAGCGCCCCGGCCGGCTCGGCGTTACCGGGCAGCGGGGTGACCAGCAGCGCGCCGATCGGGCCGAACGCGGCCGGGAGCAACCAGCCGGGCGCCTGCGCCGGGTCCAGCCAGCGGCTCGGGATCGGCGGGAAGCCGTCGATCACCTCGCGCAGGCCGGGCACCTCGGACAGGCCGCGCTCGGCGAGCGTGCCCTCCTCGACCGGCCGGCCGGCGACCATCCTGGTCCAGGCGCTCTGCCGCTTGTGCGGGGGCAGGATCACCACCGCCGCGTCGGCCAGGTGGGCGGCCGCCAGCTCGGCGGTGGTGCGCCGGACCCGGCGCAGGTGCAAGGAGGCGGACAGGTGCCGGCCGGCGTCGGCCAGGAACGCCGCCCGGGCCCGCTCGGCCTCCAGTGCGGCGGTGCGCTCCTGCTCGGCGGTGCGATCCCGCAGGTACCAGGCGTAGTGGCGGTCGTCGAGCCGGCGCTTCACGCCGTACAGAAAACGGTGGTGATGCTCTGAGCGGAAGGTGTCGGCGCCGTCGGCCGCGGCCGCGGCCAGCTCGGCGAGCGGCGCCGCGGTCAGCGTCTCGCCGGGCCGCAGGTCCGGCACCAGGGCCTGGGCGGCCGCGTTGACCAGCACGACGGTGTCGCCGGCCGTGGTGCACAGCAGCATCGCGTCGGTGGCCGCGTCGAGAGCCGCCCGCAACAGCTCCGGCGTCGCGGCCGGCAGTGCGGTCACCGTGCTCGGGGGCGTGTGTGGATCGCCGGCCGAAGCCGGCATCCGGGTTGACATCCATCCCTCCCGTCGCCCCCGCCGAGTCGTGCTGAACCTCTTCAGCCTACGGGGTCGGCCGGAAAACGGGGATCGAGCGTGACGCGACCGGCATGATCAGCGCTTGAGGTCGACCACCACCGGTGCGTGATCGGACGGGCCTTTCCCCTTGCGCGCCTCGCGATCCACCACGGCATCCGTGACCATGGCGGCCAGGTCGGCGCTGGCGTAGACGTGGTCGATCCGCATCCCCTTGTTCTGGTGGAACATGCCGGCGCGGTAATCCCAATAGGTGAACGGATGGTCGCCTTTCATGGCCCGGGCCGGCACGTCGGTGAGCCCGAGGTCGCGCAGCGCGGCGATGGCGGCCCGCTCCGGCGGCGTGACGTGGGTCGAGCCGGCGAAGACGGCCGGATCCCAGACGTCGGCGTCGGCCGGTGCCACGTTGAAGTCGCCGGCCACCACGAGCGGCCCGGCGGCCAGGTCCGCGGCGAGCACGTCGCGCAGCACCCGCAGCCACTCCAGCTTGTAGAGGTAGTGCGGGTCGTCGGGGGTGCGGCCGTTCGGCACGTACACCGACATGAACCGGATGCCGTCGCAGACCGCGCTGACCGCCCGGGCCTCCGGGTCCGGGAAGCCGGGCTCGCCGGGAAAGCCGCGGCGCACGTCCTCGACGCCCACCCGGGACAGCAGCGCCACCCCGTTCCAGCGGCCCTGGCCGTACGCGGCCGTCCGATACCCCAGCTCGCCCACCTCGTCGGCGGGGAAGCCGTCCTCGCCGACCTTCGTCTCCTGCAGGCAGACCACGTCCGGAGCGGTGTGCTCCAGCCAGTCGAGCAGGCGGGGGAGCCGGGCCTTGACCGAGTTGACGTTCCAGGTGGCGAAGCGCATCAGCCCAGCGTGCCTCATCGGGTCACCGGCGCGGTGGCAACCCGCCCCGTGTCGCGGCCAGCAGCGCCAGGCCCAGTCCGGCGGCGAGCATCAGCAGGAGGACGACCAGCCAGGTCGCCCGGCCCTCGGCGCCGATCAACTCGGTCATGTCCTCTCCCGTGAGTCGTCGGGCCGGCGTGATGTGGCTCACGCCGGCAAATCCGTGAGCGAATGATGCCGGAATTGCCCGCGCCGCACCAGTGGGGCTGAGAGGTTTGTCAGGAAGCGAGGCAACTTCACGGGGGCGAACATGCGTGTGGAAGTCATGTCGGTGGTACCTGCCGAACTGCTCGACCCGGCCTGGGACTTCTACATGGAGTCCTTCGGTGACCTGGCGGTGCTCGCGGTCAACCGGCACCTGCTGTACCGCCACGAGTTCGACGAGCTGATGGCCGACGACCGGGCGGAGAAGTACCTCGCGCTCGACGACGACGGCACGGTGCTCGGGATGGCCGCGATGACCACCAACCTGGAGGCCGTCTCGCTGATCTCGCCGGACTACTTCCGGCACCACTGGCCGGAGCTGTACGCCGAGAAGCGGATCTTCTACGTGCTCTTCGTCGGCGCGAAGAAGGGTGGCAGCGGCACCGGCGTCTTCGTCGAGCTGCTCACCGCGCTGTACCGGCCGATCGGCGCGGTCAACGGCAAGGTGTTCGTGGACATCTGCACCTACAACGAGGAGCAGCTGCGGCTGCCCCGGATGATCGGCGTCATCCTCACCCGGATCTCCGGCAAGGCGGTGCCGACCCGGATGGACGCCCAGTCGTTCTGGCTCTACGAGTTCCCGAACAACGATCGGGAGCGGCTGGCATCCTGATCAGGCGGTGTCCGGGCGGCGGTGCCGCCCGGAGCTGGTCACCGCGGCGACCGGCAGCGGGATCTCCGGCAGGTCCGCCGACAGGTGCCAGCGCTCGGCGAACTCGGTGGCCGAGACCGCCTTGCCCCAGAGCCAGCCCTGCCCGTTCACCACGCCGACGTGGTAGAGCGCCTCCCGCTGCAGCACCGTCTCCACGCCCTCGGCGATCACGCTGAGGCCGAGCGCGTGGCTCATCGCGACCACCGCGCGGACGATCTCGTCGTCCTCGACGTTCTTACCCAGGCCGATCACGAACGACCGGTCGATCTTGACGCCGGTGACCGGGAAGCGGCGCAGGTAGCCGAGCGCGGAGAAGCCCGTGCCGAAGTCGTCGACCAGCAGTTTCGCGCCGAGCTGGCGCAGCTCGTGCAGGACCCGGCCGGTGACGCTGGAGCCGTCCACCATCACCGACTCGGTCATCTCCAGCGCCACGCACTGCGCCGGGACGCCGTACTTGAACAGCTCGCCGGAGATCACCAGCGGCAGCTCCGGCTCGCTCAGCTGGCGCGGCGACACGTTGATCGACAGGTAGAAGCTCTCCGACACGACACCCTGCGAACGCCACACGCCGAGCTGGCGCAGCGCCTCGTTGCGGACGAACGTGCCGATCTGCGAGATCAGCCCGGCGTCCTCGGCGATCGGGATGAACAGCATCGGCGGGATCTGGCCGCGGGTCGGGTGCTCCCAGCGGACCAGCGCCTCGGCGCCCACCGGCATCCCGGTCTCCAGCCGGACGATCGGCTGGTACACCACGTAGAGCTGGTGGTCGGCGAGCGCCTGGCGCAGCGCGACCTCCAGCTCGATCCGCTCCCGTGCCTGGTCGTGCATCGAGGTGTCGAAGATGGTGGACCGGCCCGGCCCCTCGGCCTTGGCCCGGTACATCGCGGTGTCCGCGTCGCGCATCAGCGCCTCGGCGGTCACCGCGGAGCGCACCGCGTCACCGACCGAGTGCGCGATCCCGATCGACGCGCTGATCACCACCTCGGTGTCCCGGACCGTGAAGGGCCTGGCGAAGCAGCCCCGGATGTCGTCGACCAGCCGCAGCGCGCCGGCCTTGTCGCCGACGAAGGCGAGCAGGAACTCGTCGCCGCCGACCCGGGCCACCGGCACCGTCTCCGGCACGTGGGCGCGCAGCCGCCGGCCCACCTCGATCACCAGCTGGTCACCGGTGTCGTGGCCCCACGAGTCGTTCACCCACTTGAAGCCGTCCAGGTCGAGCATGTAGACCCAGACCCGCTGCGGGCCGTCCGGGCCGACCGCGGTGACCAGGCGCTCGATCTCGCTGGAGATGGACTGCCGGTTCGGCAGCGAGGTGAGCGGGTCGTGGGTGGCCTGGTGCTCGGAGTGCAGCTGGGCGGCGACCTGCGCCTGCACCGCGGAGATCGCCCGGGCCAGCAGCAGCAGGATCATCAGGGCGCCGGCCACCGCGATCAGCAGCCGGTGCGAGGC
The DNA here is from genome assembly GCF_030252345.1 of Actinoplanes oblitus. Classification (NCBI taxonomy): domain Bacteria; kingdom Bacillati; phylum Actinomycetota; class Actinomycetes; order Micromonosporales; family Micromonosporaceae; genus Actinoplanes; species Actinoplanes oblitus. Next base: position 6,480,420 of record NZ_CP126980.1, on the reverse strand, counting down.
CGCGCTGGTGCCGGTGGTCAGCAGCAGCGCGAACGGCAGGAACAGCGCCGGCAGCAGCACCGCCAGCCGCTGCCAGGACCAGGCCTGCACGGGCAGCCGCTCGGCGCGGCTCATCTCGGCGACCGACGGGTGCAGGGCGGCCACGCCGAGCGCCGCGTAGGCCGGCGCGTACGGCAGGTTCAGCAGCGGTGAGGCGTAGATGTGGCCGTTCACGCCGACGATCGCGTACGCGGTGTCGCCGACGAACAGCCCGACCATCATCACCAGCAGCGCGATCATGCTGATCGGCCAGGTCTTGGTGGTGAACGCCAGGTTGATCACGAGCAGGGCGAGCACCACGTCGAGGAGCGGATAGGTGCCCTGGATGATGGAGAGCAGCGGCGACCGGCCCGGGATCGCGGCGGCCGGCGCGGCCAGCAGCAGCGTGCTGGTCAGCCCGGCGGCCAGGCAGACGATCAGCCCGTCCAGCACGGCGTGCCGTTCCAGGCTCTGCCGGCTGCGCAGCAGCATGCACAGGAACGCGCCGAGCAGCAGGTATCCGCTGAAGCTGGCCGCGTCGGCGAGCAGCGGCAGCGGCATCGGCTGGTTGGTGACCGTCGGCCGGATCAGCAGCCCGATCAGGAAGAGCAGTGCGGCCAGCGCCATCAGCAGCCAGGCCACCGGCGGCTCGGCGCCCCAGCGGCGCGGCCCGACGAAACATGCCGCCACGGTGAGCACGCCGAGCACCACCAGGCTGGCCGCGGCGAGGCCCGACGACGAGTACGCCGCGTAGAGCGCGGTGGCCAGAACGCCGATCGCGGCCATGAACTGCCATTGGCGGCGGGCGATGGCGGGCGGGAGCACGGAGGGCACCGGCCATTCCTCCCGTTTTGCCCTAAGACTATTGTTTGCTCACCGTAGCAACGGACGTGACGTCACCGGCCGGAATTGGCCAGTTGAGTACCCCGGTTTCGACCTGCCCGCCGGTTCCCGGCGCCCGTGAACAAAAACGGTCGGGCAGCCGCCGTGCCGTAACAGCTCGTCGGCCACCGATCCGAATCGGCCGGCCCCGCCCGCCCCGCGCGGGCCCAGCGCGATCATCCCGGCCCGGCGGGAGGCGCGCACCAGGGCGGCGGCCGGCGGGCCGGTCAGCACCCGGCGGCGCAGTGGTGGCGGGTCGGACAGTGCGGCGAGCACCGCGTCCAGCACCTCCTGGCCGGTCTCCTCGGATCCCACGTGCGTCACGTCCAGCGGGATCCGGCCTCGGCGGGCCTGCTCGGCGGCCCAGCGCAGGGCCAGCACGGACGGCGCCGAACCGTCGACGGCGGCCAGCACCCGCCCGGACGGCGGGCGCGGCCCGCGCGCCACCAGCACCGGGCACCAGGCCTGCGTCACCGCCTCCAGCAGCGGCGACGTGTCCGGCAGCCGGCCGGTCGCGGCCAGGTCGTCGGCGCCGACGACCAGTAGCGCGGCGGTCCGGCTGGCCTTGCGCAACACCCGGCCGGCGGGTCCATCCACGAGTTGACCCCGCACGTCGAGGCCGGGTGTGGAACGCTGGGCGGTGGTGACCGCCTCCTCGACGACGCGTGCGGCGGCGCGGCGGGTCTCCGGCTCGTCCCAGCTGAAGGCGTGCACCACTGACAAGTGAGTTCCGCGGGAGATCGCCTCCCGGGCGGCCAGGCGCACGGCGGCCAGGCCGGCCGCGGTCCCGTTCACCCCGGCCACCACCGGTGGCCGACTCGGGATCTGCATCGGTCCGACCTCCGCTTCCCGTTACGTTCTCGCAATATACCGATCATTATCTATGGCGCAACGGTCTATACCGACTGGTGACCAATGCCTCAACGGGTGGCCACCTGATGACCCATTCAGGTTGAGGGTTTACGGTGAACGGCAAAATCTTTGGGACATCTGCCGGTGAAGTGAGGGAAATACATGACGGATGTCAAGCTCGACCACCCTGGCGGGCAATTGTCGATGGGTGTGCGCGAGGCCGTCGACGGTCCGGGCGGCATCGACGTCAGTGCTCTGCTGAAGGAAACCGGTTACGTCACCCTCGACCAGGGTTTCGTCAACACCGCGTCGACCACGTCGTCGATCACCTACATCGACGGTGACGCCGGCATCCTGCGGTACCGCGGATACCCGATCGAGCAGCTGGCCGAGAAGTCGACCTTCCTCGAGGTCTCGTACCTGCTGATGAAGGGGGAGCTGCCGACCGAGGCGCAGCTGCGCGACTTCGCCGACAAGATCCGGGTGCACACGCTGCTGCAGGAGGAGATGCGGACGTTCTTCTCCGGTTTCCCCCGCGACGCGCACCCGATGGCGGTGCTCTCCTCGGCGGTGACCGCGCTGTCCACGTTCTACCAGGACGCGCTCGACCCGCTCGACGACGAGCAGGTGGAGATCTCCGCGATCCGGCTGATGGCGAAACTTCCGACCATCGCGGCGTACGCCTACAAGAAGTCGATCGGCCACCCGCTGCCGTACCCGGACAACTCGCTCGACTACGTCGAGAACTTCCTGCGTCTGACGTTCGGCCTGCCGACCGTCAACTACGACGTCGACCCCAAGGTCGCGAAGATCCTCGACATGCTGTTCATCCTGCACGCCGACCACGAGCAGAACTGCTCCACGTCGTCGGTGCGGCTGGTCGGCTCGGCCCAGGCGAACCTGTTCGCCTCGGTCTCGGCCGGCATCAACGCGCTGTCCGGCCCGCTGCACGGCGGCGCCAACGCGGCGGTCCTCGAGATGCTCGAGCAGATCCGCAAGGACGGCGGCGACGTCAACTCGTTCGTCACCCGGGTGAAGAACAAGGAAAAGGGCGTCAAGCTGATGGGCTTCGGCCACCGGGTCTACAAGAATTACGACCCGCGCGCCGCCATCGTCAAGAAGGCCGCCCAGGAGATGCTCTCGACCCTGGAGACGCCGGACCCGCTGCTGGACATCGCGTTCCAGCTCGAGGAGATCGCACTGCGCGACGACTACTTCGTCTCCCGCAAGCTGTACCCGAACGTCGACTTCTACACCGGCCTGATCTACAAGGCCATGGGTTTCCCGACGAAGATGTTCACGGTGCTGTTCGCGATCGGTCGCCTGCCGGGCTGGATCGCCCAGTGGCAGGAGATGATGCACGACCCGGCCAACAAGATCGGTCGCCCGCGGCAGATCTACACCGGCTCGCCGGTGCGCGACTTCGTGCCGATGTCGCAGCGCTGAGAGGGTCCGGCGCGGACTCGGAGGCGGAGCCCGACCCGGACTGTCGAACGGCGCCCCACCGGTTCTCCGGTGGGGCGTTTTTCGGCACTGAACATGCCTTGACAGTTATATTTCCGGAGCGGCATGTTGGGGGTGTGGACGTCCTGGAGGTGCTCGCCGAACCGGCCCGCCGGCGCATCGTCGACGCGCTGCTGACCCGCGAGGCGAGCGTGAGCGACCTGGTCGGCGCGCTCGGCATGAGCCAGCCGGCGGTCTCCAAACACCTGCGGGTGCTGCGCGAGGCCGGCGTGGTCTCCGTGCGCGCGCAGGCCCAGCAGCGGATCTACCGCCTCGAGGCGGCGCCGTTCCGGGCGCTGGACGGGTGGCTGCGGCCGTACCGGAAATTGTGGGAAAGCCACCTGGACGCCCTGGACAGACATCTCGCGTCGACAACATCGGAGGGGGAACCGTGACCGGACCGCTCACCGAGGCCAGCGTGGTCGCCGACGGCGACCGCTGGACCCTGATCTTCATCCGCGAGCTGCGCCAGCCGCCCGAGCAGGTGTGGCCCGCGCTGGTCGACCCGGACCGGCTCGACCGCTGGGCGCCCTTCACCGCCTCGCGCCCGCTGACCGAGACCGGCCCCGCCACCCTGACCATGGCCGACGGCGACGAGCGCACCGCGCTGCCCGCGCAGGTGCGCCGGGTCGAGCCGCCGCACCTGCTGGAGTACACCTGGGGCGAGGACCTGCTGCGCTGGGAGCTGGAGCCGGCCGAGGGCGGTACCCGGCTGACGTTGCGGCACACGCTGGCCGATCGGGACATGGACGCGATGGTCGCGGCCGGCTGGCACCTCTGCGCGGACGTGCTGGGCAGGTTGCTGGCGGGCGAGGAGGTCACCGCGATCCGTGGCCGGGACGCGATGAACCACGGCTGGGAGAGACTGCGCGACCACTACGCCGCCGTCTTCGCCGGGCGGAATCAGTAGTCTAGGGTCGCGATCATGACCGTAATCGGACTTCAGCGCCTTATCGTGTCGGTAGCGGACCTGGCCCGGAGCCGGGCTCTCTATCAGGAGGTGTTCGGTCTCGCCGAGAAGTCGGCGTTCGGGGACCTCGTGACGCTCACCGTTCCCGGCACGACCACCGAGCTGATGCTGCACCGGCGGCCGCCGACCTCGGGGCTGGCCGGGGTGGCGATCAGCTTCCGGGTGGACGACGTCGACGCGGTGACCGCCGCGGCGGAGAAGGCCGGGGCCACCGTGATCGACGCGCCGGAGGACCAGCCGTGGGGCGAGCGGCAGGCGGTGCTCACCGACCCCGACGGGCACGTGCTCTGCCTGGTCTCGGTCTGACGGCCCGGGGCGGCCGGTGTGATCTCGCTGGTCGTCGTTTGACGGGCCCGGCCCGCGGTCGGAAAGATGGGACCTCGAGCGGTTGCGGAGGAACCCGGTGCGAATCCGGGACGGTCCCGCCACTGTGACCGGGGAGCGACCCGCTGACGCGATCAGCACGCCACGGCCCGCCGGGCCGGAAGGTGAGCGGGAAACGGCGATCCGGGAGTCAGGAGACTCCGGCCGCTCGTGACAGCCGACGCGCGGGCGTGGACACCCGCCGGGAGGGAACACCCTGTGACGACTCCGTACCCGTTCTCCGCCGTGGTCGGCCTCGACGACCTACGCCTCGCCCTGCTGCTGACCTCGGTCTCCCCGGCCGTCGGCGGCGTCCTGGTCCGCGGCGAGAAGGGCACCGCCAAGAGCACCGTCGTCCGGGCCCTCGCCGCCCTGCTCCCACCGGTCACGGTGGTCCGTGGCTGCCGCTTCGCCTGCGACCCGGCCGCGCCCGACCCGGACTGCCCGGACGGCCCGCACACCGCCGACACCCCCGCCGCGCACCGCCCGGCCAGCCTCGTCGAGCTACCGGTCGGCGCCACCGAGGACCGGGTCGTCGGTACCCTCGACATCCAGCGCGCCCTGGCCGACGGCGTCAAGGCGTACGAACCGGGGCTGCTCGCCGCCGCCCACCGCGGTGTGCTCTACGTCGACGAGGTCAACCTCCTGCCGGACCACCTGGTCGACCTGCTCCTGGACGCCGCCGCGATGGGCCGCGCCCACGTCGAGCGCGACGGCGTCTCGGTCAAGCACGCCGCGCGCTTCCTGCTGGTCGGCACGATGAACCCGGAGGAGGGCGAACCCCGCCCCCAGCTGGTCGACCGGTTCGGCCTGGTGGTCACGGTCGCCGCCCCACGCGACGCCACCCAGCGCGCCGAGGTGGTCCGCCGCCGCCTGGCGTACGAGCTGGACCCGGCCGGGTTCGCCGCCCGCTTCGCCGCCGACGAGCGGGAGTACGCCGCCCGGATCGCCGCCGCCCGCGCCATCCTGCCGGCCGTCGTGCTGCCCGACGCCGAACTGGACCGTATCGCCCGGGTCTGCCTGGCCTACGGGGTCGACGGCATGCGCGCGGACATCGTGGTGGCCCGCTGCGCCGTCGCCCTGGCCGCCTGGCACGGCCGCGACCGGGTCACCGCCGAGGATGTCCGCGACGCGGCCCGCCTGGCCCTGCCGCACCGCCGCCGGACCGATCCGCTCGACCCGCCCGGCACCGACGAGGAGAAACTCGACCAGGCCCTGGCCGAAGCCGACCGGCAGGCCCGGGAGGAGGCCGCGGGCGAGACCCCCGACGACCCGCGGCCGGACGACGACCCGGACGGCGGTCCGGACGGTGACCCCGGCGGTCCGGACGACCGCGGCCCGGGCGGCGGTCCCGGCGGTGGCAGCCCGCCCGGCGGTCCGCAGGGCGGCGCCCCGGCCGCCGCCGACACCCCGATGCCTGCCGGCACCCCGCCGGACTCGGGTCCCGGCGCGGCGCCAGGTGACGGCCAGGCGGCGGCACCCGCCCAGGCCGGTGCCGCGTTCCGGCCCCGCACGCTGCGCATCGCCGCCCGGGGCGACGGTGGCCACACCGGCAAGCGGTCCCCTGCCTACGCCCGCCGGGGCCGGGTCATCGGCTCCCGCAAGCCGGTCGGCAAACTGGCCGGCGCGCCGCACCTGCCCGCCACACTCCGGGCCGCGCTGCACCGCGGTGCCCTCGCCACCGGCCGCGGCCGTGCCACCGGCGGCGCCGGTGGCCTGCTCGGCGTCGAGCCACGGGACCTGCGCGAGGCGATCCACGTCGGCCGGGAGGCGAACCTGGTGCTCTTCGTCGTGGACGCCTCCGGCTCGATGGCCGCCCGCAAGCGGATGACCCTGGTCAAGACCGCCGTGCTGTCCCTGCTCCGGGACGCCTACCAGCGACGCGACCGGATCGGGATGATCACGTTCCGGGGCGCCGACGCCGACGTGGTGCTGCCGCCGACCTCCAGCCACGAGGTCGGCGTCATGCGGCTCGCGGCCCTGCGCACCGGTGGCCGTACCCCGCTCGCCGCCGGCCTGCGCGCCGCCGCCCGCACCATCGCCACCGAACGCCGCCGCGACCCGCGCCGCCGGCCGCTGCTGATCGTGGTCACCGACGGCCGGGCCACCAGCGGCCCGGACCCGCTGCTGCTGGCACCGGCCCTCGCCGGGGTGGCCACCGTGGTCGTCGACTGCGAGTCCGGCCCGATCCGGCTGGGCCTGGCCCGCCGGCTGGCGGCCGCGCTGCAGGCCGACGTGATGCCGCTGGAGCGGTTGGAGGCGGCTGCCGGGCGAGGTCGTCCGGGGGGCGGTGCGGTGCCGGCGGATCGCGCCTATCGCCGGGTGGCCTGAGGGGCGGAAGGGCGGGTTGCCGATCGGGGTTCGCCGTTTCCGGCGTGGTCGGCGCAGGGTGCTGGTCGATCGTGGCGCGGTGGCTGGTGGACTCGCTCTCCCGGACCGCTCGCTCCCACGGCCCGCCCTCTCCGGGGGAGCCCCCGCAGAGCAGTGTGGCGGAGGGCCGGGGGCGGCGACAGGCAGCCTGTGGACGAAGCGCCGATGTGGAAACCCGACGACGGCGGGCGGTCTGGTGTACCGGGGAGCCGGGCGCGGCTGGTGGGCGGCCCGCTGTACCGGCGGGCGGCGGCCGGCGGGGCGCGGACCGCAGGTGGCGGACGGTCCGGCGTACCGGGAGCTGGCGGTCCGCGGGGAAGCGGACCGCAGGTGGCGGACGGTCCGGCGTACCGAGAAATGGCGGTCCGCGCAAGAGCGGACCGGGAGCCCACCGCCACCCGGCCCGCCGCCGCGGGGACGCGGGCGCCGGTGACCCCGGCCCGAGACAGGGCGCGCATCGCGAAGATGGGCGCAGCAGGAGCGACAATCATGCCGCGAGGGAGAGCGACGACATGCCGCAAGGAAAAGTGACCACCGTGCCCGACGACGGGCTGACGACGCGGCAGCGGCGGCGGCAGGCGGTGTTCGCCGTGCACACCGGGCCGGGCAAGGGCAAGTCCACGGCGGCGTTCGGGATGGCGCTGCGGGCGTGGAGCGCCGGGTGGCCGATCGGGGTGTTCCAGTTCGTCAAGTCGCAGAAGTGGAAGGTCGGCGAGGAGACCGCGCTGAAGGCCCTCGACGGGGTCAATGGGACGCCGGTGACCTGGCACAAGATGGGGGAGGGCTGGTCCTGGATCCAGCGGGCCGGGACCGAGCGTGATCACGCCGCGGAGGCCGCCGAGGGGTGGGCGCAGATCAAGCGGGACCTGGCGGCCGAGACCTACAAGTTCTATGTGCTGGACGAGTTCACCTACCCGATGAAGTGGGGCTGGGTCGACGTCGCGGACGTGATCGAGACGCTCGCGGAGCGGCCGGGCACCCAGCACGTGGTGATCACCGGACGGGATGCGCACCCGGACCTGATCGCGGCGGCCGACCTGGTCACCGAGATGACCAAGGTGAAGCATCCGATGGACGCCGGCCGCAAGGGCCAGCAGGGCATCGAATGGTGACGATCCCGCGGGTGGTGATCGCCGCGCCGGCCTCCGGGCACGGCAAGACCACGGTGGCCACCGGGCTGCTGGCCGCGTTCGCCGGGCGCGGGGTGCCGGTGGCGCCGTTCAAGGTCGGTCCGGACTACATCGACCCGGGATACCACGCGCTGGCGGCCGGCCGGCCGGGGCGCAACCTGGATCCGGTGCTGGTCGGCGAGCACCTGATCGGCCCGCTCTTCGCGCATGGCTCGCGGGGCGCCGAGCTGGCGATCGTCGAGGGGGTGATGGGCCTCTACGACGGGCGGACCGGTGCCGGCGAGACCGGCTCCACCGCGCAGGTCGCCGAGCTGCTCCAGGCCCCGGTGATCCTGGTGGTCGACGCCGCGGCGCAGGGGCGGTCGATCGCCGCCGTGGTGCACGGGTTCCGCAGCTTCGGGACGGTCCGGCTGGCCGGGGTGATCCTGAACCGGGTGGGTTCCGACCGGCACGAGCAGATCCTGCGGGACGCCTGCGAGGAGGTCGGCACGCCGGTGCTGGGCGCGCTGCGGCGGGCCGGCGCGGTGGCGGCGCCGTCCCGGCATCTCGGGCTGGTGCCCGCCGCGGAACGCCGGGCCGAGGCGCTGGCCTCGGTGGACGCGCTCGCCACGCTGGTCGCTGACGCTGTCGACCTGGACGCGGTGGCGGCGGTGGCCCGATCGGCGCCGCCGCTGGCGGCGACGCCGTGGACCCCGCAGGCGGAGACCCCGGTCACCGGCCGCCCGATCGTCGCGCTCGCCGGTGGTCCGGCTTTCTCCTTCGCGTACGCGGAAACCGCCGAGCTGCTGACCGGAGCCGGCGCCGAGGTGGCGGTGGTGGACCCGCTGCGCGACACCGCCCTGCCGGACGGGGCCCGCGCCCTGGTGGTCGGTGGCGGCTTCCCCGAGGTGTACGCCGCCGAGCTGTCCGCCAACGAGCCGCTGCGCAAGGCGGTCCGGGAGCTGGCCGCGGCCGGTCATCCGATCGCCGCCGAGTGTGCCGGCCTGCTCTGGCTGTGCCGGACCCTGGACGGCGCCCCGATGTGCGGGGTCCTGGACGCGGAGGCGGCGATGACGCCGTCGCTGACGCTGGGGTATCGGGACGCTGTCGCGCTGACCGACAGCCCGCTGGCGGCGGCGGGTACCCGGGTCACCGGGCACGAGTTCCACCGGACGACGGTGCATCCGCGATCCGGGCTGCTGCTGTCGCCGGCCGGGGGTGCGGCGTGGGCCTGGCGGGGCGCGGATCCGGAGGGTTTCGCGTCGTCCGGGGTGCACGCGTCCTACCTGCACCTGCACTGGGCGGGGCAGCGGGGGATGGCGGAGCGGCTGGTGCGCGCGGCGGCGGCGTGATCGCGGCCGGGGCCGGTGCGGCGTGATCGCGGCCGGGATGGGTGCGGCGTGATCGCGGTCGGGATCGGGGCTCGGGCCGGGACCGGGGTGGCCGAGCTGGCGACGGCGGTGGCGGCGGCGCTGGCCGAGGCGGGGCTGGAGGTGCTGGACGGGACGGTGCTGGCGACCCTGGACCGGCGGGCCGCCGAGCCGGGGGTCCGGGAGTTGAGCAGGGTGCTGGGGTGGCGGCTGGTCGCGTTCGGCGCGGGCGAGCTGGCCGGGCAGGCGGTGCCGGGGCCGAGCCGGGTGGTGGCGGCGGTGGTCGGCACGCCGAGTGTGGCGGAGGCGGCGGCACTGCTCGCGGCGGGGACGGCGGCGGAACTGGTGCTGCCCAAGCGGGTGCGCGGCGGCGTGACGGTGGCGATCGCGCGCGGCGGCCCGCGGGCGGAGCCGGGCTGAGCCGCGGGGGACCTGCCCGGACGGGAGGATGCGGGACGGCCATGGCCCCGGGGCCGGGTTGGGGGTGACCGGGACCAGCGGCGACCGCCCGGCGGTCGCCGGACGGTCGCCAGCCCGGACATGATCGCGGGTAGCCACGGGGAGGTGGCGCGGGCGTATCGAATCCGGATTCTGATCTAGGAAACCTCCCACTCGTGCACCGGGACGTTCTCGTGCATCAGCGGCAGATAGCGGCGCATCATCTCGTGCAGTGCGCGCTGCCTGTCCATCCCCTTCTTCTCCAGCTCGTGCAGGGTGTCCACCTGCCAGGACGCGCCGTTCTGCTGGCGCAGGCAGCGCTGCTCGACGATGCCGAGCAGCCTGTCGCGCTGGGCCGGCGACACGCCCCACCTGTCGAGGCCGTCGGCGGCCTGCGGCAGCAGGCGGCGCAGGACCAGCTCGGTCACCGGGACGGTGCCGACGCCCGGCCAGAAGACGCTGGCGTCGATGCCGTGCCGGGCGCAGGTGTGGAAGTTCTCCTCGGCGGCGCGGAAGCTCAGCTGGGTCCAGATCGGACGGTCGGCCTCGGCGACGCTGCGGGCCAGGCCGTAGTAGAACGCCCCGTTGGCGATGGTGTCGGCGACCGTCGGGCCGGCCGGCATCACCCGGTTCTCCACGCGCAGGTGCGGGCGGCCGTTGACGACCGCGTAGATCGGGCGGTTCCAGCGGTAGACCGTCCCGTTGTGCAGGCGCAGCTCGCTGAGCGCCGGGATCTCGCCGCGCTCCAGCAGGTCCGCCGGATCGTCCTCGTCGCAGATCGGCAGCAACGCCGGGAAGTAGCGGACGTTCTCCTCGAACAGGTCGAAGACGCTGGTGATCCAGCGCTCGCCGAACCACACCCGGGGGCGTACGCCCTGGGCCCTGATCTCCTCCGACCGGGTGTCGGTGGCCTGCTCGAACAGCGGGATCCGGGTCTCCCGCCACAGTTCCCGGCCGAACAGCAGCGGCGAGTTCGCGCCCAGCGCCACCTGGATCCCGGAGATCACCTGGGAGGCGTTCCAGTACGCCGCGAACTGCGCCGGACTGACCTGCAGGTGGAACTGGGTGCTGGTGCACGCCGCCTCCGGCGCGATGCTGTCGGTGGTGACCGCCAGCCGGTCCACGCCGTCGATGCGGATGTCCAGGTCCTCGCCGCGGGCCGCGAAGATCTGCTCGTTGAGCAGGCTGTAGCGGGGGTTCACGGTGAGCGCCGCGCCGGTCAGGTGCTCGCGGCGCAGGGTGGGCAGGATGCCGACGGTGACCATGTGCACGCCGACGGTCCGGGCCTTGTGCTCGGCGTGGTTCAGGCTGGCCCGCAGGCCCTTCTCCAGGTCGGCGTAGTCGTCACCGGCCAGCCGCCGGGGTGGCAGGTTGATCTCGATGTTGAACTGGCCGAGTTCGGTCTGGAAGTCCGGGTCGGCGATCGCGCCGAGCACCTCGGCGTTGCGCATCACCGGATCGGCGTTGTCGTCGATCAGGTTGAGCTCGATCTCCATGCCGGTCATCGGCCGCTCGAACTCGAAGCGGGACTCCCGCAGCATCGTGGCGAACACGTCCAGGCTGCGGCGGATCTTCTGCCGGTACCGGGACCGGTCCTCTCGGGAAAACTGGGTCTGTTCGACTTTCTCGCCCACCAGGCACCACCTTCCGAGCTGTCAGCGCGGAGGGGAAACGGGCATCGTCGCAGCGGTCCCCCCGGAACCATGATTACCGCTGTCTATGCCTGTTCTCGACTCGGCGGGGCAGCATTGGCGGGTGATGGCGAACGGTGCGTCGAACATGGACGCATCGTTACCCGGTCCTCGCGATCTTTACGCGGGCTCAGCGGAAGAGCGCGGCCAGGACCACGCCGGCGACGACCAGTCCGGCGGCGGCCTGCAGCAGCATCGCCGGGCCCAGGTGCGACCAGCGGGTCGGGATACGCGGGGTGAGCGGCTGCATCGTCGTCAGGTTCACCACCTGCAGCAACTTGACCGGCAGGGTCCGGTCGCGCTGCGGCTCGGTGCGCACCTGCACCAGGTCGCCGCGGTGCAGCGCGGACTGCGGCAGCTGCCCGTGCATCTCGATCTCGTAGGTCTGGCCGAGATCGTCGCGCAGCCGGACCGGGGTGACCAGGAACTCCGGGCCCTTGCGCAGGTCCTTGAGGCTGCGCCGGGCCGGTCTCATCCGGAGCAGCGAGGCGACCAGCTGGGCGATCCCGGCCGCGAGGAACACGAAGATCGCCAACAGCCGCCCGACGCTCACCTCCCGGGTGTACGACGCCTGGTAGCCGATGAACCGGCCGGTGATGATCGGACTGACGTGCCGGAGGATCCGCTCGCGATGCAGCTCAGTGTCGTCCATGGGGGGTCACCTCCTGGATGTCCTTCAATGTTACGGAGCGAACCCGGCCGCGCACCGTGAGTGAATCGTGAAATTTTGATCTTCTTCTCCTTACCAACCGGTGACGGGCGCCGCGCCCGATACCGGGCAATTCCCGCCGGTAACCCACCGATCTGCGGAAACCCGCCCTCCGGGGGTACCCGCCAGGGTGAACTGGACGACGGGTCGTGCGAAATCTCGCGCGGACGGGGGGCGGAGACCAGTGGCACCGACGAACTACGTCAAACCGGAGAGCGTCCTGGCGCGCACCGCGCGGGAGATGCTCGAGGCACACGCCGGTGGCGAGGGTCCCCGCGAAGGCCTCACCCACTGCCCGGTCTGCGGGGAGGAGCTGCCCTGCCGCTCCGGCCAGGCGGCCGCCGAGGTCCTCGCGGCAGCGGGCCTCGCCGAGGCCTCCGGTCTGATCGCGGCCACCCGCCCGGCTTTCGTCCCGCCCGGTACCCTCGCGCCGCCCGGCATCGGGTCCGCCTGGCCACCGGGCCCCGGCGACAGTCCGGGCGGTCCGCCCGCGAGATCGACAGCTGAGGGTACGTCCTGGGCCGGCGATCCGCTGACCGGGCCGCTGCCCGGCACCCCGGCGTCGTCCGGGAAGCCGGTCGCCGGGCACCAGCATCCGCTCGGGCCCGGACCGGGACTGTCGCACGCCGGGCCGAGCGCTTCCGCGGGCCGCCAATCCGCGGGGAAGGCCGGCCCGCTCTCGTCGGAGCTGCCCGGCTGGGCCACCGAGCCGACCGGGACGCACCAGCGGCCGCCGGCGGCCGGGGAGTCGTGGTCGGAGTCGCGGCTCGGCGGGTTGCCCCGGGCGAACGTGGGACCCGGGGCGGCCGCCGGTGGACCGGTGGGCAACGCCGGGCCGGGCGGCACCGCCGGCCGGATCGTCAGCAACGCGGGGTCGGGGTTTCTTTCGCAGAGCGTGAGCAACGGTACGAATGGTGCGCCTGACGTCGGCGGACTGCCGCCGGCCGGCTCCGGGGCGGGCTTGGGCGGTGGGCGGCACGGGAGCCCGGGTGGGGACGCCGGGACGAACCAACCGTCGCCGGGAAGCGGCACGGGCGAGACGGCCCCGGGTGGGTCGCCGCCGCGGGCCTGGCCACCCGGGAACGGGCCGGCGGGCGGCGGTGAGAAGCGGAGCGAGGGGGCGCATGCGGCGTCGTCCTCGCCCGACGTTTCCGGGGAACGGCCGGGCGGGCCGGAGGGGGCCGGTGGGCTCTTGAAGGCTTGGCCGCCCGCGGCTGCCGGAGAGGGGCCGTCGGCCGGACCGGGGTCCGGGTTGCCGGGGCCGGCGGTGTCCGGGCCGGCCGGGTCCGGCACGCCGGGGGCCGGGTTGTCGGGGCCGGTGGTGTCCGGGCCGGCGGGGTCCGGCACGCCGGGGGCCGGGTTGTCGGAACGGGTGGGCGAAGCCGGTGGTGGGCTGACGGCTTGGCCGCCCGCTGGAGACGCTGAGCAGGTCGCCGGTTCTGGGGGACCGGGGCCGAGCGTCGTTGGCTCCGGGCCGATCTCCGGTGTCGCTGTAGGGCTCGCTGGTAGCGGGGACGCGGCCGGTAGTGGGCTACGGCCCTGGCCGCCGGCCGCCGCGGCTGGCGCTGAAGCGGTCAAGGGCGCGGCTGATGCCGGCGTCCGCCCGTGGCCGCCGACGGGGGACGAGGCGGCTTCAGGTGGACTGCGTCCCTGGCCGCCGGTGGAGAGTGGGCCGGGCTCCGGCCTGGCCAGGACAACGCCTGGTGACAGCGGCGGTCCCGGCGGGCTGGGTTCGCTCGCTGAGCCGATGGGTGGGCCAGGAGCGGCCGGGGGCCAGGGGACATCCGGGCTTGCCGGACCAGGGGACGTCGCCGGGTTGGCGGGGACGGCTGAGCCGGGGAACGGCGCGCCGGCGGCCGGGTCGATGTCCGGCGTTCCGCCGTGGGCCACGGCCGCTCCGGCGGAGCCTCCGGTGAACCAGAACTGGCCGGCCCCGGGACTCGCCGCCATGCCGGCGCCGGGATCCGCCGCCATGCCGGCCCCGGGATCCGCAGCCGTGCCAGCCCCGGAGTCCGTCGCCATGCCGGCGCCGGGATCCGTCGCCATGCCGGCGCTGGGCGTCTCGGTGCCGCCGGCGGGTGTTCCCGGTGAGGGAGTGCCGCCGCAGTGGGCCGCTCCGGGCGGTCAGCCGATCGCTGAGGGGGCGCCGGTCGCGGCACCGTCCTACAGCCAGCAGAACAGTCCGCTGGACGCACCACGGTTCACCCGGTCCGCTCGGCCGCTCGGCCTCCCGGGGGCAGGTGGTCCAGTGCCGATGATGCCGCCCGCCGCCGAGGGCTCGGGCCCGACGGGTCACCCGGGAATGCCGGTGGGTCAGCCGGGCGCGGGTGCCCCGACGGGCCAGCCAGGCATGCCGCTGGGTCAGCCGGGTGCACAAGGTGCCCCGATGGGCCAGCCGGGCGGGCAAGGCGTGCCGATGGGTCAGCCGGCCGGGCCGGTGGGCCAGCCGGGTATGCCCGGCATGAACCCGGCGGCGCAGCTTGGTGGGGCCGGCCAGGGGCAGCCGGGCGCCTCGGCGATGGCGGGGGCGGCTACCGGTGGAGACTTCCTGCCGTCCGCTGCCGCGGTGACCGGACAGTCGCCGACAGGCCAGCACACTCCGCCGCTGGCGACTGCTGGCGCGGCTCACCCGGGCTTGCAGCCGCCGGACACGGGTCAGGCGGGGCCGGGTTTGCAGCCGCCGGACACGGGTCGGGGACGGCCGGGTTTGCAAGCTCCGGACATGGGCCAGGCGCGGCCCGGTCTCCAGGCTCCGGACATGGGTCAGGGGCGGCCGGGTTTGCAGGCTCCGGACATGGGTCAGGGGCGGCCGGGTTTGCAGGCTCCGGACATGGGTCAGGGGCGGCCGGGTTTGCAGGCTCCGGACATGGGTCAGGCGAGGCCCGGCCTTCAGGCTCCGGACATGGGACAGCACAATCCGGCGTCCGAGGCTCGTCCGGGTCTCCGAGCGCCCGACCTGGGGCAGCAGCAGAACCAAGGGACCTCTCCGGCCGCGACCCGACCCGGGCTGCAGCCGCCGGACATGGGACAGCACAACCCACCCGCGCCTGGCCCCGGCATCATCCGGCCCGGCCTTCAGGCGCCCGACATGGGACAACACGGCTCGGCCGGTCCGGCAACCCATCCCGGCCCGAGCCTGGCAGCAGGGCTCGGAGCCGGACCGGGGGCCGGCGGGGGAGCCCCGGCAGGTTCCGGACCGGGAGCCCCGGCGGGTACGGGAAACCCGGCAGGGGAAACCTCCGGCGCGCCGGTGGACGAGACGAGTGCGCCGTCCGGCCTGCCCGGGCGTGGCGCGGCTCGTCCGGCTGCCCGCCCGGCGTCACCTCCGGCCGAGGACGGCCCGGAGGACCCGTCGAGCGCCCCGAGCGGCCTGCCACGCCGTCAGTGAGTCCGGATCGCGGCGCGGTCGTCATACGCCGCGGGTGGGCCTGGACCTGATCGGCCCGGCCGGCCGGCGCCACCTGGCGGTGCCGGTGGGAGCGGACCGGATCAGCCCGGCGGTCGCCGGGCGGTCCGGTGCTCGGCGGCGGTCGCGCTCAGCCACGGGACCGGTCGTCTGCGCCTGTCTCGATACCAGACCGTACAAAATGCGCGAACCGGAAGTCGGCCGACTACGCCGCGGCAGCGAGGTCGGTTGCGCGGCCGTGCGGAGAAGCGAACCGGCCGGAGAAGCGAGCCGTGCGGAGAAGCGAGCCGGCCGGAGAAGCGAGCCGGCCGGAGCGGAGAGCCGGTTGAACTGGCGAGTCGGCCGGAGCGGAGAGCCGGTTGAACTGGCGAGCCGGTTGGGGCGGCGAGCCGTTGGGGCGGCGGAGCGACCGGTCGAGCAGGGCGGGACCGGTCAGGTGAGGGCCGGGATCAGGTGGGTCCAGACGATTTTGCCGTCGGTGACGGGGAGGACTCCCCAGGCGGCGGAGAGTTCGCGGACCAGGCGGAGGCCGCGGCCGCCGGAGTCGGTGAGGGTCGGGTTCAGCTGGCGGGGCATGGCGCGGCTGCCGTCGCGGACCGCCATGGTGAGGCGGCCGTCGTGGACGGCCAGGGTGAACTCCATGGTGGTGTGGGCGTGCCGCACCACGTTGGCGACCAGCTCGGTGGCGATTAGCACGGCGGTGGCGGCGAACTCGGCGCGGTGCCAGCGGGCGCAGGCCGGGTCGACCAGCTGGCGGACCTGGCGGCAGGCTTCCGGTACCGGGCGCAGGCGGACCCGGAGGCGGTCCGGCGGGGGTTCGGCGCTCGCCTCGGCCAGGGCGGCGGCGCAGTCGTCGGCCATCGCGACGCCGGCGCAGTCCGGGGTGGCGGCCAGCGCGGCGGAGGTGTCCTGGTCGGCGCCGCAGACGACGATGGGTACGTTCGGGAATTCCGCGGTCTGGCAGAGCACCGAGCCGAACGTGCCGAACGCGATCGGGTCGGCCACCTCCAGCCGGGTCACGTCGAGCAGGAGCTTCACCGGCTGCCCGGCGAGGCTGCGGCGGACCGCGGCACCCAGCGCGTCGCCGGTGAGGCGGTCCAGGGTGCCGCTGACGGTCAGCACCGCCACCGGCAGGTCCCGTTCCGGCCGGCAGACCAGCTGGCTGGGCATGGGGTCCTCCTCGCCGGTGGGATCTCGTCACAGCAGGTGCCCGGCGCCCCGGGAGGGCAAACCACCGGACCGGGCGAATCTCGTCGGAGCGGCGCGCGGGAGTCCGGCCGATGGCTGTCAGCGAAATAAAGTACCGTTGCGCGCCATGGGTGTGTCGCAGCGATTCAAGAACCGATTCCGCAAGTTTTTGCAGCGCCCGGGCACGACTGTGGACCTCGGCCCGCTGTCGAAGCGCCTGGAGCCGATCGAGGCTCGTGAGGAGGCGCTCAAGGAGCTGGACGACGCGGCCCTGACCGACGCCGCGCGGGAAGCCTCCGACTATACCGAGATCTGCGCGATCGGCCGGGAGGCGGCGTTCCGGGCGATCGGCCAGCGGCCGTACGACGTCCAGCTGCTCGGCGCGATGGCGCTGCTCGACGGCCGGGTGGCCGAGATGGCCACCGGTGAGGGCAAGACGCTCACCGCCACCATCGCGGCCTACGGTCACACCCGCCTGGGCAACGGCCCGGTGCACGTGCTGACCGTGAACGACTACCTGGCCAAGCGCGACGCCGAGTGGATGGAGCCGATCTACACGCTGCTCGGCCTGACCGTCGGCTCGGTGACCGAGTCGATGACCCCGGAGGAGCGGCGCGAGGCGTACGCCGCCGACGTCACCTACGTGTCGGTCTCCGAGGCGGGCTTCGACTACCTGCGCGACCAGCTGGTCACCGACGTGGCCGACCGGGTGCAGCGTGACCTGGCCACCGCGATCGTGGACGAGGCCGACTCGATCCTGATCGACGAGGCCCGGGTGCCGATGGTGCTGGCCGGCTCGACCTCGACCGAGAGCGACCCGGTGCACGAGGCCGCCGAGCTGGTCAAGTCGCTGCGCCGGGGCAAGGACTACGAGGTGGCCGAGGACGGCCGCAGCGTGGCCTTCACCGAGGCCGGCCTGAAGAACGTCGAGGAGCAGCTCGGCGGCGTCGACCTGTACGCCGACGACCAGGTCGAGCACCTGTCCGCGGTGAACGTGGCGCTGCACGCGCACGCCCTGCTGCGCCGCGACGTGGACTACATCGTCCGCAACGGCGGGGTCGAGCTGATCGACGAGATGCGCGGCCGGGTGGCCCAGCGCCGCCGCTGGCCGGACGGGTTGCAGGCGGCCGTGGAGGCCAAGGAGGGGCTGTCCGCCACCGCCGAGGGCGAGGTGCTGGACACCATCACGGTGCAGGCGTACATCGCGCTCTACGCGACCGTCTGCGGGATGACCGCGACCGCCGTGCACGTCGGCGAGCAGCTGCGGGAGTACTTCAAGCTCGAGGTCGCGGTGGTCCCGCCGAACACCCCGAACATCCGCGAGGACGACCCGGACCGGATCTACTCGGCGCACGACACCCGGGACGAGGCGCTGGTCGAGGAAATCAAGATCGCGCACGACAAGGGCCGCCCGGTGCTGATCGGCACCCTCGACGTGCAGGCCTCCGAGACGCTCGCCGCGCAGCTGGCCAAGGCCGGCGTGCCGTGCAACGTGCTGAACGCGAAGAACGACGCCGAGGAGGCGGCGATCATCGCGGAGGCCGGCGCGGTCGGCGCGGTCACCGTCTCCACCCAGATGGCCGGCCGCGGTGTCGACATCCGGCTGGGCGGCAGCGACGAGGCCGACCGGGACCGGGTGGTCGAGCTCGGCGGGCTCTACGTGATCGGCGCGGGCCGGCACGACAGCCGCCGGGTCGACGACCAGCTGCGCGGCCGGGCCGGCCGGCAGGGCGACCCGGGCGCCTCGGTGTTCTTCGTCAGCCTGGAGGACGAGCTGGTCACCCGGCACGCCGGTGACATCCTGCCGGCCTCGCCGCGGATGGACATGGACGGCGTGGTGCACGACCCGCAGGTGGACTACGCGGTCGAGCACGCCCAGCGGGTCGCCGAGGGCGTCAACCACGAGATCCACCGCAACACCTGGCGGTACAGCGTGGTGATCGAGCAGCAGCGGCTGCTGCTGGCCGAGCGCCGGGAGCGGCTGCTCACCTCCGAGGTCGCCGCGATCATGCTGCTGGAGAAATCGCCGGAGAAGGCCAAGGAGACCGACGAGGACGTGCTCTCCGACTCGGCCCGGGCGATCGCGCTGTACCACCTGGACCGGCTCTGGGCCGACCACCTGGCGTACCTGTCCGAGGTGCGTGAGGGCGTGCACCTGCGGGCCCTGGGCAAGCTGGACCCGCTGGACGAGTTCCACAGGTCGGCGGTGCCGGCCTTCCAGGAGCTGCTGACGAAGGTGGAGGAGCGGACCATCGAGACGTTCGAGGAGGTCGACCTCAGCGACGGCTGGCAGCCGGAGCGGGCGGAGATCGTCCGGCCGAGCGCGACCTGGACGTACCTGGTGCACGACAACCCGTTCGGCTCCGAGCTGGACCGGTTGATCGCGGCCGTCGGCCGCCGCCTCACCTCGGGTGGCTGATTTCACTCGGGATTTTCGCAAGGGGACGCCACGGATTTCGTGGCGTCCCCTTCGTCATGTTCCGGCCCAGGTCAGCCGCGCGGCGTTCGGCAATGCTTAATGAGACTGACAGAAATCGTTCCCGGAATGAATTCGTGTTACCGGGAACAATATGGAACATCTTTCTCACACTGTGGATGGCGACTTGACCCGCAAACCGGCGGACCGGAGATATCAGGCCCGCTTTTACGCACAACTGAGGGTTGTTCACGGTGGCGCCGATCATGCGCCGCGCCTCCCTCGGTGATCGGTCGTATTCGCTTGCCGCAGCAAATTCCTGGGGGTTCATTCAATGCCGGTCAGCGCATTGTCGCCGCGTGCCGATCGTCGTTCAGCCGGCCCGGGCCGCGGCTCGGCCAGCCGGCGTTCCGAACCGGCGCTGACCGTGACGCTCGCCATCCCGCTCACCGGGGACGCGGTGTCCCCACAGGCGCATCGGCTGCTGGCCGCGGTCCGCGAGCTGGTCGAGCTCAGCCGCGGCACGGTGACCGTCGAGGCGGCCGCGGTGCCCGAGCCGGAGCCCGAGCCGGTTCCCAGCGGCCCCGAGGTGCGGCTGCTCACCGGCTCCCGGCAGGTGCTGCTGGACGGTGAGCCGGTCCCGCTCACCCGCCTCGAGTTCGACCTGCTGCTCTACCTGGCCGAGCGGCCGCGCCGGGTGTTCAGCCGGGCCCAGCTGCTGGCCGGCGTGTGGGGTTACGAGCGGGCCGGGGAGCGCACCGTCGACGTGCACGTGCGGCGGCTGCGGCTCAAGCTGGGGGCCAGCGTGCCGGCCGTCACCACCGTCTACGGGGTGGGCTACCGGCTGGCCGACGACGCCCGGATCACGATCATGCCGCACGATTGAGGCATGCGCGTCACCCCGGTCTCCTTCGCCGTGCTGGTCGAAAATCTCGCCGACCGGCTGGCCAGTCGGGAATCCGACAGTAGGGTCCGGGTGGCAGTGGACGGCGCCGACGCCGCCGGCCCGGATCGGCTGGCAGCGGCCCTGATCGACCCGCTGCGCGTCCGTGGCCGCCCGGCGGTGCACATCGACACCAGGGACTTCTTGCGTCCGGCCTCGTTGCGTCTGGAGTTCGGGCGGGCCAATCCCGACTCGTTCTACACCGGCTGGTTCGACGAGGCCGGGCTGATCCGCGAGGTGCTCGACCCGGCCGGCCCCGGCGGCTCCGGGCGCATCGTCACCCGCCTCTGGAACGCGGCCACCGACCGGGCCGCCCGCGAGCCCTACCGCATGCTGCCGGCCGCCGCGATCGTGCTGGTCAGCGGCCCGCTGCTGCTCGGCGCCGGACTGCCCTTCGACTTCACCGTCCACCTTGCGCTCTCCGCCGCGGCCCTGGACCGGCGCACCGCCGCCGAGGATCGCTGGACCCTGCCCGCCTTCGCCCGGTATGTGGGAGAGATGGCTCCGCAGGAGTTCGCCGACGTGGTCGTCCGAGTGGATGATCCTCGCCATCCCGCGCTGGTCGTGGCGCCGGGGTGATCGTCGGCACAAGACCCGCTCGCCGAGTCCGTGGCGCAACTGACCACTGACAGTTATGCTCCGGTTACTTTTTCGCGGGGGCCCCGGTTTGGGACCTCCGGCGGTGGGTATCAGGCGGCTCCACACATCGAGCCACTCGCCCATCGGCTGGGGCTTAGGGAAGGGCAGGGGGACTACATGCTCGTCAACGGTGCTGTTGTAGCCGGTAAGGGCGCCAGCGCGGCGAAGGGGCGCTCGGCCGAGGAGCTGGAGCAGATCCGGGAGCTCCTGCGGACCCGGTTCGAGGAGCTCGACGCGGAGTATGAAGAGGCGGTCGCCCAGAGCCATCGGCTGCGGCTGGTCGAGATCGGCGACTCGGCCGGCGACGACCAGGCCGACAGCGGATCCAAGACGGCGGAGCGGGACGCCGCGGGCTCGCTGCTGCGCACCCTCCTCGACCGTCGCACCCAGGCGGAGTA
Organism: Actinoplanes oblitus; assembly: GCF_030252345.1. Taxonomy (NCBI): domain Bacteria; kingdom Bacillati; phylum Actinomycetota; class Actinomycetes; order Micromonosporales; family Micromonosporaceae; genus Actinoplanes; species Actinoplanes oblitus. Next base: position 6,459,155 of record NZ_CP126980.1, on the reverse strand, counting down.
CGCGATGCAGCGGCTCGAGGACGGGACGTACGGCAACTGTGAGGGCTGCTCCAACCCGATCCCGGTGGAGCGCCTCGAGGTGTTCCCATCGGCCACCACGTGTGTCAACTGCAAGCAGGTCCGCGAGCGCCGGGCCAGCTGAGCCGTACCGGTGCTCGTTTCCGTGCGGGCGGAGGCGGGCACCGGTAAGCCATGGCGAGCATCCTGTTCGGGACCTGTGGATGGACCGACAAGACGTTGATCGCGTCGGGGTGGTACCCGTCGACCGCCGACAACCCGGAGAAGCGGCTGGCGTACTACGCGCGGCAGTTCCCCCTGGTCGAGGTCGACGCGACCTACTACGGCCCGCCCAACGAGCAGACCACGCGGCTCTGGGCACAGCGCACCCCCGACGACTTCACCTTCAACATCAAGGCGTTCAGCCTGCTGACCGGGCACCCGACCAAGGTGTCAGCGCTCTACAAGGACCTGCGGCCGGAGACGGACAAGAAGAACGTCTACCCGCAGGACCTGCCGCCGCAGACGTACGAGGAGGTCTGGACCCGGTTCCTCACCGCGTTGGACCCGCTCGCCGAGGCCGGCAAGCTCGGGGCCCTGCTCTTCCAGTTCCCGCCCTGGTTCGGGATCCGCAAGTCCAACAAGGAGTACCTGCTGGAGGTCGCGGCCCGGTGCAAGCCGCTGCGGCCGGTCTTCGAGTTCCGCAACGCCTCCTGGTTCGACGGCGGAAATCAGGACGAGACCCTGGACTTCCTGCGCCACCATCGGCTGCCGTTCGTCGCTGTCGACATGCCGCAGGGCTACAAGTCCTCGGTGCCTCCGGTGGTGACCGCGACCGCCGATCTGGCAGTCGTGCGTTTCCACGGGCATAGCGACAAGTGGACGAGTAAGGACATCCACGAGAAGTTCTACTATCGCTATTCCACGGAAGAACTTGCAGAGTGGGTGCCGAAACTGCGCGCGCTCGCCGGCGAGGCGAAGACCACGCACGTGTTGATGAACAATTGCTACGCCGATTATGCGCAGCGGAATGCTTCAACCTTCATTGACCTGCTGGGGGATGACTGACAGCGATCCCACGTCCTTCGGCGATCCGGGCAAACGCGTCCGCGTCGATCACCGCGGCGCCGCCCGGGTCGTTGTTGAAGTAGACGAAACCGTCCGGGCCCAGCCGGCCCAGCCAGGAGCGCAGCGCCGCGCTGCCGTACCGCGGCCACGGCCGGGCGGCGCCCTCGTGGAACCGCAGGTAGGCGAAGTCCGCCGTGCGCCACAGCGGGGTGACCGGCCGGCCCTTGCGGTCCGCCCAGCACAGCGCGGCGCCGTGCGCCCGCAGCAGCTTCTCGCAGTCCCCGGTGAACCAGCTGTCGTGCCGGGGCTCCACCGCCACCCGCACCCCGGCCGGGAACAGACTCAGCGTCTCGTCCAGCGCGGCCAGGTCGGCGCGCATGGTCGGCGGCAGCTGCAGCAGCACCGGCCCGAGCTTGTCGCCGAGTCCCGCCGCCCGGTCCAGGAACCGGGCCACCGGCTCGGCCGGCTCGCGCAGCCGCTTGATGTGCGTCAGATAGCGGCTCATCTTGACCGCCACGACGAACCCGTCGGGCGTCCGCTGCCGCCACTGCTCGAACGTGGTGCGCTCCGGCAGCCGGTAGAACGCGTTGTTCACCTCGACGGTGGCGTAGTGCCCGGCATAGTGCTCCAGCCAGAGCCGCTGCGGCAGCTTCTCCGGGTAGAGGCCACCGCGCCAGTCCTTGTACTGCCATCCGGACGTCCCGATCCACAACACTCTTCCCGGATACCCCGGAACGCTGGTTTTGTGCCGGCGGCCGGAGTAGAACGAAGGCATGACCGACGCGACCGACGAGCCGGACGCCCGCCTCGCACCGCCGGGCGAGCCGAGCGGCCCGGAATACGAAACCGGCGGCGATCTGGAGTACGACGAGGCCCACGGCGCCGGCGACCACCTGGACGTGCCGGCGGCCCTGGTCGAGGAGGCCGAGCGCCGCCGCACCCTGGCCCGGGGCTAAGCGCCGCCCCCGGCGTACTGCGTCGCGGTGAACAGCAGCATCGCCGTGACCAGCCCGGTCACCAGGATGGTGACCACCGTCGCGGTGTCCAGGCCGACCTTGCGCCGGTCCGCCACCAGTTTCGCCCCGACCACCGCGAGCACCGGGCAGGCCAGCAGCACCAGCAGGGCCACCACCGGGGCCGCCTGGTGCCAGTCACCGGCGGACGCCGCCCCGGCGTCCCGCAGCACCTGGTTCAGCAGCGCGCCGACGATGCCGCCGGCCAGCCCGAAGACGCCGAACAGCACCTTGACGCCGAAGGTGATCGGCCGGGCGGGCGGTGTCCACTTGACTCGTTTCTCCACCTCGGCGAGGTAGTCCCGGGCCGCCAGGTCGGACCGCTGCCGGGGGATGCTGGCCGGCGGGAGCTTGCCGAAACGTTCCGCCACCGGGCCGACGCGGTGCACGTACTCCGCCCACAGCCCGGCCGCCTGCGCGTCGACCTGCTCCAGGTCACGCTGCGCCTCGCGGACCGCCCGCTGGGCTGCCCGGGCCTGCTCCTCGGCGGCGGCCACCTGCCCGTCGGCGGCGGCGCGCTGCTCGGCGTGCCAGGCGATCGCCTCGGCCCGCAGGTCGGCGGCCCGCTGGTCGAGCGTGGTCAGCCGGCGCAGGACGGTGCGGTAGTCGGCCCGCTCGAAGTCGGCCGGTTGCAGTTCGCTCATGAGACACCGTACGGGATCATCACCTCGGCGCCCCGATGCACCGACCGGTCGAAGTGCAGGGCCCGCCAGGGCCGCGGATACCAGTTCGGCGCCCCGGCACCGGGGTAGTACGGCGCCAGCTCGCTGCCGTGCACGTCGAGAGCCACCCACGCGCCGATCGGGTCGGTGCGGGACCCCTGCCCGCCCAGCGTGTCGCGCAGCAGCCCGGCGCCACGCCACCAGCCCAGCACGTGCAGCCGCCGCTCCGGGCCCTGCCGCAGCACCGTCCGCAGCTGGTCCAGGGCCGCCTTGCCGCCGGGCAGCGCGTCGGCGGCGTAGAGCAGGATGAAGTGCGGGCGGTCGGCCGGCCACGCCGCGGTGGACTCGGCGGCGGCGTCCTCCAGCAGCCAGTCGACGTTCGACGCGTCGTACCAGCCGCAGTCCGGGATCCGGGCGTGCAGGGCCTCGGCGTACGACTGGGCGTCCTGGTCGAAGCAGGCGATCGAGAACCGGGCGCCGTCCCGCTGGAACTGCGCCGCCAGTGAGCGCCCGGCGGTGGCCAGCACCGCGCACGCCTCCTCCACCCGGGTGCCGAGCACCGCGAGGTTGCGCCCCGGCGCGCGGCGCAGCACGGTCCGCGCCGACCGGGACATCACGTCGATGGTCTCGCCGAGCAGCGCCACCGGGGCCGGCGAGTCCTCGGCCACCAGCGCCCGGAAGTCCGGGCTGTCGGCGAGCCGGGGCTGCACGTCGCCGTCGAAGAGCCGGGGCGGCAGCGCACCGGGCGGCAGCCGGCGCCACAGCCGGTGCTGCAGCGCGCCCCACTGCTCCCGGTCGCCGGCCGCCGGCACCCGGACGATCTGGTTGGCCTCGGCCGCGCCGGAGTCCGAGTTGACGACGGCGTGGTAGCGCGGCAGCGAGTCGGCGGCGCCGTTCTGCTCGGCCAGCACCCGGCGGGCCCGGGGCAGCGCGATCCGCAGGGTGAACTGGGCGACCAGCGCGGGCCGGCCCCACAGCGCCTCGATGCCGGAGATGTCCTGGCTGGCCAGGATCAGGTGGATGCCCTGCGAGCGGCCCCGGCGGGCCAGGTCCTCCAGCAGGTCGACGGCCTCGGTGGTGACCGCGTCCCGGCCGGCCAGCAGCACCTGGAACTCGTCGACCACCGCGACGATCCGCGGCCACACCCCGGTCGGGTCCTCGGCGCGCAGCTCGGCCAGGTTGGTCACCTCGTGCTGCTTGGCCGCGTCCGCCCGGCGGCGCAGCTCGGCGCCGAGGAACCGGAGCAGGGCCAGGCCGAACTCCCGGTCGGTGTTGACGTTCACCCCGACCAGCCGGACGTGTGGCAGCCAGCTCTGGTCCCGCCGGCCCGGCGCGAACCGGGCGAAGGACACCCCCTCCTTGAAGTCGAGCAGGTAGAACGCCAGCTCGGCGGGGGAGTAGCGGGCCGCCAGGGCGCCCATCCAGGCGTAGATCAGGTTGGTCTTGCCGGTCCCGGACGGCCCGGCGATCAACGCGTGCGGCGGATAGTCGCTGAGCGTCACCCGCACCCGGGTGCCCTGCGGGCTGTCGCCCAGCGGCGCGGTCAGCCCGGTCGCCGAACTCTCCCGCCACTCCTCGCCCGGATCCGGCAGCAGGCTGTCCAGGGCCACCGGGGCCGGACCGGCGGCGACCGCCTCGGCGATCTGCCGGCAGGTGGCGGTCAGCACCGCGGGGGGCGGGCCGGGATCAAGGCGTACCGGAAGGTCTCCCGCACTGCCGATCCGCGCCTGCTCGCCGGGCGCCGCCGTGACGAACTCGATCCCCGGGCCCGGCTCCACGGCCGGCCCGTGCACGATCAGGTGCACCCCGCAGGCCGCCCCGGTACGCAGCAGCCGGTCCAGCTGGACGCGCTCGTGCCGGTTCAGCTCGCCGACGCCGAGCAGCACCGCCACCCGCCACGGCTCCGGCCGCCGCTTGGTCGCCGCGTGCAGCTCGCGCAGCGACGAGTACTCCCCGGCCAGCACCGTCTCGTTGATCCGCCGGACGTGCTCGACCAGCTCGTCGAGCAGGGCGCCGAGCCCGCTCGGCGCGACGAGGGTGAGCACCCGCACCGGGGCCAGCGCGGCGAACCCGGCCAGCCCGCCACCGAGGTGCTCCGGGTCGTAGCCGATCACCCGTACGGTGCCCGGCGCGCTGCTGCCCAGCGCGCGCAGCAGCAGCCCGGCCACCACGTCGTCGCCCAGCCGCCGGTCGCCGCGGACCACCACGTGCCCGTGGTCGAGCAGCTCCACCAGGGCCGGCACCTCGGGCTGGCCGTCCGAGCCGGGCGCGGCGGGCAGCAGCAACTGCCCGACCCGCAGCTCGGCGGCGCGCGGCAACGGCGTCGCCTCGAACGAGTGCCACGGCTCGCCGGCAGCTCCCGGCGCGGCCCGGTCGGCGGCCCCGGCCGCCGCCCCGGAGAGCGCGCTCAGCTCGGTGTCGTGCCACTCGGTGATCGACTGGAGCCGCTTGTCCCGCGCCTCGGCCAGCTTGCGCCGCCGGCTGCCGGCCGCCGCGCTGATCCGGTCGAGGCGCGCGAGCGCCGCGTCCGCCTCCTCCTGGGCACGCCGGAGAGCGGTCTCCGCGGCTCCCAGCGCGTGTGACAGCCCGGCCCGGATCTCCATGACCTGCTGTTTGGTGGAATCAGCCATGACCCGCCGGCATCGTCGCAGTTGTCCAGCCCCGTGGCATCATCGGCGCTGCTCACCGGCCTCGGCGCGAGGCGGGCGCACCGGCTCCGGCGCGTCCGGGTCGAGCGCCTCGGCGTCCCGGCCCAGCCGGGCCAGCAGCACCCCGGTCAGCACGCTCGCGGTCACCGCGTTGTCCGCCGGATGCCCGGCCGGCCGGTGCCCCTGCTCCCGCGCCGGAACCCGGCAGATCCGGTCGATGAGCGTCTCCAGCACGGCCGGCGAGGTGCCCGGCAGCAGTGCCTTGACCCGGCTCTCGGCGGCGGTGCGCAGCCGTGGCACGTCCTCCGGCCGTGGTTCGTGCCCGAGCAGGTCGCCGGCCAGCCGATACAGCACCGGCGGGGTGACAGCGGCCAGGCCGAGGCCGGTCGACGCGGTCACCGAGTGCAGCTCCCGGCCGAGCCGGGCGCGGTCGCCGGCACGCACCCCGGCGGCCACCCGGCGGAGCAGCTCGGCGGTGTCCGCCTTGCCGGGACCGGGCGGTTTCTGATCGGTCGGCGCGGGCTCGCCGGTGAGCTGGGCGACGCGCTCCTGCCACCACGGACCGAGTTTCTCCACCGGTGGCTGCGCGCCCGGCTCGCCCGGCCGCTGCGACTCCGGCTCCGGGCGCAGCGCGGTGCGCCACTCCTGCCCCTGCGGCCGGCCCGGGTCACCGCCGAGCCCGAGCGCGGCCAGGTAGCTCTCGATCGCGTCCTCGGCGAGGCGCAGCGCGGCGGCGGCCCGCTCGGCGTGCTCGGTGGCGTTGCCGAGCTCGGGCACGCCCATCTTGTGCTCCGACGCCTCGCGCACCCAGTTCAAGATCTCGGTGGCGCTGCGAAGCTTTTCCAACGCGGCGATGACCAGGCCGTCGGGTAGCTCGTCGGAGGCGGCCCGGAGCCGGGCGCCGAGTTCCTGCAGCAGCGACATCGCGTCAGAGCGTCGCCGTGTAGGTCTGGGCGGCCTCGACCGCGACCAGCGTGGCGGTCAGGCATTCCTCGAGCTGCTGGTCGGCCTGCGACAGCGACGCCTTGGCCGTGTCGACGGCGTCGTGCGCACTGCCGTCGAGCGCGGCCGCCAGACTCTGCTGCGCCTCACCGAGCTTCTCCCGAGCCGCCTGTATCGCCGCCTGCCCCTCGTTCACCTGCTGGAGCGCGGCGTCCACAGCCGCTCTGACCTCGGCGACACTGGCCACCCTTTTCGGCCTCCTGTAACTCAACCCACTTGCGACACAGCCTAACGCCCAGCCCCGGAAGCGCCTCCCGGGCCGCGCCATTTTGCCCACCACTGACACAAAAGACGCACTAGCGGTCCGACGATCGACACCGATGATCGCCCTGGTGGCGCCCACTTTCCGCGACGTCCATTGTGGATCATGCCGACTTGCGCGTCGCGGCCACCCCCCACCGAAATCGCTCGGCCGCCCCGTCCCCTCGGCGGCCGCGGCCTCGACGAGCGCACCCTACTGTCCGGGGCTGGGTCACCGCTGCGGCCTCAACCATAAAGATCAACTTCAAGATCTTCAGGTACGCGCGTCCGCTGGGGTGCGGATCGCATGCTCCCGCGCGGGCCGGGGCCGGCGATCTGGCCGCTGCGCGTCCAAAGCGATCGCCGGCCCCTTCATTGTCCGCGGCTGGTCACCGTTTCACCCAACCCCAACCCGACGCCCGTTTCGAGGGCCCGCTCCGAAGGCCCGACCTCACCGCCGACCCGGTGCCCCCACCTCACTCCCAACCCCGAACCCCCGCCTCAGCCCCGGCCCGACGCCTTGCTCCGAAGCGCCCGTTCCGGTGCCCCCGACCCCACTCCCAACCCGGAGCCCCATCCCACCCCGCAACCGGCCACCGTCGGGGGCGTTGGGGCGCTGGGCACATGGGTCTGCGTGGGGAGCGTCCTGATGGCGGCGTGGGTCCGGGGCGGCATGCGCTGCGCGGGGAGGCCCGCGGCACGCGCTGCGCGGGGCGCTTCCGGCATGCGCTGTGTGGGGAGGCCTCACGGCATGCTTGCCGGGCGCTTCCGGCATGCGCTGTGTGGGGACGTCTGCGGCATGGGCTGCGCGGGGAGGTCTGCGGCATGCGCTGCCGGGCGCTTCCGGCATGCGCTGTAGGGGTCGCCTCCGGCATGTCGATGGGGTGCGCCGGTCCAGTGCTGGGGGACCGGTGTCCGCTGCGGGTCAGCGGGGGACCGAGGACGGGCCTCGGACTTCGGCGCCCAGGGCGGTGGCTCGGGAGCGGAGGCCGCGGTCGGCGGTTATCACGACGATGGGGCGGGTGCGGTGCTCGTCGCGTACCAAAGCAATGATCTCGTCGTCGCCGGAGCCGGGGGCGCGGGCGATCCGGACGCCGGACGGGTCTTGCGGGATGTCCCGGGCCTTGCCCTCGACGACCAGGACGACCTCGATCGGGGGCGGTAGGCCGGGCAGGCCGGCGGCGGGCAGCGGGGCCAGGTTGTCGCGGAGGCGGATCGCGGCGCCGGCTCGGTCGCGCCACCAGCCGTCCGGCACCGAACCGACCACGTTCGCGCCGTCGACGATCACCAGCGGGACCGGCGCACCGGACGCCGCCGGCGCGGAGGCGGGCGAGGGCGGTTGCTCCGCGGCGGCCGCACCGGAGACCGCCGGCTCCGTGCGGGTGGGGGAGGGGCGCGGTTCGGGGGTGGCGTCCCGGGAGGGCGCCGGCTGGGTCGGGGACCGTCGCGGCTCGGTGGTGGTGTCGTGGGAGGGTGCCGGCGGGGTGGGGGAGTGTCGCGGCCTGGTGGAGGTGTGGCCGGAGGTGGCGGATCGGGACCCGGGGGCTCGCGGGTCGGGAGAGGTGATCGGCGGCGGTGTCCGGGCAGCGGATGTCGGGGGAGACTCCGGTTCGCCGGACACGGGTGGGTGTGATGTGGCTCCCTGAAACAGGGACTCCGAGGACGCGGGCACCGGTTCGGGGAGGGCGGGTTCCCGGAAGACCGGCGCCAGGGAGCCGGAGGCGGGTTCCTGGGGAGCGGACATAAGTTGAGCCTACCCCTGTCAACTTTTCGCGAGAATCGGGAATCAGGGCCTGGCCTCACGCGCTTCTAACAGGCGGCGGCGGGCGTTTGCGGCTCCCGACCGGGGGTAGGCCGGATGTCGCCGCCAGTGGAGTACCAGGAGAAGAGAGACTGATGAGCATCGGACCGTTGGGGCCGGGTGGACCCGGTCAGTGGGACGACCTGTTCGCGCGCTTCTTCGGTGCGGCGGAGCCGCGCCGGGCGGCGCAGCGGATCGACATCGCGCGATACATGAGCAACGACGCCCGGCAAGTGCTGGCCGACGCCGCCCGCAGGGCCGCCGACATCGGCGCGGGCGACGGGGTCCTGGCCGACCTGGACACCGACCACCTGCTCTGGGCCGTCCTGCAGCAGGAGCCGATGAAGCAGACCGTGCGCCGCGCCGGCGCCGACCCGCAGACCCTGCTCACCGAGCTGGACGCCCGGCTCGGTGACGACGCCAGCCGCACCGCCGCGGCGAACCGGCGCGCCGACATGGGCGCGGCCGGCCGGGAGAACGGGCGGGAGCAGGTCGCGCTGACCCCGGCTGCCAAGCGGGCGCTGCTGGACAGCCTGCAGATCTCCCGGGCGGTCGGCGCCTCGTACATCGGGCCGGAGCACATTCTGATGGCGCTCGGGCTGAACGGCGACTCGGTCGCCGGGCGGCTGCTGGCCGGCCGTCTCGACCCGCGGGCGATCCCGCACGTGGAGGCCCCGGCCGGACCGGTCGGCGGTGGCCAGGGCAGCTCCCGTGGCGGGTCGCGCGGTGGCGGCGGGCACACGCCGACGCTGGAGCAGTTCGGCGTGGACCTGACCGAGGTGGCCCGGCGCGGCGAGATCGACCCGGTGATCGGCCGGGCCGACGAGATCGAGCAGGCCGTTGAGATCCTGTCCCGGCGCACCAAGAACAACCCGGTGCTGATCGGTGAGGCGGGCGTCGGCAAGACCGCGATCGTGGAGGGCCTGGCCCAGCGGATCGTGGACGGCGACGTGCCGCTCACCCTGCAGGACAAGCGGGTGTTCCAGCTGGACCTGGCCGGCCTGGTGGCCGGCACGCGCTACCGCGGCGACTTCGAGGAGCGGCTGCGCAAGGTGATCGACGAGATCCAGGCGTCCGGGGACGAGCTGATCGTCTTCATGGACGAGATCCACACCCTGGTCGGCGCCGGTGGCGGTGGCGAGGGCGGCGGGATGGACGCCGGCAACATGCTGAAGCCGGCGCTGGCCCGCGGGCAGCTGCGGGTGATCGGCGCGACCACCCTGGACGAGTACCGCAAGCACATCGAGAAGGACGCGGCGCTGGCCCGGCGCTTCCAGCCGGTGCTGGTCGGCGAGCCGACGGTGGAGGACGCGGTGGCGATCCTGCGCGGTCTGCGGGACAACTACGAGGCGCACCACCAGGTGCGGATCACCGACGAGGCGCTGGACGCCGCGGCGGTGCTCTCCGACCGGTACATCACCGACCGGTACCTGCCGGACAAGGCGATCGACCTGATCGACCAGGCCGGCGCCCGGGTGCGGCTGCGCACCAAGATGCCGGACGCCGACCTGCGCGAGCGGGAGCGGCAGCTGGAGCAGCTGTCCCGCGACCGGGACCAGGCGGTGCACGCGGAGAACTACGAGGTCGCGTCGCAGCTGCGCGATCAGATCAACGAGCTGAAGGCGCAGATCGCCGGGGCCGGCGCGGGTGCCGACGGGGTGCCGCGGGTCACCGACGCGGACATCGCCGAGGTGGTCTCCCGGGCCACCGGCATCCCCGTCGCGCAGCTCACCGAGGCCGAGCGGGACCGCCTGCTCCGCCTGGAGCAGCACCTGCACCAGCACGTGATCGGGCAGGAGGACGCGGTCGTCGCGGTCGCCGAGGCGGTACGCCGCTCGCGCGCCGGGCTGGGTGACCCGGACCGGCCGGTGGGCAGCTTCCTGTTCCTCGGCCCGACCGGGGTCGGCAAGACCGAGCTGGCGCGCTCGCTCGCGGAGGCGCTGTTCGGTGAGCCGGACCGGATGATCCGGCTGGACATGAGCGAGTTCCAGGAGCGGCACACGGTGTCGCGGCTGGTCGGGGCGCCGCCCGGATACATCGGTTACGGCGAGGCCGGGCAGCTGACCGAGGCGGTACGGCGGCGGCCGTACAGCGTGGTGCTGCTCGACGAGATCGAGAAGGCGCACCCGGACGTGTTCAACATCCTGCTCCAGGTGCTCGACGACGGGCGGCTCACCGACAGTCAGGGCCGCACCGTCAGCTTCAAGAACGTCGTGTTGATCATGACGAGCAACCTGGGGTCGGACCTGATCAGCGGGACCACCCGCAGCGTCGGGTTCGGTGGGGCGGAGAACGGGCGCTCGCCCGACGACGACCTGCGGGATCGGCTGGACCGGCGGCTCAAGGAACAGCTGCGGCCGGAGTTCATCAACCGGATCGACGAGATCATCATCTTCCGGCAGCTGGAGACCGACCAGCTCCGGAAGATCACCGAGATGCTGCTGGAGTCGACCCGGCGCCGGCTGCACGCCCAGGACGTGCGACTGGAGATCACCACGGCGGCGGTGGATTGGCTGGCGGACAAGGGGTACCAGCCGGAGTTCGGTGCCCGGCCGCTGCGCCGGACCATCCAGCGCGAGCTGGACAACCGGCTGTCGAAGATGCTGCTCGGGGCGGACCTCGCGCCGGGCCAGACGGTCCGGGTCGACGCCCGCGACGGTGCGCTGATCTTCGACGTCGAGTCCCCGACCCTGAGCACCCGCTGACCAGGCACGCGCCGAGCGACGCGGTTCGTGGAAGGGCCCCGGACGCAGTCCGGGGCCCTTCCGGTCTTCGCTTTTCGGTGACCACCCACGGGCCGTGCAGGGTGGGCTGATCGTCATGGACGCGCAGCGGCCAGATCAGCCCGCCCGGCCCGCGCGGGAGCATGCGATCCGCACCACAGCGGACGCGCGTAACGGAAGAATTTGATCTTCGAAGGGGGTCAAGAGCGTCAGGCGGACGTGGGTGACCCGGCCGCTTGCTCGCGCATCCATTCCACGTAGCCCTCGTTGCGGGCGATCACGTCCTGGTACGCCTCGCGGGCCAGCTCCAGCACCTTCGGCGCGAACCGGGCGGCCGGCGACTCCGGGTGCCAGCCCAGCAGCAGCCGCCAGCGCAGCGGCGCCCCCTTGAGGGGCCTGGTGGTGAGCCCGGCCGGCGGGCGGAAGGTCGGCTGGCACAGCCCGATCGCGACGCCCAGCTCCACCATGTCGATGCAGGCTCGCGCGTCGGTCTCGAGGACGCGGCGGGGGGTGAAGCCGGCCCGCGCGCAGGACGCCGCGAAGCAGGTCTCGAAGCAGCCGTCGCCGGCCGCCGCGGACCACTGCTCGGAGGCCATCTCGGCCAGGTCCACCTCGGTGCCCTTGGCCTGCGGGTGGTCCTCGCGCATCAGCACGCAGACCGCGTCGACGGCGATGGTGTCCCAGACCAGGCCGTAGTCGGCCGACGGGAGCGCGTCGCCGCAGACCCCGACCTGGGCGAAGTCCAGCTTGCCGTTGAGCACCATGGTGGCCAGCTCGTCGACGTAGTACGACGCGTAGGTGGAGATCTGCGCCTCCGGCTGGTCGGCGGAGAGCCGGTGCAGCAGGTGGGCGAAGACCGGGCCGCCGATGGCGCCCATCCGGTAACGGCTGAGCTGCTGGCTGCCGCCGGCGGCCAGCCGGGCCGCCTCGTCCTGCAAGCCTTTCATGGCGGGCAGCAGGACCCGGGCGCGGGAGAGCACCAGCTCGCCGAGGGCGGTGGGCCGGGCGCCGCGCCGGTCCCGGTCGAACAGGGGGCCGCCCAGCGTACGCTCGATCCGCTGCAGTTGGGCGGTGAGCGCCGGTTGGGCCAGGCCGAGTTGTGACGCGGCCTTGGTCACGCTGCCAGTCTCCGCGATGGCGCAGACCACCTTGAGGTGCCGCAGCTCCAGGTTCATAGCGTGACGTTAGGACTAGAACGGGATCGAAGGCTAGCCCTGTGGCCGGTGGAAAGATCGGCGGTTTGTGACAAAGAAGTTAAGTAGTGGGACGTACCCTACCAAACGGTAACTAAGTAAATGTGAGTTTACAGATCGCGCGGATACGTGGGCCGGGCGGTAGCCACGTCGCGAAGCTTGTCGATGGCGCCGACCAGCGGGTCGATCACCTTGTTCCACGGCGGGGTGGCCGGCGTGCCGGGGTGCGGGCGGGTCGGCGCGGCCTCCTCGGCGGTCTCCACCCGGTTGCCCAGGCGGATCATGTCGTCGGCCGGGACCATCTGCTCCAGCAGCGGGAACAGTTCCGTGGTGTCGGCCTCGACGTGCCGGTGGATGGCGGCGATCAGCTCGTCCCGGCGGCCCTCCTTCATGAGGGTCAGCAGCGTGTGGTCCTCGGCGAGCTCGCGGTCGGCGATCCGGTCGCCGTCCGGTACCGCTTCCCGGATCGCGGGGTAGAGGTACTGCTCCTCGGCGGAGAGGTGCCGGGACAGCGTGGCGATGAGGACGGAATGAGTGCTGTCCGAGACATCCCCCGACGTCAGGTCGAGGATCTGGCGGTGCTGCTCGTTCAGGACGTCGACGACGCTGCGCCCGGAGATGGTGCCACCCACCGGCGGAAGCGGGGGAAGATTCACGTCAGCCATGAGCCCGCCGTTACCCGCAACCCGTCTCCGGGCAAACCCGGGTGACAGCCAGCTGGTAAGAAGGGCGGATGAACACCTCCGCCGTGGACGAGGTCACCGCCCTCTGCCAGGACCTGTTGCGCATCGACACCACCAACACCGGAGACCCGCGGACCACCGTGGGCGAGCGGGCCGCCGCCGAGTACGTCGCGGAGAAACTCGCCGACGCGGGCATCGAGTCGCGCCTGCTGGAGTCGGCCCCGAAACGCGCCAACCTGGTCGCCCGGATCCCCGGCGCCGACCGGTCGCGCGGCGCCCTGCTGGTCCACGGCCACCTCGACGTCGTCCCGGCCGACCCGAGCGAGTGGTCGGTCGGCCCGTTCTCCGGGGAGATCAAGGACGGCTACCTGTGGGGCCGTGGCGCCGTCGACATGAAGGACTTCGACGCCATGGTGCTGGCCGTGGTGCGCGAGTGGCAGCGGATCGGGTACACCCCGCCCCGGGACATCGTGCTGGCGTACACCGCCGACGAGGAGGCCGGGATGGAGTACGGCTCGCAGTGGCTGGTGCAGAACCACCCGGGCGAGTTCGAGGGCTGCACCGAGGCGATCGGCGAGGTCGGCGGCTACTCCTACACGGTCAACGACGACCTGCGACTCTACCTGGTGCAGACCGCCGAGAAGGGGCTCGACTGGCTGAAGCTGCACGCGTACGGGCGGCCCGGGCACGGCTCGTTCATCCACGACGACAACGCGGTCACCGCGCTGGCCGAGGCGGTCGCCGCGGTCGGCCGGCACCGCTTCCCGGTGGTCGTCACGCCGACCGTGCGGGCGTTCCTCGAGCAGGTCAGCGAGGCGCTGCGGATCGACCTGGACCCGGACGACCCCGAACTGGCGATTTCCAAGCTCGGCCCGATCGCCAACCTGATCGGCGCGACCATCCGCAACACCGCCAACCCGACCCGGCTCGAGGCCGGGTACAAGGACAACGTGATCCCGGGTAAGGCGTCGGCCACCATCGACTGCCGCACCCTGCCCGGCCAGGCGGAGTCGTTCCTGGCCGAGCTGCGGGACATCATCGGGCCGGATGTGGAGATCGAGCACGTGCACCGGCAGCCGGCGGTGGAGACGGAGTTCGGCGGGCCGCTGGTGGACGCGATGGCGGCGGCGCTGCGCGCGGAGGACCCGGGGGCGCGTACCGTGCCGTACCTGATGTCCGGTGGAACGGACGCCAAGGCGTTCAGCACTCTGGGCATCCGATGCTTCGGGTTCGCCCCGTTGCAACTTCCGCCCGACCTGAACTTCGCCGCCCTGTTCCACGGCATCGACGAGCGAGTGCCGGTGGAGGGGCTAAAGTTCGGCGTGCGTGTGCTCGACCGACTGCTCCGAAACAGCTAGATGCTCCGACAGCTAAATGTGGAAGGACCCCCAGACAACATGAGCGACCAGAACGCGGAGCTCGACGCCGCCCTCGAACGGGTGGTGGAGGCGGCGCGGGCCCACCTCGCGGCCGTGAAGGCGGCGGCCGGCCGTATCGACGACGACGACGTGTGGCAGGCCTACGTCGACCTGAACAACGCGTCGTTCGCGTACGACGAGAAACTTCTCGACGCGTACGGCGAGGTCACCCCGTGGGATGTCGAGTCGATCGACCCGGACGAGGCGGACCAGCGCTTCCTCGCCGCGGAGGCCGGCGACGGCACCGGCGCGGGTGACGCGTACCCGCAGGTGATCTCGGTCCGGCAGCGCCGGGACTACCGGGTGCCCAGCGTGTCCGCCCTGCTGCGGGTCGCCGAGAACGCGCGTCGCGGCTCGGTGCCCGAGGAGGAGGAGGCCGGCCCGGTCGAGTCGGTCGGCGAGGCGGTGCTGGAGCTGCTCCAGGCCGGCGACGGCTCACTCGCGTCGCTGGACGTGCCCGAGCTGGAGCCGCTCGACGGCCTGCTCACGGTGACCGAGGTGGAGGAGCCCCTGGACCTGGAGGCCTTCGACGACGCGGACGGGTCCGGCCCGTTCGCCCCGGCCGAGGGTGACCAGCTGGTGGGCAGGCTCGACGAGCACCCGTTCCTCCCCGACGACGAGGAAGACCACGCCGGGCACAACCACGGCTGACGGCCTCGCTCCGCTCGGCGGCATCGCGCCCCTGCCGTGACTGAGAAAGCCCGCTCGAAGGAGCGGGCTTTCTCAGTAACTCAGGCCGGGCTGCGGGGTGGGCTGGACCCGGCGGCGGAGCATCACCTTGCGGGTGCCGTCCGCGAAGAGTTGGACCCTGGCCAGCTCCCAGCCGGAGAACTCGGCCTGGATGGCGAGCTGCGCCGCGGCGGTCAGACGATCGACATTCGAAGGCAACCGGAGCGGCGCGTATTCGTAGTCCATGCGATCTAATATGCTCCCGCCCGCGATCCCGGCACCAGTCCCGCCGGTGAATCGACTCCCTGGTCACCATCCTCGCAGGGGGGCCTGCGGCGCAGGTGGTAACCATAGGCGGCCAGCCCCAGCGCGACCGACCACAGCGGCCAGAGCAGCATCGGCAGCACCGCCGCCCGGTCCTCGCCGGTGAAGAGCTTCGCCGAGCCGTCTCCGGTGAACAGCGAGACCGACGCGGACATCACGAAGATCGCGACCAGGCCGGCCGGGATCGTCGCGAGCCGGATCGGCACCCGCCAGCCGAACAGCACCTCGCCCCACCGCCGGGTCAGGCCGATCGTCAGCACCGAGCCGACCAGCGCGAACGACGCCAGCCCGACACCCGCCCAGACCAGCCCGGTGCGGTGCATGTCGGCCAGGAACGCCGGCGAGATACCGAGCGGGATGCCCAGGCCCCAGGCGATCCGGACGGCGGCGTACAGGGCCGGGATCACCGCCGCGACGTAGGCCGCCACCCGGCCCCACCGCCGGGCCGCTTCCGGTTCGGTCCAGCCGCCGCCCACGGCCGTCCGGCCACAGGATTCACAAGCGTTTTCGGTACGCCGCAGCCAGCGCACCACCGCACGCGCGATCAGCACGCCGCCGGCGATCGCGATGACCTCGTTGGCCAGCGCCCAGGTGAAGATCGCGCCGTAGTCGACGGGTGGCCAGCCGAACGGCAGCCCGCCGATCAGCATCGGCAGGTACCCGGCGAACGTCAGCGCCCGCACGTCCACCACCACGAACAGCAGCGCCGCCACGACCAGCCACAGGTACCCGGCCAGCGCGATCCGGGTGAACCGGCTCGGCCGATCGGTTCCGGCCATGGCGAGCAGGGCGAGCGCCGTGGCGAGCAGCACCCCGGCGAACAGCGGGGCGCCGACGCTCGCGTCCAGGGCGCGCAGCGGGCTGGCCGAGTTGCGCGGGTCGCCCGGCCCGAACGGGAAGCCGTGCCCGGTGACCGCCCAGCCCAGCGCGAGTGTTCCGTAGCCGGCGGCCCATCCGGCCGCCACCTTCTGTGCCGTGTTCGTCATGCTCTTACGCTCGCTCGCGCGCGCCCCGGGGAGATCCCCGCGGCGAGGGTTCCGGCTCCCTCCTCAGGGGGAGATGAACCCCGACTTGTACGCCATGACAACCGCTTGGGTACGGTCGCGCACCCCGAGTTTGCCCAGCACGTTCCCGACGTGCGTCTTGATCGTCTCGACGCCGAGCACCAGTTGCTCGGCGATCTCCGCGTTCGACAGCCCGTCCGCCATCAGGGCCAGCACCTCGGCCTCCCGCGCGGTCAGCCCGGCGCCGTCCAGGTGCCCGTCCGGCCGGGCGTAGGCGGCGGCCAGGTTCTTGATGGCGGCCGGGAACAGCAGCGAGTCGCCGCGGGCGACCACCCGGACCGCCTCCACGATCTGCTCCGGGCGGGCGCGCTTGAGCAGGAAGCCGCTGGCCCCCGCCTGGAGTGCCTGGTACACGTACTCGTCGTTGGCGAAGGTGGTCACCACCAGCACCTTCGGGGGATCGGCCGGGAACTTGGCGAGGAGCAGGCGGGTGGCCTGGATCCCGTCCAGGCGCGGCATGCGTACGTCCATCAGCACCACGTCGGGCCGCAGGCGGAGCGCGGCCGGAACCACCTCGCTGCCATCCCCGGCCTCGCCGGCGACGGTGAGGTCCGGCTGGGCGCCGAGGATCGCGCGCAGCCCGGCCCGGACCAGCTCGTCGTCGTCCACGATCAGCACGTCGATCATTTCGGCAGCCTCGCCACGAGCCGCCAGTTCTCGCCGTCCGGGCCGGCCTGGAGCGAGCCGCCGAGCAGGTGCACCCGTTCCCGCATGCCCTCGATCCCGTGGCCGCCGCTGCGGCGCGGTGGCACGGCGACCCGCCGGTTGCTCACCTCGATCAACAAGTCCTCCTCCTGACGGATCCGCAAGGTGACCGGCCCGGCGCCGTGCCGGGCGGCGTTGGTGAGCGACTCCTGGACGATCCGGTACGCCTCCCGGGACACCCGCGGCGACACGTCCACCTCGGCCAGGTCCGCCTCGACCTGGTCGGTGAGCAGCCGGTCCAGGTCGGCCAGGGTCGGCGTGGCGTGGTGCTCGGCGGTCGCGTCGCGCAGGATGCCGAGCACCGCGTCCAGTTCGCCGGCGGCGGACCGGCCGGTCTCCTCGATGGCGGTCAGCGCCCGCAGCGCGAACGCCGGGTCGCTGGCGAACACCGCGCGGGCCGCCCCGGCCTGCAGGGTCATCGCGGTCAGCGCGTGCCCGACCGAGTCGTGCAGCTCGCGGGCCAGCCGGTTGCGCTCGGCGAGCAGCCGCTCGCGTTCCCGCTGCGACGGGCCGAGCAGCACCGGCGCCATGGTCACCGCCAGCGAGCCGAGCCCGGCGATCGTGTAGATGGCGCCGGCCAGGATCAGCGGCGCGGCGGCCAGCCACCACCAGCTGCCCCGGCCCGGTGTCAGCGCCTCGCCGCCGGCCATCGCGAGGATGCCCACCGGCAGGACGATCAGCAGCACCGCGCCGATCGCCACCCCGGTGAGCAGGTGCAGTCCGAACCAGAGCGCCGCCCGCAGCCGCGTCTCGCGTTCCATCCGGTGGCCGCGGTCGTGGCCGGGCAGGTCGACGCCGAGCAGCGAGCGGACGGCGGCGATCTCCAGCTCCCGGGTGCCGCCCAGGAACGGCGGGATCAGCGCGATCGCCGCCGCCGCCAGCGCGGCCGGCACGTTGTTCGCCCAGTTGCCGGGCTCGGCGGTGATCGCCCGGACGAGCAGTCCGGTGCCGAGTGTGTAGGGCAGCGCCAGCACCGCGCCGAGCAGCAGGAACACCGCACGCCGGTAGGTGACGGCACTGGCCAGCGGGCGCAGCATCGGCTAGCCGGATCCGTGCGGGTCGCCGGTGCCCTCGCGCTCCGGATAGCCGACGTCGATCGCCGACACGTCGTCCAGTGCGCGGGCGATCTCGGCGGGCAGGGTCAGGTCCTCGCTGCGCAGGGCGCCCTGCAGCTGGCCGGCGGTGCGCGCGCCGAGGATCGCGGCGGCCACCCCGGGCCGGTCCCGGATCCAGGCCAGCGCCACCTCCAGGGGCGACACCCCGAGGCCGCCGGCCGCGGTGACCACCGCCTCGACGATGCTGGAGCTGCGTGGCTCCAGATAGGTCTGCACGAACGGCGCGTAGTGCTCGGAGGCGGCCCGCGAGTCGAGCGGGCGGCCGTTGCGGTACTTGCCGGTGAGCACCCCGCGGCCGAGCGGGGACCAGGCCAGCACGCCGAAGCCGAGCGCCGCCGCGGCCGGCAGCAGTTCCCGTTCGATCCCGCGCTCCACCAGCGAGTACTCCATCTGGGCGGCGACGATCGGGGCGCGGGTGGGATAGGCCGACTGCCAGGTGGCGGCCCGGGCGGTCTGCCAGGCGGCGAAGTTGGACACGCCGACGTAGCGCACCCGGCCGCTGTTCACCGCGTGGTCGAGAGCGGACAGCGTCTCCTCGAACGGGGTGTGCCCGTCGTAGCCGTGCACCTGCCACAGGTCGACGTAGTCGGTGCCGAGGCGGCGCAGCGAGGCGTCCAGCGACCGCAGCAGGTTGCCCCGCGAGCCGTCCCGGGGGCGCCAGCCGTGCGGGGTCAGCCCGGCCTTGGTGGCGATCACCACCTCGTCGCGCGGGACCAGGTGGTCGAGCAGCGAGCCGATCACCGCCTCGGCGTCGCCGTTACCGTAGACGTCGGCGGTGTCCAGCAGGGTGCCGCCGGCCTCGAGGAAGAGCTTCATCTGCTCGGCCGCGTCGTCGGGGTCGGTGTCCCGTCCCCAGGTCATGGTGCCGAGGGCGAGCCGCGAGACCGCTAGCCCGCTTCGGCCGAGCGGTCGCTGATGCATGAGTGAACCTTATTCAGACTCCGCCGCCAAAGAAATCCTCCAGCACGTCAGGGCGCGTCGGTTACCGGACGGAAACGTGACCGCCGGTAGTCAGTAGGCTTGCGGGCGGACCATCAAGATCTCGGTTCTCCCGGAGGGCAGGGCAGTGCGGCTCGGACTCAGTCTCGGTTACCAGACGGCGTGGAGCACGCCCGCCGATCATCTCGCCATGGCGCAGGAGGCGGACCGGCTCGGCTACTCGGTGGTCTGGGCCGCCGAGGCGTACGGATCGGACACGGTCAGCATGCTGGCCTGGATCGCCGGCCAGACGGAGCGGATCGACATCGGCTCGGCGGTGCTGCAGATCCCGGCCCGCACCCCGGCGATGACCGCGATGACGGCGGCCACCCTGGACACCCTTTCCGGCAGCCGGTTCCGGCTCGGCCTGGGCGTCTCCGGCCCGCAGGTCTCGGAGGGCTGGCACGGCGTCAAGTTCGCCAAGCCGCTCGCCCGGACCAGGGAGTACGTCGACATCGTCACGATGGCGCTGCGCCGCGACCGGGTGCAGTACGACGGCGAGCACTACCAGCTGCCGCTGCCCGGCGGCGCCGGCAAGGCGATCAAGCTGGGCTTCCACCCGCCACGTACCCACATCCCGATCTACCTGGCCGCGGTCGGGCCGAAGAACCTGGAGCTGGCCGGCGAGATCGCGGACGGCTGGCTGGCCATCTTCTTCGCCCCGGACGCCGCCGACGAGCAGCTGCGGCACATCGCGGCCGGCCGGGCCAAGCACGGTCACGGGCTGGCCGGCTTCGACGTGGCGCCCAGCGTCCCGGTGGTCGTCGGCGACGACATCGCGGCCTGCGCGAACGTGGTCCGGTGGTACGCGGCGCTCTACATCGGCGGGATGGGCAGCCGGGAGCAGAACTTCTACAACCAGCTCGCGGTCCGGATGGGTTACGCCGAGGAGGCTGCCCGGGTGCAGGACCTCTACCTGAACAAGCAGGTGGCCGAGGCGGCCGAGGCGGTGCCGCAGGAGTTCATCGAGCGCACCTCGATCATCGGCAACAAGAAGCAGATCACCAAGCGGATCCGGGAGTACGCGGCGGCCGGCGTCGGCACGCTGTCGATCAGCCCGTACGTCGGCGACCTGCAGTCCGGCATCGACACCCTGCGTGTGGTCGCCGAGGCGTACGAAGACGCCGGCGTGGCCCGCTAGTGGCCACCGTCCTGCTCCTGCGGCACGGCCGGACCACCGCGAACGCCACCGGTGAGCTGGCCGGCCGCCGCCCGGTGGAGCTCGACGAGACCGGGCGCGACCAGGCCGCCCGGGTCGCCGACCGGCTGCTCGGCGTGCCGCTGGCGGCGGTGGTGTCCAGCCCGTTGATCCGTTGCCGGCAGACCGTCGAGCTGGCCCTGCCCGGCGTCAGCCCGGTCATCGACGACGGCCTGATCGAGTGCGGGTACGGCGAGTGGGAGGGCCGCCCGCTCAAGGAGCTCGCCAAGGAGCCGCTCTGGCCGGTGGTGCAGCAGCACCCCAGCGCTGTCACCTTCCCGGCCGGCGAGTCGATGGCCGGCATGTCGGCGCGGGCGATCGCCAGCATCCGGACCTGGGACGAGCGCGTCACCGCCGAGCACGGGCCGGAGGCGCTCTGGCTGGCGTGCAGCCACGGCGATGTGATCAAAGCCATCGTGGCCGACGCCATGGGACTGCACCTCGACCAGTTCCAGCGGATCGTGGCCGACCCGGCATCGATCACCGTGATTCGGTACACGCCGACGCGGCCGTTCCTGGTGCGGGTCAACGACACGGGTGAGCTGGCGTCGCTCGTACCGAAGAAATCCGATGGGGAAAGGCCCGCCGAGCAGAGCGACGCGGCCGTCGGCGGTGGCGCCGGCGGCGGCATCTGACAACCCTCCGTGGTCGGGCCATCGTCGCAGCGTGTGCCCTATTGCGCCCTCGGCGAACCCGCCTGTTCGGGCCGCGCGATCGGGGCGGGAGATGGATAGGGTTAGGGACATGACCGCCTGCGCCGAGCGGCACTACGCCGCACCCACCAGCAACCCTGCAGGCGAGGGCCGGAAGGGCATGTCGAAGGGGGGCACCGCATGACCCACCAGGTGCACGCCTTCGAGCCGCCCGAGCGGTTCGTCGCCGGGACGGTGGGCGAGCCCGGGGATCGGACGTTCTACCTCCAGGCGCGCGGCGGTGGCCGGGTGGTCAGCGTCGCCCTGGAAAAAGTCCAGGTGTCGCTGCTCGCCGAGAAACTCGAAGAGTTGCTGCTGGAGGCGAACAAGCGGTTCGGGGTCACGCTGCCGGAGGCGCCGCTGCTCGCCGTGCACGACAACGAGCCGCTGGACACCCCGGTCGACGAGGAGTTCCGGGTCGGCACCCTGGGCCTGGCCTTCGACGTGGACACCGCCACCGTGGTGATCGAGGCGATCGAGGCCGGTGAGCCCGAGGTCGAGCTGGGTGGCGACCCGCTCGCCGACGATGACGACGAGGCCGGCGACGACGATGACGACGAGGACGAGGAGCCGGACGACGACCTGGACCGGCTTCGCGTCCGGCTGACCCCCGAGGCGACCCGGGCGTTCATCGACCGGGCCCGCCGGGTGGTGGCCGCCGGCCGGCCGCCGTGCCCGCTCTGCGGCCAGCCGCTCGACCCGTCCGGTCACCTCTGCCCCCGGCACAACGGTTATCACCGGTGACAGCCGAGCCGACCGAGGTGCTCGCCGAGGCTGACGCCCTCGAGTTGCTCGAGAGCGGCCGGATCGAGATCGAGGGTCGCCTGGTCGACGCCTCGAACACCACGCTGCGCGCCGAGATCAGCCTGAACGGGCTGACCCGCCGGTGTGTGTACAAACCCGTGCGCGGCGAGCGCCCGCTCTGGGACTTCCCGGACGGCACGCTCGCCGGCCGTGAGGTCTCGGCCTACCTGGTGTCCCGGGCGACCGGCTGGGGGCTGGTCCCGCCGACCATCCTGCGGGACGG
The DNA here is from genome assembly GCF_030252345.1 of Actinoplanes oblitus. NCBI lineage: Bacteria > Bacillati > Actinomycetota > Actinomycetes > Micromonosporales > Micromonosporaceae > Actinoplanes > Actinoplanes oblitus. The sequence goes on along the minus strand of NZ_CP126980.1, from coordinate 6,436,935 downwards.
GCCGCTCGGTCCCGGCGCCCTGCAGCTGTGGATCGACGAGCCGGAGGCGGCCGAGGGGCTGATCGGCTTCGTCCCGGCGTACGACGTGCCGCAGGGCTGGTTTCCGGTGGCGGCGGCGCGGGACGACGACGGTGACGCGTACGCGCTGGCGCACGCCGACGACCCGCGGCTGGCCCGGCTCGCGATCTTCGACGCGGTGATCAACAACGCCGATCGTAAGGGTGGGCACGTGCTCTACCCGTCCTCCGGGGCGATCCACGGCGTCGACCACGGCGTCAGCTTCCACGTGGAGAACAAACTGCGCACCGTGCTCTGGGGCTGGACCGGGAAACCGCTCTTCGACGAGGCGATCGGGGTGCTCACCCGGCTCGGTGCCGAGCTGGGCGGGTCGCTCGGAGAGGCACTGGAGGAGCACCTCACGGTCACCGAGGTGCAGCACCTCGCGCTCCGGGTGAAACGGCTGCTGCGGGCCGGCCGGTTTCCGAAACCGCCCACCGACTGGCCGGCGATTCCCTGGCCGCCGATCTAGTCCCGCCCGGTCGTCTGCCGCCGGCGGCGGTTATTCCCGGGAGGCCGATCCAGAGGTTTAGGTCACGCCCGGCGGCGTCCGTCAGAGGGGGCTGGATAGGCTCCGGGCATGGATGCTTGGACCGGGCATGACGTGCCGACTCTGCCGGGGGACGCCCCCACGCTGAAGCTCTTCGATTCGGCCCGGCGGTCGGTGCATCCGGTCACACCGGGGGAGACCGCGACCATGTATGTCTGCGGCATCACCCCCTACGACGCGACCCACCTCGGCCACGCCGCCACCATGATCGCCTTCGACCTGGTCAACCGGTTGTGGCGCGACGCCCGGCACACCGTCACCTATGTGCAGAACGTGACCGACATCGACGACCCGCTGCTGGAGCGCGCCCAGCGCGACGGCGAGGACTGGGTGGTCCTGGCGATGCGCGAGACGGCGCTGTTCCGCGAGGACATGGAGGCCCTGCGGATCATCCCGCCGGCGCACTACGTCGGTGCCGTCGAGTCCATCCCGGCGATCGCCGCCCACGTGAGCGACCTCGTCGCCAAGGGCGCCGCCTACCGTCTGGAGGACGGCACCGGTGACGTCTATTTCGACATCACCGCCGCGCCGGACTGGGGCTACGAGTCGAACCTCAGCCGCGAGGAGATGACCAGGCTCTCCGCCGAGCGCGGCGGCGACCCCGACCGTGCGGGCAAGCGCGACCCGCTCGACCCGCTGCTGTGGCGCGGCGCCCGCGACGGCGAGCCGACGTGGGACGGCGGCGACCTCGGCCCCGGCCGGCCCGGGTGGCACATCGAGTGCGCGACCATCGCGCTCGGCCTGCTCGGCGACACCATCGACGTGCAGGGCGGTGGCAGCGACCTGCTCTACCCGCACCACGAGTGCTCGGCGGCGCACGCCGAGGTGCTCACCGGCGCCGCCCCGTTCGCCTCGCACTACGTGCACGCCGGCATGATCGGCCTGGACGGCGAGAAGATGTCGAAATCCAAGGGCAACCTGGTCTTCGTGTCCCGGCTGCGGGGCGACGGGGTGGACCCGATGGCGGTCCGGCTCGGGCTGCTGTCCGGTCACTACCGCGCCGACCGGGACTGGACCGACGAGGTGCGCAAGGCGGGGGAGCAGCGCCTGGCCCGCTGGCGGGAGGCGGCCGCCGCGCCGTCCGGGCCGTCCGGCGCCGGGCTGCTCGACGCGGTCCGCGAGGCGCTGACCAACGACCTGGACGCGCCGGCGGCGCTGGCCGTGGTGGACGCGTGGGCGGACGCCGTCCTGTCCGGTGCCGGGGATGACACGTCGGCGCCGGCGCTCATGGCGCGGACGGTGGACGCGTTGCTCGGAGTACGCCTCTAGGACTGTGGTGGTTCTCGGCGGGTCCGGCTTCGTCCCGGGCTCGCCGGAAGCGCCCGTCGCGCGGCTCGTTTCTCCCACCGGGATTGCTTTCCTTCCGGGGCCGGCGGCCGCATTCCTTGCGTGGTTCGCTTCTTCGCTGCCGTGTGTGCGCGCGGTTGGTGCCTTCTCGGGGCCCGTCCGACCTTGCGGGCGGGCCTTCGCCGTTCTCGGTAGCCCTTGAATGCGGGCTTGGTGGACCGCTGGAGAACGCATTCCCCGCGCGGGCAGTGGGAGCCCCTCACGGACCCTAGACCCGGTTTCCCCGGCTCTGCAGCCATTTCCGGAAATAGTGCACTTTGCGCTGGTATTTGCCTGAAATACGTGCATTCGCCTCGCCGCCGCGACATGCTTTCGGAGGTCAAACCAAACGTCCGAAAGGAACCATCATGCGTCGTCCGGCTCTGTACCTTGCCGGTCTGTTCCTGGCTACCGGCGCGAGCCTTGCGCTGGCCGCCCCCGCCTCCGCGGCCGGCTCCCACTGCAAGCACAACCACGGCTCCGCCGCTTCCGTCTCCTCGTACGGTCACGCGTACGCCTACGACGACGACGAGCCCGATGTCATCGTTGTCCGCGACCGCGGCTACCGCAGCGGCTGGGACGACAGCATCGGCAACACCTACTCGAACTCGCGCGTCAACCAGCTCGGTCTGTTCAACGTGAACGTCGGGCCGTTCACCGACGGCGGGTTCGGTTTCTGAGATAGGAACCTCCGGGATCACGCTCACGCGCTGATCCAGCATCCGCTCCAGACCCGAGGCGCCAACCGGCTCCTCGGGTCTGAGCCGTTTCCGGCCCGCCGCGGGGGATGGCCGTCGGGTGGCCGTGTTCGGGTGGCCGTGTTCGGGTGGCCGCATTCGGTGGCCGCATTCGGGTAGCCGCGGTCCGGATCCGCCGCGGGCTCGGCCGGCGCTGTCACAGGCAGGCGACCGGGGCGAGTCCCGGCGCGGCGAGCTCGCGCAGATAGGTCTGACCGACGAGATCCGCCCCGAAGACGCGCTGCGGTTCCTCCCTGATCAGCCGGAAGCCCCGTCGCAGGTAGATGTGCCGCGCCGCGACCAGCGGATCCGTCGTCCACAGTCGCATCCGCTCATACCCGGTCGCCGTCGCGAACTCCAGGCAGGTGTCGACCAGCCGCCCGCCCAGCCCGACCCCGCGCCCCTCCGGATGCACCAGCAGCACCCGCAGCACCGCCGTCCCCGGCTCGTCCCCGGCGACGCAGAGCACGCACCCGACTCGCCGCCCGTCCAACTCGGCGATCCACCCCGCTTCCCGCTCCGGATCATGCCCGGCGGCGAAGTCCGCCATGATCCGCGCGACCAGCCCCTCGAAACTGGTGTCCCACCCGTACTCGCGCGCATACAACTCGCCGTGCGCCTGCACCACCCAGCCAAGGTCCCCAGGCTCGCCGAGCCGTCTGACCGTCACGCCCATCGCGCCACCTCCGCGGCCCAGCTGAGATCCGCCGGTCTGCCGGATCGCTTGATCGTCAGGCGCCATCTCGCCACCTCCGTGACCTGGCCGAGGTTCTGCGGCGGGCCGGCTCGCCGATCGTCGCGCGTCATCTCGCCACCTCCGTCACCTGGCGCGTCATCTCGCCACCTCCGTCACCTGGCGCGTCATCTCGCCACCTCCGTGACCTGGCCGAGGTTCTGCGGCGGGCCGGCTCGCCGATCGTCGCGCGTCATCTCGCCACCTCCGTCACCTGGCGCGTCATCTCGCCACCTCCGTGACCTGGCCGAGGTTCTGCGGCGGGCCGGCTCGCCGATCGTCGCGCGTCATCTCGCCACCTCCGTGACCTGGCCGAGGTTCTGCGGCGGGCCGGCTCGCCGATCGTCGCGCGTCATCTCGCCACCTCCGTCACCTGGCGCGTCATCTCGCCACCTCCGTGACCTGGCCGAGGTTCTGCGGCGGGCCGGCTCGCCGATCGTCGCGCGTCATCTCGCCACCTCCGTCACCTGGCGCGTCATCTCGCCACCTCCGTGACCTGGCCGAGGTTCTGCGGCGGACCGGGTCGCCGATCGTCGCGCGTCATCTCGCCACCTCTTTCACTGAAACACTCGTTTCAGTCGGATACTAGCCCGATGGCCGACACCTCGACAGCTCCCTCGGCACGCCACACCGAACTCCTGGAGCTCGCCTACGGCTACGTGCGCCGCCACGGACTCACCGACCTGTCGCTGCGCCCGCTCGCCGCCGAGATCGGCTCCAGCCCCCGGGTGCTCCTCTTCCTCTTCGGCAGCAAGGACGGCCTGGTCCGGGCCCTGCTGGCCCGCGCCCGCCAGGACGAACTGGAACTCCTGCGCAATCTCCGCGATCAGGTCCCACCTCCGGCCGGCCTGCCGGCCGCCGGCGAACGCATCTGGTCCTGGTTGAGCGACCCGGCGCACCGTCCGCTTCTCATCATGTGGCTTGAGGCGTACGCCCACTCCCTGGTCGACCCGGACGGCCCCTGGTCCCACTTCGCGGCCGATACCGTCACCGACTGGCTCGACGTGCTCGCCGCCGCCCAGCCCCCCACCGAACGCGACACCCCCGAAGCCCTGGCCCGCCGCACAGGCCTCCTGGCCGTCCTCCGCGGCGCCTTGATCGACCTCCTGGCCACCGGCGACAGGTCCCGAACCACCGCCGCCGTCCACCAGCACCTACGTCCGTGATCTCGTCGTCCGTGAGCGCCTGCGCCTGTGATCTCGTCGTCCGTGAGCGCCTGCGCCTGTGATCTCGTCGTCCGTGAGCGCCTGCGTCCGTGATCTCGTCGTCCGCGAGCGCCTGCGTCCGTGACCTCATCGTCCGCCAGCACCTGCGGCCGCTGGTCCGCAACTGCTTCTCGCCCGGGGCAACCGGTGTAGAGAACCGGCAGGGTCAGACCGCGGCGGGTTGCAGTGGGACGGCTCGATGGCGACGGATCAACCAGCCGGCGTGCAGCACCAGGTTGAGGACCGGCGTGATCATCGCGATGAGCGGGAACCAGTTCGACCAGCTGTCGCCCAGATAACCGGTGAAGGCCAGCAACGAGCCGGGCAGCCCCCAGGCCAGCAGATAGAAGCCGAGGAACCCGGCTCCGATGTTCGCGTCGATCTGCGGTTCCCTCCACACGGTCACGAACACCCAGATCATCGGGAGCACCGCGAGCACATGGGCCAGGAACACCATCCAGGTCCCGCGCGTGCGCCGCCAGGCCAGCAACCCCCAAGCGGCCAAGTTCACCGCCAGCACCGCCCAGGCCAGCACCGCCGACGGATAACCCCCGGCCACGAAGATCAGCATCATCCCGATCGTCACCACGAGGTGTAGAGCGATCAGCAACCCGGTACCGGCCCGGACAAGAATCCGCACGTCATTCCCCCGTCTCACCCATGATCAGCGGCATCCTAGGCCCCGCCCGCCAGATGCCTGCAACAACGTTCCTGCCGTCACGCCTCCATCCCGCTGTCAACCCCGTCGCGTCAGCCACCGCTCTCTGTGCGCGCCCCTTGAACACCCCTCCCGGCCACCGTCGATCGGGCGTCGGTCGCAGCGATCGCGCCGCCGAGCAGTTCCGCGTCGTGCACCAGCAGGGCGATCTGGACCCGGTTGTTCAGGTCGAGCTTGGTCAGCAGCCGGGACACGTGACCTTTCACCGTCGGGATGCCCATGCCCAGCTCGGAGGCGATCTCGGCATTCGAGTAGCCGCGCCCGACCAGCATCCCCACCTCTGTCTCTCGCTCGCTGAGAGCGGCCAGCCGGGTACGCGCCCGTGCCCGGCGAGTGCCGGCGGCCGGATCCGCCACGTGGTCGATCAACCGCCGGATCGCCGTAGGGGAGAGGATCGCCTTGCCTGCGGCGACCGTCCGCACCGCTGCCAGAATCTCCCGCGGCGGCGTGTCCTTGAGCAGGAACCCACTGGCCCCGCCGCGCAGCGCCTCCAGCACATACTCGTCCGCGTCGAACGTGGTCAGCACGATCACCTGCGGTGCTTTCGACCTCTGCCGGATCCGCCGGGTAGCGACCAGCCCGTCCACCCGCGGCATCCGGATGTCCATCAGCATCACGTCCGGCCAGTGCGCGTCGGCAACCCGCATCGCCTCGTCACCGTCACCGGCCTCAGCCACCACCTCGATCTCCGGCGACCCGCCCACCAGGATGCGCAATCCGGCCCGCACCAGCGGATCGTCATCCACAATCGCCAGCCGGACAGGCCGATCAACCGTCGCCTCGCCCAAGGCCGCCCCCTCGTCGCCCAGAGCCATGCCGGCTCCGTTGCTGCCAGCTCCGAGCCCGTTGGCACCGCCGATCTCGGGCTCGGCCGCGTTGGCTTCGCCAGTGTTCGGCGCGGGCGGGTTGGTCTCGCCATTGAGTCCAAGCCTGGTCGTTCCGTCGGGACCAGATCCCGTCATGTTGGCCTCGTCGATGCCGGACCTCAAGGTGTTCGCTTCTCCGGTGCTTGCTCTGGACCTGCCGGCTTCGCGGGTGCTGGGTCCGGCTGTGCTGATTCGGTCGGCGAGTTGAGCCTCGTCGTGTGTGGTCATGCCGGCCATGGCAGCTCCGCCTCTAGTCGGAAGACGCCGTCGTGGGATCCGTAGCGGAAGTCGCCACCAGCCAGCGCTACCCGTTCGCCGATCCCGACCAGACCGAGGCCGGCACTGGAGGAGGCGGCGATGGGCGTACCGGAAATGGGGTTGCTGATGGTGATCCGCAGGCCGTGGCCTGCGCCGCCTTCCATGCGCACCGCGGCCGTCGGCTCCGATCCGTGCTTGCGGGCGTTGGTAAGGCCCTCCTGGACGATCCGATAGGCCGTCCGGCCGAGCACCACCGGTGGTCCGTCGACCGGCACCGCGCTGTCGAACCCGACCACCATCCCGGCCGCCCGCACGCTCGCCACCAGGTCGTCGATGTCGGCGAGCCCCGGCTGTGGTGGCTCGGGGCGTCCTCGCGGCACCCCGACCACCGCCCGCAACTCCTCGAGGGCCTCGTGCGCGCTGGTCCGGATCGCGCCCGCCGCGACCGTCAGCTCCTCCGGCCGCAGCGTGTCACGCACCTCGAGCGCTCCGGCGTGCAGGCTGATCAGCGACATCCGGTGGGCCAGCACGTCATGCATCTCGCGGGCGATCCGGGCTCGCTCGGCGAGCCGGGCCTGCTCCTCACGCAGGTGCTGCTCCGCCTCCAGCCGCGCGGCGTGCTCCCGCAGCGAGGTGGTGAGCCGACGATAGGCCTGCACGAACTGGCCCCAACCCAGGGCCGCCGCCGTGACCAGGAAGCGGACCAGGTAATCCACCCAGACGTCGAAGGCCGGATGCTGCTGTAGCAGGTAATAGACGCCGCTGGTGAGCACGTTGACCGCGCCGAGGCCCAGCAGCAGCGGCAGCCTCAGCCGGATCGCCGCGCTGAACAGCGCCACCAGGATCGGCCCGGTGACCGCCACGGAGACGGCTCCGAACGGGAGCAGCGCGATGACCAGCGCGAGAGGCCATCGGCGCCGCACCAGCAGGGCTCCGGCGCCGGCCACACCGATCGTGAGATCGAGCTGCCAGGGGATCGCGGCACCTGGCTGGCGGGTGTCGCCGAGCAACATCATCGTCGAGCCGTAGAGCAGCGCGACGACGATCGCTATGACGTCGGCGAGCCGGTCCCGAGCGGCGGCCCGGGGGCTGCCGGGATCGGGAACCAGCAGACGGAAGAGCATGCGGCGAGCCTAGGTCGCGCCCTGACGCCGCCGCACCCGTCGAAAGTAGGGGTTCTTTTTATAACTTTCAGGAGATGCTCTGGCCATGGCCGTCGGGCGAGCCTTGATGCGTGCCGATACGAACCTTCGCCGAAGGAGGGCGTCTTGCTCGTCGAAACGGTAGCGGCAATCGCCGGGGACGCTCGCGCGTCGCAGAGTCCACTGACGACCGGTGATTTCGGGTTTGCGGTCAGGCCAGGGCCAGGCCCGGGTCAGGGTCGGGGTCAGGAGAGGGGGACGGGATGCGGTATTCCTCGGTCAGCGTGGTCATCGGGCCCGGCCAGGTGGCTTGAGCGACTTCGATCGGCTTACGGGTTTCGTCGAAGGCGACGTGAAGGAGGTGCAGGACAGGAGTGTCCGGGCGGATCTGCAGGATCTCCGCCTCCTCGCGGCTGGGCTGCCGAGCGGTGATCGTGTCTGTCGCCGAAGTGTAGCGGCGGCCGAGCACGTCCTCGGCCTCCTGATACAACGGCCGGCCGAACGCTTCCGGGCGCTCCAGGCTGGTGCCGCTGGCATCGGTGACCCGGAACCATGACGCACCCACCTCCACGGTGGCTTCGTCGGTGCGCACGATGTGTCGACGGACCAGCAGTTCGGTGCCGTCACGGACCCCGAAGGCGTCGGCGACCTCGGACGGGGCAGCCTCTCGGCTGACGCCGACCAACTGCTGGCGGTAACGGGCGGCGAGGTCGGCGTGGTAGCCGCGGTGGGCACCGTAGCGGCCGCGGGAGAGGCGGTTGAGACGGCGGCGGGTGCCGCGGACGTAGGTTCCGGAGCCGGGTTTGGTGATCAGTACGCCTTCGACCCGGAGCTGGTCGACGGCACGTTGCACCGTCTGCTTGGCTACGCCGAAGGTCTCGGCGATGGCCGGGATGGACGGAAGGCGCTCGCCCGGCTGCCAGTCGCCGCGGCGGACGCGTTCGCGTAGTTGAGCTGCGATCTGCCGGTGCGGGAACTCGGCAGCGCCCGGATTGATCGTCATTACGGACCCCCTCCAGCAACCGCCGCTCGCGGCGCGGCGACCGTTTTCGGTCACCGCCCCGCGTGGCGGTGACCCGTTCACCGGCTACCGCTCGCGGGGCGGAAGCCGTTCCGGCCAGCTACCGCCCGTGGCGGGAAGCGGGTCCGGACGGCCACCGCTCGTGAAAGCCGTTCCGGCCAGCTGCCGCTCGCGGGGCGGAGGCCGTTCCAATCGGCTACCGCTCGCGAGGCGGGAGCCGATCCGACCAGCTGCCGCTCGCGGGGCGGAAGCCCGTTCCAATCGGCTACCGCTCGCGGCGCGGAAGCCATTCCGGACGGCCGCCGTTCGCGGTACGGAAGCCGTTCCGGGTGGCCGTCGCACTGCGGAGCGGACGCCGTCGACCAGCGACTGCTCCGCGGTGCGCCGGCCTTGAAGGACGGCCACCGTTCGCGGGCGGTGGCCGTCGATCTCTTTGGCGCTCGCGACACGTCAAAGGGGAACGGATGTCTAGCTAGGTTCCTAGGATGCGTTAGGCGGTGTGAATCGGCGAGTCGACACGCGGGGGAGGGCTCGGAAATACGCGACGAACTCGCGCCCCTTGTGGGAGGGCAGTGCGGGATGCCGGCACGTATTCGCGTGGATGGGTTTGACGCAATAGCGCCGGTGGGATGGTTGCGTTCTTGGCAGCCGCACGGCAGCAGGTGGACCTTATGGCTGGGCGTTGCTGTATCCCGGCGCTGGTTGCTCGATATTCGGGACTTGGGGGGCAGCGCGGACAGGGCGGGCAGGGCGGGCAGCGCGGACAGGGCGGGCAGGGCGGGCAGCGCGGACAGGGCGGGCAGCGCGGACAGGGCGGACAGGGCGGGCAGGGCGGGCAGGGCGGGCAGGGCGGGCAGGGCGGGCAGGGCGGGCAGCGCGGGCAGCGCGGACAGGGCGGACAGGGCGGGCAGGGCGCGCAGCGCGGGCAGGGCGGGCAGGGCGGACAGGGCGGACAGGGCGGGCAGCGCGGGCAGCGCGGACAGGGCGGACAGGGCGGACAGGGCGGACAGGGCGGGCAGGGCGCGCAGCGCGGACAGGGCGGACAGGGCGGACAGGGCGGACAGGGCGGGCAGGGCGGACAGGGCGGGCAGGGCGCGCAGCGCGGACAGGGCGGACAGGGCGGGCAGGGCGGGCAGCGCGGGCAGCGCGGGCAGCGCGGGCAGCGCGGACATGAGAGAAGCCGGCCGCTCTGTGACGGGCGGCCGGCTTCCGGTGTGACGAATGACGTGACGAGTCAGGTGGGCATCGCGGCGCCGGTGGCGATGCGGTCCAGGAAGGCGTTCCAGTCGGTGCGGGAAAATCTCAGGTACGGCTGATCGATGTTCTTGCTGTCCCGCACCGCGATGTCGGGACCGATCGCCGCCACTTCCACGCACGATCCGCTCGCGCAGAACGTGCTGCGCTCCCACCTCATTGTGGTCTCGGCCATTTCTCCCTCTCCTCGGTTCAACTAACCCCATCGGGCGCGGAGGCCGCTCTTGCGATCCTCGCGCGCAGGTCGTAGGCGCGGGCCAGAATCAGCGCCTGGCTGGCGTCCTCGTCGAGTGCCTTGCTCCAGAACCGTTCGAAGATCGCTCGGTGGTAGCGGACCTGGTCGAGGTCCTGCACCAGCTGGTCCCAGAGATAGCCCTCCTGGTAGAGGACCGCGTCCTGCGGGTCGTCACTGAGGTCGAGGACCACGAAGGCGCCGGAGGCGCTCATCATCGTGCCGACGTCCATCGGCAGGACGCGGACCTGCACGTTACGGCGTTGTGCGGTACGCGCCAGGTCGTCGAACTGGTCGGCGGCGGTGAGCTGGCCGCCGACCGCGCGCCAGAGGATCGACTCGTCGAGGAGCACGCGGTACTCCGGCGAATTCTCCTGCTCGATGACGGCCCGCCGGCGTCGCAGCCGCACCTCGTGGCGGACCCGCCGCTGGTCCTCGGTGAGGCTCTCGTCGAACCAGCCGAGGTGCGCCTCGGCCGACGCCGGCGTCTGCAGCACCCCCGGCATCAGGGCGATCTGATAGTCGCGGATGACAGTGGCCCGCAGCTCGAACTGCATCAACTGGAGCAGGCCGGGCGGAAGGTACTCCCGGTGCTCCTGAGCCGTCCAATACCGCTCGCGCCGAGCGGCCCGGGCGTCGTCGAGCAGGGCGGCAGTGTGCTCGCCGTCGGCGACACCGTAGAGCCCGAGGGCCGCGCGCAGGTCGGTCGGCGTGATGGTCACCTCGCCGAGCTCGATGCGCTGCAGCTTGGAGAGCGACCAGCCGAGCCGCTGTGCCACCTCGGACTGGCTCAGCCCCGCGTGGTCCCGCGCGGCGCGGAGGGCAAGGCGAACTCGCCGCCTGGCGACGGCCGGCAACTCGTCGCGCACCGACTCCATCTCGTCCGTGCCCGCTCCCATCCCGTCGGAAGCCCCGGCCTGGAGCGAACCTTGCACCTGGGCAAATCGGATCCACCTGCCATACGGCAGTTAGTGCTGCCGCTTCCAGCGTCCCACACAATACTCGCCCGGACATTTCGGACATCGAGTGGGTTGGGCGGCGTGTTTTCCCTGGTCAAACCCGAGCATGAAGCCGAGCCGAAGCCCGAGCATGAAGCCGAGCCGAAGCCCGAGCATGAAGCCGAGCCGAAGGCGGAGCCGCATGCCGCACATGCGGCTCCCATCGGTCTCCCCGGCCGGCCGTGGTCCGGGAGATGGTCAGGCGCGGCAAGCGCCGCGCCGGGCGGGTTACGGCGGTGGATGGGTCAGACCCGGCGAAACCATCACCGGCCGCAACACTTCAGTAGGAGGCCCGTGCCGGCAAGACCATCACCGACCGTAGCGCTCCGGTAGGAGGGCCAGGCCGGTGAGAGCATCACCGGCCGCTACGCTCCAGCGGGGGCCGGCCGGCAAGACGATCACCGGCAGGACCGTCACTGACCGCGGTACTCCAGGCAGCGCACGAGGCCCCGGCAGAAGCCCTCGAACTCACCCTGATTTCTGGAGGCGAAGATCTCCACTACCTCGCCGCGGTAGCCGGCGCGGACCTGCCACCAGCGCCTGCCAGCCTGCCCGCGCAGGCAGACCGCCGCGTAGAGCGACAGCCCGCTGAGCACCACGGCAGTCAGGACCATTGAGACCGGACCGATCACCGGCACTGCGACCGTGGCCGCCACCAGCGCGGACACCCCGATCACCCGCTGTCCGACCTCGGCCGGGCCGGGGTCGTGCCGGACGATGTGGACATCCACCAGTTCCGCCACGTTGAAACGGCGCAGGGCGGGGCGTGGCACCTCGACGACGCTGTGGGTGATCACCGCCCGCGGCCCCCGATAGAAGACCGGCAACTCACTCCCTCCCTTCCCGCTCGCACCCTGCCGCGCAGATGCGCGGCGGGGCTTGCACGCCGAGGAGAGGTGCAGAAAGATGGCGGACAACGGGACCTCCCTCCGCATGCGGACAAGAGGCCTTGGGCGGCACCCAGCGGCTACTGGGTGTCGCCTTTTCGTATATGACCCCCTGCCTAACCTGCGTTCAGTATGGGGGCGCGTGTCATCTGTCCGCTAGGCCTCTGAAAGCCTTATAGCTGATAGCAGGCCATTCACTCACGAGTACGCCGCCGGGAGCCGCCTGGCAAGCGCATGACCAGGCATTTCGGCGCGTAATCAGTGGGACTCGGGGTGTCGCGGCGAGAGCCGGGAATGGCAACTTTTCCGGCCAAACGGACGCGGACTCATCGGAGATCCCGGAATTTGCCGGAATCTCGGCGCCGCCGCGACAGTGCCATTCTTCGAAGACGCGGAATCGGATCTTGATGGCCGGAGCCGCGCAGCCGGAAATGAGAATCAGCAGGTCACGTCGGCTGGGCCGCGAATCGCTGGCCGGTCGGCCGAGATGTCGCGTCCGGCCTGCACGCTGTTCCATCTGTCCACGGGTGACCGCAGTCGCCTAAGGGCCATACTGCAGCTGAACGCCGCGAGGAGCGAGAAGGCTGAACGCCGCGACAAGCGAGAAGGCTGAACGCGGCGACGGGCGAGAAGGCTGAACGCCGCGACGGGCAAAAGGACGGCCGAGATGCTACAACCCGCGACGGACGAGAAGCCGGAAGCCGCGGTGGGCGCAACCGCCCACCGCAGCCCGCCGAACCGTTACCAGGAGCCGGCGGTGGGACCGGCCGACCCACCCCGCCGACGAAGGTACTTCTCGAACTCGCTGGCGATCTCGTCCCCGGTCAGCGGCTGGATCCCCGCATCCCCGGCCCGCTCCTCCAGCTCCCGCACGTAGTCCCCGAGCTCGGAGTCCTGCTCGGCGGCCACCCGCACCCGCTTTTCCCACTCGTCCGCCTGCTCCGCCAGGTCGGCCATTGGCACCGGCAGGTCGAGCACGTCCTCGATCCGGCTGAGCAGGGCCAGCGTCGCTTTCGGGCAGGGCGGGTTGTTGGCGTAGTGCGGGACGTGCACCCAGAACGACAGCGCGTCCAGCTCGGCCCGGGTGGCGGCCTCCTGCAGCACCCCGACGATGCCGGTCGGGCCGTCGTAGCGGGTCGGGACGACGTTGTACTTCTCGGCGATGTCCCGGTCCGAGGCGCTGCCGCTGATCGGCAGTGGGCGGGTGTAGGGCACGTCGGCGAGCAGCGCACCGAGCAGCACGATCCGATTGACCTCGAGGCTGTGGCAGATCTCCAGGACCGACTCGCAGAACGTGCGCCACCGCATGCTCGGCTCGATGCCGCGGATCAGCACCACGTCCCGGTCGCTGCCGGGCGGGCTGGCCACGGTGAACCGGGTGGTCGGCCACTCGATCTTGCGGGTCTCGCCCTCGGCCATCGTGATCGTGGGGCGGCTCACCTGGAAGTCGTAGAAGTCCTCGGGATCGATGCTGGTGACCTCACGGGCCTCCCAGACCTGCTCGAGGTGTTCCACGGCCGCGGTGGAAGCGTCCGCAGCATCGTTCCAGCCCTCGAAGGCGGCGATGGCCACGGGGGAGCGGAGCAGCGGAAGGCCGTCGAACTCAGTCATGAGACACAGCCTACGTGCGGCCCGGAGAACCCACCCGGGGGCCGCGCCGGAGATTCGCCGAGCGGGGAACCGCCTCGGCCGAACGTCTCGTTTCTGTCAGATTCGCATATTCCGGATAGGCGCCTCGGGGGTATCCGTCGATTCCCCCGGACCGGACGGTCGCCCGATCGGATAATTCCGTTATGACCAGCCACGTGGATCAGGTGCTCGGGCCGGCCGATGACACCGTCAGCTTCATGCAGCCGCGCGCCATGTTCTATGTGACAGTCCTCTGGGTGGTGGCCGCCGCGTGGACCGCGATGATCGCCGTCTACCTGCTCTTCGCCGTGGTGTTCGGGGCCCGGCTGGACGCCGCGGACATCGTGGTCTGCGCCGAGGTGGCGCTGATCGTCCCGGTGATCGTGTCGGCCCTGGTGCTGCTGGCGCTGTACCAGCGGCTGGGCTGGCTGCACACCTCGGTGCACGGCATCGACTTCGCCGCGACCGGCCGCAAGCCGGTGCATCTGCCCTGGTCCGGGATCGCCTCGGTGGCGCTGCACGGGTGGGGGCCGTTCACCGAGCTGGTGGTGACGCCGATCGGTATGGACTACGCGCAGGTGCTCGACGGGCGCGGGCTGGCGCCGCGGGTGCGCCGGCGGGGCGGCGAGACGTCGTACGTCGTGGATGTCGGCCTGATGTCGCCGGGTCCGGACGTCCTCCTGGCGGAGCTGCACCGCCGCATCCCGTCCAAGGTTTGACGCGCGCCGCCGGCGCGGCTATGGTCTTAACCGCTCCGTTAATTAACGGGAGGGTTAAATGACCGACCGGCTCAGCGTGATCTTCGCAGCCCTGGCCGATCCGACGCGCCGGGCCATCCTGGCTCGGCTCGCCGAGGGCGAGGCGACAGTGACGGAGCTGGCCGAGCCGTTCGAGATCAGCCTCCCGGCGATCTCCCGGCATCTGAAGGTGCTGGAGAACGCCGGTCTGATCTCGCGCAGCCGGTCCGCCCAGTGGCGTTCCAGTCGCCTGGAGGCCGGTCCGCTGCGCGAGGCGACCGCGTGGATGGAGCGCTACCGCCGGTTCTGGGACGAGAATTTCGCGCGCCTGGACGCCCATCTCAAGCGCCTGCAGGAGGAGAAGCCATGACCGATCTCGTCATCACCCGAGTCTTCGACGCCCCCCGTGAGCTGGTCTATCGCGCCTTCGTCGACCCGGACCAGCTGGCCGCCTGGTTCGGCCCGGTGGGCTGGTCGGTGCCGCGGGACTCGATCGACATCGACCCGCGCCCGGGCGGAAGGCAGAAGTTCACCATGGTCAACGACGCCGACCCGTCGATGAGCTCGCCGGTGAACGCGACGTTCGTCGAGGTGGTGGAGAACGAGTTGCTGGTCGGCGAGGAGGACGTCCGCCACATCCCGGACTTCGGGGCGGACACGCTGCGGATGCGCATCGAGTTCTTCGA
This sequence comes from Actinoplanes oblitus, assembly GCF_030252345.1. Lineage (NCBI taxonomy): Bacteria > Bacillati > Actinomycetota > Actinomycetes > Micromonosporales > Micromonosporaceae > Actinoplanes > Actinoplanes oblitus. The sequence continues at coordinate 6,421,899 of NZ_CP126980.1, read as the reverse complement.
CGAGGAGGGCGGTCGCACCCGGCTGGTGCTGACTCAGAGCCCGTTCCCGGCCGCGATGGCGGGCGGGGCGCGCGAGGGCTGGGGAAGCAGCTTCACCAAGCTCGACAAGATCCTGGGATGAGCGGTGGCGGGCCGGGAGACCGGCCCGCCACCGCCACCGGCCTCAGTCGTGCGCGATGGCGCCCAGGACGTTGAGCCGCGCGGCCCGGATGGCCGGGACCACCGCCGCCACCACCCCGACGATCGCGGCCAGCACCAGGTAGGTGCCCATCCGGCCCCAGGGCAGCACGATCTGGGTGATCCCGTCGTCCTTCAGGGCCCGGGTGACCGCTGACCCCATGCCGGCGCCGACCACGACGCCGAGCAGCGCGCCGAACACCGAGATCACCACCGCCTCCACGGTGATCATCCGCATGGTCTGCGCCCGGCCGAGGCCGACCGCGCGCAGCAGTCCCAGCTCGCGGGTGCGTTCCAGGACCGACAGCGCCAGGGTGTTGACCACGCCGAGGACCGCGATCAGGATGGCCAGCCCGAGCAGGATCTGGATCATCGTGATGATCTGGTCGAACTGCGCCGCCTGCTGGTCCACGAAGGTCGCCGAGTCGGTGGCGGCCACCTCGGGGCTGTCCGCCAGCAGCGCCTTGACCTGCGGCAGCACGGACGAGACGGCGACGCCGTCGTCGAGCCGGACGAAACCGAAGGTCGGCTGCGGGATACCGAAGTCCTTGATCGCCTGCTGCGGCAGGAACAGGTTGCCGGGCAGCGCGTCGTCCGGATAGACAGCGGCGATCGTGTATGTGTGCGGCTTCCCGCGCGACGCCTGGATCGTCACCTGGGAACCGGTCTGCCAGCCGTGCTCCTTGGCGTTGGGCTCCCCGACGGCGATCTGGTCCGGTCCGAGGGTGGTCAGCGCCGCGGCCGCCCCGGTCGTCCGGTACGCCTCGGTCAGCCCGGTGAAGTCGTCGGTGGCACTGGCGTACTCCCGCTTGCCGTCCGCGAGCACCAGGTCCTGGTAGAGCCCGGCCGCCGCGCGTACCCCGGGAATCGTCTTGGTCTTGTCGATGACCGCCGGGTCGTACGTCGGCGGCCGGGACCCGTTTTGATCCCCGCTGATCATGATCTCGGCCTTGAGGATCGAGGTGGCCTCCGCCTTGAGGCTGCTCTTCGCCGAGTCCATCACCACCGTCACGCCGGTCACCAGGGCGATCCCGATCATCAGGGCGGCCGCGGTGATCGCCGTCCGGCGCGGGTTGCGGCCCGAGTTGAGCCGGCCCAGCCGGCCCGGCAGCGACCAGGCGAAGAGCCGGCCGAGCAGCCCGATCACCGGTTTGCTGATCAGCGGGGTGAGCAGCGCGACGCCGATGAACGAGACCAGCACGCCACCGAGGATCAGCCACAGCGTGGCGTCGCCGGCGTCGGCGAACAGGCCGACACCCAGGGCGGCGGCGCCGGCCGAGAGCACCAGGGCGCCGGCGACGCTGAGCTTGGTGAGCGGCCGGTCCGGGATGCTCACCTCCTGCATCGCGGCGATCGGGGCGATCCGCGAGGCGCGCAGCGCGGGCAGCACCGCGGCGACCACCGTCACCACCAGGCCGACCAGGAAGGCGCTGATGATCGCGGCCGGCGGCACGCCGATCGAGGCCAGGTCCACGTCGGCGAACTTGCCGAACAGGGCGGCCAGCCCGGCGCCCGCGCCGACCCCGGCGGCCAGTCCGAGCACCGCCGCGACCAGGCCGATCGCGACCGCCTCGACCAGCACCGAGCCGATCACCTGACGACGGCTGGCGCCCATCGCGCGCAGCAGGGCCAGTTCCCGGGTCCGCTGGGCCACGATGATCGAGAAGGTGTTGAGGATCAGGAAGATCCCGACGAACAGCGCCACCCCGGCGAAGCCGAGCAGGATCTGGTTGAAGAAGCTCAGCCCCTCCTTGATGCTCGACGAGCTCTCGTCGGCCAGCTGCTTGCCGGTCTTCACGACATAGTCGGGGCCCAGGGCGGCGGCGACGCGATCACGCAACTCCGCAGGGCTGACGCCGTCGGCGGCCTGCACCACGACCGTCGAGTACGAGCCGGGCGCGCCGAGCATCAGCTTCTGCGCCACCGGGGTGGTGAAGGCGACCTCCTGCACGCCGCCGATGCTGTCCCGGTTGCCGGTGTAGCCCCAGATGCCGACCAGGGTGAACGTCTTCTTCGGCTCCAGGGTCAGCACGCCGACCCGGTCGCCGACCTTGAAGCCGGCCAGCTTGGCGGTGTTCGCGTTGACGGCGATCTCGTCGTCCGCCGTCGGGCCGCGGCCCTCGCGCAACTCCATCAGGTTGTCGGTGCCGGTCCAGTTCCCACCGAGCCGGGGCGGACCCTGTGAGGTGAGGACCTTGCCGTCGCTGCCGATCACCCGGGCGCCGTCGGCGTCCACCCGGCCGGTTGCCGACCGTACGCCGGCAAGGGTTTTGATCTTGTCGACGGTCGCCGCCGGAAGCGGCGCGGCGACCTCCTCGCCGTCCATCTCGCTGACCGCGACCTTGGGCTTCGCGCTGACCGACACGTCGGTCGCCGCGAACGCGTCCGCGAAGATCGAGTCGAAGGTGCGGTTGAGGGTGTCGGTGACCACGAAGGAGCCGGACACGAACATCACGCCCAGCACGACGGCGAGTCCGGAAAGGATCAGTCGCAGCTTGCGGGCGAGCAGGCTTTTCAGCGTGGCGCGCAGCATCAGAGCATCACCGGGTCGCCGTGCTTGTCCAGGCGCTTCATGGTGTCCAGCACGGTCTCCGCGGTCGGCTCGTGCAGCTCGTCGACGATGCTGCCGTCGGCCAGGAAGACCACCCGGTCGGCGTAACTGGCGGCGACCGGGTCGTGGGTGACCATCACGATGGTCTGGCCGTGCTCGCGGACCGAGGACCGCAGGAAGTTCAGCACCTCGGCGCCGGAGCGCGAGTCCAGGTTGCCGGTCGGCTCGTCCGCGAAGATCACGTCGGGGCGGCCCATCAGCGCCCGGGCGCAGGCCACGCGCTGCTGCTGGCCGCCGGAGAGCTGGCTGGGCCGGTGCCCGAGCCGGTCCCGCAGGCCGACCGTGTCGATCACGACGTCCCACCATCGCGGGTCCGGCTTGCGGCCGGCGATGTCCAGCGGCAGCCGGATGTTCTCCGCGGCGCTCAGCGTCGGCAGCAGGTTGAACTGCTGGAAGATGAAACCGATCCGGTCGCGGCGCAGCCGGGTCAGCGCCTTGTCGCCGAGCTTGCTGATCTCGGTGCCGCCCACGTGCACGGTGCCCTTGTCGACCGTGTCCAGCCCGGCGAGGCAGTGCATCAGCGTCGACTTGCCGCTGCCGGACGGCCCCATGATCGCCGTGAACCGGCCCCGGCCGAACTCGGCACTCACCCCGGCCAGCGCGGTCACCCGCGCCTCGCCGCTGCCGTAGACCTTCCAGATCTCGTCCGCGCGCGCCGCCACCTGCCCGCCGGCATTCGTCGCAGTCACCGTCGTTCTCCCCCTGAGTCATGGTCCGGCCGGGGCACGGTTGCCCCGGCCGGCCCGCTCAGTCTGTCGGCGGATCGGCCGCCCGGCGTCCGTCGCGTGGAGTAGCCCGACGCTGAGATTTCGCTGGGGGAGGCCACTTAGGCACCCTCAGGGTTGCCCCTGAGTGCTAAGACGTCTTTCGATCGCTCGCGGCCCGCTCCGGCTTCCGGTCGGTGCGTTTTCCGGTACGCCGTCATGACGTTTTCACGACGGCGGGTTCTGGGCACTCGCGTCTACCGTGGAGTACCCCCCGCTGGAGGAGGACGCATGTCCGCTCGGATCGCCGCCGTCCTGGTGTTGTTGCTGCTGGTGGGCTGCGGCGCGCTGCCTTCCGCCGACGACGATCCGGTGACGCGCCGGTCGACCCCGCGGGCCACCGGGTCCGTCGACCTCGACGGCACCGACACGCCCGAGGAGTTCGCCGCCGACATCGACGCGGCTCAGCGGGTCGCCGAGCAGTACTGGACCCGGGTGTTCGCGAAGTCCGGTGACCAGTTCGAGCCGGTGCGGGAGCTGGTTCCGTACGAGCGGGCCGGCGAGGTGTCCTGCGGCGACGAGCCGCTGCCGCTGAACAACGCCGCCTACTGCTCCCGCGGGGACTTCATCGCCTACGACGTGAACTGGGCGTTCGGGGTGTTCCGGCAGATCGGCGACGCGTTCCTGTACTACCTGCTCGGCCACGAGTACGCGCACGGCATCCAGGCGCGGCTCGGCATCCAGAAGGAGTTCACCATCCAGCAGGAGTTGCAGGCGGACTGCATGGCGGGGGCGTTCATCGGGGACCAGGCGCGGGCCCGGCAGCTGCGGCTGGACAAGGGCGACACCGACGAACTGGCCGAGGGACTGAAATCGGTCGGTGACGCGCCGGGGCAGCCGTGGTTCGCCGAGGGATCGCACGGGTCGCCGGAGATGCGGGTCAACGCGTTCGCCAACGGCTACCGGGACTCGCTGCGGTCCTGTGATCTGTGAGCCCCGATCGGGCGTTGTGAGCTGCGGAACACTGGTCGGTTCGGTGGTGCGGTGAGGACGCAGAATGGGCGTCCGGCTCACGTCTGACTTGGGGAGATTCCGCTGAGCGCGACACCACCCGCAGCGGTGCTATTCGACATGGACGGCACGCTGGTCGACAGCGAGAAACTCTGGGGCGTCGCCCTGGAGGACCTTGCGGCCCGGGCCGGCGGGCGGCTGTCCACCCGGGCCCGGCTGGCCATGGTCGGCACCAGCATGCCGGTCAGCATGGCCCTCTTCCGCGACGACATGGGGCAGCCCGACCGGCCGTACCAGCCCGACGTCGACTGGCTCACCGACCGCGTCGCCGAGCTGTTCGCCGACGGCCTGACCTGGCGTCCCGGCGCCCGTGAGCTGCTGCACGAGGTGCGGGCGGCGGGGCTGCCGACGGCGCTGGTCACCTCGACCGGGCGGCGGCTCGCCGAGGTCGCGCTCAAGACCCTCGGCGCGGAGAATTTCGACGTCCTGGTCTGCGGCGACGAGGTGGCCCGGCCGAAACCCGACCCGGAGCCCTATCTGACCGCGGCCGGCCTGCTCGGCGTGCCGATCGGCGACTGCGTGGCGATCGAGGACTCGCCGAGCGGGGTGGCCAGCGCGGTGGCGGCCGGGGCGGTGGTGCTCGCGGTGCCGTCCGACGTCACCCTGCCGTCAACTGACGGCATCCACCTGAGGTCGTCGCTGGCTGGGGTCGATGTCAAGTTCCTGGCCGCTCTGCGCTAGTCGACCCCTTTCCGGTACGCCCTGGGCCGGGCGACGCCGCGTCACCTCGTCCCTTGCCCTCGTCGCATGATGACGGCTAAATGACATCAGTGAGGGCTTGCGTGACGTCACCTATGACGTCATAGTGGAGTCATGGACCTGACGCCGTACCTCGAAGGGTTACGCTCCGACCTCGCGGCCGTGGCCGCGCCGGGCGGTCCGGACACCGCCCGCGCCGCGGAGCTCCTGAGCAACTCACTGGAACCGTCCGCACGGCTGGCGCTGCTGGAAGCGCTCTCCGACGCCGCCGCGGAGATCACCACCCGGCTCACCGACGCCACCGTCGAGGTGCGCCTGCGCGGCCGGGAGGCGGACCTGGTCGTCACCCAGCTCGCCGCCGCGGAGCCCTCGGCGCCGCCGCCACCTGTCCCGGTCGACGGGGGAGACCTGGCCCGGCTCACCCTGCGCATGCCGGAGGCGCTGAAGACGCAGGTCGAGCAGACCGCCGCGGCCGAGGGGATCTCGGTCAACGCGTGGCTGGTCCGAGCGGTCACGTCGGCGGTCAACCCGCAACCGGCCGGGTCGCCGCCACCCGGGTTCGGCGCCGCCGTGTCGGCCAAGCGCGTCACCGGCTACTTCCAGGCCTGATCCGGCGGCCTCGCTGTCACCCCGTTCGTCAGCCCTCTGCCTTCCGGCCTGCACCACCGTGGCCCGCAGCCAGCCCCCTTCGCCTTCGGGGCCGGCCCACCGGGCCCGTTGCCGGACCTCTGCCTTCGGGGCCGACTCGCCGCGCCGTTGTCGGCCCTTCGGCTTCGGGCTGACCCCGGCGACTCGCCTTACCCTTCGATGCCTCTTTGGAGGAAAAATCATGATGTATGAGTTCGAGTACTCCCAGCCGGTCACCGTCGCGCTGCGCGCCATGTCCGGCAGCGTGGAGATCGACGCGGGGCACAACGAGACCATCCGGGTGGAGGTCGTGCCGTTGAGCGACAGCCCGGGTGCCCAGCAGGCCGCGGAGAACACCCGGGTGCTCCTGGACGGCGGCACCCTGCTGGTCAGCGCCCCGCACGGCGACCGCTGGCGGTGGCGCCGCACCCCGGCGCTGCGGATCAGCATCCAGGTTCCGGTCGGCAGCACGCTGACCGGCGAGAGCGCCGCCGCCGACGTGCGCGCCACCGGCAGTTACCGCGACGTGCAGCTGCGGCTGGCGTCCGCCGACGGCCACATCGCCGAGCTCTTCGGTGACCTGCGGCTGGGCGGCGCCAGCGGCGACCTGTCGGTCGGCCGGGTGGGTGGTTCCGCGTCGGTGAAGACCGCCTCCGGCCGGATCCGTATCGGTGACGTCACCGGTGACGTCACGGCCGCCACGGCGAGTGGTGACATCGAGGTCGCCTCGGTCGGCGGTTCACTGAACGCCGGCACCGCCAGCGGGCGCGTCGCGGTCGGGTCGCTGTGCCAGGGCAAGTCCCGCGTCCGTACCGCCTCCGGTGACGTCACGGTCGGCGTGGCCCCCGGGACCGGCGTCTGGCTCGACCTGAACACCGTGGGCGGTCGCAGCATCACCGACCTGGCCGCCCACGGCGACTCCGCCCCGCCTGCCGGTGCCCCCATGCTCGACCTGCGAGTCCGTACCGCCAGCGGCGACATCCGCATCCACCGCGCCACCGACCGGATCGCCGCGTGATGTCGTCGATCCTGGCCGTCCGCCACCTCCTGCCGTCGCTGTCCCGGCCGTTCCTGCCGCCTGCGCCCGGCTCCGCCCGTCCCCCGCCCGCCCGCGACCCGATCCGATCCGCGGCCCGACCCGATCCGCGGCCCGACCCGCAGTCCGACCCGCCCCGCGGCCCGACCCGATCCGATCCGATCCGCGGCCTGACTTGCGGCCCGACCCGTCCCTGGCCTGACCTGCGGCCCGCCTCGAACCCCGGCCGGAACCGTCGCCGGCCCGCCTGGCCCGCAGCTCCGATCCTGGCGTGCGCGGCTCGCGCTTTCCGGGCATGTATCGGGCGTCATGCGCATCCCGCCCCGGCTCCGTCCGTCTCCCGCCGGACCGGTGGTGCCGGGTCTGGTTCACTGCTCGAACCGGGGTGGCCGCGGCTCGCTCTCCGGGCAGGTGCGGGGACGAAGCGGCGATCGCGCCGGCCGCGCGGGGCAGGCGTGCTGGGTCAGGAACCAGGTTTGACCAGTCCGATCTCGTAGGCGAGAACCACCGCCTGGGTGCGGTCGCGGAGGCGGAGTTTGGCCAGCATGTGGCCGACGTGGGTTTTGACGGTGGTCTCGCTGACCTGAAGGGCTTCGGCGATCTCGGCGTTGGTGTGGCCGCGGGCGACGTGGATCAGCACTTCGCGTTCGCGGCCGGTCAATGATCGCAGGTCGGCGGTGACGGCGGTGTCGTCCGGTGTGGGCAGGATCGCGGCGAAGCGAGGCAGCACCCGGGCGAGCACCTGCGGGGTGATCACGGCACCACCGGCGGCGACCACGCGGATCGCGGCGACCAGCTCCTCCTGGGGCGCGTCCTTGCAGAGATAGCCGGTCGCGCCGGCGCTGATCAGCTCGATCAGCTGATCGTCGCTGTCGTGCGCGGTCAGGACCAGCACCCGCACCGGCAGCCGCGCCGCGATCACCGCGCGGGCCACCGCGGCGCCGTCCATCCTGGGCAACGCGACGTCGGTGACGAGCACATCCGGCAGCAGGCGCCGGGCCAGCTCGACGGCTTCCCCGCCGTCGCCGGTCTCGCCCGCGATCACCAGCTCGGGTCCGCCGTGGGCCCCGGCCTCGGCCAGTACCGCCCGGAGCCCGGCACGCTGCAGGGGCGAAGCGTCCGCGAGCAGCAACCGAATCGGCCTCACCGCCGGCACCTGCCTCGCCGGAGTGCAACCCGATGGCCGGGGTATTTCGCCGGCTCCCGCGATGTAGTCCGGAGCGCCGGGCGGCTGGGGGCGGCTTGGGCTGGCGGTGCCAGTGGTGCGGTGTCGGCGGTGCGGGTCGAGCGGCCGGTGCTGGCCGGGCCTGCCGGTAGTGCGTGCTCGGCAGGCCGGTGCCGACGAGCGGCCGGCCGGGCGTGGTCGGCGGCCCTGAGCCGGCAAACGGATGGGGACGGGTGGTCAGGCAACGAGGTTGTCCTGGTGGGGGGTGGCGAGGCGGTCGGGTTCGGAGTCGGCGGGGAGACCGGCGGTGGGGGACTCCGGGAACGGGGGTGGGGTGCCGCCGAACTCGGGGCAGAGGGCCTGGTGGTTGCACCAGCCGCAGAGACGGCTCGGCTTGGGGCGGAACTCGCGGTCGCGTTTGGCTCGCTCGACGGCCTGGGAGAGAGCGACCAGGGTGCGCTCGAAACGCTCCAGCTCGGCGGCCTCCGGGCTGTAGTCGAGGACCTCGGCGTCCTTGAGGTAGAGCAGGCGCAGGACTCGGGGGACCACGCCGCGGGTGCGCCAGAGGACCAGAGCGTAGAACTTCAGCTGGAACAGGGCGCGGCCCTCGAAGGCCTCGCGCGGGGCGCCGCCGGTCTTGTAGTCGACGACGCGCAGGTCGCCGGCCGGGGAGACGTCGAGGCGGTCGATGTAGCCGCGGATCAGCAGCTCGTCGTCGATCATCGTGGAGATCAGGGTCTCCCGCTCGGCGGGCTCCAGACGCTGCGGGTCCTCGACCGCGAAGTAACCGCCGAGCAGGTCGCGGGCGCTGCCCAGGAAGGCGGCCAGCCGGGCGGCCTCGGCGGCGCCGGCCGGTGCGTCGATCAGGGCGAGCTGGCCCATGGCGTCGGCCTCCGCGGCCACCGCCGCCGGATCCCGGACGGCCTCCGTGGCGTGTCCCACACCGGCCGGGTCGGCGACCGGCTCGGAGGGGCCCGGCGACGGCGGGCCGGGGGGTGTGCCGTCGGAGGCGGGCGGTGCGGAAACCGTACCCATGATGGGGCCGATCGGCCCGGACTCGGCGGCGAACAGGGCGGCCAGCGCCGGCTCGTGGCTGACCAGCCGCTCCCACTCCGGAGTGACCAGGGCGGCCGCGGCCTCCGGCGTGCGCTCGGCGGCGGGCAGGTCGAACAGGCGCTCCAGGACCGCGTGCACCAGGGTGCCGCGGACCTGGTCGGCGGAGGGCTGCTCGGGCAGCTTGTCGATGGTGCGGAAGCGGAACAGCAGCGGGCAGGTCTTGAAGTCGGCGGCGCGTGACGGTGACAGCGACGGACCGGACGGCCGGTCGGCCAGACCCGGACGCCCGGCGGAGGTCGCCGGGGAGGCCGGACCGCCGGGGCGGGGCTGTGGGGGCGGGAACACCGTCTGTGCCGTCATGCCAGCCAGGCTAGGGCAGGGGTACGACGAATTCCGCACGACACCGCCTGCCCTGTGGATCACGCCGGGGCATGCGTGATCCGCAAGGATCCGGGTTCGTCCGTAGCATCATGCGAATGGAGGAGAGCGCGCCCCGCAATCCGCCGGTGCCACCCGACGGCCGGCCGGTGGTGCGGGTGCTGGGCATCCCGGTGTACGCGAGCGCCTCGATGCTGCTCCTGGCGATCCTGGTCACGGTGGTCTACGGCAACTACGCGCGCGCCGAGCTGGGCCTGCGGCAGCCGTGGGCCTATCTGGTCGGGCTCGGCTTCGTGGCCTGCCTGCTCGGCTCGGTGCTGCTGCACGAGCTCGGGCACGCGCTGACCGCCCGGCACAACGGCATCGGCGTGCGCCGGATCACCCTGGAGCTGCTCAGCGGCTGGACCGAGATGGACCGCGAGGCGCCCACCCCGCGGGTGGACGCCCTGGTCTCGCTGGCCGGGCCGGCCGTCTCGCTGGTGCTCGGCGCGGTGGCGACCGGTGCCGCGTTCGCCCTGCCGGAGGACACCGTGCTCGGGCAGATCGCGTTCCAGCTGGCGGTCAGCAACGTGCTGGTCGCGGTCTTCAACGTGCTTCCCGGGCTGCCGCTGGACGGCGGCCGGGCGCTGCGCGCGGCGATGTGGGCGCTGCTCAAGGACCGGAACCGGGCCACGGTGGTGGCCGGTTACGCCGGCCGGGCGCTGGCCTTCGGGACCGCGGTGACGGTGCTGGTGCTCTTCCAGTTCGGGCTGCTGACCATCTTCGGGATGCTGTTCGTGTTGCTCGTCACGATGACCCTGTGGCACGGCGCCGGCCAGTCGATCCGGCTGGGCCGGATGACCGGCCGGTTCCCGCTGATCGACCTCGGCGTGCTGGCCCGTCCGCTGCTGTCGGTGCCGGCCGGCACGCCGCTCGGCGAGGCGCAGCGGCGCCGTTCCGAGGACCCGCGGCCGGACGTGATGCTCGGTGTCACCGACTCGGCGGGTAGCCTCACCGCTCTGGTCGATCCGGTCGCCGCCGAGCGGGTGCCGGTCGACCGGCGGCCCTGGGTGAGCGTGGAGAGCGTCGCCCGGTCCCGTGACGCGCTGACCAGCCTGCCGGTGGGACTCACCGGTGAGCAGGTGGTCCGGGCGTTGCAGGCCCACCCGGGTGCGCAGTACCTGGTGACCGCAGGCGAGGATGTGATCGGCGTCCTGCGGGTCGCCGACGTCGCGGCCGTGCTCGAACCGCGGCGGGCGCAACGGACCTGAGCGACCTGGAAGAACTGAGAGAAGAGTTAGTGACCACGACCCCCGCCACCGCCGTCGACGAGCAGGTGCCGGCCCATCGCGGCCCGTTCCGTCCGGGTGACCGCGTCCAGCTCACCGACCCCAAGGGGCGGATGCACACGATCGTGCTGGAGCCCGGCAAGGCGTTCCACACCCACCGCGGCGCGCTGGAGCACGACGCGCTCATCGGCCTGCCGGACGGCAGCGTGATCACCGCCACCAGCGGCACGCAGTACCTCGCGCTGCGCCCGCTGCTCAGCGACTACGTGCTGTCCATGCCGCGCGGCGCGCAGGTGATCTACCCGAAGGACGCGGCGCAGATCGTCGCGATGGGCGACGTCTTCCCGGGCGCCAAGGTGCTCGAGGCGGGCGCCGGCTCCGGCGCGCTGACCTGCTCGCTGCTGCGCGCCGTCGGTGAGACCGGCGAGGTGCACAGCTACGAGCTGCGCCCGGACTTCGCGGCGATCGCCCGCAAGAACGTGGAGGCGTTCTTCGGCGGCCCGCACCCGGCCTGGCACCTGCACGAGGGCGACGTCGCCGGCAACGAGATCGGCGGTTTCGACCGGATCGTGCTGGACATGCTGACCCCGTGGGAGGCACTCGACATGGTCGAGCGGTCGCTGATCCCCGGCGGCGTGTTCATCGGCTACGTGGCCACCACCCCGCAGCTGTCCGAGCTGGTCGAGGCGCTGCGCGAGCGGGGCGGCTGGACCGAGCCGCGGGCCTGGGAGTCGCTGATCCGGGACTGGCACGCCGACGGCCTGGCGGTCCGCCCGGACCACCGGATGATCGCGCACACCGCGTTCCTGGTGTCGTCGCGCAAGCTGGCGCCGGGGGTGACCGCGCCGCCGCGCCGGCGCAAGCCGAGCAAGGGCGCCGAGGCGTACGCGCTGCGCAAGGCCGCCCGGGAGGCGCTGCACGCGGCACACGAGGAGCAGGACGTCGCCACCGGGGAGTGACCGCGCCCGTCAAGTCCGGTACTTTCCGGTAAGGCGTCGATAGGAGGACAAGGAGTGGGCGCGATGAGTTCTCCGCCGTTCGGCGGCAGCAACGAGATGCCGGCGGTGTTCCCGGACTGGTCGCCCTACCCGGACCTGGACTCGGCGGCCCGCGCCTACCTGCGTGATCCCGAGGTCGCCCTGGAGGCCCTGTTCGGGGTGCTCCGCGGCGCCTCGGTGCTCTGCTTCACCCTGGAGCGCTTCGTCAACGAGGTGAACGGCGTCTGGCAGGAGGTCGTCGTCTGCGACGGCAGCCGCCTGGTGCTGTGGCACGGCGAGGACGTGGCGCCCGGCGACGGCCCGGCCGGCTCGATGACCTCGTCGCTGCGGGTGGTGCCGCTCTCCACGATCACCGAGGTGGGCTGCCGGCGGCGGCTCACCCGGACCTCCAGCGGGCAGGCCCGGGTCGACAGCATCGACGTCTACCTGCTGCTCAGCTCGGTGGACGACGCGGTGCCGCCGCCCGGGCTGGCCGAGGAGGAGGGGCGGGCGCCGCTGCGCCACGACGCCCTGCGGTTCGGCAAGACCCTGGACGACGGCGGACCCGGGCAGATCGCCCGCCTGGAGGAGTTCTCCCGGGTCGTCGCGTCCCTGGTGGGCCGTCCGACCCTCTAGGCCTCGGGCCCGGCCACTTCCACGTCGTCGGCGGTGCGGACGACGTGGATGCAGTCGCCCGGGCACTCCTTCGCGGAGTCGATGACTTCGAGGACCAAATTTTTCGGTACGAAGGCGCGTATGCCCGGATTTTGGAGCAACTCGCCCGAATCGTTCTTGACGTACGCGAGTCCGTCGATGTCCAGTTCGAAGACTTCCGGAGCGTATTGGACGCAGAGTCCGTCACCGGTGCACAAGTCCTGATCGATCCAGACCTGCAGCTCATCAGTGTCTGATGACACTCCTACCTCCCACAACCGGTTGCGCCCGACGGTACCCGAACCCTGCCCGACCGGCTCATCGGCGGTGGCACCAATCGATCAAGACTCAGTGACGAGGGTGTTGCATGGGATGAAAACTGCTCCGCAACAGCTAGTGTTGGTTCAAGACGTTCGAGCCCCCCGGGGAGGTGGGACGTGGCACGTAGCGACGAAGCGGACTCCCGCGCCGCACGATGGGAGAAAGAGGCCAACGATCTCTCCAGTCAGGTCGCGTTCCTGCAAGAGGAACTCGCTCTGGTGCGGAGGAAGTTGACCGAGAGCCCCCGACACGTCCGGCAGCTTGAGGAACGGCTCGCGGCAACGCAGGCGCAGCTGGCCCGAGTGACCGAGAACAACGAGCGGCTCGTGGCGACCCTGAAGGAAGCCCGGGCCCAGATCGTCACTCTCAAGGAAGAGATTGACCGGCTCGCCCAGCCGCCCAGCGGCTACGGCGTTTTCCTGTCGGCCCACGAGGACGGCACGGTGGATGTCTTCACCGGCGGCCGCAAGCTTCGGGTGGCGGTTTCGCCGTCGCTCGCTGTCGACGAGCTCCAGCGGGGCCAGGAGGTCCTGCTGAACGACGCGCTCAACGTCGTCGACGCGTTCGGGTTCGAGCGCACCGGCGAGGTGGTCCTGCTCAAGGAGGTCCTGGACAACCCGTCCGGCGGCCCCAGTGACCGGGCCCTGGTGGTCTCGCACGCCGACGAGGAGCGCATCGTCTTCCTCGCCGACTCACTGGAGATCACCAAGCTGCGCGCCGGTGACTCGCTCATGATCGAGCCGCGGTCGGCGTACGCGTACGAGAGGATCCCCAAGAGCGAGGTCGAAGAGCTCGTGCTGGAGGAGGTTCCCGACGTCGACTACACCGACATCGGTGGCCTGCACTCGCAGATCGAGCAGATCCGCGACGCGGTGGAGCTGCCCTTCCTGCACGCCGACCTGTTCCGGGAGCACCAGCTGCGCCCGCCGAAGGGCATCCTGCTCTACGGCCCGCCCGGCTGTGGCAAGACCCTGATCGCCAAGGCGGTGGCCAACTCGCTGGCCAAGAAGATCGCCGAGCGGCGTGGCGAGGAGAAGCACACCAGCTACTTCCTCAACATCAAGGGCCCCGAGCTGCTCAACAAGTACGTGGGTGAGACCGAGCGGCACATCCGCCTGGTCTTCCAGCGGGCCCGGGAGAAGGCCGGCGAGGGCACCCCGGTGATCGTGTTCTTCGACGAGATGGACTCGATCTTCCGGACCCGTGGCTCCGGTGTCTCCTCCGACGTGGAGAACACCATCGTTCCCCAGCTGCTCAGCGAGATCGACGGCGTCGAGGGCCTGGAGAACGTGATCGTCATCGGCGCGTCGAACCGGGAAGACATGATCGACCCGGCCATCCTGCGCCCCGGCCGTCTCGACGTGAAGATCAAGATCGAGCGGCCGGACGCCGAGGCGGCGAAGGACATCTTCGCCAAGTACATCCTTCCCGACCTGCCGCTCTCCGAGGACGACCTCGGCGAGCACGAGGGGAACCGGGATGCCACGGTCGCCGCGATGATCGAGGCGGTCGTGCTGCGGATGTACACGGAGTCCGAGGAGAACCGCTTCCTCGAGGTCACCTACGCCAACGGTGACAAGGAGGTCCTGTACTTCAAGGACTTCAACTCCGGCGCGATGATCCAGAACATCGTCGACCGCGGCAAGAAGATGGCGATCAAGGAGTTCCTCACCTCCGGGACCAAGGGCCTGCGACTCCAGCACCTGCTGGACAGCTGCGTCGACGAGTTCCGGGAGAACGAGGACCTGCCGAACACCACCAACCCGGACGACTGGGCCCGGATCTCCGGCAAGAAGGGCGAGCGGATCGTCTACATCCGCACGCTCGTCTCCGGTGGCAAGGGCGCCGAGGCCGGCCGGTCGATCGAGACCGCGTCGAACACCGGCCAGTACCTGTAGTCCCCCACTTGTAGCCCAAAAGAGATAACCGGGGGTAGGTGAGAAATCACCCGCCCCCGGTTACTGTGACCCGGCTATGAGTTCAGTGATCATCAAGCCGCGCCTCGCTTGGCTGGACGCGCTCCGGGGTTTCGCCGCACTGGTGGTCGTGCTGTTCCACCTCAGCCCCATCGCGATCGGCGCCGAGAACCACGCCGTCATGGGCCGCTACTTCGACATGGGCAAGTACGGCGTCCTGCTGTTCTTCCTGGTCAGCGGCTACGTCATCCCGATGTCCCTGGAACGGCACGGCTCCCCGCGCAAGTTCTGGATCGGCCGGCTCTTCCGGATCTACCCGGCGTACCTGATCAGCGTCGCGCTGTTCGTGGCGCTCATCGCGGCCGGTGTCTTCACCTTCCCGCGCTCGCTGGCCAGGGAGTCGACGGCCGGGCTGCTCGGGCACGCCACGATGCTGCAGGAGTTCGTCGGCGCGCGCAGCCTGGTCCGCCCGTTCTGGACGCTGTCCTTCGAGATGACGTTCTACCTGATCGTGGCCGGCCTGTTCGTCTGGGGCCTGCACCGGTTCAGCGCGTGGTGGGCGGCCGGCCTGATCCTCGTCGCGGCGGTGGGCGGCACCGGGCTGCCCAAGAACCTGCTCGGGGCGACGGTGGGCGACCGGCGGTACCTGGCCGTGCTGCTGGCGCTGCTGGTCGGGGTGAGCCTGCTGGCGTACGTGTCCGGCCGCCGATGGCTGGTGCTGCCCGCCGGGCTGCTCGGGCTCTGCTTCGTGGCGCTGCCGCTGCTCAACGGCCACAGCACGAAGTACGGCATCGCCAACTCGTCCTGGCAGGCCACGTTCATGCTGGCGGTGATGTTCGCCGGGACGGTCATCTACCGGGCGCAGCACGGGCAGCTGAGCCGGTGGGCCGCGGTCCCGGTGCTGGCCCTGGTCGCCGCCGGGGTCGCGCTGACCACCTGGCTGTCGGTCGGCGGCAGATACGAGCTGATCAAGTGGTGCGCCACCACCGCGGCGGTCGTGATCACCTTCGCGATCGGATTCGCCCTGCGCGAGCGGCGCGTGCCGGCGGTGCTGGTCTGGCTCGGCGCCGTCAGCTACTCGCTGTACCTGCTGCACAGCGTCATCCTGCACGGCCTGCAGCACGTCGCGCCGGAGAGCGCCCTGGACAACCTGCTGGGCCGGGCCGCCTTCTCGGTGGCCTTCGGGATCCTCACGCTCGGCGGGGCCTGGCTGTCCTACCGGTACGTCGAGCAGCCCGGGCAGAACCTGGGCCGCCGGGTGCAGCAGTGGGTGGACGCCAGGCTCGGCCCGGACGCCTGGCGCCGGCCGGTGACGGTGCCGGCACCCGCCCGGCCGGTGGAGGCCGGCGAGGCGGCGGTGGCGAGTTCCCCGATGTGACATGACTCGTTGAGCGGGTGTGACCCGTACCCGCCTGACCTGGCTCGACGCGCTCCGCGGCTACGCCGCCGCGGTGGTCGCCCTCTTCCACCTCAGCCCCCAGGTGATCGGCCTCGACCGGCACATGGCGATCTACCGGCACTTCGACCTCGGCCGGTACGGCGTCCTGCTCTTCTTCCTGGTCAGCGGATACGTCATCCCGATGTCCCTGGAGCGGCACGGCTCGCTGCGCCGGTTCTGGATCGGCCGGCTCTTCCGGATCTACCCCGCGTATCTGCTCACCATCGGGCTCGGCCTGCTCCTCGCCGCGGCCGGCTGGCAGCGCCTGCACCGCACGCTGTACACCGACACCACCGCGTCGGTGCTCGGTCACGCCACCATGCTGCAGGACCTGCTCGGGCTGCGCGGCGTGGTCCGTCCGTTCTGGACGCTCTCCTACGAGATGACCTTCTACCTGATCGTCGCCGGGCTGTACGCGTGGCGGCGGCACCGCTCGAGCGCCTGGTGGGCCGGCGGCTTGGCGCTGGTCGTCCTGCTGCTCGGCCGAGACCTGCCGGACGGCCTGTTCCCCAGGGGCCGGCTCACCGCCGCGGTGCTGGCCGTCGTGGTGGCCGCCAGCGTGTTCCGGTACGTACGCGGCCGGGCGCGGATCGCCGGCGCCGCCGGTCTCGCCATGGTCCTGCTGCCCCTGCTCAACGGCGAGCCCACCGAGTGGGCCGGCGCCGGAAGCTCCAGCGGCGCCGTCCTGATGCTCGCCGTGATGTTCGCCGGCACCGTCGTCTACCGCGCGCAGCACCGGCAGATCGACCGGCGGGCCGCCGCTGCCGCGCTCACCCTCGTCCTGATCGCCGCCGGCCTCAACTCGTGGCTGCTCACCGGCACCGACCTGCTGCGCGGCGGGACCGTCGCGACAGCGGTGGCCGGCACCTTCGCTGTCGCCTTCCTGCTGCGCCACCGGGCCGTGCCGAGCTTCCTCACCTGGCTCGGCGTGGTCAGCTTCCCGGTGTACCTCTTGCACATGCCGGTGCTCGTCGTGGTCACGCGACTACTGCCGGGCCGCCCGGCAGCCATCGGCTGCGCCTTCGTCATGGCCACCCTGATCGTCGCCTGGATGGCCCACCACCTCGTGGAACGTCCCGGACAACGGCTCGGCGGGCGGGTCCAGCGACACCTGGATGACCGATTCGGCCCGGACACGCCGGCGACCGTTCCCAGCACGGAAGGTGGCACACCGAGTACGGGCAGCTTCGGAATGCAACGTGAGAGCGTCTAGGCTCGATGCATGAGCAGCCGTAGCTTCGTGGCGGACAGGGTGGTCGCATGAGCGTTCGACGGATTATGGGGACCGAGGTCGAGTACGGCATTTCGGTGCCCGGTCAGCCCGGCGCCAACCCGATGGTGACCTCCTCCCAAGTGGTCAACGCCTACGGCGCCCGCCCCGAACTCAACCGAGGACAGCGCGCCCGCTGGGATTACGAGGAGGAGTCCCCGCTGCGCGACGCCCGCGGGTTCACCTACTCCGGCGCGGCGTACGACCCGGCCGAGGCCCTGGCCGACGAGGACCTGGGCCTGGCCAACGTGATACTGACCAACGGCGCCCGCCTCTACGTCGACCACGCGCACCCGGAATACAGCACCCCCGAGTGCACCAACCCCCTCGACGTGGTCAAGTGGGACAAGGCCGGCGAGCGGGTGATGGCCGAGGCGTCCCGGCGCGCCGCCACCATCCCCGGCGCGCACCGCATCCAGCTCTACAAGAACAACACCGACAACAAGGGCGCGTCCTACGGCTCGCACGAGAACTACCTGATGCGCCGGCAGACCCCCTTCGCCGACATCGTCGCCCACCTCACCCCGTTCTTCGTCACCCGGCAGATCTACACCGGGGTCGGCCGGGTCGGCCTCGGCCAGGACGGCAGCGGCTCCGGCTTCCAGATCTCCTCCCGCGCCGACTTCTTCGAGGTCGAGGTCGGACTGGAGACCACCCTCAAACGACCGATCATCAACACCCGCGACGAGCCGCACGCCGACGCCGACAAGTACCGCCGGCTGCACGTCATCATCGGCGACGCCAACCTCTCCGAGATCGCGTCCTATCTGAAGATGGGCACCACCGCGCTCGTCCTCAACATGATCGAGGAAAAGGTGTTCACCGGCGAGCTCGGCATCGCCGACCCGGTCAGCGAGCTCAAGGCGGTCAGCCACGACCCCACCCTCAAACACCTGATGCGGTTGCGCGACGGCCGCCGGCTCACCGCCCTCGACCTGCAGTGGGCGTACTTCGAGCGGGCCAAGGCGTTCGTCGACGAGCGATACGGCGGGGACGTCGACGAGCAGACCACCGACGTGCTCAACCGGTGGGAGGACGCGCTCGACAAGCTCGGCCGCGACCCGATGCTCTGCTCGGACACCCTGGACTGGGTGGCCAAACTGCGGCTGCTGGAGGGCTACCGGGAGCGGGAGAGCCTCAGCTGGTCCTCGCCCAAACTCCAGCTCGTCGACCTGCAGTACGCCGACGTCCGCCCGGAGAAAGGCCTCTACCACCGGCTGGTCGCGCGCGGGTCGATGAAGACCCTGCTCGACCCGGACGAGACGCAGCGCGCCATGTACGAACCGCCGGAGGACACCCGGGCCTACTTCCGCGGCCGCTGCCTCGCGCAGTACGCCTCCGAAGTGGTCGCCGCCAGCTGGGACTCGGTGATCTTCGATGTGGGGCGCGAGTCCCTCGTGCGGGTGCCGATGATGGAGCCGGAGCGGGGCACCCGGAAGCACGTCGGGGCCCTCTTCGACACCTGTGAGAGCGCCAAGGACCTTCTTGAAGTGATCACGAGTCGGTAATAAAACACCCGTTGCGGCAGGGCGTTTCGTCACAGGCGCGAGGTAGGTTTTCCGTACCCGATGTTGCAGGACTTCGGGTGGCTGAGAAGGGGGACATCCATGGCAACCCGAGACACAGGTGGTCAGTCGCAGAGCGGGCGCAGCTCCAGCGACCAGGAGATCGAGGACGTCACCGTTGAGGCCAACCCCGAGGTAGCCGAGCGGCACGCGGAGATCACCGAGGACGTGGACGATCTGCTGGACGAGATCGACTCCGTCCTCGAGGAAAACGCAGAGGAATTCGTCCGCGGTTACGTGCAAAAAGGGGGCCAATAGGGCATAAGCCCTAAAGCGGACATGCCTCTCTCGAATGACGATGTAGCCGGACGGCGTCGCCGTCGCGACTGCGGAGAGCGGAAACCGTTGGAGCCGTTCTGTGCCAGCAGTAAGCGGCCTACTGGGCGCGGAAGCTACTGCGAGGAATGCTTCAACGCCCGCTCGAAGACGAGCTACGCGAAACGTCTGCTGGAGAAGGCTGGCCGAGAGGCCCAACAGCGCCGCGCTGTACCGGACGGCCACTGTCATCGTCCCGACTGCGGGGAAACGAAGCTGCTAGCGGAGTTTCCCCGCAGTCGTGACGACAGCGGCGGTTACCGGCGCTACCGCAAGCCTTGCCACAACGCGCGCGGCAGAGAACGAAGCAGCGGCTCCATGGCGGAACGCGCGAGTATCACTTGCCGGACCGCCATGGCATCGGCCAGGCCGACTTCGACCGGATGCTGGCGGACCAGGGTGGCGTCTGCCCGATCTGTGGCGCGCCCGACCCGCAACACGTAGATCACGATCATCGCACCGGCCGGGTGCGCGGGATATTGTGCTTCAACTGCAACGGCGGCTTGGGACAGTTCCGGGACGACCCGGTGTTCCTCGCCAATGCGATCACGTACCTGAAAGGAACCACGTGGCGACGGGTTTTGATCCATCCGGGCGTCTACCGGATATCTTTCTCAACACGGGGACGTCCTCCTTCACGCAGTTCCTGAGCGCGGCGGCCCCCGAGCTGCTGCCGGGCCGGCGGCCGCTGCCCCCCGGGCTGAACGGTGGCGACGTCGCCCCGCACGGCACCACGATCGTCGCGATCGCGACCGCCGAGGGTGTCGTCATGGCCGGTGACCGCCGGGCGACCATGGGCAACCTGATCGCCAGCCGGGACATCAAGAAGGTGCACCCCGCCGATTCGTATTCGCTGATCGGCATCGCCGGTACGGCCGGGATCGGCATCGAGCTGATCCGGCTGTTCCAGGTGGAGCTGGAGCACTACGAGAAGACCGAGGGGGCCATGCTGTCCCTCGACGGTAAGGCGAACCGGCTGGCCGCCATGGTCCGCGGCAATCTGGGTGCGGCGATGCAGGGCCTGGCCGTGGTCCCGCTCTTCGCCGGCTTCGACCTGTCGCCGGCCGACCCGGGCCGCGCCGGGCGGATCTTCAGCTTCGACGTGGCCGGTGGTCTCTACGAGGAGACCGGTTACGAGGCGATCGGCTCCGGCTCGCTGTTCGCCAAGGCCGCGCTGAAGAAGAAGTACCGGGCGGGCGTCAGCACCGAGGACGCGATCCGGCTGGCGGTGGAGGCGCTCTACGACGCCGCTGACGACGACACCGCGACCGGCGGCCCGGACCTCACCCGCAAGATCTACCCGGTGGTGATGACCGCTACGGCGAACGGCACCCTCCGGCTCAGCGACGCTGAGATCACCGCGGTGGCCGAGCAGGTCGTCTCCGGACGCATGGAGAACCCGGGCGGTTGATCCGCACGCGCGAGATGAAGGAGTAGCCACCCGTGGCCATGCAGTTCTACGCATCACCCGAGCAGGTCCAGCGGGACCGCTCGGAGTACGCCCGCAAGGGCATCGCCCGCGGCCGCTCGGCCGTGGTTCTGTCTTACGAGGGCGGCATCCTGCTGGTCGCCGAGAACATCACCACCCTTCGCAAGATCAGTGAGATCTACGACCGGATCGCCTTCGCCGCGGTCGGGCGGTACAACGAGTTCGAGAGCCTGCGCCGGGCCGGCGTGCGGATGGCGGACATGACCGGCCTGACCTACGACCGGCGGGACGTGACCGGCCGGGCGCTGGCGAACGCGTACACCCAGACGCTCGGTGCGATCTTCTCGGAGACGCAGAAGCCGTACGAGGTGGAGATCTGCATCGCGCAGGTCGGCGCCACCCCGGAGCAGGACGAGCTCTACCGGATCATGTATGACGGCTCGGCCCTGGACGAGCCCGGTTTCATGGCGATGGGCGGGCAGGCCGAGGCGATCGCCACGGTGCTGCGCGAGCGGCACGACGTCACCGCCGACCTGCCCACCGCGCTGGCCCTGGCCGCCGAGGCGCTGGGCAGCGTGGGCGGGGAGAACGGGCAGACCCGTACCCTCGCGGCCAAGCAGCTCGAGGTCGCGGTGCTGGACCGGCGCCGGGTCGGCCGGACCTTCCGGCGGATCGCGGATTCCACGCTGACCACCCTGCTCGGGCACCACGCGGTGCCCGACGCGGATCTGGGTGAGACCGACGCGGCGCCGCCCGCGCCGGCCGACGCGAAGCCGACCGAGTCGGCGGCCTCGGAGGACACCGAGAAGGGCACCGGGAACTGATCACCGAAACGGGCGTGGCTTTGCCGCCGCGCCCGTTTCGAAAGGCCGGAAGTGCGGCTAGTGTCTTGTCATGGAACGGCGAATTTTCGGCCTCGAGACCGAGTACGGAGTCACGTGCACCTATCGGGGACAGCGGCGGCTGTCGCCGGACGAGGTGGCCCGCTACCTGTTCCGCCGAGTGGTGTCGTGGGGACGCAGCAGCAACGTCTTCCTTCGTAACGGCGCTCGCCTCTACCTCGATGTCGGTTCCCACCCGGAGTACGCCACCCCCGAATGTGACTCCGTCACCGACCTGGTCGCCCACGACCGGGCCGGCGAGCGGATTCTGGAGGGCCTGCTCGTCGACGCGGAGAAGCGTCTGCACGACGAGGGCATCGCGGGGGAGATCTATCTGTTCAAAAACAACACCGACTCCGCCGGCAACTCCTATGGCTGCCACGAGAATTACCTGGTCAGCCGCCACGGCGAGTTCGGCCGTCTCGCCGACGTGCTGATCCCGTTCCTGGTCACCCGCCAGCTGATCTGCGGGGCCGGCAAGGTGTTGCAGACCCCGCGCGGCGCTGTCTTCTGCCTCTCCCAGCGCGCCGAGCACATCTGGGAGGGCGTCTCCAGCGCCACCACCCGCAGCCGCCCGATCATCAACACCCGCGACGAGCCGCACGCCGACGCGGAGCGGTACCGCCGCCTGCACGTCATCGTCGGCGACTCGAACATGAACGAGGTCACCACCCTGCTCAAGGTCGGCAGTGCGGACATCGTGCTGCGGATGATCGAGGCCGGCGTGGTGATGCGCGACCTGTCGCTGGAGAACCCGATCCGCGCGATCCGCGAGGTCAGCCACGACGTCACCGGCCGCCGCAAGATCCGCTTGGCGAACAACAAAGAGGTCTCCGCCCTGGAGATCCAGCAGGAGTACCTGGCGAAGGCCACCGAGTTCGTCGAGCGCCGCGGCGGTGACCCGGTCGCCAAGCGGGTCGTCGAGCTGTGGGGCCGGGTGCTGTCCGCCATCGAGAGCGGCGACCTCGACCCGGTCTCCCGCGAGATCGACTGGGTGTCGAAATACAAGCTCATCGAGCGCTACCAGGCGAAACACGACATCCCGATGTCGCACCCGCGGATCGCCCAGCTCGACCTGGCCTACCACGACGTCCGCCGCGGCCGCGGCCTCTACGCGCTGATGGAGAAGCGCAAGCAGGTCGACCGGATCGCCAACGACCTGCAGATCTTCGAGGCCAAGGAGACACCGCCGCAAACCACCCGGGCCCGCCTGCGCGGCGAGTTCATCAAGCACGCCCAGGAGAAACGCCGCGACTTCACCGTCGACTGGGTGCACCTCAAGCTCAACGACCAGGCGCAGCGCACGGTCCTCTGCAAGGACCCGTTCCGCGCCTACGACGAGCGGGTGGAGCGCCTGATCGCCAGCATGTGACACGCGGGAGTAGGCTGGCCGGGCTATGACAACGTCACATCCCGGCCAGTCAGCCGATCCGCGAGGCCCGAGGCCGGAGGGTGCGGCGCCGCGAGGCCGCGCCGACCGTCGCCGGGAGCGCATCCGCCGCGACGTGCAGGCGGCCCGCACCGGTCGCAAGATTTTTCCCACCTGGTTGATGGTGCTGATCCTCGCGCTGTTTCTGGCCGGGTGGCTTTATTTGATCATTACTAAATAAGATCAAATTCAGGACATTCATATTCGCGCGTCCGCTGTGGTGCGGATCGCATGCTCCCGCGCGGGCCGGGCGGGCTGATCTGGCCGCTGCGCGTCCATGACGATCAGCCCACCCTTCATTGTCCGTGGGTGGTTTCGGACACCCCACCGGATAGTCCCGTGCCTCCGCACAGTGCACCCGCCAGCGGGTTCCCACGCTGGCATCCGCCCGCCCCTTAGTGGCGAGGGCGAGGGCCGCTGAGAGGGCGACCGCGACCGTGCAGGGCGACCGCGCGGGGCGAGGGCGACCGCGAGGGGCGACCGTGCAAGGCGAGGGCGACCGCGAGGGGCGACCGTGCAAGGCGAGGGCGACCGCGAGGGGCGACAGTGCAGGGCGAGGGCGACGCGAGGCACCGCCGTGCTGGGCGAGGGCGAGCGCGCGGCGGCCGCGGTGGGTCGGCTGTGGAACATGGGCCGGAAGCGGGGAAGTCGGCCGGGAGGGGCTGCGGCCGCGCCGGGATTGCGGAAGGCTAAGCGGTATGACCGAGATTCTTGGGCCGGGAATCAACGACTACCTGCTGGCGCACTGCACCCCCGCGGACGCGGTGCTGCGCGAGCTCGCCGCCGAGACCGCCGCCGCGCTGCCACCGGAGTATGTCGGCATGCAGATCGCCCCGGACGAGGGCGCCCTGCTCACCATGCTGGTCCGGCTGACCGGGGCGAGCAACGCGGTGGAGGTCGGCACCTTCACCGGCTTCTCGTCCATCTGCATCGCCCGCGGCCTGCGCCCCGGCGGGCGGCTGCTGTGCTGCGACGTCTCTCCCGAGTGGACCAAGGTGGCCCGGGAGTACTGGGTGAAGGCCGGCGTCGACGACCGGATCGAGCTGAAGCTGGCGCCCGCCGTCGAGACGCTGCGCGCGCTGCCCGCCGACCCGGTGATCGACTTCGGCTTCATCGACGCCGACAAGATCAGTTATCCGGCGTACTACGAGGAGCTGGTCACCCGGCTGCGCCCCGGTGGCCTGCTGGCCCTGGACAACGTGCTGCGCGGCGGCCGGGTCCTGCACCCCACCGAGCCGGCCGACCGGGTGATGGCCGAGCTCAACGACCGGATCGCACACGACGAGCGGGTCGACGCGGTGATGCTGCCGGTCCGGGACGGCGTGACCCTCGCCCGGCGGCGCGACTGAGCCGACGTGCGACCGGCCGGCAGCGCGATCGCACCCCGGCTGCAACCGGCAGGCCTTCTCCTGGTGCGGTGACGATCGGGCGAGGGCAGACCCAGGTGACATACGCCATGACGGCGGCCGTCGCGATCCTGGCGTACCAATTCCTGCCGGCCAACGGCTGGCTGCTGGCCGGCTGGCAGGTCGCCATCGGCTGGCTCGCCACGGCCGCCATCGTGCTCGGCGCCCGCCGTCAGGAGCCCGGCGACCGGCTGCCCTGGTACCTGATCGCCGCCGGCGTGTTCTGCAACGCCACCGGCATCGGTGTCGCCAAGTCCTGCGCGCTGCTCTGGAACCTGGTCGACCTGCCCACCCCGGCCGACCCGTTCTTCCTCGGCCTGTACCCGGCCTGCGCGGCCGGGATCGCCCTGCTGATCCGCCGCCGCGACCGGTGGGCCAACTGGACCGCGATGGTCGACGCGGCGATCATCACCACCGGGTTCGGGCTGCTCGCCTGGGTCTACATCATCGCCCCGATCAACCTGGTCAGCCACATGGACCGGCTGGCGCACGCGGTCCAGACCGCCTACCCGATCGGTGACCTGCTGCTGCTCGCCATGATGACCCGGCTGCTGCGCAGTGGCGGCAGCCGCGGCGGCGCGCTCTGGTGGGTGGCCGGCGCACTCGGGACGCTGCTGCTCGGCGACAGCTCCTGGGTGATCCTGGACAATCTCGGCGCCCCCGGCCTGGCGCTGGAGGAGACCGCCTGGTTCGCCCGGATCCTGGAGTCGGTGTTCCTGGCCGCGTTCTCGCTGTTCGCCGTCGCCGCGCTGGACCCGGCGGCGGTCAAGCTGGCGAAACCTGCCCAGGAGACCGCCATCCGGCTCGGCCCCGGCCTGCTGGCGCTGCTGACCGGCGCCTCCCTGATCGCCCCGGGCCTGCTCGCCCTGCAGGTGCACGAGGGCCGGGTGGTCGACGGCTGGAGCATCGCGATCGGCTCGACCGCGCTGTTCCTGCTGGTCGTGGCCCGGATGGCCGGCCTGCTGCGGGAGGTGGAGCGGCAGGCGCAGCGGGTACGCGACCTGGCCCGCTCCGACGAGCTGACCGGCCTGCCGAACCGCCGTGCCTGGAACGACGAGGTGCCCCGCGCCCTGGAACGGGCCCGCCGCGATCACCTGCCGGTGGCCGCCGCGATCGTCGACCTGGACCACTTCAAGCGGTTCAACGACACGTTCGGGCACCCGGCCGGGGACCGGCTGCTCAAGGCGGCCAGCGCGGCCTGGCACGGCACGCTGCGCTCGGTGGACCTGATCGCCCGCTACGGCGGCGAGGAGTTCGTGGTGCTGCTGCCCGGCGTCGACGCGGCCAGCGCCCACGCGGCGCTGACCCGGATGCTGGCGGTCACCCCGCACGACCAGACATTCTCCGCCGGGTTGGCCGTCTGGGACGGCGAGGAGACCTCGGACGAGCTGCTGCAGCGCGCCGACAAGGCGCTGTACCTGGCCAAGGACCACGGCCGCAACCGCATCGAGGTGACCGCGGCCGGACTCCGGAACACGGCCTAAGCCCGGCGGACGTGCCGCGCCGCGGGCCGGCCCGGCCGCCATCGGGCGTGGCCGCCGCCCGCCCGGTGCAGACCGGCGTCGCCGTCCTCGTCCGGGCGCTTGGCCGCCAGCAGGCCGAGCGTCACGAGCAGGCCGGCGGTGACGGTCAGGTGGCGGTAGTCGCCCCGGGCGTGCCAGTAGACCGGCAGGCCGACGTAGCGCACCAGCAGCCGGGGCAGGCCGCGCACCGAGCCGGGCGGCACCGGCAGGGAGTCGTCGACCCGGTTGGCGTCGCCCCTGGTGACGAACGACCCGTCCGGATTGCGGCGCACCACGCGGTGCAGCAGCAGCCGGCCCGGCTTCGCCGGGTTGTCGACCAGGATCGGCTGACCGGGGCGTACGTCCGCGGGGTCGATCGGACTGGCGATCGCCACGTCGCCGGCCCGGATCTCCGGCATCATCGACCCGGACACCACGACGGCGCTGGTCCAGCCGAACGGGATGAGCAGCACCGACCAGAGCACCGCCACCGCGGCGGTGCCCAGGCTGATCCGGGCGAGCAGCGACGACACGAACCAGGCCCCCATGCGTTTCTCCGCCGCGGTCACGGTGCCCTCCGTCCCCCGGAGATCCGATCGGCAGGCGGGTTCCCCCGGATTAGGCGGTGGCACCCGGACCGCTCCGCACGAGAGCGGCGGAGGAACCCGGCAGCCAGCGACGGGACCGGGGTCCGGCGGGCAGACCCGGCAGCTCGGGGAGACCCGGAGGTGGCGGCGGGCGCTGACCTCGGCCGAGACCGGCACCCTCGATGAACTGGCCGTCTACGACAGGCAGCTCGGCGACCGGGACGCCCGCCGGCGCCACTACGGCAACTACCGAGCGTCCAGCAGGGCGGCGGCGTGCCGGCCGGCCACGGCCGCGGCCAGGAAGTAGTCGTAGTCCTGGTCCAGTTTGCGGCCCATCGTCGACAGCGGCACCGGGCAGGCACGCAGCGCCGCGTCGAGGCCGTCCACCGGGACGCTGACCACCCGGTGCCGGTCGCTCAGGAAATCGAGATCGGCGGCCAGCGCCGCCTCCAGACCCACCGGCACCGGCAGGTCCGCGCGGGTCAGGGCGACTTTTCCGTACGCCGTCAGGCTGTGATGTGACACCCCGCGGTGCCGTGCCCGCCCGTCCGCCTGGGAGATCCGCAGGGAGCCGACCGGCCGCCCGTCGAGCACCCCGGCCGCGTTGATCGCCTCGCCGAGGGCCACCCCGGAGAAGCCCCAGGCCGTCCCGGTCCCCAGGTTGCCCGGGCCCTGCGCCACGACTGCCACGTCCGCGTGCAGCACGTGCCGGGCGGCGAGCAGCCCGGTGTGCACGGTGCCCGCCTCCAGGTCCCCGCCGAACGCCTGCCCGGTGGTGACGGTCCCGGCCAGGTGCCCGGCCAGCCCGTCGAGCGTGCGGGAGAACCAGGCCGGCAGCGCCCCGCCGTCGGTCATCACGTAGGCGACCCGGGCGTCCGGCCGGTCGGCGTGCACGCCGGCCAGGATCGCCGGCAGCGCGGAGTGCAGGTCGGCGGTGACCACCGGCATCCCGTCGAGCGACTCGGCGGCCGCCATCACGGCCCGGTGCGGCGACGCCTCCTCGTCGACCCCGAGCAGGATCGGCTGCAGCGGCGTGTAACGCGCCTTGACCAGGTGTCCCGAGTCGCGGGTGGTGCCGGTGTCGGCGGGGTCCGCGGGCAACCGGTCGGGCAGGGCCACCACCAGCGCGTAACCGCCGGTGCCCAGGCCCATCACGAGGGCGCCGACGTTGAGCAGCACGCGGTCGCCGGGTTCCGGTGAGCCCACCAGATCCGGGTACGCGAGCGCGCGAACCGGCCCCCGCTCGGTGGTGACATCCAGTTCGACGGCGCCACGCCAGCTTCGCCGTACCGAAAGAACCGTCCCCGACCGCCAGCGCACCATGTGCGGACCCTATCGGTCCAGTCCGCCGTCGATGTGGTCGCGTCCCGGCTCGCCACGGGTCGGGTCCAGGAAGACGTACCGGATCTCCGGGAAGCGGTCCCGCAACCGGCGCTCGGCCTCGTCCGAGGCGGCCTCGATGGCGCTGCCGGGAACGTTGTCGTCGAAGTCGACCTTGGCGGCGACCAGGATGTCGCCCGGCCCGATCTGCATGGTCAGCAGTGTCGGCACCGCGGTGACCACCGGGATGGACCGCAGGTCGGCGGCGATCTGGTTGTGGACGCGGCGCGGCACCGCCCGGCCGACCAGCAGCGACACGTTGCTGCGCGCCAGGACCGAGGCGACCACCAGCAGCAGGCAGCCGATCAGGATCGAGGCCAGGCCGTCCCACAGCTCATGGCCGGTGAGCTGGGTCAGGCCGAGGCCGGCGGCGGCCAGCAGCAGGCCGATCAGGGCCGCCGAGTCCTCGAAGAAGACCGCCTTGACGGTGGTGTCCGGGGTGAGCCGCAGGAACCGTTGCGGCGAGACGTTCCAGCGGCGGGACTGGTCGCGGACCTGGCGGCGCGCCTTCAGGAAGGAGGCGCCCTCGGCGGCGAACGAGACGGCGAGCACCAGGTAGGAGAGCAGGTACTCGCCGGCGCCGGTGCCGCCGGCGATGGTCGCGACCCCGTGGTAGATGGAGAATCCGGCACCGCCGACGAAGGTGAACAGGGCGGCGATGAACGCCCAGACGTAACTCTCCTTGCCGTACCCGAACGGGTGTTCCTCGTCCGCCGGTTTTTGCCCTCGGCGCAACGCGACGTACAGGAAGACCTCGGTCACCGTGTCGGCCAGCGAGTGGGCGGCCTCGGAGAGCATCGCCGCCGAGCCGGAGATCAGGCCGGCGACCAGCTTGGCCACCGCGATCACCAGGTTGGCCAGCAGGGCCAGGAGCACGGTGCCGACGCTCTCGGTCTCGGCGCGCGGCCCGGTGTCGGGCAGACCGGCCGGGGTGGTCTCGGGCTCGGGTACGACGGTCACGCCGCTCAACGTTCCCCGCGCCGCTCGCGTTTAACGGTCGGGACACCCGGGCTGCTAGGTTTCGTGTCGTGTCACGCACTCGTACCGAGCGCCTGGTGAACCTGGTGATCTGCCTGCTGTCCACGCGACGGTTCCTGACCGCCGCGCAGATCGCCCTGACCGTGCCCGGTTACGAGCACGACCCCTCGGATCCCCGGGACCACGAAGCCTTCCAGCGCAAGTTCGAGCGGGACAAGGCCGAGCTGCGCGAGCTCGGCGTGCCGCTGGAGACCGGCACCGCCAGCATCTTCGACCAGGAGCCGGGCTACCGCATCGCCCAGCGGGAGTACGCGTTGCCCGACATCCTGCTCGAACCGGACGAGGCCGCGGCCGTCGGCATCGCCGCCCGGCTGTGGCAGCACGCCGGGCTGGCCGCCGCCGCGTCGTCCGGGCTGGCCAAGCTGCGCGCCGCCGGCGTCGAGGTGGATCCGCAGGCCACCCTCGGCGTGGAGCCGGTGGTCACGGTCGATCCGGCTTTCGGCCCGCTGACCTCGGCGGCCCGCGATCGGCGCGCGGTCACCTTCAAGTACCGGGTGCCCGAGGTCGACGAGCCCAGCGTGCGCCGCCTGGAGCCGTGGGGTGTGGTCTGCTGGCGCGGCAGGTGGTACGTGGTGGGCCACGATCGGGACCGGGACGCCGCCCGCTGCTTCCGGCTGTCCCGGATCGTCGGCGACGTCAAGGCGACCGGCCGCCCCGGCGCGTTCACCCCGCCCGAGGACGCCGATCTGATCAAGCACGTGGCGGTCAGCTCCGGCCCGATCGCCCGCACCGGGCGTGCCACGGTCACCGTCCGGCCCGGCCGGGCCGCCGGTCTGCGCCGGCTGGCCAGCGAGATCGTGCCCGGCGCGGAGGGCGACCGGCTGACCATTTCGTACGGGGACCCGGAGTGGCTCGCCGCGCGGATCGCCGGGTACGGGCCGGACGCCCGCGCGGACGGTCCCCCGGAGCTGCGCGACGCGGTGATCCAGCACCTCAAGGAGCTGGTCACCCGCTACGAGGTTCCGGCGGTGGCCCGGTGACCGCGCCGCGTACCCCGTCCGCCGACCGCCTCGGCCGGCTGCTCAACCTGGTGCCGTACCTGCTGGCCCGCCCCGGCATCCTGATCGCCGAGGCGGCCGCCGACCTGGGCGTCACCCCGAAACAGCTGCGCGAGGACCTGGAGCTGCTCTGGGTGTGCGGGCTGCCCGGTTACGGCCCGGGCGACCTGATCGACATGGCGTTCGACGGCGACCGGGTGACGATCAGCCACGACGCCGGCATCGACAAGCCGCTGCGGCTCAACCCGGACGAGGCGCTGGCCCTGGTGGTGGCGCTGCGGATGCTCGCCGAGACACCCGGCATCGGCTCCCGGGACGCCATCGAGCGGGCCCTCGCCAAGATCGAGAGCGCGGCCGGTGACCTGGCCGACGCCCCGGTGGCCGTGAAGCTCCCGGCCAATCAGGAGAAGCTGGCCAAGGTGCGCGCCGCGGTGGACTCCGGTCACGCGCTGCGGCTGACGTATTACACGGCGGCCCGGGACGAGACCACCGACCGGGTGGTGGACCCGATGCGGATGCTGACCGTTGGCACGTTCGCGTATTTGGAGGCGTGGTGCCGCCGGGCCGAGGCGACCCGGCTGTTCCGGATCGACCGGATCGACGCGTTCAGCGAGCTCGCCGAGCCGTCCCGGCCGCCGGTCGAGGCGGTACCGCACGACGTCACCGACGGCGTCTTCCGGCCCGGCCCGGAGCTGCCACTGGTCACCCTGCGGGTGGGCCGCGGCGGCCGGTGGATCA
Source organism: Actinoplanes oblitus (assembly GCF_030252345.1). Classification (NCBI taxonomy): domain Bacteria; kingdom Bacillati; phylum Actinomycetota; class Actinomycetes; order Micromonosporales; family Micromonosporaceae; genus Actinoplanes; species Actinoplanes oblitus. Next base: position 6,391,263 of record NZ_CP126980.1, on the reverse strand, counting down.
CCGAGTACTACCCGGTCGAGCAGGTGGTCAAGGAACCCGGTGAGTGGCTGGTCACGATGCGGGTCACCGACCTGGTCTGGGCCCGGCGCTTCCTGGTCGGCCGCCCGGACGTGACGGTGGCCGGCCCGCCCGAGCTGGTCGAGCAGATCCGCGCCGCCGCCCACGAGGCCCTGGACCAGTACGCCGCGCCGAGCTAGGTCGTGTGCGGCGGACCGGGCCCCGGCCCGATAGGGTGGCTGCCGTGCTGATGTGGGTCTGGATCGCCGTGGTGGTGGTCGCGCTGGTCGTGCTGGTCTTCGCCGGGGTGCGGCTGCTCAGCCGGTTGTCCGAGTTGCGCCGGGCGGCCGGCAAGCTGCAGCGCCGGCAGCATGAGGCGATGCGCCTGCAGGCCGGCGCCGCGAGGCTGGAGCAGACCGTGCTCGGCCTGCAGCAGCGTGCCGAGCAGGCGCAGGAGCAGGTGGAACAGATCAAGGCCGGGCTGGGCAAGTGAACTGTGCCGTTCCCGCCCCGTTGTCCAGGATGTAAAGCCGATGCGTAAGAATCTCGCGGGTTCCGGCATGTCACTTCGCCGGAACTGACACGTACGATGGACCCCGCAACCTGATCCCACCGTCTGGAGTCATCCCATGAGCGGCGCCTTCAAGCCATGGCACCTCATTCTTCTCGTCGTCGTGCTCGTGCTGCTGTTCGGTGCGAAGCGGCTGCCGGACGCGGCGCGCTCGCTGGGCCGCTCGCTGCGGATCATCAAGGCGGAGACCAAGGGCCTCGTCGACGAGGGCAAGGACAACGACAACCTGGCGGAGAAGGCCGACGCGCAGTACTCGCGCCAGCCGCTGCAGGGTGACGTGCAGCAGCCCGGTTACCAGCCGCAGCCGGGTTACCAGCAGCAGCCCCCGCCGGGTGGCTACCAGCAGGCCCCGCAGGGTTACCAGCAGCCGCAGCCGGGTTACCAGCAGCCGCAGCAGCCCCCGGCGCAGCCCTACGTCGACCCGGTGCAGCGCACCAACGACCGCTGATCTGGGACGATGGCTTCTCTGAGCCTGCGCCGCAACAAGGGGCCGAGCAAGTTCCAGCAGGCGTCCGACGGCTCGATGACCCTTGTCGAGCACGTCCGTGAGCTGCGCAACCGGCTCTTCATCGCCTCCCTCGGCATCGTCGTCGGCCTGATCGTCGGCTTCATCATCTCGCTGTGGGTGTTCGACCTCCTCAAGCGGCCCTACTGCGTCCTGCCGAGTTCGCTCAATCCGAACACCGGCCACTGTGAGTTCATCTCCCTGGCGGTCACCGACCAGCTGATCATGCGCCTGAAGATCGCGCTGTGGGTCGGCCTGGTCGTCGGGTCCCCGGTGTGGCTCTACCAGCTGTGGGCCTTCGTCGCCCCCGGCCTGCACCGCCACGAGCGCAAGTGGGCGTACGTCTTCGTCAGCATCGCCATGCCGCTGTTCACCGCCGGCGTGGTGCTTGCCTACTTCGTGGTCGGTCACAGCCTGCGCTTCATCATGGAAGCCGGCGTCCTGGGCGAGCCGACGAAACTCGAGCTGACGTCGTACGTCGGCTTCGTGATGAACATGCTCATGCTGTTCGGCGTCGCGTTCGAGTTCCCGCTGTTGTTGCTGATGCTGAACTTCACCGGCGTGGTCTCGGCCCGCCGGCTGCTCAGCTGGTGGCGCGCCGTGGTGTTCCTGTCGTTCGCGTTCGCGGCCATCGCCACGCCGGACCCCGGTCCGTTCGGGATGACGCTGCTGGCGGCGTGCATCAGTGCCCTCTACTTCGTGGCTGTCGGCGTGTCCTTCATCAACGACAAGCGCCGGGGCCGTGGCAAGGAGATCTACGAGGGCCTCGACGACGACGCGATCTCCACGCTCGAGGAGGAGCGGGTCCCGGTCGGCGCGTCCGACCCGATCGCCGCTCCGACCCCGATCGAGGCGCCCACCCCGGTGGAGACGCCACGCCCGATCGAGCGCCGCTTCGACGACATGACCTGACGATCCGATCGTGACGCACCCGTGGTGCCGGCCGGCTCCGCACGGAGAACGGCCGGCACCACAGGTGTTTCCGGGGTCGGCGTGACGTGCCAGTTCAATTCACACCGGTAAATGCGAAGTTGCCGGCGGCAAAAGCCGCCGGCAACAATGCATCACGGCCGGTACGGGGCCGTAATGGAATGCCGGTAATGAAACCGCGTGATCAGACCGCGGTCAGCGGGTTGCAGAGCCACGCGCCGCCGAAGTAGTAGCAGCCGGCCAGCTGGGTGACCGGATTGCTCGACGTTCCGGCCTGGATGATGCCGCATCCGGACGCGGCGCCGTTCCCGTCGGAAACCATCCCCGTGGTGCCGTTCTTGAGCTTGTAGGTGGCCGCGTAGCCGGTGCCGTCCTGCTTGGTGTCGCAGGCGTCGACGATGGTGTGGTTGGACCTGACCTGCACATACCCACAACTCTGCAGCTTTGTCGCCCCGCAGCCGTTGGGGCCGCCCAGGCGGACGTCGTGTGCCAGTGCGGGAGCGGCCAGGCCGAACACGAGCACCGTGGCGACTCCGCCGGCTGCCGCCAGGCGACGACTGAATGTCATCGAATACCTCCCCGTGTCAAGCGGACAATGCCGCTTGTCGATGTTCGGCCTAGAACGTATAACGCCGATTCGTCAGTAGCAAGTGGACGCCGCCGCGCTGTCCATCTGTGCGGGGTTGTCGCGGAGGTGGCAAATGGTATTCGCGTGGCCGAGGCGAGGCGCGGCGGTGATATCGATGAGAACTCCCGGGATTAATTGTCAACAGGATGGTGGGCTGTCGATGCGCCGGTGCCGGGCAACGCCCGATGTCGCAGCCGCTCCGGGTGCCGATACCCTCGGCGGCTGTGACGAGGGACTTCATCGCGGTGCTGGCCAATCCCCGGGCGGGGCGTGGCCGGCACCGCGGTCTGCTTCCCGAGGTGGTGCGGGCGCTGGGCGCTGCCGGGCATCCGGTGCGGCTGCTGGAGGCGGGTAGCGGGACCGGCGCCGAGCAGGCCTGCCACCGGGCGGTCGGGGACGGGGCGGTGGCGCTGGTCGCGGTCGGCGGGGACGGCACCGTGCACCGGGTGCTGCAGGCCGCCGCCGGGCAGCCGGTCGGGTTCGGGGTGGTGCCCGCTGGGACGGGTAACGACTTCGCGGGCGCGGTCGCCGTACCGGGAAATCCTCTCGACGCCGCGGCCGGGATCGCCGCGAGTCTCGCAGCGGGCCGGGACCAGCGGATCGATGCCGCCCTGGCGGCCGACGCGGCCGGGCGGGAACGCTGGTTCTGCGCGGTGCTCGCGGCCGGATTCGACGCCCTGGTCAACGAACGCGCCAACCGGATGCGGTGGCCGCGCGGCCCGCGCCGCTACGACCTGGCGATCATGCTGGAGCTGGCCCGGCTGCGGGCCCGCAGCTACACCCTGGAGATCGACGGTGAGACGCTGACCGTGCCGGCCGAGGTGGTGGCGGTCGGGAACGCGGCCAGTTACGGCGGCGGCATGCGGATCCTGCCGGCCGCCGACCCGGTCGACGGGCTGCTCGACGTGATCTACGCGAGTCCGCTCGGACGCGGCGGCCTGGTCCGGCTCAAGCCGCGGCTGCGGCAGGGCACGCACGTCACCGATCCGCGGGTCACCGTGCGGCGCGCCCGGCACGTGCGGGTGCACGCCGAGGGGATCGTCGGGTACGCGGACGGGGAGCGGCTCGGCCCGCTGCCGCTGGACATAAAAGTTGTGCCGGGTGCGATTCGGTTGCTCCGCTGACCCGGCCGTCAGATTCGCCGGGAACGGCCGAACATGAGGGCATGGCGATGAACTCGGTTTCCGGTAACACGTCCTCGCTCACGTCGATGGCGACCTCGGTCTTCGGCAACGCCCGCCAGGCCCTCAAGGCGATGGCCGACGCCGCGGTCAGCACCGAGCCCAGCACCGCGCGGGCCACCGAGGCGACCGCGGGCAAGGGGCGCCGCGGCACCCTGCTCGACCGTTACGTCTGACCTTTCACCCGCAACCGGCCAGCGCGAGCGTCGCGCCCAGGCCGTTGTTGCGGCCGGCCTCGGCGGCCGGCAGCACCAGGGCGGCACAGCCGGCCTTGACCGCGCCCGCGTCGGCGGGCGTGTCACCCACCATCAGGGTCCGCTCCGGATCGGCGCCCAGCATCCCGCAGGCGCGCAGGAAGATCGCCGGGTCCGGCTTGGTCCGGCCCACCTCGTAGCTCAGCGCGAACGCGTCGACGAGCCCGTCCAGACCCCAGTGGGCGAAGTGCGGGCGGATGTCGAAGCCGATGTTGCTGACCACCGCGACCTTGATCCCGGCCTGGTGCAGGCGGCGCAGCGTCGGCTCGGTGTCCGGGTACGGCAACCAGCCGTCGGCGCTCAGCAGCCGGTCGTAGAGCGCGTCGGCCAGCCCCTCGACGTCGGTGTGCACGGTCGCGGCCAGCCCGGTGTAGGCGGCCCGGTGGCTGTGCGCGTAGAGGTCCCGGTCGGCCCAGTGCTCGGCCAGCTGCGGCGGCACCCGGTGCGGCAGCGGGCCACCGGCCCGCCCGGCGGTGACCAGCCGGTCGGCGAGGATCGTGGCCTTGGCCCGGTCGAGCTCGGCGCCGCAGGCCGCGGCGGCCGCCACGACCCAGGTGACCGGATCCTCGACCTGGGCGAGAGTGCCGTGGAAGTCGAACAGCACAGCTTCCACGAGCCGCGCGGACTGGGGAGGTTCGGTGGCATGCGGCACTCGTGCACCTTACCGATGCCGTTTGACCGTCCCCACGGCCCATACCTTGTCGCAAATTGTCATACGGTCGAACTAGCCTGTGGTCATGACTAGTCCCGCCGAACGGTATGCGGCATCCCAGCGGCGGGCGGCGCGAGCCGCCGAGTTCCCGGCGCTCGACGACTTCATGCTCGACGTCGGCTTCGACCTCGACGACTTCCAGCGTGCCGCGTGTGAGGTGGTCGAGCGGGGCAACGGCGTGCTGGTGTGCGCGCCGACCGGGGCCGGCAAGACCGTCGTCGGTGAGTTCGCCGTGCACCTGGCGCTGCGCTCGGGCGAGCGCAAGTGCTTCTACACCACCCCGATCAAGGCGCTGTCCAACCAGAAGTTCCACGACCTGGTCGAGCGCTACGGCCCGGACAAGGTCGGCCTGCTCACCGGTGACAACGTGATCAACGCGGACGCCCCGGTGGTGGTGATGACCACCGAGGTCCTGCGCAACATGCTCTACTCCGGGTCGGCCCAGCTGAAAAACCTGGCGTACGTGGTGATGGACGAGGTGCACTACCTCGCCGACCGGTTCCGCGGCGCGGTCTGGGAAGAGGTGATCATCCACCTCCCGGCCTCGGTCACCCTGGTCTCGCTCTCCGCCACGGTCAGCAACTACGAGGAGTTCGCCGACTGGCTGGTCACCGTCCGGGGCAAGACCGAGGTGGTGGTCAGCGAGCACCGGCCGGTCCCGCTCTGGCAGCACATGCTGGTCGGCCGCCGGATGTTCGACCTGTTCCACGACGCCGACGCGGCCCGCAAACACGACGTGCACCCCGAGCTGCTGCGCTACACCCGCGAGATGGAGCGCCGCCTGGACCTGGGCGAGCGCGCCGGCGGGTGGAACCAGCGCGGCGGCCGCGGCCGCCGCTGGCAGCCGCCGCCGCGCGCCGAGGTGGTCGACCGGCTGGAGCGCGCCGGGCTGCTACCGGCCATCCTGTTCATCTTCAGCCGGGCCGGTTGCGACGCCGCCGTGCAGCAGTGCCTCGGCGCCGGCCTGCGCCTGACCGGCCCGGAGGAGCGCGCCGAGATCCGCCGGATCGCCCAGGCCAAGGTCGCTGCCATCCCGGCCGAGGACCTGTCCGTGCTGGGTTACTGGGAGTGGCTCGACGGCCTGGAACGGGGCATCGCCGCGCACCACGCCGGCATGCTGCCCGCCTTCAAGGAGGCGGTCGAGGAGTGCTTCGTCAACGGGCTGGTCAAAGCGGTCTTCGCCACCGAGACCCTGGCCCTGGGCATCAACATGCCGGCCCGCTGTGTCGTCCTCGAACGCCTGGTCAAGTTCAACGGCGAGGCGCACGTCGACCTGACCCCGGGGGAGTACACGCAGCTCACCGGCCGGGCCGGGCGCCGCGGCATCGACGTCGAGGGGCACGCCGTGGTGCTCTGGAGCCCCGAGGTGGACCCGCGGCACGTGGCCGGTCTCGCCTCCACCCGCACGTATCCGCTGCGCTCGTCGTTCCGCCCGTCCTACAACATGGCGGTCAACCTGGTCGGCACCGTCGGCGCGGAGAAATCCCGCGAGCTGCTGGAGTCGTCGTTCGCCCAGTTCCAGGCGGACCGCTCGGTGGTCGGGCTGGCCCGCCAGGTGCAGCGCAACGTCGACACCATGCAGTCGTACGGGGAGGACGCCGCCTGCCACCACGGCGACTTCGACGAGTACTTCGCCATCCGGGTGGCCATCGCCGACCGGGAGAAATCACTGGCCCGCCAGGGTGTCGCCCAGCGCCGCTCGGCCGCCAACGACTCCCTGGCGAAACTGCGCATCGGCGACGTGATCCGGGTGCCGCAGGGCCGCCGCGCCGGCCTGGCCGTGGTGCTGGAGCCGGCGGCCGGCGGGTTCGGCGAGCCGCGCCCGCTGGTGCTCACCCAGGACCGCTGGGCCGGCCGGGTCAGCCCGGCCGACTTCGGCGGCGAGATCGAGGTGCTGGCCCGCGTGCGGGTGCCGAAAAACTTCAACCACCGTTCCCCGGGTGCCCGCCGCGATCTGGCCGCCCAGGTCAGCGGGACCGGGCTGGACCGGCACCCGGATCGGCGCCGATCCGGGCGCAGCAAGGCGAGCCCCGGCGAGGACGCCGAGATCGCCCTGCTCAAGGTGCAGATGCGCCAGCACCCGTGCCACGCCTGCCCGGAGCGGGAGGACCACGCCCGCTGGGCCGAGCGCCGGCACCGGCTGCTGCGCGACACCGACCAGCTGCGGGCCAAGGTGGCCGGGCGGACCGGGTCGCTGGCGCGTACGTTCGACCAGGTCTGCGCGGTGCTGACCGCGCGCGGCTACCTGTCGGCCGACGGTGAGGTGAGCGAGGCCGGCCGGATGCTCGGGCGGATCTGGTCGGAGGCCGACCTGCTGGTCGCCGAGTGCGTGCGGCAGGGCGTCTGGGACGGTCTGGAGCCCGAGGAGCTGGCCGCCGCGGTCTCCATGGTGCTCTACGAGTCGCGCCGTGAGGGTGAGGACCGTGCCTCGGTGCCGAAGGGCCCGATCAGCGGCGCCGTCGACGCCTGCGCCAAGCTGTGGTCCGAGATCGCCGTGGAGGAGAGCGAGCACGGGCTGTCGCTGACCCGCGAGCCCGACCCGGGCTTCGTCTGGCCGATGTTCCGCTGGGCCCGCGGTGAGCCGCTGGCCAAGGTGCTGGCCAGCGGGCACAACTACGACGCGGACATGCCGGCCGGTGACTTCGTCCGCTGGGCGCGGCAGGTGCTCGACCTGCTCGGCCAGATCCGGGAGGCGTCGGCCGCCTCACCCGGCGTCAAGGAGACCGCCCGCAAGGCGATCACCGCTGTCAACCGCGGCGTCCTGGCGTACCAGGGTGGCTTGTGAGCCGTTTCGTGCACCTCACCCCGGCGCGGCTGACCGCCACGGTGCGCCGCGGCGGTCTGGGCGCCCCGGTCTACTGCTTCCCGGTGCTGCCCTCGCACACGCTCACCTACCAGTGGGCGCGTGAGCTGCGCCGGCGCGGGGCGCGCGAGTTCGTCGCCGTCACGTTCGTGCTGCCGGACTCCGAGCCGGTCGACGTCGGGCACTACGGCAAGCCACCCGAGCGGGTCACCGCGGCCCGGGCGGTGGCGATCCTGCGGACCATGCCCGACCCGCGGGGCTACGAGGTGGTCGTCCCGCGCCGGGTCACCGCCCGCGAGGTGCGCACCATCCGCCCCGCTCCGCGCGTGACCGGCTGGCGGTACATGCCGGCCGCGCACGGCCGCCGGCCCTGCGCGTGCCCCGGCTGTCTGGGCCGCGGCCAGATCGGCGCGGCCCGGCTGCGGCGGCGGCTGGGCGAGGACGGCGCCCGGCAGGGCTATGCGGAGTTGCTGGCCGGCCTGCGCTCCGACGACCCGGACGAGGTCCGCTGGGCACTCTGGAGCCTGGGCGGCCGGGGCGAGGTCGCCGACTTCGCCTTCCTCGCCGAGCACCCCGATCCGGAGGTGCGTGACGAACTCGCCGAGGTGCTGACGGAGAGCTATCGCGGCCCGGCCGCCCGCGCTCTGCTGGAGCGGCTGACCCCGTGACAGCGGGTGACCGTGTTGCCGGGCGGTCGTCGCGGATGGTGAATCCCCGTTGACGGTGTCTTTGGGACAAATCAAGAATGTCGGCGGCACCATCGATGACACTGAGTGCGTTCGCCAGGGGAAGGGGTCATGGCCACGGACTCGCCGCACCTGATCGACTGGACTGCGGGCGCGCCAGCCGAGCCGGTGCTGGCTGTCATCGATCCGGACACCGCCGTCATCGAGGTGACCCTGTGCGGGCCGTGGGACAGGCAGCTGTCCTGGCAGGCCCGTACCGTGCTGGACAAGTGCCTGGCTGAGCACCCGACCGGCCTGATCGTCGACCTGCACCGGCTCAACGACCCGCGGGCGGTCAGCGCCCCGCTCTGGCTGACCCTGTGCGCGCAGGGCGCCGCCATGCAGCCGCCGATCGCGATCGGGGTGTGCCTGCCGGCCCCGGTTCCGCTGGCCCGCCGGTTACGCCGGCTCGGCGCCCGGGACTGGCTGGTCATGTACGCGTCGGTGCAGCAGGCCCGGACCGCCCTGGCGCACCGGCGCCCGCTGATCGATCGGATGCACCTGGCACTGCCCCCCGACCCGGCCGCCGCGACCCTGGCCCGTTCCCTGGTCAGCGACGCCTGCCAGGGCTGGGACCTGGCGCACCTCGGTGAGCGCGGCCGGCTGGTGGCGTCCGAGCTGGTGGTGAACGCGGCCGAGCACGCCGGCACGGACATCGAGATAATCGCCTCGCCGCGCGGCGAGGGCGCCACCGCCGCACTGCACCTCGCCGTCTACGACGGGAACCCGGCGCTGCCGCAGGTCCGCGACCCGGTGCCCGGCCCGCTCGGCCCGTCGCTCACCGACCGCGGCCTGGGCCTGCGGATCGTCGGGGCGGCCGCCTCGGCGTGGGGGGCGATGCCGGCCCGCGGCGGGAAACTGGTGTGGGCGATCCTGCGCAACCGGCCGGAGGTGCCGTGATGAGCACTGAACCAGCGTTCGCGGGCACCAGGATCGCCGGCGCCCGGCACGGCGACCGCCTGATGATCGAACTGTGGGGCAGCCTGGACGCGATGTCGGTCACCGCCCTGCAGACCCAGCTCTACGACCTCACCCGGGTCTACGACCTGCTCGGCCTCGGCGCCCCGGTCCGCCACATCCACATCGACGTCGGCCGTGTCGACTTCTGCGACGCCGCCGGCCTGCGCATGCTGGTCGCGGCCCGCAGCGTGGCCGGCGCCCGCGACGCGACCTGCCACCTGCGCAACCCGCAGCCCCACCTGCGCTGGCTGCTGACCGCCACGCAGGCCGGCGACCTGTTCCGCCTCGACTGACCGCCCGCCGCCGGTCCGCGCTTTTCGCACGGTCCGCTTTCCGCCCGCGGTCCGCTGCGGCTTGCGGTTGCCGCTTTCCGGTACGCCCGCAGCGGTCCCGTCGCGGCCACCGCCGAAAGCGGGTCACCGCTGCGGCCCTGTCCCCGCCCTGGACAGGGCGGTGACGCCCAGCCGGGTGTTCGGGCTGGTGCTCACGGTGGTGTCCCGGGCTGGGATGGGACCGTCACGGCCAGCCGGGTTGGCGGGGCTGGTGCTGACGGTGGTGTCCGGGGCTGGGATGGGGCCGTCACGGCCAGCCGGGTTGGCGGGGCTGGTGCTGACGGTGGTGTCCGGGGCTGGGATGGGGCCGTGACGGCCAGCTGGGTGTTGGGGGCTCGTGCTGACGTGGTGTCGGGGGCTGGGATGGGGCTGTGGCGGCGAGCCGGGTTTGCGGGGCTGGTGCTGACGGTGGTGTCCGGGGCTGGGATGGGGCCGTGGCGGCCAGCCGGGGCGGGGCTGGTGCTGACGGTGGTGTCCGGGGCTGGGATGGGACCGTCACGGCCAGCCGGGTTTGCCGGGCTGGTGCTCACGGTGGTGTCTCGGGCCGGGATAGGGCCGTGACGGCCAGCCGGGTGGTGCGGGGTGGGCAGGTGGCGGTGCCGACGGGACGAGGCGCGGCGAGGTGGGTGAGGCGAGATCTGCGGAGCGGGTGACGACGAAGCGGGCCCACCAACTGGGCCGAGGTGGCCCGGGTGCTCGCGCCGGGCGGCACCCGGAGGGGGCGAGGGAGAGGCGGGGTAACGGCGAGGCGAGGTGTGGCAGGGGTGAGAGGGAGGCGGGGTAACGGCGAGACGAGGTGTGGCAGGGGTGAGACGGAGGTGGGGTGCGGCGCGGGCGGGAAGGCGTTGCGGCTGCGACGGGGACTGGGGGGTCAGGGCCGGAGGCCGGCGAAGAGGACGTTGAGGACCTGGGACTGGCTCGTGGGGGAGACCTCGACGGCCCGCGAGGCGCCGGCCAGCAGGGCTATGACGTCGGGGACCTGGAGGTCGGGGCGGACGGTGCCGGCCGACTGGTCGCGGCGGAGCATGGTGTCGATCGCGGCGAGCAGGTCGCGGTGCACCTCGGCGGCGGCGCCCCGGGGGTCGATGCCGGCTTCGGTCAGGGCTTCGGCGAAGGCGTTCTTGACGCGGGACTGTTCGACGGCGTGCCGGATCCAGTCGGTGAGCGACGGTGAGGTGGCGGCGTCGTCGGTGAGGCGGCGCAGGCGAGCCAGATAGACCGCCTGGAGCAGGGCCTCCTTGGTGGGGAAGTGCCGGAACAGGGTGCCGATCCCGACGCCGGCCGCGCGGGCGATCTCCTCGGTGGCGACGGTGGTGCCTCGCTCGGCGAAGACCTCCTCGGCGACCTCCAGCAGCCGTGCCCGGTTGCGCTGTGCGTCGGCACGTGGCACGCCGGTCCCCTTCCTAAACGGAGTAACCACTCCGTATGCTTAAACGGAGTACAGACTCCTATTCTGCACGGAGGTGGACCATGGATACACCCCGCGAGGTCTTCGCCAGGCTCTCCGGCGGTATCGGGCGCGGCGAGTGGGACACGCTCGGCGAGCTCTACGCGCCGGATGCCGAGGTGGTGATGCCGTTCGACCCGCAGCGGACCCGGTTGCGCGGGCGGGACGAGGTGGCCCGGCGCTTCGCTGCGGCGGCGTCGATGCCCATCCGGCTCAGCCCGGAGAACGTGCGGGTGCACGAGACGGCGGATCCGGAGGTGATCGTGGCGGAGTACGACTATGCCGGGCCGGGCTTCCGGGTGGCGAACATCCAGGTGCTGCGGATCCGGGACGGGCTGATCGTGGAGTCGCGTGACTATCACGACCACGGAGCGATCACCGCGGCCCTGCGCTCGTAGCCGTCGGGGCCGGGGCCAGCCGGGCAAAGCGAGCCGGGCCCGCGGCGGGCCGAGATCAAATCGGGCCCCGACCAAGACAGCCGGGATCGAACCGGCCGAGGTCAAGGCAGCCGGGATCGAATCGGCCAAGGTCAAGGCAGCCGCGATCGAACCGGGCCGGGATCAAGGCAGCCGGGATCGAACCGGGCCGGTGTCGAGACGGCCCGGGTGCGAAGCGCGTCGAGCCCGATCAGGGCCAAACCTTGGAATCCGTGGCGAAGAGGTGCTCGGAACTCTGCACCGGCACCACGCACAACAGGTGACCCCCAGGCGCCCGCAAGATCTTGTGACCGCCGTTGTCCGTGACCACGCTCGCCCCCGCCCGGATCAACCGCGCGGTCTCCGCCTCGACGTCGTCCGTCTCGATGTCCATGTGGTAGCGAGCCGCGTCGTCGACCGACTGCACCACCACCGCCACGCCGGGGACCGCGCCGGTGATCCCGGTGAACTCCGGCTCACCCGGCGCCGGCCGGGACCGGCCGCCGAGCGCGGTCGCCCAGAAGGAGACGGCCGCGTCGGCCTCCCCGGCCGGGGTGTCGATCAGGACTCCGAACAACCGGCTTCGATGCATGGTCCGACCTTACGCGTAGAGATCGTCCAGCAGGGGCCGATAGCGCTCCTCGATCACCCGCCGGCGCAGCTTGAGCGACGCCGTCAGCTCGCCGCTCTCCACCCCGAGATTCTGCTCCAGCACGGCGAACTTCTTGATCGTCTCCCAGGAGTTGAGCGTGGCGTTGAGCTGCTCGACGTACCCCGCAATCGCCTCCCGCAGGGGAGCGGACCGGGCGATGTCGGCGTGCGTCGCGTCGCCGAGGCCGTGGGCCGAGGCCCATTTCCGGGTCTCGTCGGGGTCGAGGTCGATCAGCGCGGTGATGAATTTCCGCTTCTCGCCGTGCACCACGAATTGCCCGGCGAGCGGGCAGATCGCCTTGAACCGGGACTCGATCACCTGGGGCGCGACATATTTGCCGTTCGACGTCTTGATGAGGTCCTTCTTGCGGTCGGTGATCCGCAGCGAGCCGCGCTCGGTGATCTCGCCGATGTCGCCGGTGTGCAGCCAGCCGTCCCGCAGTGTCGCGCTGGAGTCCAGATTGTGGTAACCGTCCATCAGCCCCGGCCCGCTGAGCAGGATCTCCCCGTCCTCGGCGATCCGCACCTCGGTCCCGGGCACCGGGCGGCCGACAGTGCCGTACTCCAGGTCGTCCGGGCGGTTGAACATCGACGTGGCCGACGACTCGGTGAGCCCGTAACCCTCGGCGATCGGCAGCCCGACCGCGTCGAACCACCGCGCGATGTCCGGGGACAGCCCCGCCGCGCCGGAGATGAAATACCGCATCCGGCCGCCGAAACGCGCCCGGATCTTCGCGAGGACCAGGCGGTCCGCGACGCGGAACCGCAATCCCGACTTTCGCTTCCCGGCCACGCTCACGGCCCAGTCCAACAGCATTTTCTGTACGCCCGTAGCCCCGCTCACCGCGGCGTAGACCTTTTCGAAGATCCGTGGCACCGCCGGCATCACCGTCGGCCGCACCTCGCCGAGCCGCTGCACGACCTTGCTCACGTCGCCGTCCACAGCGAACGCGAACCCGACCGAGAGCTGACAGCTCAGCAGCGCCTTGCCGAACGCGTGGGACAGCGGCAGCCAGAGATAGCCCAGGTCGTCGGGCTGCACGATGCCCATCGCCTGGATCGCCAGGCCCTGGTAGACCCAGGCGCGGTGGGCGATCCGGACACCCTTGGGCAGGCCGGTGGTGCCGGAGGTGTAGATCAGCGTGGCCAGGTCGTCGGGCCGGACCCGGGCCACCGCCGCCTCGACAGCGCCGGGCTCGCCGGCCCGGCCGCGTTCGCGCAGCTGGGCCAGGGTGAGCACGCGCGGGTCGTCGCCCGGCACGCCGTCGATCAGGATCACCCACTCGACAGGGGTGCCGTCGAAGAGCAGCTTGGCGACGAAGCTCTCGTTCTCGGCGACGGCGAAGCGGCTGCCGGAGTCGGTGAGGATGTGCGCCACCTCGTCCGGTGACGACGACGGGTAGACGGTGGTGGTCGCCCCGCCGGCGCACATCACGCCGAAGTCCGCCTCGATCCACTCGACCCGGGTGCCGCTCGCGATCGCCACCCGGTCTTCCGGCCGCAGACCGAGCGCGAGCAGCCCGGCCGCGATCTCGGTGACGGCGGTGGCGGTCGCCGCCCAGCTCTGCGCCTGCCAGGAGCCGTCCGGGCCGGGCCGCAGGTAGGCGGTCGCCTCGGGCTGCGCCTGCGCCCGGTGCAGGAACATCGCCCCGAACGAGGGGTGCTCATCGGCGCGCAGTGCGGCGAGGAGCTCGTGCTCAGCCGCCGGCGCGGTGCAGGTCTGGGTCATGCGGGGTCCTCCACCATCCGGGTCAACCAGGTCGTCAGTTCCGGCGCGAGCGCCAGCAGATCGGGATCGTCGTCACTGTCCAGCGCGTCCGAGGCGATCTGCCGCAGCGCGTATATCGCACCGACGCAGGCGCTGAGCGGCACCGCCGAGCCACCGGGGAGCAGGTCGCGGATCAGCTGGGCGAGCCGCTCGATGGCCTGCCGGCGGCGCTGCCGCGCCGGCCGCCCGAGGGCGTCCATCTCCACCTGGAAGGCCCGGGCCGCGACACGGTCGCTGCTCAAGGTTTCGAGGTACGACGTGACGAAGCCGCCCACGCCGTCCTCGCTGCCGAGCCGCTCCAGGAACACCGCGATGAACCGGTCGTAGGCGGCGTCGACACACGCGTCCTTGTCGGCGAAGCACTCGTAGAACGCGGCCCGGGACACCGCCGCCCGGGCGCAGATCTCCCGGACCCCGAATCCGCGATAGCCCGCGCCGGCCAGCAGCTCGGTGGCGGCGATCAGCATCCGTTCCCGCTGCGCGGCGACCACCTGCTCGCGGGGCAGCTCGTGCCGGCCACGGGGCAGCGACGGCGGCACGGTGAAGACCACCCCGCTGGTGATCCGGTCCGGCTTCACGGGCGATGTCCTGTCTGCGCTGGCTGAGGTGTCGGAGCCGGCTGGCGAATCCGGGCCGGCGGAACGGTCGGGGCGGGCCGAGGGTCTGGGCGGGCTGAAGGTCTGGGCAGGCTGAATGTATCGGAGTACGCATTGTTACTCAAAGCTTTCGACCACGTTACCGCGTCACCCGGCAACCCCGCTGCCCCGACCCGGCAGGATGGATCCGTGGAGACGGATCTCGAACTGGCCCAGCGGGCCGCACTGACCGGCGCCGCCGAGGCGCTCCGCCACTTCGCGGTCATCGCCGACCTGCCGCGGGAGACCAAGAAGGACGGCACCGTGGTGACGCTCGCCGACCGGGCTGTCGAGCACGCCATCCGGGCCGTGCTGACCGAGGCGCGACCGGACGACGCCATCCTCGGGGAGGAGCACGGCGAGACGGCGAGCGGGAACGGGCGCCGGTGGATCATCGACCCGATCGACGGGACGGCGCTGTTCGTCCGCGGGGACGGCCGGTGGCTGGTGCTGATCGCCCTGGAAGTGGACGGGGAGGTCACCGTCGGCGTGCAGGTCGTGCCGGTGCAGGGGCTCGTGTGGTGGGCCACCCGTGGCGGCGGTGCCTACCGCGGGCAGGTGGTGGACGGCGCGATCGTGGCGGGGGAGCGGATCCACGTGGCGCCGCCGCCGGCCGGGGTGGCCGGCAGCCGGCTCGGGGTGGTGCCGCTGGACTGGGGGCGGGAGATCGCCGCGCCGTTGATCGCGGTGGCCGCCGAGGAGCCGTGGCCGGTGCATCCGCCGCTGCTGGTGGCGCAGGGCGATCTGGACGTGGCGGTGCAGACCGGCGGGCAGATCTGGGACTTCGCGGCCAGCTCGGTGATCCTCCCGGAGGCGGGCGGGTGCTTCCGCGGGCTGAACGGACAGGAGAGGCCGGGGAGCGGGGCATTCGTCTTCGCGAGCAGTCCCGAGCTGCTGGACGACGCGTGGCGGCTCCTTAAGGGACAAAACGCTCAAACCGTACCGTAAGGCGTTTTTTCGGTCTTAATGTGATCCGGAGGTGCTTCCTTCGCTGAATGGGGTGGTCGTGATGCGCTCGACCGCGCGGTGGCGCCGGACTGAGCGCCGCGGAGAAGTGGCTGGTCCTGGCCGCGATCAAGCCGTGGGTGGTGAACGCCGGCGACGCCACGGCGGCCTTCTCATGATCCGTTCGTTGCTCACCGGGACGATGCTGGCGGCGCTGGTGTTCGGGGCGTCGCCGGCCGGTGCCGATCCGATGCCGGACACCGTGATCAGCCTGGACGTCCACCCGGGGTCGGTGGTGGCCGAGCTGCGGATCCCGGCCCAGGATCTCACCCTGGCCAGCGGTATCGACCTGGCCGCGGCCCCGTCTCCGGCGCCGTCCGCTTCCGCGGTCCCGGCGGCATCCGCCTCGGCCGCCGAGCGGGTGCGGGTCTATCTGGCGGCGCATTTCCGCCCGGCGGCGGTCGACGGGCGGGCGTGGCGGGTGCGGATCGGGAAGGTGGCGTTCGGTGCGGACGCGCAGCGCGGCAGCCACCGCGAACTGACCGCCTCCGCCACCCTCACGCCACCGCCGGGCGGCGATGTCCGGCATTTCCGGCTCGGGTACGACGCGGTCATCCACCAGGTGGTGACCCATACCATCCTGGTCTCCGTCCGTGCCGACTGGGCCGCCGGTCGGCTCGCCCCGTCGGGCGCCGCCTCCCCCGCCGCAGCCGCGGCCGGTGGTCGGGCCGAGGTCGGGGTGATCCGGGTCGATCCGCGCACGATGACCGTTCCGGATCTGACCGTCGACCTGGCGGCGGGAAGTGCGTGGCGCGGGTTCCTGGCGATGGTCCGGCTCGGCGGCCAGCACATCCTGGCGGGCCCCGATCACCTGCTGTTCCTGCTGGTCCTGCTGCTGCCGGCGGCGCTGCGGGCGCATCGGGGCCGCTGGCGCGGGCAGATCGGCCCGCGCCGGGCCGCGCGCCGGATCGCCGCGGTGACCCTCGCCTTCACCGTCGGGCACTCGGTCGCGCTGGCCGCCTCCGCGCTGGGCCACGCCCGGCTCCCGGTGCCGCCGATCGAGGCGTTCATCGCCGCCAGTGTCCTGGTCAGCGCGCTGCATGCGATCCGCCCGCTCTTCCCGGACCGGGAAGCCCTGGTCGCCTGCCTGTTCGGCCTGGGACACGGCATGGCGTTCTCGGTCACCTTGGCCGAGATGCGCCTGTCCACCGGGCAGCTCGCCCTCAGCCTGCTCGGATTCAACCTGGGCATCGAAGCCGGGCAACTCCTCCTGGTCGCCCTGGCCCTGCCCGCTCTGGTCCTGGCCGTCCGCCTCCCGATCCAGCCCCAGGTGCGGGTGCTCGGCGCGTCCGGTGCCGCGCTGGCCGCGGCGGGCTGGCTGGCCGACCGCCTCGGCTGGCCGAATCCGGTCGGTGCCGCGGCCGACCGGGCCGGTGCGCACCCGGTGCTGCTGCTGATCGGCCTGGTCCTGGTGACCGTGGCGGCGGCCGGATGGGCGCTGCTGATCGCCCGCCGCCAGGTCACCCCGAAGACCGTCTGACCGGATGCGGCGTGCCCGGCCCCGGGACCGGGCACGCCGGCGTCGATCAGGTGCGGGCGGTGGGCGTACCGGAAATGGTGGTGACCTCGGCGAGCGGACGCCAGGCCGCGACCGCGACCATCGCGCACGCCGCGATCCAGAACGGCATGGTCAGCCCGAACAGCCGGCTGAAGACCGCGCCGAGCAGCCAGCCCACCGCCGCCCCACCGGTCTCCAGCAGGGCGTGCACGCTGCCCACCCGCCCGCGCAACGGGTCCGGGACGGCCCGCTGCCGGATCGTGGCCACCAGCACACCCCACACCGTGGTGTGCACCCCGAAGAGCACGATGATCCCGCCGGCCACCAGCGGGTTCGTGGTGATCGCCAGGGTCAGGTGGGTGACGATCTCGACGATCAGCCCGGCCCGCAACACGGTGCCGGTGCCGAACCGGCGAGACAGCCGGCTCGCGACGGCGGTGCCGGCCAGGCCGCCGACCGCGAACATGGTCAGCAGGAAGCCGTAGCCGACGGCGGACAGGCCGAGGCGATCACCGGCATAGAGCACGAACGTCGCGAACGCCGCGCAGAACGCGATGTTCGCGACGCCCATCGCCGCGGCCAGGGTCCGCAGCAGGCGGTGCCGCCAGAGCCAGCGCAATCCCTCGGCGATGTCCGCCCGCAGGTCACGCTTCGCCGCCGGGGTCTCCGGTACGCCCACCGCCGGCAGCCCCGCGATGAGCACCGCCGCGGCCACGAAACTCGCCGCGTCCAGCCCGAACGGCAGCGCCGCCGCCACCCCGTAGAGCCAGGCCCCGAACGGTTTGGCGGCGAACTGGTTGGCGACGGTGAACGTCGCCGTGAGCCGCGCGTTGGCCCGCTCCAGGTGGTCCGGCGCGACCACCGCGGGCAGCAGCGCCCCGTACGCCGTGTCGGCGAGGGTCTCCCCGACGCCGAGCAGGAACGACGCCAGATAGACCAGCGGCACCGTGACGTGCCCGGTGGCGATCGCCGCGGCCAGAGCGGCGAGGACCGCGCCGCGCAGCAGGTTCACCGTGACGACCAGCCGCCGCCGGTCCAGCCGGTCCACGAAGGCGCCGCTGATCAGGGCGAACAACAGCCACGGCAGTTGGCCGGCGAAGGCGCCGCCGGCGATCAGCGCGGGATCGTCGGTGATCCCGGCCAGCAGCAGTGGGCCGGCCACCATGGTGACCCCGTCGCCCAGGTTGGAGACCGCCGAAGCGGTCCAGAGTCGTGCGAAGCCCGTTGTCCGCAACGGGCCCTGAAGGGCATGCAAAAGTGCTCCTCGAGCCAAGATGAACGGTCGTGAGGAAGGACCGCCCGCGGCGAGGAACGTGCTAGTGGGCGCTCTCTCGCGGCGAGGCGGAGACCGTGTCCATGTCGAGGCGCATGCCCATCCCTTTCGCATCGACGACAGTGCCGGGGAAGCATAGCGCCTCCCCGGCCCCGGAATCAGGCCGCGTAGCTGTTCAGGAACGCCAGGAGGTCCCGGCTCAGCTGCTCCTTGTGGGTGTCGGTGATGCCGTGCGGCGCGCCCGGGTACACCTTCAGCTCGGCGCCCTCGACCAGTGCGGCCGACGCCTTGCCGCCCACCTCGAACGGCACGACCTGGTCGTCGTCACCGTGGATGACGAGCGTCGGCACGTCGAACTTGGCCAGGTCGCCGCGGAAGTCGGTGGCCGAGAACGCGGCGACGCACTCGTAGGTGTTGTGGTGCCCGGCGGTCATGCCCTGCAGCCAGAACGCGTCCCGCATGCCCTGCGACACGGTGGCGCCGGGCCGGTTGGCACCGAAGAACGGGCCGGCCGCGAAGTCCTTGTACAGCTGCGAGCGGTCGGCGAGCGAGCCGGCCCGGATGCCGTCGAACACCGAGATCGGCAGGCCGCCCGGGTTGTCGTCGGTCCGCAGCATCAGCGGCGGCACCGCGGAGACCAGCACCGCCTGCGCCACCCGGGCGGTGCCGTGGTTGCCGATGTAGCGGGCGATCTCGCCACCGCCGGTGGAGAAGCCGACCAGGGTGATGTCCCGCAGGTCCAGCGTCTCGATCACGGCGGCCAGGTCGGCGGCGTAGGTGTCCATCTCGTTGCCGTGCCAGGTCTGGTCGGACCGGCCGTGGCCGCGGCGGTCGTGCGCGATCACCCGGTAGCCGTGCTGGGCGAGGAAGAGCTGCTGCGCCTCCCAGCTGTCCGCGTTCAGCGGCCACCCGTGGCTGAGCACGACCGGACGGCCGGCGCCCCAGTCCTTGACGTAGATGTTCGTGCCGTCGGAGGTGGTCACGTAGCCCATGGGAGTCCTTTCACACCGGGTCCACGCCGGGCGGCGTGTCCGTGAGCCCATGCAACCAACGTGAATGTCCCCTGACCACGCAGAACAACACGCAGAACTGTCAGGGCAAAGCCTGCATGACCTCCCCGGCGAGCGTCTTCAGCCGGCCGTGCGGCAGGTCTTCCAGCAGGTCACGGGCCAGGTGCACGGAGGACCGGGCGGCCTCCGGGGCGCCCAGCGCGAGCCGGGCCCGGCCGATGGTGAGGTGCGTCTCGGCCAGGTAGCCGGCGTAGCCGTACTCGACGGCGGCCGGCAGTGCGCGCTCGGCCACCCGCAGCGCCTCGGCCCAGTCGCCCAGCCCGCACCGCGCCGCGGCCATGGTGAGGTGCACATTGACCAGTGCGGCAAGCGCCGGCCGCGGTGCCATCGGACGGTCCTCGGCCTCACGCAGGGTGGCCCGGCACTCGGTCAGCGCATCCGCGTGCCGGCCCAGCTCGGTCAGGGCCTGCGCGATCCCGGACCGCAGCAGGACGTAACCGTCGTGGTCACCGGCCAGGTCGGACAGCTCCGCCCCGCGGCGGTAGCTGTCCAGCGCGGCCGACGGGTCACCGGCCTGCCGCCACGCGTCACCGGCGTACCGCAGGGCCCACGCCTGCTCCTTGACGTCGCCCAGGTCGACGGCCACCCGGTGGGCGTCCATCGCGATCCGGGCGCCCTCGTCCGGCCGGCGGGCGCACTGGGTGGCCGCCCAGGAGAAGTAGTTGATGTGGGTGACCTCCTGCCGCCGGTCCGGCAGGCGCGCGGCGGCGGCCCGGGACCGGGCGTAGACGTCGTACCAGTATTCGGCGCGTACGTACTTGTCGGAGTACCAGTGCATCGCCTCGGCCACGTCCACCACGAGCTGGTACTGCCCGCCGCGGGAGGCCGAGCGCAGCGCCCCCAGCCAGTTGTTCCGCTCGGCCTGTAACCAGGCGTCCGCCTCGTCGGCGGTGGCCAGCGGCACCAGCCCGGCATAGCCGGCGGGCAGGCAGCCGTAGCCCGGCTCGAACCAGCGGCCGGCCACGACAGCGGTCTCCAGCAGCCAGTCGGCCATCCGCTTGGCGGTCGCGGCCCGGGTGCCGGCCGGTTCCTCGATCCGCAGGCGTTCCCCGGCGAAGAGCCGGATCAGGTCGTGGAAGCGGTAGCGATCCGGCCCGGACTGCTGCAACAGGCCCAGGTCGACCAGTTCGTCCAGGCCGTCCGCGGCGTCGTCCGGGTGCGCGCCGGTGAGCACCGCCGCCAAGGTGGGCGCGAAGTCCACGCCGGGCACGTGCGCGAGCCGCCGGAACAGCTCCCGGGCCGGGTGCGACAGCTGGGCGTGCGAGAGGGCGAACGCGGTGGCCACCCCGAGATCGCCGGTGGACAGGGTGGCGAGTCGCCGGTCGGCGTCGGCGAGCCGGGCGACCAGATGGTCGACGGTCCACGCCGGTCGGGTGGCCAGCCGGGTCCCGGCGATCCGCAGGGCGAGCGGCAGGTGCCCGCAGAGCCGGGCCACCGCCTCCACCCCGGCGGCCGCGCGCGGGTCGGCGGCCTGCGCCGCGATCGCCCGCAGCAGGGCTGCCGACTCGTCCGGGCCGAGCGGGGCCAGGGCGATCCGGGCCACGCCCTCCAGGCCGCCGAGCACCCGGCGGCTGGTCACCACGGCCAGGCTCGCGCCCTCGCTGGGCAGCAGCGGCCGGACCTGCGCCTCGCTGCCGGCGTTGTCCAGCACCAGCAGGCAGCGGCGGTCCCGGAGCACCGCGCGCAGCTGGCTGGAGCGTTCGTCGTCGGTCTCGCCGATCGTCCGGGCGTTCACCTCGAGGGCGCGCAGCAGCCGGACCAGGGCGTCGCCGGCCGCCATCGGTTCCGGGTCGGTGCCGCGCAGGTCCAGATAGAACCGGCCACCCGGGTAGTGGTCGCGCAGCTGGTCGGCGAGGCGTACCGCGAGGGCGGTCTTGCCCAGCCCGGCCTGCCCGTGCACCACGGCGACCGGCGCCGGCCCGAACCCGGCCAGCGCGTGCCGGCGCATCCGGTCCAGCTCGCCGGCCCGCCCGACGAAGTCCTTGACGGCGCGGGGCGGCTCGCACAGCTGGGGCCGGCCGACGGCCTGGACGCGCTGCTGGCGGACGGCGTCCTCGAGGTCGCCGAGCTGGCCCGGGCCGAGGCCGAGCCCGGCGGCGAGTGCGGCCAGGGTGCGGGCCTGCGGGGTCCGGCTGTGCCCGCGCTCCATGTCGCTGATCGCGCGGGCGCTCACCCCGGACGCCTCGGCGAGCTGCTCCATGGTCAGTCCCGCGGCTCGCCGTAACTCGCGCAGCCTGCTTCCGAACTCCGACACGGCACGACGAGACCACACCGGGGCGGCCGCGCGCAGCGGCGGGCATCACGTAAGTCCGAGGTGCCAAGTGATATGAGCCGAGACATCGATATTCATCGTTGTCAGGCCTAGCGTCGGACCATGATGTGGAAGAGAATCGCCGCCGCGCTGGTCCTCGTGTTCGCACTCGGCTGGGCCACCCCCGCCCAGGCCGCGGCCCGGGTGCTCTACTACGACGCCAGCCAGGCGCAGGAGTTCGTCGCCGTGGTCAACCAGGGCGCGCAGATCTGGAACAGTCGGGTCACCAACGTCCGGCTGGAGCCGGTTCCGGCCGGCCGCACCCCGAACATCCGGGTCTACGCCGACAACGGCTGGCCCCGCACCTACACCACCTCGCTGGGCAACGGCCGCTGGTACATGGGCCGGGAGGCGGTCGACGACGGCTACTACCCGCCGCGGATCGCCGCGCACGAGTTCGGTCACATCCTCGGCCTGCCGGACCGCCGCACCGGCCTGTGCGGTGACCTGATGTCCGGCAGCAGCGCCCCGGTGAGCTGCACGAACGCGAATCCGAGCAGCACCGAGGCGGCCACCGTCAACCGTCTGTTCGGCACCTCGGTCACGGTGCCGGCCGGTTACTTCACGGAGCGTGCATGGTAAGCGTCGTCCAGACTCCCACGTGGACCTGGTCGCCGTCCTTGAGCACCCGCGACTGCCCCGCCGTCAACGGCTGATCCTCGTCGTTGAGGTAGGTCCCGTTGGTCGATCCCAGGTCGGTGACCAGCCACACCCCGTCCACGTTCAGCGTCAGCAGCGCGTGGTTGTGCGAGGCGCCCGGGTCGGTGTCGGCCAGATCCACCTCCGGGCTGGTCCCCTTCGAGGCGCTGCCCCGCCCGATCCGGACCTGCGGCGGGGTCAGCGTGATGGTCCGCTCGCCGGTGTCGGCCGGGAAGGTGACCCCCTCCACCTCGTTGAGCGCGAAGTAGGCCGGGTCGGCGAAGAGCGTCGCGGTCCACTCGCCGGCCGCCACCGGCTCCGGCAGCACCTCGGTGAGCTGCGGCACCTTGCCGGTGGTGTGGTCGTACCCACAGTCCTCACAGAACCGCGCCGACCCGGCCCGCGGGGTGCCGCAATGCGGGCACTCCTCGCCTTTCGGCGAGTCGGCGACGGGCGTGGCGGGCGCCTCCACCGGCGCGCCACCGATCTTCGCCCCGCAGGTGTCGCAGTAGTCCGCCTCGGTGGAGACATGCCCGTTCGGGCACGTGTAGGAGCTCACTGCGACCGCCCGACCCGGACCGTCTTGGTGCTCTGCGTGTCCAGCGCCATCTCGTCCGCCGCGTTGACCTTGCGGCGCAACCGGACCGTGCCGGTCGCCGCGTCCTCGATCTCCACCACCTTGGAGAGCAGCTCCTCGGTGGCCTTGTTGCCGCTCTCGTGGGCGAGCTGCGCGGCCCGGCCGAACTTGATCGTCGCGGTCCGCTCGTCGCCGGCCTCCCGGGCCGCGATGCCGTCCTGGATCGTCTGGGCCAGCTCGGCCTGCCCGGTGTAGTGCGCCACCTGCCGGTTGATCCGGGTGGACAGCGCGGTGTCCTCGGTCCACACCGCGCGGACCAGCGACTGCGCGTGCACGGTGTCGCCCTCGACCACCGAGATCCGGGCGGCCAGCATCTCGTCGCCGGCCTTGCCGGACGGCACGTCGATGCAGACGTGGTAGTCGCGGCTCTCCTGCCCCCAGGAACCCAGCGGATAGCGCCCGGCCCGCGGCCCGTCCTCGACCCGCTTGCCGGTCAGGTCCATCACCTGTGGTTCCACCTGTTTGACGAAGCGAACCGTGGCGTTCACCGGCGTCCACACCTTGAGCTGCACGTCGGCGGCGGTCTTGCCCATCGCCCCGGTGATCATCTGCTCGAAGGCTGCGGTCAGCCCCTCCGGCCGGGCCACGATGTCGACGGTGCCCAGCATCGCCGTGGCGATCTTGCGAAGCTCGGAGACCTTCCAGTTCGTGCCGACGCCGCGGCAGTCGCAGACGAACCGGCCGGCGATCTGCTCCAGCACGCTCTCCAGATAGCCGAACCGCTCGCCGTTGTCACCGTCGGTGAGCAGAATGGCGTGCTTGATGTCGCCCGGCCGCTGATCGAACAGCTGGGCGGCGAGCAGCAGCCAGGCGCCCATCGCGGTGCCGCCGCTGGCCTGCAGCCGGTCGATCGCCCGCAGCGCGTCGGCCCGCGACTGCGGCGACGCCTCGGCCAGCTGGCCCGGGTCCGGGAACAGCTGCTGCGCGGTGCTGACCCCGGCGATGATGGCGAACCGCACGCCGTCGTCGATGCAGTTCACCGCGGCCTTGGCAGCCTGCCGGGCGGCCGCCATCCGGCCCTCGGCCTGCATGGATCCGGACGCGTCGACGATGATGATCTCGGTCGCCCCGGCGCTGCGGCGGCCGCCCTCGCCGCCCGACGAGGTGACGGTGACGATCGCGTTCACCTCGCTGGCGCCCATGGCGAGGTACTCGTTCTGGAAAGCCTCGGCGCTGTAGGACACTCGGGACTCCTTATGCTTCGCTGGTCTCGTTGTCACTGTCGGTTACGGCGTCGCCTTCGGCTTCCGCCATGTCCGCGTCGGTTTGCGGTGGCACAGGCACGATGGCGACCGTGATGTTGTCCGCGCCTCCGGCGGAGTTCGCGTACGCCACCAGCGCGCGCGCCGCCTCGAGCAGGGGGCGGGGCCCGGTGGCGACGCGCAGCGCGGACCGGACGGCGTCGCCGAAGTCCGCCGGGTCGGTCAGGTAGTTCCACAGCCCGTCGCTGCAGAGCACCAGGTGCCCGGGCGCCCCCGCGGTGAACGCGCCCACCCGCGGGCTGATCCGGCCGGCGTCCGCGCCCAGCCAGGCGGTGATCGCGTGGGCCTTCGGATCGTTCATCGCGACCCGCGGGTCGGCGCCCATCGCGATCACGTGCCGGGCCCACGAGTCGTCCTCGCTGAGCTGCTCGGCCGGCCCGGTGGCGGGGATCCAGTAGACCCGGCTGTCGCCGACCCAGCCGAACCCGACGTGCGGGCCGCGTACCGCCGCCGCGACGATCGTGCAGGCCGGGTTGGAGGTGGCCCGGCGCGGGTCGCCGGTGCCGGCCAGCTGGGCGACCGCCTCGCCGGCACCCTGGATCGCCCGGCCGACCACCTCGGCGATCGGCAGCGCGGGCTCGTCCGGCTCGACCGGCTCGGTCGGCTCCTCACCGGTGTCCGGGGCGGTGGCCTCGTCGGGCCGCGTCCCGGGCCGGTCCGCGGGTCCCGCCGCGGCGTGGCCCGGGTGCTGGGCGCGGGCCAGCAACTCACCGGCCGCCTTCGCGGCCACCTCGGAGGCGACATCCGGGTCGAACGACGCCGAGACGCCGTCGCAGACCACCACGTCGACGGCGTCGCTGCCGACGGCCAGCCACATCGCGTCCTCATTGCGGTGGTGCCGGCGACCCCGGTCGCTGACCGCCGCCGCCATCAGGTCGCCGTCCGCCTCGGTGTGGTCGCGCGGCCGGCCGGCCAGCATCCCGCACTCCTCGCAGTACCCGTCGGCGGCGACCGCGCCCACCGCGGCGCAGTGCGGGCAGTCCCGGCCGGCCAGGCCGGTGCTCCGGCCCGGGCCGGGGGCGTCGGCCGGCGTCGCCTCGGTCTCGCCGGCGGCGCCGACCGACGCGGTGTCGGTCAGCCTGCGCCCGCACGCCTCACAGAACGACGCGCCGGTGGCGCGCCCCTCGGCGCAGGAGTCGCACTCGGTCAGAATCAACGTGCCTTCTCTCGTTGCTCAGGTGCGGGTCCGCGGCCGCGCCGCGTTCGCCATGTCGACCAGGCGGATCTTCTCGGGACCGTGCGCGGCGCGGGCCATCTCGCGGTACGCGTCCTCCAACGCGAACCGCACGTCCTTCTCCCCGGTGTCGCCGGTACGCCCGCCGCCGAGCACCGCGGCCGGCACCCGCAGCCCGCCGCGCATCGAGGACAGCGCCTGTTTCAGCAGCTCGGCCCGGAGCTCGGCGAGCTGCGCCCGCTCCACCTCCAGCCGTTCGAGCAGGGCCGCCGCCTCGGTCAGCGCCTGCACGTCGACCTTGGCGTCCGGGTGCGCGTGCACCAGCGCCCGCACCGCGCCGACCTGGGAGATCGCGTACGCCGAGGACGTGCCGGGCACCCGCTGGTAGGCCTCCACCGCGCCGGCCCGGTCGCCGCCGGCCAGCCGGCAGCGGGCCAGCCCGGCGGCGGCCGTGGTGTACGACGGGTCGGTCCGGCTGACCACGTCGTAGTACCCGGCAGCGACCGGCATCCGGTCCGGCCCGGCCAGCTCCTCGGTGAAGCCGAGCGCCAGCTGCGGGGCCAGCTCGCCGGGCAGCACCGAGTAGACCGCGTCGAACCGGGCGCGGGCCGTGGCCCAGTCCTGGGTGGCCAGCGCGAGCAGCCCGTCGTACCAGGCCAGCCGCCAGTCGGCGCCGTCCAGCGCGGCGAACCGGTCCCGCGCCTTGCGGGCGTCGTCGAAGGACCCGTGCCGGGTGCCCAAGTCGATCTCCGCCCGCAGCGCCCGCAGCCGCACCTCGACGGTCTCCTGCGGCGCGTGCTTGAGCAGGGCGAGCACCTCGGCCGGGTCGGTCAGGGTGATCGAGGCGAGGAAGCCGGCCGCCGGGTCGGTCAGGTCGATCAGCGGGGTGGGCAGGTCCTGCCAGCGCGGCGCCTCCGACCTGAGGTCGGTGCGCAGCTCGCCGGTGAACACCTTGGACGGCGCCGGTTTCGGCGCGCCCTGCGCGGCCACCACCTGACGCAGCACGCCGAGCATCTGCTCCTGCATCTCGGCGGCGTCCACGAACCGCTCGTCCGGGCGGGGCCGGGTGGCCCGCTGGACCAGCCGGTAGAACGACTCGTGCCGGGTGTAGACCTCGAACTCGTCGCGGCTGGGCAGGCTCTCCTTGAAGGTGGTCTGGTAGCCGCGGAAGTCGGTGGTCAGCACCGCCAGGGTCCGGCCGATGGTGTAGAGGTCGGAGGCGACCGACGGGCCGTCGGTCGCCATCTCCGGCGCCTGGTAACCGACGGTGCCGTAGATCGCCGCCTCCTGGTCGTCGATGTGCACGACGCCACCGAGGTCGATCAGCTTCATCTGGTCGCCGGACTGGATCACGTTGTCCGGCTTGAAGTCGCAGAAGATCAGCCCGCGCTCGTGCAGGTAGCTGAACGCCGGCATGATCTCGATCAGGAATTCCAGCGCCTGGTCCAGCGGCAGCGGGTCGGTGTTCCCGCCGTTCGCCTCGCGGCGCTGCTTGAGCATGTCCTTGAGGGACTTGCCGCCGACGTACTCCATCACGATGTAGCCGGCGCCGTCGTGCTCGACGAAGTTGTAGATCTTGACGATGTTGGGGTGCTCGACCTCGGCCAGGAACCGCTGCTCGGCCAGGGCGGCGGCGAGCGCGTCCTCGTCCTGCGAGTTGAGCAGGCCCTTGAGCACCACCCAGCGTTTCGAGACGTTCAGGTCGACGGCCAGGTAGACCCAGCCCAGGCCGCCGTGGGCGAGAGCGCCGGCCACCTCGTACTGGCCGCCGACGACGTCGCCCTTGACCAGCTTGGGGGTGAAGTTGAACGCCTCGCCGCAGTGCGGGCAGAAGCCCGAGGTGCGGCCCGGCCGGTCACCGCGGGACCGGCCGACCGGGTTGTTGCACTTGGCGCAGTACCGCTTGGACTCCGGCACCTGCGCGTCGGCCATGATCGTGGTGGCCGGGTCGACCTTGGCGATCGGGGCGATCTCCACCAGGCCGCTGCCGAAACGGCGGCTGGACGAGGTGCGGCCGCTGCCGCGCCGGCTCCCACCGGTACGCGTGGAGAGCGCACTGCCACGCGTCGAGCCCTGCGTGCCGGTGTTGCTGGTCGCGGCCCGTTGCTGGGGCACCGGGGCGCTCGTGGCCACCGGCGCGAGCCCGCAGGTGTCGCAGTAGCCGTCCTCGATCGTGCCGCCGCAGCCGTCCCGCCGGCACGTACCGATGCCGGGTCTCCCGGCTTCCGGCGGGGCGGCGACCGGTTTGCCGGCCGGGGCCATCCCGCAGGTGTCGCAGTAGCCGTCCTCGATGGTCCCGGGGCAGTTCCGCTGGCATTTCATGACCGGGCATCCTTCGCGATCGTGGCGGTGAGCGCTTCCTGGTACGCGTTGACGGCCGCCCGAGCCTGGTCCAGCTCGCACGGCGCGGTGTGCAGAAGGGTGCGGGCCCGCTCGGCGAGCGGGGTCAGCCGGGGATGCTCGCCGAGCCCGTGCCGCAGCGCCTTGGCCTGGTAGGCGCTGAGCCGGCCGCGCAGCTCGTCGCGCTCGGCGAGCAACTTGTCGTTGTGCGAGGTGACCACCGAGAGCGCGGCCAGCCGCTCGCGGGCCGCCCGCGACCACTGCGCCAGCCGCGGGCTGATCAGCGCCCACTGCCCGGCGGTGGCCAGTGCCTCCACCGCGGCCAGGTCGGGCCGCAGGTTCACCGCGCGCACCGTGGCGATCTGCGAGTCCGGGAACCGGCCGGTGACCCGGGCGTGCGCCTGCTGCGCGGCGCTGGCGGCCCGGTCCAGCTCGTCGGCCCGGTCCCGGGCCTCGGCCAGCCGCCGGTGCAGCGAGTCGCGCAGCTCGGCGGCCGAGGTGCGCTCCGCGTCGGAGCGGCGGATCAGGTCACGGACCCGGTCCAGGATCGACGGGTCGGTGCCGAGCGGGTCGGTGGCCAGCGTGCCGGTCAGGTCGCCGAGCAGCCGGTCGGCCTGGTCCAGCAGGGTGGTCGGGGCACCGACCCGGCGGGACAGCTCGCGGGCCTGATCGAGGGCGGCGGCCGCGTCGGCGGCCGCGGGGAGGAGTTTCTGCCACCGCTCGGCGGCCCGGCTGGCCACGTCGACGGCCGTGGTGAACGACAGTTCCATCGCGGCGAGCAACTCGCCCGGCGTGCAGGTGGTGGTGATCTGGCCGGCGCCGAGCAGCCCGCGCTGGGCCAGCGGCACCGTGGTGGTGGAGAGCAGGATCGACGAGCCGAGCACCTCGTGCAGGTATTTCGCCCGGTCGGCGTCGTTGAACCGGCGCTGCCCGCGCAGCGACTGGGCGCGCACGATCGACTCGCTGAGCATCCGGTAGCCGTCCCAGAGGGTGGCCATCGCGACGCTGGCGTCGGCCCATTCCCGGGCGGTCCGGCCGGTCAGCTGCTTGCCGTCCAGGTCCTTGCGAGCGGGCATCTCGTCGAGCTCGACGAGGTTGCGCGAGATCACCTGCACGGCGGTTTCGAGGCGCGCCAGTTCGGCGTCGGCGGGGGCTACCGAGGGGGCCGTCATCGGTACTGTGCCGCCGGTGGCTGCGGGGCCGGACCGAACCGGCCGAGCCATTTCTCGTACGTCCGCTTCCAGGTGCCGTCCCGCCGGGCCTTCTCCAGCACCGCGTTGACGAACTGGGTGAACTCCGGGTGGTCCCGGTTCAGCGCCATCCCGTACGGCTCCTGGGTGTGCCGCGGGCCGACCACCTTCGCGTACGGGTCCTGGGCGGCCATCCCGGCCAGGATGGTGTCGTCGGTGGAGATCGCGTCCACCTCGTTCTGCTGGAACGCCACCAGGCAGTCGCCGAAGGTCGCCCGGGACACCGCGACCGGCGGCGGGTTGCTCCGCACCTTGCCGATGTTGTCGTACGACGTCGACCCCGCCGCCGAGCAGATCCGCTTGCCGCCCAGGTCCTCCAGGCTCGCCGCCTTCGAGTTCTTGCTGACCAGCACCTTCTGCCCGGCCTCGTAGTAGATCGAGGAGAAGTTGACGTCCTTCCACCGGTCGCAGTTCGCGGTCATCGTGTCGGCGACCACGTCCACCTTGCCCTGCAGCACCGAGTTGACCCGCTGGTCGTACCCGATGACCGTGATCTGCAGCTTGTCCGGGTCACCGAAGATCGCGCCGGCGATCAGCCGGCCCATGTCCACGTCGAAGCCCTCCACCTTGCCGGTGAACGGGTTGCGCGAGCTGAACAGCAGGGTGTCCTGGCTGGTGCCGAGGATCAGCCGGCCGCGTTTCTGGATGTCCGCCATCAGCGTGCCGGCCGGCATCCGCCCCGGCTGCGGCAGCGCGCCGGACGGGCGCAGGCTGGCCCGCGGGTTGCACGAGGTGTCGGCGGGCGCCGCGGGCGCCGTCCCGGCGGGCTCGGCGCCCTGCTCGAGGCCCCGGCCGGTGGCCGTGGGCGCGGGGGTGGCGTCGTAACGCGGTGCGGAGTCGCCGGCACAACCGGCGGTGCCCAGCAGCAGGGCGACGGTGGCGATCAGGGCGAGTCGGGTACGCATCACCGGTACTCCTCCAGGCGGGCACGGATACCGATCACGAAGAGCGCGCAGGCGGCCAGCGCGAGCAGCGGCCCGAGCACGGTCAGCAGGTCCAGCCCGTCACCGGCGTCCTCGACCTGGCCGGTGAAGGCGTCGGTCCGGTCGCCGATCGCCGCGCCCATGGTGTCGGTCAGCTCGGTGAACCGCTTGCCGGTCTCGTCGCTGATCGCCAGTTTGACCGCGCCGTCGTAGTCACCGCGCTCGTTCAGCCGCCGCACCTGGTCGTGCAGCGTCAGGTAGTCGTTGTGCAGGCGGGCCGCCTCGACCACCCTCGCCCGCGCGTAGGTCAGCCGGGGGTCGTTGAAGTCGATCCCGCCGCTGGCGGCCTTGAAGTCGCCCTCGTGGTCGGCGGCGCCGCGGGCGGCCAGGGTGAGCGCCTCGTCGGCCCGCTCGCTGAGCATCAGGATCCGCATCTCGGCGAGCGCCGCGACCGGGCGCGAGCCCTCGGCGTCCGCGCTGGCCAGGTGGGATCGCTGGTTGGCGAAGACGCCGCCGGTGACCAGGGCCAGCACGCCGATCAGGGCGGTGGCGGCGACCAGCGGGACGTTGAAGGTGCGGTGCGTGGTGCGGCTCAGGTAGGCCTGGCTCCAGAACAGCGCGACGCCCAGGGCCACGAAGAGCACCAGCAGCAGCATCAGCCACCACGAGCTGCGGGCCGCGTCGTAGCTGTCGCCCAGTTCGGTGCCGGCCGTCCGGAACAGCTGCTGCGCCTGCGGCTGCAGGGTGTCCCGGTTGAGCTGGGAGGCGGCGGACAGGTAGGACGCGCCGATCGGCAGGCCCTGCCGGTTGGTGGCCCGGGCGGTGGCGACCAGCGCCGAGTACCGCGCCATGCCGGTGGAGAGCGCCTCGACCGCCTTGCCGGCCTCGCTGTCGGCCGGGACCAGCCGGGCCGCGCGGGTCAGCGCGGTGCCGGCCCGGGCCAGGTCGTCGTCGTAGCGGCGGGTCAGCGCCGCCGGCTCCAGCCCGCCGGCCAGGAACGCCTGGGCGGCGGTGGTGTCCGCGTCGGCCAGTGAGGTGTAGATCTGCTCGGACTCGGCGAGCAGCGGCTGGGCGCGGCCACCGAGGTCGGTGGTGCCGGACGAGGCGGCGTGCGCGGTCAGCCCGGCGACCAGGCCGGTGAGCAGGCCGAGGGTGAGCAGCGCGGCGAGGATCAGCTGCAGGCGGCCGGGGGAGTGGTGCCGGAGGTTGCCCACCCGGCGCAGCAGACCGGCCGCCGGCGGGGCGGATGACGCGTTCGCCGGGGACCGGTGCGCCAGGGCTGTGGTCACGCTGTGCCTCCGTACGCCAGGGGTGCCTGCCCGTCCACTGTGCGTCACCGATGCAAGCGATCATCGACCCCGGGCGGGCGGGTGTTGCGTGCGAGTCTAGGGAGCACCGGCGCCCGGCGGGATACCCGCCGGGCGCCGGTTGTCGCCGTTGTTCGACCGGGGTCAGCTGAGCTCGCGTTTGAGCAGCTTGCCGGTGGCGGTCATGGGCAGCGACTCGACGATGCGCACGATACGCGGGTACTTGTACGAGGCCATCTGCTCCCTGCTCCAGGCGACCAGCTCGTCCTCGGTCACGGTGGCGCCCGGCTTGAGGATCACGAACGCCTTGACCTCCTCGCCGTGGCTGGGGTGCGGCACGCCGATCACCGCGGTCAGCGAGACCGCCTCGTGGGTGAGCAGCACCTCCTCGATCTCCCGTGGGTAGACGTTGAAGCCACCGCGGATGATCATGTCCTTGGCCCGGTCGACGATGTAGTAGTAGCCGTCCTTGTCCCGGCGGGCCAGGTCGCCGGTGCGGAACCAGCCGTCCCGCATCACCTCGGCGGTCGCCGCCGGCCGGTTGTAGTAGCCGTTCATGATGTTGTGGCCGCGAATGGCGATCTCACCGATCTCGTCGGCGCCACCGATCGTGTTCCACTCCGGGTCGATCAGCCTGACCTCGACACCCCAGATCGGGATGCCGATCGAGCCGGGCCGGGGCTCGGCGTCCGGGTCGCTGAAGGTGGCCACCGGCGAGGTCTCGGAGAGGCCGTACCCCTCCAGGATGGTGACGCCGAACCGCTCCTTGACCGCCTTGATGATCTCCACGGGGAGGCTCGAGCCGCCGGCCACGGCGACCCGCATGTTGCGGGCGATCCGCTCCACGTCGACGTTCTCGTCCAGCGCGTTGAGCAGGCCCCAGTACATGGTCGGCACGCCGGCGAAGAACGTCACGTCCTCGCTCTGCAACAGCTGCACCGCGGCGTTCGCCTCGAAGCGGGGCAGCAGCACCAGGGTGGCCGCCACCGAGAAGCCGGCGTTCATGTTCACCGTCGCGCCGAACGAGTGGAACAGCGGCAGCACCAGCAGGTGGGTGTCGGTGGCCGGCTGCGAGGCGAAGAGCCGGTTGCAGGTGAGCGCGTTGAGCACCAGGTTCGAGTGGGACAGCTCGGCGCCCTTGGCCTGGCCGGTGGTGCCGCTGGTGTAGAGGATGACGGCGGCGTCGGTCTCGGCGCGCTGCACCGTCTCGAAGACCGGCGACTGCCCGGCGAGGGCCTGGCCCAGCGTCTCGGCGCCGTCGACCGTCGAGGCGGCCGCCGGGTCCGCGGTGATCAGGAAGAAGTGCTCGCAGCCCTCGGCGGCGTCGAATCCGGCCTTGCCCTCGGCGCCCATCGGCAGCTCCGGGGTGCCCTGGAAGCAGAAGTACGCCTTGGCCTGCGAGTCGTTCAGGTGGTAGGTGATCTCCCGGCCCTTGAGCAGCACGTTCAGCGGTACGACGACGGCGCCCGCCTTGAGGATCCCGTAGTACACGATCGGGAAGTACGGCAGGTTGGGGCAGGAGAGCGCCACCTTGTCGCCGGGCTGGATGCCCCGGGCCACCAGCATGCTCGCCACCTGGCTGGCCGCCGCGTCCACCTGGGCGTAACTCAGGCGCTGCGGGCCGAGCACCACCGCGGCGCGCTCCGGGTAACGGCGGGCGCTGTCCTCCAGCAGGATGGCGAGGTTGAGCATCAGGTGGTTCCCTTTCGAAGCGCTGTGACGGCGGTCTCATCTCAACATGAGTGGTCTTTCCGCGGAACCGGCCGTTCCGGTTGTGTTTCCCTGCCCCGATTCGTCAGGTCGCCCGGTTTTTTGCCGATGGCAGCGACGTGGGAATCCCGGTGATGGATGCGGTGCACGTCGGTCGTCAGCCGATCTTTGACGCCCAGGGCACGGTGGTGGCCTTCGAGCTGCTCTTCCGCGGCCGGATGGACTCCGTCGCGTCCGGCCGGCAGGACACCTATGCGACGAGCACCGTCATGATCAACGCCTTCACCGAGTTCGGGATCGCCGAGGTGGCCGGCAACCGGCCGTGCTTCATCAACCTCACCCGCGAGTTCCTCACCGGCCGGCTGCCCCTGCCGTTCGGGCCGGAGCAGGTGGTGCTGGAGGTGCTGGAGACGGTGACGGTGGACGACGAGGTGATCGAGGGGATCACCGCGCTGGCCGGCGCCGGCTACCGGATCGCCCTGGACGACTTCGTCTGGGGCTCCGGCCACGAGCAGCTGCTCGGGCTGGCCTCCTACGTCAAGCTCGACCTGCTGGACGGCGACCTGAGCCGGCTCGACGAGATCGTCGCGGCCTGCCGCCGGCACCCCGGTCTGCAACTGGTCGCCGAGCGCCTGGAGACCGCCGAGCAGGTCGCCATCGCCGACCGCTACGGCATGGAGCTGCGCCAGGGGTACTGGCTGAGCCGGCCCCAGGTGCTCAGCACCCCCAGCCTCTCCCCGTCCCGGCTGCGCCGCCTGGAGCTGGTCGCCGCCCTGATGTCCCCGGACGTCCCGCTCGAGAAGATCACCTCGATCATCGTCAGCGACCCGGCGCTGGCCCTGCGCGTGCTGCGGGTCAGCAACTCGGTGGCGGCCGGCGTGGTCAGCCGGATCTCCTCGGTCCGCCAGGCGGTGATGCTGGTCGGGCTCACCCGGATCCGCCGCTGGGCCACCCTGATGGTGGTCGACGACGTCGCCGAGGCCCCCGAGGAGCAGTTGCTCACCGCGCTGACCCAGGCCCGGCTCTGCGAGAACCTGGCCGCCCGGTTCGGCGCCGACCAGGGTGCCGCGTTCGTGGCCGGCCTGGTCACCGGCATGGCCCGGTTGATGGGCAGCACCCCGTCGGCGATGGCCGAGCAGCTGCCGCTCACCGCCGACGTGGCGGACGCCCTGACCAGCGGCACCGGCCGGCTCGGCCAGGTGCTGAACGCGGTCTCCGCCTACGAGGCCGGCGAGGCCGGGTCGGCCGATCTCGCCGGCCCGGCCCTGGATGCCATGCGCTGGTCGACCCGGACGCTGACCGCCGCGCACCGCTTCAACCCGCAGCGCACCGGCTGACCGCCGGGCGCCGCTTCAACCCGCCGTTTCAACTCGCCGTTTCAACTCGCCGCTTCAACTCGCCGCGCACCGGCTGACCGGTGTCACGCCGCGCCGGCCCGCGCCCGGCGCGGCACCGCCACCAGGTTGCGGCCACCGCCGGCGCCGCCCCGCCTCGACCCGGGCGGCACCCCCTGCCGGGAGGCCGGGCGCTGCCCGCGTCACCGACTGCTCGAAGATCACCTGAGCTGCGGAAAGTCGGCATCGGGTGCCGCTGAACCGGCCGCCCCGATTTCGGCGTAGACGATGACGTGAGTGGATATCAGTTCACCGGTCGCTGCCTGGCGGTCCTGATCTGTGCGGCGCTCGGCGGTGCGGTCGCCGCCTGCGAGGACCATCCCGATCCGCCGTCCGGTCCGCATCCGGCCCTGTCGCCCGATCCGCCGGCCTCGGCCGCTCCGGCGCTGGCCGCCGTCCCGAAGTGCGCCCAGGTGCAACGGCTCGTCCGGCAGGCGCTGCCCGGCGCCGGCAACATGTCCGAGACGCCGTATTACGGCAACGCCGTATTCACCGTCCAGGACCATTGCGTCTTCGACGCGCCCTCGGCCGAGGGCGGACACAAGCTGGTGGTGGTGGTGGTGGTGCGATACGGGCGGTTCGTCGATGGCATCGACGGCCGGACCGCCGACGAGAGCGCGACCCGGCCGACGACCGACGTGGTCACCACCACCTGTGCCGAATCGCCACACAGGGTAGGTACCACGCTGGTCTGCACCAACGAGAGCGGGGAACTCCGCAGCGGCGCCGGCCTGGTGGCGGATGGCGCCTTCGCTGCCGCCGACGTCGCCGCCACCGACGGCGAAGTGGTCACCACCCGGCACCGGACCGCAGCCGAGGCGGCGGCACGGACGATTGCCCAGAAGACCCTCGACGAACTGAGCTGACGGGGAGAGCGAGATGGGACGTCTGCAGCAATTCGAGGAGGAGGTCAGCCGGTTCGAGGCGCGTGCGGAGAGCGCTGACGGAACGGTGTCCGTGCTGATCGGCGGGACCGGCGACATCGAGGTCAGGTTGCGCCCCGGAGCGTTGCGCGAAGTCACCGAGGAGCGGCTGGCAGCGAAGATCACTCGCGCGGTCGGTGACGCCATGTGGGCGAAGAGGCGACCTGGCTGGGCACCGCCGGGAAGCAGTGCGCCGTGACGATCCGCACCATCCGGAACAGTTTCGCCCAGATCGGCTACGCCCAGATCGAGGCGATCATCAATCTGCACAGGGAGTTCAACGACTGGATCTCCAGCGGCAGCAACTTCCTGTTCCACCTCTTCGACGGCAAGGTGTTCGACGCCGGCGGCGAACTCATCTCCTTGATGGCCGACATGGCCTCATCCCTGGAAGGAGTCCTTGCCGAGCAGGTCAAGATCGAGGGTGCCATCTCGAAGGTGGAGCTGGCCGCCAACGGCATGCCCGACCTGGGTAGCGTCCAGCACGACCATCGCAAGCCGCACCAGAGCCCGACGCTCGGTGCCGAGGACTGGGCGCGAGCAGGCCGGTGGTAGCGAGCCTCAGCGGTCGGTTACCGCGTTGATGGTGGCGAGCAGGCCGGCGGTGAGGTCGTAGCGGTCGCGCGGGACCACGTGCAGGATGCCGGCCGGCTGGTCCGGCGGGGGCGGCGGGCTCGGGTTGGCGCGATAGCCCGGGAGTGCCGCCACCTGGGCGGTGACCTGCGCCGGGAAGTGGAAGCGCCCGGTGTCGCGGGTGCCGGCCAGGTGCAGGGTCACGTCCAGGCCGGCCGGGCGGTCGGCGGACCAGCCCGGGAAGACGGTCTTGAACTCGGCGTAGCCGTGCGGGTCGGTCAGCTGGGCGCCGTGCAGCGTCGGGGCGGCCGGGTCCGGGGCGGGGTGGACGATCTCCAGGACGGCGTTCGGCAGCGGGCGGTCGACCGCGTCGAGGACCCGTACCCGCAGCATCATCGGCACGCCGGAGTCGGCGGGCGCCAGCTCGCGCCGGACCACGAAACGGTCAGTGGTGAACGGGTCCGGCGCGGAAGTGCCGGCCGGGCGCAGCTGGCAGACGGCCGCCGCCGGTCCCGGGAAGTCCAGCGTGATGATGTTGCGGCGGCTCAGCACCGGCGCGCCGGCACGCTCCTCGTGTCCCATTTTCGTCCCATCGTCCCCGACCACGTACGTCCCATAAATGATCATCGCAGGACAGAAGGGACTGGAAGGCCCTTTTGCCGTAAATACTCACGTTGCCGAAACTAATGACCATCGGTACGCCAAGCCCGCGTGCCTACCCCGGCCCGGCCTCGCGACCACCCGGCGGCGCGCGGCGGCCTTGACCCGGGCCCGCCTCGCGCCCGCGCCCGGCACCCGGCGGCGCGCGGCGGCCTCGACCCGGCCCCGCCTCCCCGCCCCTGCCCACGGCGGGACACCACAGCCGTACCAAATGATGACGGCCCGGACCGAAGCGGACCGCGGTCAGGCTCGCAGATGTGCCAGGACCAGCGGATCGATGGCGCCGGGGACGATCCGCATCTCCAGGTTCTCGACGCCGGCCCAGGACGCCAGCGCCTCGTCCAGGTCCGCGTCCACATGGCCGAGATCGGTCAGCCGCTGGCGCACCTCGCGGGCGAGCGCATCGGTCAGCGGCAGCAGGGTCGCCGGGTCGGGGCGTTCGAAGTACAGGGTGTGCATCTCCAGCAGCCGGCCCAACTCGGTCACCGGGTCCGGGTGGTCGTCGACCCGGAGGTCCACCAGGACGTCGCTGGTGCCGCCGTATCCCAGGCCCTTCGCGACGACCAGCAACGCGGCGCTCTGCCGGCCGCGCCGGTCGCCGCCCGCCCGGTCGCCGGCGCGCAGTGCCGCCAGCAGCCGATACGCCAGCCGGGGCTCGGCGGCGGACCCCAGCCAGCCGCGCTCCATGTCGCCGGTCACGGCCGGTCCGGCCAGCATGTTGCCCTGGATGGCGTAGCCGTCGCCGGCCGTCCCGCCGGCCCAGTCGTGGCAGTCCGCCCCGGTGTACGTCGCGCCCGGGCCGGTGGCGCCGACCACCCCGACCTGCCGGTGCCCGACCGGGCCGGCGTCCCCGGCGATCAGCGCCTTGACCACCTCCGGCGCGGCCACCCCGGTGCCCAGCAGCGCGAGGGACTGCGGCCGGTAGGCGAGGTTGGCGTAGGACTGGGTGGCCACCGCGCCGACGTCGGCCAGGGCGGCCGGCACCGCCGCGCCGACCCCGAGGAACTTGCTGGCCACCGCGACACCCAGGGCTGTGCCGTCGGCGGACCGGCCCACGATCGAGAACGTCATGGCGGCACGCTACCCGGTTGCGATCACGAACGGCGCCAAGTAACGTGCAACCACATGGTTGTAGGTGAGAACGTTGGCGGGGACGCGGACCGCGTCTTCCAGGCGCTCGCCGACGCCACCCGGCGCGACATCCTGGCGCGGGTGATCAGGGACGGACAGTCCGTCTCCGCCCTGGCCCGGCTCTACCCGATGAGCTTCGCGGCGGTGCAGAAACACGTCGCGATATTGGAGCGGGCCGACCTGGTGACCAAGGAGCGGCGCGGCCGGGAGCAGATCGTCCACGGCCGGCCGGAGGCGCTGCGCGGCGTCGTCGGCGGGCTGATGGACGCCTATGAGCGGATCTGGCGGCAGCGGGCCGACCGGATCACCGAGATGCTTCGTGCGGAGGAGCAGGAGGAGGGATCGTGACAGTCACCGAGACGATCAAGGACATCGAGGCGTTGACCCTCACCTTCGTGACCGACTTCCCGGCGCCGATCGACCGGGTCTGGCAGGTCTGGGCCGATCCGCGCCGGCTGGAGCGCTGGTGGGGCCCGCCGACCTGGCCGGCCACCGTCACCCGGCACGAGTTCGTGGCCGGCGGCGCGGTGCGCTACCACATGACCGGTCCGGACGGGACGCTGTCGCACGGCTGGTGGACGATCACCGCGATCGAGGCACCGCACCGGCTGGAGTTCGACGACGGGTTCGCCGACAAGCACGGCGAGCCGATCACGGAGGACCAGCCGGTGCACGCCGTGGTGACGCTCGACGAGGTGGGCGGCGGCACCCGGATGACAGTGGTGACCCACTTCGCCGACGCCGCGCAGCTGGAGCGGCTGGACCGGATGGGCATGCGGGAGGGCATGCGGCTGGCCCTCGGTCAGATCGACGAAGTTCTTTCCAACGGCTGAGCCGGGGTGTTGAGTGGGGGGATGACCCCACCTTTCCGGGCGGATCATGTCGGCAGCCTGCTCCGCCCGCCCCGGCTCCTCGACGCCCGCACCAAGCACGCCACCGGCGAGATCGGCGCGGACGAGCTCCGCGCGATCGAGGACGACGCGATCCGTGACGTGGTCCGGATGCAGCGCGACGTCGGCCTGCGTTCGGCGACCGACGGCGAGTTCCGCCGTACCGCCTGGCACATGGACTTCATCTACCGGCTGGGCGGCATCCACCCGACCGACGACAAGATCCAGGTCCACTTCCGCAACGCGGACGGGGAACTGGACTTCGAGTCGGCGGCGCTCGCCGTCGACGCCCCGATCCGGCTCACCGAGACGATCTTCGGCGACGACTTCACGTTCCTCGACGCCGCGGTGGGTCCGGACGTCACGGCGAAACTGACCATCCCGTCGCCGAGCATGGTCCACTACCGGGGCGGCCGGGCGGCCATCGATCCGGCGGTCTATCCGGACGAGGATCAGTTCTGGACAGACCTGAGCGCCGCTTACGCCGAGCAGGTTCGCCGGGTGCACGCGCTCGGCTGCCGCTACCTGCAGCTGGACGACACCAGCCTGGCCTATCTCAACGACCCGGACCAGCGCCGCCTGCTCGCCGACCGCGGCGACGACGCCGAGCACCAGCACCTGCGCTACATCCGGCAGATCAACGCGGCGATCGCCGATCGGCCGGCCGGCCTGCGCGTCACCACGCACATGTGCCGGGGCAACTTCCGCTCGTCGTGGGCGGCCGAGGGCGGCTATGACTTCGTCGCCGAGGCGCTGTTCAGCGAGCTCGCGGTGGACGGGTTCTTCCTGGAGTTCGACGACGAACGGTCGGGCGGGTTCGCGCCACTCCGTTTCGTGCCGCCGGGGAAGATGGTCGTTCTCGGACTCGTGACCACGAAGCGCGGCACGCTCGAATCGAAGGACACGCTCAAGCGGCGCATCGACGAGGCGGCGAAACATGTGCCGCTCGAGCAGATCTGCCTGTCGCCGCAGTGCGGCTTCTCCTCGACCGTCGAGGGGAATGTGCTGACCTATGACGAACAGGTGGCCAAATTGCGCCTGATCGTCGAGACGGCCGCGGAAGTCTGGGGATAGGGCAGAATCCTCATGTACGCGGGCCCTGCGGGGTGCGGATCGCATGCTCCCGCGCGGGCCGAGGGCGGCGATCTGGCCGCTGCGCGTCCAGAGCGATCGCCGCCCTCTTCATTGCCCGTGGGTGCTTCCGGAGATCAAAACCAGCGTGCGCCTTCCGGATGCGGAGCGCGCCGGGTCTGAGCGCGCCGGGTCTGAGCGTGCTCAGTGCGCAGCGCGCCGGGTGTGGAGCGCATCAGGAGGTCCGGTGCGCCCACCGGGCTTGCCTCAGGCGGCGGCCGCGACGCGGTCGCGGCCGGCGTTCTTGGCGGCGTACAGCGCCCGGTCGGCCGCCAGCACCAGCTCGTCGACGTCGCGCAGCGCGGGCACGCCGGCCGCGCCGATCGACACGGTGACGTGGCACAGGACGTCCTCGGAGACCGCGATCGGGGCGGCCGCCACGCCGCGGCGGATCCGCTCGGCGACTGCCAGGGTCTCCTCCGGGGTCGCGCCGGGCAGCAGCATCGCGAACTCCTCGCCGCCGTACCGGGCCGCCAGGTCACCCGGCCGGACCAGCTGGCTCAGCCGGTGGGTGACCTCGATCAGCACCCGGTCCCCGCCGCCGTGCCCGTAGGTGTCGTTCACCCGCTTGAAGTGGTCGATGTCGAGCAGCAGCAGGCCCAGCGGCTCACCGTGCCGGGCGGCCCGCTCCACCTCGTGCCGCAGCGTCTCCTCGAAGTACCGCCGGCTGCGCAGCCCGGTCAGCCCGTCGGTGATCGCGGCCAGCCGCTGCGCCCGGACCAGGCCCGCCATCCGGGCCAGCACCAGCAGGAACATCGCGTTGCAGGCGATCCCGGCGGCGATCACGTGCGGTTCGCCGCCGCGGGCGTACTGGATCAGCAGCGAGGTCGGCGCGGTGATCGCGGCGATCGCCAGGACGGTCAGCCGGGCCGGGGTGGCGTCCGGGGTGGTGACCTGGGACAGCGCGATCATCTTGGCCGCCGACGGGTGCAGCACGGCCGCCGCGAACAGGTAGCCGCCCGCCATCCAGAGCGCGTCCAGGTAGTTCCCGGGCTGGTAGGTGCCGTCCAGCGACTGGATGGTGTAGACCGTGTCGGCGTACAGGGCGCAGCCCAGGTAGGCGGCGATCAGGTAGAGCGACGGGCTGCGCGGGCCGGCGCCGAGCACCAGCCGGGCACCCACCATGATCAGCATCAGGTCGCCCAGCGGGTAGGCGACGGACACCAGCGTGGCCAGGTTTCCGGTGGTCACGTTGACGGTCGGGGCGATCAGGAACTCGTAGGCCAGGTACCCGGCGCCGACCGCGACGATCGCCGCGTCGATGCCGCTGGCGCCGTCCCAGCCCGGCGTGCGCCGCCGGACGATCATCAGCAGCCCGGCCGCCATCGTCGGATAGGCGGCCAGGTAGCCGAGGTCGGCCACGCTCGGGTAGGTGACGTCGTCGTAGACCAGCGCCAGGAGGTAGAACAGCAGGTCGGCGACCATACCCCAGGCGCCGGCCGCGGCGAGGCAGAGCATCACCGGCCGCAGGTCGCGGTGGCGCGCCCCGACGACCAGGCAGGCGGCGGCGAACGCGCCGTTCGCGCTGACGTAGAGGCCGACTTGGGCGCCCGGCCACAGGTCGTGCGTCACCAGCCAGTAGTAGACCGCGATCACCACCGGGGCGGCGGCGAGCACGAGGGTCCATGCGGACGGCCGTCGAGATGTCACCGGGACACTCTCGGCCGCGGCCGGTGCCCGGGCCGGACCCGCACGGGTGCGGCTCGGGTGCCGGCGGCCGGACCGCTCGGCCGCGCGGTGCTTGCGAGGCGCGTGGACCCCTCGGCCGCGCGGTAGTGCGAGGCGCGCGGGCCCGGCGCCGGTCAGGTGCCGGCCGCGTCCAGGATCTCGCCGAGGTCCTCGGCGGGCACGAGCTGCCCACGCTCGGCGCCTACCAGCTGCTGTTCGGGCTGTGCGCCTGGGCCGCGGTGCTCGCCGCCCTGCTGGCGCTGCTCATCCCGAAGCACGCGGCGACCGCCGACGCCGCGCTTCCCGAGTAGTACCGGGAACGTGATGCGGCCGGTGGCCGATCGCCGGCCGCGTCACCGCCCGGATCTCCGGTACGCCGTGGCGACCGTCCCGCCGCGAGCGCGTTCCCGCCGTACCGGAAAGCGCACCGGGACCACCTGAGCGCCGCGCGGCTGCCGCTCCCGGCCGAAGACGAACGCGCGCTGCGCGAGGAACCCGGCGGCGAACAGCGCCACCTCGGTGATCGGTTTGGCCAGCACCAGCGAACCCAGCACGCCGCTCAGCCAGCCGAGCAGCAGCACGTTGGCGGTCAGCGACAGCAGGGCCAGCGCGGCATAGCGCGGCGCCGCCCGCCGATGCGGCACCGGCGCGAAGACGGTGGCCCGGTTCACCGAGTAGTTGAGCGTCGCGCTGACCATCCGGGCCAGCACCGCCGACAGCGTCAGCTGACCGGTGACGGTCACCAGCGCCGCGAGCAGCCCGGCGTCCACCGCGAACGCCAGCAGTGACGACGCCGCGAACCCGAGCAGCGGCCGGTAGACGCGCGCCGAGTCGCGCAACGGCCGGAAGTGCGACGACCGGTTCCCGTCCAGGTAGACGGTGGCGATCCCGACCTCCTCGACCGGCAGCCGTTCCCGGGCCGCGCGCAGCAGCAGCCGCAGCTCATATTCGAAACGATCGCCGGGGACCCGGCCCAGCCAGTCCAGCGTCCGCGCCGGATAGCCCCGCAGGCCGGTCTGCGTGTCGGTCACCGCCAGGCCGGTGACCAGCCGGAACAACACCCGGGTCGCGGCGTTGCCGAACCGGCTGCGGGCCGGCACCGGCCCGGTGAACCGGCGCACCCCGAGCACCATCGCCGCGCCGGTGAGCGCGGTCCGGGCCGCCACCGCCTCGATGTCGGCCGGCCGGTGCTGCCCGTCGCTGTCCGCGCAGACCACGTCGTGCCCGGGATGGCGGGCCGCCGCGTGCGCGAACCCGGCGCGCAGCGCGAACCCCTTGCCCCGGTTGCGGTCCAGCGCGATCACCTCGGCGCCGGCCCGCCGCGCCGCGTCGAAGAACTCGGCGTACGCCGGCCCGCTCCCGTCGTCCACCACGAGCACGTGGTGCCGGTCCAGCGCGCGGACCAGCTCGGCCAGCCGCCCGTCCGGCTGGTAGGCGGGGATCAGTACGAGCATCGCGATCACCCGGCCACGTACAGGATGTCGCTGGTGCCGCGCTCCTGGCCCCGGCCGAGCGGGTTGTTGACCAGCTTGTCGCGGAACACCATCGCCGAGGACCCGCCGCCGTCGATGTTGTACGCCACCCGCGCGCCCCGGTCCGCGAAGATCTGGGCGAACTCGGTCATCGTGACGCCCCGGCTGTACCCGCTGCTGCGCCCGTCCACCACGATCCAGAGCAGGTGGTTCTCGTCGATCAGGCCGACCCCGGTACGCGGCTGGTCGCCCTGGATCGAGTGGTTGCCGAAGTTGGTGTCCACCTCCACCCGGTCGATCCCGTCGAGCACCTTGCCGTCCTCGACCAGTCCCGGCCCGAACGACAGCGTGTTCCACACCCCGGCCGCGATCAGCTCGTCCGCGCTGGTCGCCGTCTCGTCGTAGAGCTTGGCGCTGCCGTCGGCGTAGAACGCCAGCCCCTGCCGCGCCCCGGCGTCCCGGAACTTGACCCCGTTGCGGATCACGATCCCGGTGTCCCGGAAACCGTAGTAGTCCCCGTTGATCGCCAGCACCGCGTTCACGCTCGCCGCGATCGTCGACGGGTTCGCTGTGATGTTCTCGCCGAACTGGTCGCCGGCGAACGCCGACCGCACGATGGTGGCGTCCCCGACCTGGATGTCGGCCACGAAGTAGGTCACCTTGTCGCCACCGGACCCGGTGCTCACCGTGCTGATCGCGATCTTCGCGGTGCCGCTGGTGTAGGACGTCGCGGTGGCCGTGCCGTCGGTCGCCGCCCGCGCCTGCACGACGTTGGCGGCGGTCAGCGCGGAGGCGCCGGACACCTCGACGTGATCGATGACATAGCGGTTGAGCGCCCATCCGCCGCCACCCGCGGCGGCGGCCAGCACGCCCAGCCCACCGCCCAGGAAACCCCGCCGGGAGAGTCGCTTCTTCGAAGTGTTTTCACTGGTCACGAGCAGAGTGAAGCGGCGTTGCCTGTTCCGGGACTGTGATGCGGCAGTCGACCGACTGTCGACCCGGCCGCGATCAAGCAGTCAGGACCGCCTGCGCCGCCCGCCGGGACCGTCGACGGGTCAGGACCGGGTCAGGGCGGTCCGCTCGGCGGCGATGGTGGTGTCCGGGCCGTGGCCGGTGTGCACCACCGTCTCGCCGGGCAGGGCGAACAGTCTCGCCCGGATCGAGGCGACGATCAGGTCGCCGTCCGAGTACGACCGGCCGGTCGCGCCCGGGCCGCCCTGGAAGAGGGTGTCGCCGGTGAAGACGCACCCCAGATCGGGGGCGTGGAGGCAGACCGCGCCAGGCGCGTGCCCCGGCGTGTGCAGCACGGTCAGGCCGATGCCGGCCACCTCGACCCGGTCGCCGTCGGACAGGTCCCGGTCCCAGGTGACGCCGGTGCCGTGCGTCAGCTCCCAGAGCGGCAGCTCGGCCGGATGCAGCAGGATCGGTGCGCCGGTCCGCTCGCGCAGCGCCGGCGCGACCCGGACGTGGTCGTCGTGGGCGTGGGTGCAGACGATGGCGGTGACCCGCCGGTCGCCGACGATCGCCAGGATGGCGTCGACGTCGTGGGGCGCGTCGATCACCACGCACTCGGTGTCGTCGCCGACCACCCAGACGTTGTTGTCGACGTCGAAGGTCTGCCCGTCGAGGCTGAACGTCCCACTGACCACACCGTGATCCACCCGTGCCTGCCGCATACCCCGATTCTGCCCGGCGGCCCGCGCCGGTGTCCGGGGGAGGGGTCAGCCGTCGACGGTGACCACGCCGGGATGGGCCAGGAGATACCGCGGGATCCGGTCGGTGGCCACCGCCGTGAAGAACGTGGTGACCGCTGGTGGGAACTGTTCGCCGAGGTAGGTGCCGTTCTCGAAGAGGGCGGAGCCGGGCAGGCCGAGCGTCCGCATCGCGTTGAGGTGCAGGCCGGCGAGCTCGGTGGCCCACTCGCTCAGGCTGTGGCCGCCGCCGACGAAGGTCAGCGAGTCGCCGATGACGCCGGTGGTGTGCAGCAGGCCGCCCGGGCTGGTCAGCACCGTCCGCTTCACCTTCTTGGCCAGGGCCTTGAGGAACTGGCGCTGGTGCCGCTGCCGGTCGTAGTCGGAGTGCGGCAGGCCGTAGCGCTGCCGGACGAAGTCGAGCGCCTCCCACGGCCGCAGGTGCACCGGCCGGAGGCTGCGCGGGTAGACCTTCTGCGGACCGGTGTAGGGCCGGTGGCAGTTGTCGTGGCCGGGGCACTCCGGCAGCCGGTCCCGCGGGG
The DNA here is from genome assembly GCF_030252345.1 of Actinoplanes oblitus. Lineage (NCBI taxonomy): Bacteria > Bacillati > Actinomycetota > Actinomycetes > Micromonosporales > Micromonosporaceae > Actinoplanes > Actinoplanes oblitus. The sequence goes on along the minus strand of NZ_CP126980.1, from coordinate 6,346,274 downwards.
TGCCGTCGGGTTTGCGGTGCTCGGAGACGACCGTCTGGTCGATCGGCATGGACAGGCCGCCGACCGCCTCGACCATCTTGGTGAAGCCGCCGAAGTTCAGCACCGCGCCGGCGTCGAACCGCCGGATGCCGGTGACGTCGCCGACGGTCCGCGCCAGCAGTGCGAAGCCCTGCGCCGGGCTGAACCGGTCGCCGCCGAGCCGGCTGCCCAGCGCCATCGCCGCGTTGATCTTGCTGCGCTGGGCGGGTGTCCCGGATGCCGCGAACGCCGGGATCGTCACGACCAGGTCGCGCGGGATCGAGAAGAGGAACGCGCCGTGCCGGTCCGCCGGGATGTGCGCCACGATGATCGAGTCGGCGAGCGGGGCGGTGTGATCGTCGCGCGGGTCGATGCCGACGAGCAGCAGGTTCAGCGGCCCGGTGAACCCGGTCGCCGCCGCCGGACCGCCGGAACCGGCCGCCGCCTGGCCGGTGACCAGGGCCGGCGCGAGCAGGAGGCTGCCGACGGCGATGCCGAGCCGAGCCCACAGCGGCGTGCGGCGTTTCCCGATCCGGCCCACGAGACCTCCCAGATGCTCCGCTTTTGTCCGGCTCGCGGATACTCGCACGCCGGATGCCGCGGTTGATCGCGATTGCCGAGGATCAACACCTTTTCGGGTACGCGACGGGCCGCTCCCCCGCCTGGCGAGGGAGCGGCCCGTGGCGTACCGGAATCAGCGCGGCCCGTGCCCGCCCCCGAACCCGCCGCCCCCGGCCGCCGCCTGGTCCGCGGTCACCGTGGTGATCTTGGTGGCCGCGCCGAGCGTGCCGCCCGCGGACAGCCCACCGGTGCTGCTGCCGCTCGCGCTGCCACCGGTGTAGACGGTGTAGCCGGAACCACTCCTGATCTTCGAGGAGGAGAAGACCACGCTCTGGATGGTCTTGCTCGTCACATAGGTGGCGATCAGGTTCCCGTCACCGTCCGCGATCTGCACGGTGGTGCCGGCCGGCACCGCGCTGGCCAGCGACGCGGAGATCCAGCCCTGCGCGGAGTCGGTGCCCGGCGAGACCACCATGCCCGCGCTGCCCGCCGCCAGCAGGGTGCCGCCACTGATCGTGAAGGTGCCGTTCACGTCGAGCGCCCCGTTGCCGTTGCCCTCCGGCCCGTTGACGACGACGGTCCCGCCGGTGATCGAGGCCGTCCCGTTGGAGTCCAGCCCGTCCCCGCCCGCGTCGACGATCAGGGTGCCGCCGTTCACCGTCCACTTGTACGGTCCGACCTCGTCGCCGCCCCCGCCCGGCCCGCCCCCGAAGCCGCCGCCCCCGCCACCGGTGCCGGCGGTGGTGGTGCCGGAGCCACCGGCCGCGTTGACGCCGTCGTCGCTGGCGACGACGTGCACGGTGCCCGAGTTGAGGACGAAGTCGGCCGCCTCCAGGCCCTCGTCGGACGTGGTCACGTCGAGCGAGCCGCCGTCGACGATCTGCTGGCCCTCGGCGTGCACGCCGTCGCCGCCGCTGGCCACGGTGACCTTCGCGCCGGTGAAGTGGACGGCGCCGTCGCTGTGGATCGCGTCGTCGGCGGCGTCGATCGTCGTGCTGCCGCCCTCCAGCACGGTGATCACCCCGGACTTGAGGCCCTTCGCCGAGGTGTCGCCGGCGGCCGTGACGCCGTGCCCGCCGCCCGCCCGTACCGTCAGGTCGCCGCCGGTGAGCACGATGTCGGTGGCCGCGTCGACGCCGTCGCCGGCGGCGGTCAGCGTCACCGTCCCGCCGGCGATCGCCACGTAGCCGGAGTCGGCGTCCTCGGTGTCGTCCGCCTTGATCCCGTCGCCGCCGGCGGTGACCGTGATCGTGCCGCCGTCGACCACCACGTAGTCCTTGCCGCGGATCCCGTCGTCCTTCGCGGTGACCGCGACCGTCCCGGATCGGATCACCAGGCCGTCCTTGGCGGTGATGCCGTCGTTGCCGTTCCCGGTCACGGTCAGCGACCCGGTCCCGGTGATGCCCAGGTCGCCGGCGCTGAACAGGGCCGCGTTCACGTCCGCGTCATCGGCGTACGACGCGGCGTCGGCCAGCGTGTTCGTGGTCCCGTCGGCGAGCATGACGACCAGCGAGTCCACGGCGGTGGCGGCGACAGCGGCGGTGGTCGAGCTGCTGATCGAGGCGTTGTCCAGGATCAGCGTGACGGTGGCGCCGGCGGCGTCCACCACGATCTGCCCGTCCGTCAGCGTCCCGGTGATCCGGTAGGTACCGGCCTTCGAGATGGTCACCGTCGACCCGTTCACCGTGACGCCGCCGGCGTCGCTCGACGCCGAACCCCCGGCCAGCGTGACGACCGACGCGTCGCCGGTGGACACGTCACCCACGGTGGTGGCGGTCTTGTCGGCGGCGAGTACGGCGGACGCCTTCTGGGTGCCGTCGACAGTGCTGACCGCCGCGGTGGCGGTGGCCGCCTCGGCGGCTGTCGCGCCGGTGCCGCCGGAGCAGCCGGCGAGCAGGACGGCCGCCAGCGCGGCCGAGCTGACGGCGGCGACGAACTTCTTACGCAGTCTCATGGTGGTTCCTCGGGGAGAAGTGGCGGTGCAGGACCGGGTGCCAGCGGTTGGCGGGGAGTTCGGGGCGCAGCGCGGCGAGGCCGGTGGCGTACTTGGAGATCGGGACGGGGCGGTGCCGGTGCCGCCGGAGCAGCCGGTCCACGTCGCAGCGGCCACCGGCGGACTTGGTCTCCAGCACCACGTGGCCCGGCATGCTCAGTGCGGTGCCGTCCGGGAGGGACCAGCTCAGGTCCGTGTCGATGGTGACCCGGCTGCCGCATCCGGGCAGGTAGAGCGTGTGCCGCCGGTAGTGGGTGGCGAGCACCGGGTGGAAGGTGTGGCCGGTCGGGACGATGCCGGCGCCGGACAGGACGTGCTCGAGGTGGGCCTGGCCCGCGGCGCCCAGGAGGTGACCGTTCCCGGCGTACGCGAGCCGGTTCTTGATCGTGGTCCCGCGGGAACCGCGGGTCTTGACCTCGACGAAGCGAGCGCCGGTCTCCAGGTAGGTGCGGATGCGGACCTTGAAGCGGCGGCGCCGCCGGTGTGCCGCGCCGAGGTAGCTGTCCAGGCGCTCGGTGTCGAAGTAGACCGAGCGGTAGCCGAAGTCGCGGCGGCCGTCGATCTCCAGCGCGCGGACCTCCGGTGGCAGCTCGGCCATCAGCGCCGGGAGCAGCGCGGCGGGCAGCAGGTACTTGCGGTCGACCCGGGTGAGCAACTCGGCCGCGGCGACCAGGCCGTCGAGCGAGATCGGGGCGAAGGTGGCGATCACGCGGCCGGCACCCGTGCGGCGCGGCCAGCCGGGGCCAGGTAGCGGACCTCGACCAGGGTGCTGTCGTTGACCAGGTCCACCTGCTTGATCGACAGGTTGACGACGGTCCCGCCGAGCAGGCGCTCCAGGTGGGCGCGCAGCCCGGTCTCGTCGGTGTGCGCGGTGTCCAGCCGGAGGGTCTGGTGCCGGTATCTGTGGAACAGGCCGGGGTGGTCGCCGATCCAGAGCGCCGCGATGATCAGGACCATCAGCGCGCCGGTGATCGGGTCGAGGCCGCCCAGGCCGCTGAGCAGGCCCAGCGCGAGCGCCGCGAAGTAGTAGGCCACCTCGTGCTGGGTGATCTCGTCGGAGCGCAACCGGATGATCGACAGGACGCCGAACAGGCCCAGGCCCAGGCCGGCCCCGACGTTCTCGGCGCCGAGCACCGTCGACACGGCGAGCACCCCGATGTTCACCCCCAGGAACGCGGCGACCAGGTCGCGCCGGTGGTGCCGGGGGAAGTAGACGCCGAACGTCAGGAGGCCGATCGCCAGGAGATCCGCGGCCGCGGCGAACAGAGCATTCACGAGGTTTCCTTCAGACGGGGTTCATGTGGTGTTCCCCATTGGCGGTCCGGCGCCTGGGTGGAAGCTGTGGCTCGTCTGTTCCGGGTCTGAGAGCCGTGTCTCTTAGCGATTCCTTACGTTTCCGGTGGTCCAGGTCTTAGGTGAGGTGCCGAATCTTGGGGGCATGACAGCGACAGCCGTGCCCACCCGGGCGCCCCGCACCCGCCCGTCCGCCACGCCGCGCTGGTACGCCGACGTGGGCGGCTCGATCGCGGCGCTCAGCCTCCTGGTGGTGGTGGCGCTCTGGGTCAGCGACGGCGGCGTCCGGCAGGTCGTCACCCTGTCCGCCTGGGGACGGCTGACCGGGCTGCTCGCCTCCGACCTGATGCTGCTCCAGGTGCTGCTGATGGCCCGGATCCCCCTGGTGGAGCGGGCGTTCGGGCAGGACCGGCTGGCGCGGTGGCACCGGTGGGCCGGGTTCGGCTCGTTCTGGCTGATGGTGGTGCACATCGTGACGATCACCGGTCTGCTCACCGAGCTCTGGGACATGATCTGGAACTACCCCGGGATGTTGCTCGCCGCCGCGGGGACCCTGGCGCTGGTCATGGTGGTGGTGACGTCGATCCGGGCCGCTCGGCGCAAGCTTCGGTACGAGTCGTGGCACCTGCTGCACCTGTACGCGTACCTCGGGGTCGGGCTGGCCCTGCCGCATCAGCTCTGGACCGGCACGGACTTCACCGGCTCGACGGCCGCCACGGTGTACTGGTGGACGCTGTACGGGGTGTCCGCGGGCGCGGTGCTGGCGTACCGGGTGGGGTTGCCCGCCTGGCGCAACTGGCGGCACCGGCTGGTGGTGACCCGGGTGGTGTCCGAAGGGCCCGGGCTGACCTCGGTGTACCTGCGCGGGGAACGGCTCGGGGAGCTGCCGGTGCGGGCCGGGCAGTTCTTCCAGTGGCGGTTCCTGGACGGAGCGGGGTGGAGCCGGGCCAACCCGTACTCGCTCTCCGCCACGCCGCACGGCGATCAGCTCCGGATCACCGTGAAGAACCTCGGGGACGGCAGCTCCCGGGTGGCCGGGCTGCGGCCGGGAACGCGGGTGCTGTTCGAGGGGCCGTACGGGAAGCTGACCGGGGAGACCTACACCGGTGGGCCGGTGGTGATGGTGGCCTGCGGGATCGGCGTCACACCGCTGCTGTCGCTGCTCGGCGAACTGCCCTACCGGCCCGGCGAGGCGACGCTGATCTACCGGGCGCGCGGCGAGGCGGAGCTGGCCTTCCGGTCGGAGCTGGAGTGGTTCGCCCAGCACCGCGGGGTGCGGGTGGTGACGCTGCTCGGGCCGCGCGCCGACCGCCCCGGTTGGCTGCCGGCCGGTCTGGCCGGGCACCGGGACGCCGAGACGTTGCGGCAGCTGGTGCCCCGGATCGCCGATTCCCATCTGTACGTCTGTGGGCCGCGGGCGTGGGCCGCGTCGGTGCGGGGCGCCGCGCTGGAGGCCGGGGTCGCCGCCGACCGCCTGCACACCGAACTCTTCTCCTGGTAAGGAATCCGATGCGTCGTATCACTCTGTGGCTGCTTTCCACCGTTGCCGTGCTCGTGCTCCTGTTCAGCTATCGGACCAGCACCAATGGCGCTGAGCCGGTGGCGGCGGTGGCGCCCGTCTCCGGCGGTTCCGACTCCTCTTCCTCCAGTGGGAAGAACTACACCGGCTCGACGGTGTCGACCCGGTGGGGTGACGTGCAGGTGGAGATCACCGTGGCCGGCGGCAAGATCACGCAGGTCACCGTGCCGGTCTACCCGACCGGGAACCACAAGGACCAGGAGATCAACGCGTACGCCATCCCGACGCTCGTGCGGGAGACCCTGGACGCGCAGAGCGCCGACATCGACACGGTCTCCGGGGCCACCGTGACCAGCGACGGATATCTGCGGTCGCTGCAGTCCGCGCTCGACGCCGCGCACCTGGGCTGATCGTTGCCGGGGGGTGCTGGCAGGGTGGAGAGCATGCGGATCCTGGTGGTGGAGGACGATGCGGCGGTGCGTGACTCGCTGGCGCGCACGCTGCGCTTCGAGGGCTATCAGGTGGAGATCGCCGGCGACGGGCTGCAGGCCCTCGACGCGGTCCGCGCCGGTGAGCCGGACGCGCTGATCCTGGACGTGAGCATGCCGCGGATGGACGGCCTGGAGGCCTGCCGCCGGCTGCGCGCCGACGGCGTCTTCCTGCCGGTGCTGATGCTCACCGCCCGCGACAGCGTCGGCGACCGGGTCGCCGGCCTGGACGCCGGCGCCGATGACTACCTGGTCAAACCGTTCGCCCTGCAGGAGCTGCTGGCCCGGATCCGCGCGCTGCTGCGCCGCTCGGCGCTGGCCACGCCACCCGGCACGATCCCCGGCGAGGCGGAGGCGGGCGAGTGGCTGGGGTTCTCCGACGTACGCCTCCACCCCCGCACCCGGGAGGTCCAGCGAGGCGGCCGGGCGGTGCGGCTGACCCGCACCGAGTTCGACATCCTCGAGGCGTTCCTGCGGCACCCGCGCCAGGTGCTGAGCCGGGCCGCCCTGTTCGAGCAGGTCTGGGGTTACGACTTCGGCGAGCAGTCCAACAGCCTGCACGTCTACCTGGGTTATCTGCGGCGCAAGCTGGAGGCGCAGGGGGAGCCGCGGCTGCTGCACACCGTGCGCGGAGTCGGCTTCGTCCTGCGGGAGGAGCCGTTGTGAGCGCTTCTGGTCATCGGTCTCGTCCTGCGGGCGGGGCTGTGGGGGAGGGGTGGCGGTGAGGTTCGGGCCGGTTCGGTGGTGGCGGGCGCGCACCCTGCACGCGCGGCTGTCGCTGCTGGTCACGGTCGCGGTCGGGGCGGCCATGGTGGCTGTCGCGGGCGGCGCGTGGGTGGCGGTCCGGGAGATCCAGCGACATCAGGTCGCCCTCGAGCTGAGCAACGACGCGGCGTCGATCGCCGCCAACCCGGAGCAGTGGCTGGCGACCGAGTCGTCCCGCACCCGGGAGTGGCCGGCCACCGGCGCCGGCGGATTCGGCGGGCACGGTGACGGCGGCGGTGGGCGAGGCCCGGGGCGGGACGGCTGGCGGCACGGCGAGATCGGCCCGTGCTGGCAGATCCTCGACGCCACCGGCGCGCCGTCCGGCGGCAGCCGCACCACGCTGCCGGTGACCGACTCCGCCAGGCGGATCGCCGCCGGCTCCGCACGGCAGCCGGTGCGGGAGACCATCACGCTCGGCACCGACGACTACCTCATGCTGACCGTGCCCCTGGCCGGCGGCGGCGCGGTCCAGGTCGGGATGGACTCCGACCCCAGCGAGCGGGTGCTCACCGCGTTCGCGCTGCTGCTCGCCCTCGGGTGCGCCGCCGGGATCGCCGGTGCGGCATTCCTCGGGCGTACCGTCGCCCGGGCCGGCCTGGCCCCGGTCGAGCGGCTCACCTCAGCGGTCGAGGACGTCGCCGTCACCCAGGACCTGGACCATCCGATCGACGTGCACGGCGTCGACGAGATCGCCCGCCTGGGCCGCTCGGTGAACGCGATGCTCGCCGCCATCGACGCGTCCCGCCGCGCCCAGCGCACCCTGGTCGAGGACGCCGGCCACGAGCTGCGCACCCCGCTGACCAGCATCCGGACCAACGTCGAGCTGCTCCTGGAGCTGGAACGCCGTCCCGAGCTGGCCCACCGGCTGCCCCCGGAGGAGCGGGCCGAGCTGCTCGCCGACCTGGACGCCCAGGTGCGCGAGCTGGCCACCCTCACCACCGAGCTGGTCGAACTCTCCCGGGAGGAGGCGACCCGGGAGACCGTCGAGCCGGTCGAGCTGGCCGACGTGGTCGCCGCCGCGGTGGCCCGGGTCCGGATCCGCGTCCCGGGGCTGACCTATGACACCGGCCTGACGCCCGCCATCGTCGCCGGCCGCCCCGGCGAACTGGAGCGCATGGTGGTGAACGTGCTGGACAACGCCGCGAAATGGAGCCCGCCCGGCGGCACCGTCCGGATCCGCCTGACCACCGCGGACTCGCACCAGGTCGCCGATCGCGGCGCCGGCCCCGGGCCGGGAGCCGGCCTCGGTCCGGGCGAGTCCGGCTGGGCGCTGCTCACCGTCGCCGACAGTGGTCCGGGCATCGCGGCGGAGGACCTGCCGCACGTCTTCGACCGCTTCTACCGCGCGACCGCCGCCCGCTCGATGCCGGGCTCCGGTCTGGGCCTGGCCATCGTGGCCCAGACCGCCGCCCAGCACGGCGGCACGGTCACCGCCGCGCCGGGCGAGCAGGGCGGGACGGTGGTGACCATCCGCCTGCCCGTCTCCGACGCGGCCGGCGGGACGGAGTGACGGCGGTGACCGGGTCAGACCCCGCCGAGGTAGTCCATGGAGCGGAGGGCTTCGATGACGCTGGCGATGTGCTCGCGCATGGCCGCCTCGGCGGTCTTGGCGTCGTGGTCGCGGATCGCCGCGATGATGCGTTCGTGCTGGGGGAGTGAGGCCTGTGGGCGGCCCGGCAGCAGGGACAGCATGTACTGGTGGCGGACCAGCTGGCCGCGGAGCGTCTCGACGATCCGGTCGGCGGTCCGGTGGCCGGCGATCCGGCGGATCAGGGCGTGCAGGCGGACGTTGAGGTCGCTGTAACGACGGTACTCACCGGCCTCGACGGCGCGGCGCATCAGCAGGCCGATCTCGTCGAGCTCGGTGGCCTGCTCGGGGGTGACCCGCTCGGCGGCCCGGGCGGCGATCAGCCCCTCCACCACCATCCGGACCTCGGTGATCTCCACGGCCTCGGCCATCGACACCTTGCGGACCTGGGCCCCCCGGTTGCGCTGCACCTCGACCAGACCCTCGGCGGCCAGGTCCTGCAGGGCCGCGCGCACGTTGAACCGGCTCGCCAGCAACCGCTCGCAGAGCTGCGCCTCGACCAGGCGCTCGCCGGGCAGATACTCGCCGCGCAGAATGGCGTCGCGCAGGGTGTCGCGGGCCTGGGCCGCCGAACTGGGGGCGGCGACGCGCGCCGCTCGCCGGTCGGTGTCGTGCTCGGACGCCATGTGTACTCGTCGTCTCCCTGTCGATGCCGCTGCCGGACTCCTCATCATGCCTGAGCGGCGCCGATCCGCGCAGTGGCGGGTGGATCGACGTCCGCAGCCTCGCCGCGCGGGCCGGCGTCGTCTTCCCTCCACCAGTTCGGCTCACATAGGCTCGCCGCGGCGTGGGCGCAATACCCGGCCGCGGAGGGGGAGCGCGGTCGCATCGCGTGGGCGTACCGGAAACCGGGTCATCGGTGCGGGCGGCGGTGCGGTTCGATACCAGGGTCGAGGGCGATACCCGTCCGACCTGACCGGGAGGCGAGAGAGTGATGGCTGACGAGACCATCGGGATCGTGGGAGCCGGCATCGTCGGCCTGGCGATCGGCCGGGAGATCACCCTCCGGCGGCCGGGCACCAGGGTGGTCGTGCTGGAGAAGGAGGACGCGGTCGCCCGGCACCAGACCGGCCACAACTCCGGGGTGGTGCACGCCGGCATCTACTACCCGCCGGGCAGCCTCAAGGCGCGGCTGTGCACCCGCGGGCGGTCGCTGCTCAAGGAGTACTGCCAGGAGCGGAGCATCGCCTACGACGAGTGCGGCAAGCTGGTGGTCGCGGTCCGGGCCGACGAGCTGGGGCGCCTGGACGACCTGGAGAAGCGGGCGCGGGAGAACGCCGTACCCGGAATGCGCCGGGTCGACGCGGCCGGCATCCGCGAGATCGAACCGCACGCCGCCGGCCTCGCCGCGTTGCATTCGCCGGAGACGGCGATCACCGACTTCCCGGGCGTCGCCCGGGCCTTCGCCGACGACATCGCCGCCGCCGGGGGAGAGGTCCGCGTCAACTGGCCGGTCGACAGGATCGCGACGTACGCCGGCAAGACCGAAGTGGCATCGGGCGAGCGTCGCCTGGTCGTCGACCGGCTGATCGTCTGCGCCGGCATCCACAGTGACCGGGTCGCCAGGCTGGCCGGCGACCGGCAGGAGCCGATCATCATCCCGTTCCGCGGCGAGTACATGCGGGTCAAGCCGGCCAAGGCGGACCTGGTCCGCGGCATGATCTACCCGGTACCGGACCCGCGCTACCCGTTCCTCGGGGTGCACTTCACCCGCCGGGTCACCGGGGTGGTCGAGGTCGGCCCGAACGCGGTGCTGGCCACCGCCCGGGAGGGCTACCGGCGTTCCGACTTCTCCCTCGCGGACCTGGCCGCGCTGGCCGCCTGGCCGGGTGCGTGGCGGATGGCGAGGCGGCACTGGCGTACCGGGGTCAAGGAGGTCCGCGGCTCGCTCTCCCGGCGGCGCTACATGGCCGAGGCGATGCGGTACGTCCCGGAGATCGGGGCGGCCGACGTGGTCCGGGCCGGCGCCGGGGTGCGTGCCCAGGCGCTGGACCGGGACGGCAGCCTGGTCGACGACTTCCGCATCCACCGGATGGGCGCGGTCACCGCCGTACGCAACGCCCCGTCACCCGCGGCGACCTCCTCCCTGGCGATCGCCGAGCACGTCGTCGGTGCGATCTTCGACTAGGCCGCGTTTCGGAGTCCGGCCGCAGCCCCGGCCGGACTCCGGAACACGGCCTACGCCCCGGCGGGTGCGACCTCGGCGGCACGCCGGCGAGCGGCCGGAACGACCAGCGGCGTCCCGGTCTCCGGGTCGTCGATCACCCGGCAGGGCAGCCCGAAGACCTCCTCGACCAGCGTCGCGGTGAGCACCTCGGCCGGTCGTCCGGCGCCGGCCACCTTCCCGCCGCGCATCGCGATCAGGTGGGTCGCGTAGCGGGCCGCCTGGTTCAGGTCGTGCAGCACCGCGACCAGCGTCCGGCCCTGCCGCTCGTGCAGGTCGGCGCACAGGTCCAGCACCTCGATCTGGTGGGCGATGTCCAGGAACGTGGTCGGCTCGTCCAGCAGCAGCAGCGGCGTCTGCTGCGCCAGCGCCATCGCGATCCACACCCGCTGCCGCTGCCCGCCGGAGAGTTCGTCGACGTTCCGGTCGGCCAGGTCGGCCACCCCGGTGGCCGCCATCGACTCGGTGACCACCCGCTCGTCCTCCGCCGACCACCGGCGCAGGATGCCCTGGTGCGGGTACCGGCCCCGGGCGACCAGCTCGGACACCGAGATCCCGTCCGGCGCTGCCGACGACTGCGGCAGCAGCCCGAGCGTCCTGGCGACGGTACGCGTGGGCAGCGAGTGCACGTCGTTCCCGTCCAGCAGCACCGTCCCCGCCGCCGGCTTGAGCAGCCGGGACAGTGCCCGCAGCAGCGTCGACTTGCCGCACGCGTTGGGACCGATGATCACGGTGAACGAGCCGTCCGGGATCTCGACGCTCAGCTCCTCGGCGATGACCCGCTTGTCGTAGGCGAGGGTCATCCCGATGCCGCTCAGTCGGCTCATCTCTGGTCTCCTGTGGTCAGCGTGATCTTCGGACGTGCTCATCAGATCCGGCCCGCCCGGCGCTCGGTGGTGAGCAGCCAGACCAGGTACGCCCCGCCCAGCAGCCCGGTGACCACCCCCACCGGGATCGGATAGCCGGAGTGCGTGGCCAGCCAGTCCGCGCCCACGGTGAGCAGCGCGCCGACTGCCATCGACGGCAGCAGGTTCGGGCCGGGGGCGCGGGTGAGGCGCTTGGCGATGTTCGGCGCGATCAGCGCGACGAAGTTGACCGGCCCGGCGGCTGCCGCGGCGAACGCCACCACCACGGCGGCCAGCAGCAGCGAGCCGTTGCGCAGCCGGTTGACCGGGACGCCGAGCGCGGCCGCGATGTCGTCACCCATCTCCAGCATCCGCAGGCCCGGCCCGCAGAGCAGAACCAGCACCGGTACGGCGATCAGCAGCACCACCAGCAGCGGCAGCGCCTCCTCCCAGCCGCGGCCGTCGAAGCTGCCGGTCAGCCAGAGCATCGCCCGCGCGCTCTCCATCCGCACGCCCTTGGTCAGCAGGTAGCCGACGATCCCGTTGAGGACGGCCGTCATCCCGATGCCGATCAGGATGAACCGGTGACCGCGCAGCCCGCGGCGCCCGCCGATCAGCTGGATCACCAGCGCGGTGCCGACGCCGCCGGCCACCGCGGCGAGCGAGAGCTGGGTGCTGCTGCCGCCGAGGATCACCACGGTCAGCGCCGCCGCGCCGGCGCCGCTGGTGATGCCGAGGATGTCCGGGCTGCCCAGCGGGTTGCGGGTGACCGACTGGAAGACCGCGCCGGCGGCGGCCAGGGCCAGGCCGACCAGGATCGCGGTGATCACCCGGGGCAGGCGCAGCTCGTTGACGATGAACGTCTGTGCCGCGTCGCCCTGGCCGGCCAGGGCCTTGACCACGTCGCCGGGGGCGATCGGGAAGTCGCCGGTGCCCAGGGTGAGCACCGCGACGGCGGCCATGGCGAGCAGCGCGCCACCGCCGACCAGTGCGGCGCGGGGCCGGGTGGTGATCATTTCGCTACTCGCACGAGGTAGAGGAACAGGGGACCGCCGAGGACCGCGGTGACCACGCCGACCTGCAGTTCGCCGGGGCTGCCGAGGACCCGGCCGAGCACGTCGGCACCGACCAGCAGCACCGGCGCGAGCACCATCGTGTACGGCAGCAGCCAGCGCAGGTCGGGACCGGTGAGCGGGCGGACCAGGTGCGGGATGAGCAGGCCGACGAAGACGATCGGGCCGCACGCCGCGGTGGCCGCGCCGCAGAGCAGGGTGACCGCGACGATCACCAGGCCGCGGATCACGCCGGGCCGGGCGCCGAGCGCGCGGGCGGCGTCGTCGCCGAGCGACAGCGCGTTCAGCGGGCGGGCGGTGGCCAGCGCGATCAGCACGCCGGCCAGGATGAACGGGGTGACCAGGCGCAGCGTGGCGAAGTCGGCGCTGGCCAGCGAGCCGACAGTCCAGAACCGCATCTTCTCGATCGACGCGGTGTCGGCCAGCGTCACCGCGCTCACGTAGCCGTAGAGCGCGGCGTTCAGCGCGGCGCCGGCCAGCGCCAGCCGGGCCGGGGTGGCCGCGCGGCCGCCGCCGACCGCGTAGACCAGCGCGGTGACGACCGCCGCACCGCCCAGCGCGAACCACACCCAGCCGCCGAAGGTGCCGATCCCGAGGAACGCGGCAGCGCTGGCCACCGCCGCCGAGGCACCGGCGTTGATGCCGAGCAGGCCGGGGTCGGCGAGCGGGTTGCGGGTCAGGGCCTGCATGATCGCGCCGGCCAGGCCCAGGGCCAGGCCGACGACCAGGCCGAGCAGCGTACGCGGCAGCCGCATCTCGTGGACGATCCGGTAGTACGGCGAACCGGTGTCCACCAGCCCGGCCCAGACCTCGCCGGGGGACAGGAACCGCGCGCCGGAGCCGATCCCGAGGACCAGCACGGCGGCGAGCACCGCGACCGCGATCAGCAGCCCGGCCGGCCGGGCGCTGACCCGCCGGCCGGGGCGGATGTCGATGGTGGACAGTGTGGGGCTCCCGTCGGCTGCCGGTGCATCCTGTTGACGCGCGTTCGGTTCGTTAGGTTAGCCTAACCATTCACGCGGTCGAGCGACCGGTGTGTTGCCTTGCGAAAGATGTGAACATGTCTTATTCCTCCCTTCCCCTGTCCCGTCGTGGCCTGCTCGCCGCCGGCGGCGCCGCTACCCTGGGCGCCGTGCTGAGCGCGTGTGGCGGCAAGAAGGACGACGCGTCCTCGCCGGCCACCTCCGCCGCCGCTGCCGGTCCCTGGACGTTCACCGACGACCAGCCGAAGGAGCTGACGGCCGGCAAGACCCCGTCGAGGATCGTCGCCTTCACCGGCACCGCCGCCGCGCTGGCCGACCTGGGCCTGCAGGACAAGATCGTGGGCGTCTTCGGCGAGACCAAGAAGGCCGACGGCACCGCCGAGGCGCAGGCCGGTGACCTGGACATCAACAAGGTCCAGATCGTCGGCAACGCGTGGGGCCAGTTCTCCGTGGAGAAGTACGCCGCGCTCACCCCGGACCTGCTGGTCACCCACATGTTCGACCCGGGGGCCTACTGGTACGTGCCGGACGAGTCCAAGGACAAGGTGCTCGCCGTCGCCCCGTCGAACGCCTTGATCAACGTCGGGCGGGTCCCGCTGAACAAGCCGATCGAGCGGTACGCCGAGCTGGCCAAGTCGCTGGGCGCCGACCTCGGCGCGCCGAAGGTCACCGAGGCCAAGGCCCGCTTCGAGAAGGCGGCCGCCGACCTGACCGCCGCGGCCAAGGCGTCCGGCGGGATCAAGGTGCTGTTCGGCTCCGGTGCCGCTGACGTCTTCTACGTCTCCAGCGCCGCGGTCAGCTCCGACCTGATGTACTTCAAGGAGCTCGGCGTCGACCTGGTCATGCCCGAGGTCAAGGGTGCCGACTACTTCGAGACGCTGAGCTGGGAGAACGCCGACAAGTACCAGGCGGACATCATCTTCCTGGACGCCCGTCCCGGCATCATGCAGCCGAAGGACCTGGCCAGCAAGCCGGCCTGGAACGCGCTGCCCGCCGTCAAGGCCAACCAGGTCTTCCCGTGGCAGGCCGTGCCGATCTACTCCTGGCACCACGCGGCGCCGCTGATCGAGGCGATCACCACCGCGATCAAGAAGTCCAAGAAGCTCGCCTGACGGCCGGGAACCGCCGCTCGCGTCAGGCGCGGGCGGCGGACCGCGTCACGAACTCGCCCGACCAGTGCAGGGCGCCGAGATCGGCCAGGTAGCGCACGTGGGCCATGGTCTCGGCGACCGCGCCGACCCGCATCGGCCCGATCTCCTCCCACCGGCGGGACCAGGTCAGGCTCGCCGCGACCTGCCAGATGGTCGGCCGCTCCAGCCGCTCGACGGCCGCGACGATCTCCGCGCAGCGCTCGTCGTGGTGGGCGCGCAGCTGCCGGGCCCGGGTGCCGATGCCGCGGAACCGGTACTCGTGCGCCGGGAACGCCTCCAGCTCGTCGTAGGCCGCGACCCGCTCCAGCGACTCCAGAAAGGACTCCAGCGGGGAGGACCCGGGACGCTGCAAGCCGATGTTCGGACTGATCCGGGGCAGCAGGTGGTCGCCGGTCAGCAGCACGCCGGCGGCCGGCTCCAGCAGGCAGATGTGGCCGGGCGTGTGCCCCGGGGTCCACACGGTGGTCACCGTGCGCCCGGCCAGCGGGATCGGGTCGCCGTCGTCGAGCAGCACGTCCGGCTGGGCCGCGGCGGTCATCCGGTGCTTGCCGATGGTGCCGGCCAGCGCCGCGATCTCCTCCTCCGGCACGTGGTGCGCCCGCAGCCAGTCGGCCGGCGAGCCGCTCGGATTCAGCGCGTCGCGCTCGGCCGGGTGCATGGCCACCCAGGCGCCGGACTCCTGCAGCGCTCGGGACAGGCCGTGGTGGTCCGCGTGCACGTGGGTGACCACCACGCCGAGCACGTCGGCCTGGGTGGCGCCGGCCGCGACCAGACCGGCCCGCAGCGCGGCCCAGCCCTCGTCGCTGGCCCAGCCGGGATCGACGACGACCAGGCCGTCGTCGCCGGGGATCAGGTAGGACAGCGTGTAGCGCAGCGGATTGTGCGGGATCGGCACCGGCACCGACCAGATGCCCCCGGCCAGCCGCTCCACCGGCGGCAGGACCCGGGCCCGCCACGCCTCACGCTGAGCGACACCGGTCACGACGATCTCGTCGCCGGCCGCACGGGTCACCGGTGCCATCCGAACCCCATTTCCTAGACGACTTTGGTCTAGGAAGCCGACCCTATACTGGCCAAGATCCGTCCAGCAACGGGAGCCCGCCCGATGTCACCAACCCCACAAGGCCCGGTCGGGCGCCCCCGCGACCCGGAGGTCGACGAGCGCATCACCCGAGCCGCCGCCGAGGTCTTCGGCGAGAACGGCTGGCACCGCTTCACCATCGACACCGTCGCCCGCCGGGCCGGCGTCGGCAAGGCCTCCATCTACCTCCGCTGGCCCAACAAGGAAGCCCTGCTGGCCGCCGCGCTGGCCGCCCGGCTGAACGGCATCGAGGACATCGATACCGGTTCGGTGCGCGCCGACCTGATCAGCCTCGCCCGCCAGGTCCAGCGCTCCTACCTGGGCGAGTCCGGCCGGGCCGCCCTCCAGCTGCGCATCGACGCGCAGCGGGTCCCGGAAGTCCGCGACCACCTGCACCGCCTCCAGGAGTCCCAGGTCCTGGCCGCCCGAGCCATCGTCCGCCGGGCCATCGCCCGCGGCGAACTCCCCCCGGAGACCAGCGTCACCCTCCTGCTGGACTGCGTCTGCGGCGGCGTGATGAACCACGTCCTGGCCACCCCGCCCCACCTCCGCGACCAGGTGGCCGCCGGCGCCGACGACTACGCCCGCGCCCTGGTGGACTTCGTCCTCGTCTCGGCTTCCCCCCGATAACCCCGATTTCGTACGATCTCGCCCTCCCGCAACCGCAGCTGCCCCTCCCGTGGCTACGCGCGCTGTGGTCCCGGCTCACGACCGCGACGCACCGCCGGGCCGAGTCCGTGCGCACGGCCGCGAGGCCGCTGCCGCTCACGGCGGCGACGCGCCGCCGGGCCGGTTCGTGCACCGGCCGCGAGGCCCGTCCGACCCACGACCGCGGCGCGCCGCCGGTCCCGGCTGGTGCTCATGGCCCTCTCCGGGCCGTTGAGACCACCGTGGGGGCCAGCCCGGGTGGCTCGTCGACGGCGGCGCGGGCGTGGGGTCAACCGGTGGGGCGATCCTTCTTGGGGAGGGAAGCCACCACCGCCTCGTAGGAGGCGTCGACGGCCTCGCGGATCTCGTCGGCCGGGATGGCGCCCCGCAGCCGGAGTGTGTTCCAGCCGTGCCGGCCGATGTAGGCGCTGGCGGTGGCGTCCTCCGGGTACCGGACCAGCCACTCGTCGGCCAGGTCACGGCCCTTGCCGCACTTCACGCCGACGGTGGTGCCGGTGCTCCCGAGAAAGGCGAAGATCTTCGGGCCGACCTTGACCACGACGTCGTTCTCCCATGGTTCGTCCCGCCAGGCGCCCGGCTTGGCGAGACAGTGCCGCAACAGTTCATCCCCGTCCATGACGCAGTGGATACGCCATCGCGCCCGCCGGGGCAACCCACCGCGCGCCGGGCGCCGGGCCCGCCGCCAGGAAAATCGCTTGCCCGGTGCCGGCGGGGCCGGTGGGGTGGCCCGATGAGCGACGAAACGGAGTTCGACCTGGGACCCGTCCCGCACCGCCCGCCGATCGCCGCGGAGCTGGTGCGCCGGCTGGTCGCCACGCAGTTCCCGGAGTGGGCCGGCCTCCCGGTGCGCGAGGTCGCCACCCCCGGCTGGGACAACCGCACCTTCCACCTGGGCGACGAGATGCTGGTCCGGCTGCCCAGCGCCGGGGAGTACGCCGGTGCCGTCGCCAAGGAGCAGCGCTGGCTACCCGTCCTGGCCCGGCAGTTGCCGCTGCCGATCCCGGCCCCGCTCGCCGAGGGGCTGCCGTCGGCGGACTACCCGCACCCGTGGTCGGTCTACCGCTGGCTCGACGGGGAGCCGGCCGCCACCGCGACGATCGCCGACACCGATGCCTTCGCTGTGGCGATCGCCGACTTCCTCCTCGCGCTGCAGCAGATCGACGCCGCCGGCGGGCCGCCGCCCGGCCAGCACAACTGGTTTCGCGGCGGCCCGCTGCGCACCTATGACGCCCAGATGCGGTCGGCCGCTCCCGGCTTTCCCGACGGCGACCGGCTGCTGGCGATCTGGGCGGAGGCGCTGGCCGCGAGGTGGACCGGGAAGCCGGTCTGGTTCCACGGCGACGTGGCGCCCGGCAACCTGCTGGTCCGGGACGGGAAGCTGAGCGCGGTGATCGACTTCGGCACGTCCGGGGTCGGCGATCCGGCGTGCGACCTGGTGATCGCGTGGACCTTCCTGCCGCCGGCCAGCCGCCGCGTCTTCCGCGAGCGGCTGGCCGTGGACCCGGGGACCTGGGCGCGGGGCCGGGGCTGGGCGGTGTGGAAGGCCGCGATCACCGACGACCGGGTGGTGCTGGACGCGCTGCTCGGCGACGAGTGAGCGCCGCCCGGCGAGGGACGCGCCGGCCGGTGCGGGACGGGAGGCCGGGCCGGCGCACGGCGGACCGGCGTACCGTGAATCGGTCCTATTCCGTCGCCGTGTAAGCGGCGAACGTCGCCGCGGCCCGCCTGTCCACATCGGCCGGGTCGGTGCCGAGAGCCAGGTCGGCGGCTGCCCACGCGTCGCTGCTGAGCTTCATGAACCGCTTGCCGTCGGCGGACACCATCCACGCCATCGCGGCGTCCTTGTCGAGCGGGACGTCCGGCGCGGCGAGGTGGTTGGCCAGGCCCCAGACGGCCATGTCCCAGCCGATCCCGACCGCGCCCGGCCCGAACCTGTCCCAGTGCTCGTCGATCGGCGCGGTGTGCTCCAGCTCGAACCGGGTGCGCCCGTCGCCCTCCGGCGTGAGGCGGACCTCGACCCAGCTGACCTGCCCGCCGAACTCCCAGGTGGCGGCGACCGACAGCGGCTTGTCGCAGCGGGTGATGGTGCCGCCGGCCTGGCCCTCGAACTGGTACTTCCCGCCCTCGCGCAGGTCACCGGAGACCGGCAGGAACCAGCGGGCGATGCGTTCCGGGTTCGACACCACGTCCCACATGTCGTCGAGGTCGGTGTCGTAGACCTGGCTGATGGTCAGCACCCGGGCCGCACCGGCCTCCAGGATCCTGTCGCCGAGGGTCCGCCGGACGTTGTTGATCTGCTCGGTCACGTCGATCATTCGCTGCTCCTTCGCTGCTCCTGAAGCCATCGGATGCGGCCGGGTTCACCGAAGCGGCCACCGGCCGGGCCGGGTCGTGCCGCATGCGGCCGCTAGCCGGGCCGGGTCTCGTCGGATGCGGCCAGGCGCCGCAGTCTCTTGCCGCGGGCGACCTCGGTGGCCATCGCGGCGAGGTGCGGCGTCCAGAACCGGCGGAACCGGCTCAGCCACGCGTCCGCCTCGCGCAGCGCGGTGTCGTCGACCGTGTAGAGCCGCCGGGCGCCGTCCGGCCGGACGGTGGCGAAACCGTTGTCCCGCAGCACCTTGAGATGCTGCGACACGGCGGGCTGGGAGATGCCGAACTCGGCACGGATCACCGTGGTCACCGCGCCGGACGACTGCTCGCCGTCGGCGAGCAACTCCAGGATGCGACGCCGCACCGGGTCCCCAAGCACATCGAACGCATGCACGGCGTGAGCCTATCACTAGATACTTATATAAGGCTGAATTTTTATGCGCTTCGCCCTGGAACCCGAAAACCGGGCCGGGGTAGGGTCCCGGCCCGGTTCGAGTGGTCCGCACGCAGGGGAGGGCGGACCAGAGATCAGAAGTCGTCGGCGGTGCGGATCCGGGAGCGGATCAGCTGGCCCGACGCGGTGAGCGGAGCGGTGCCGGCGAAGGTGCCGGCGGAGCAGGCGCCGGGCTTCAGGATCGAGCTGCCCTCGCTCTTGTCGCCGAAGTTCCAGTTGGCGTAACTGATCTTCAGCTTGTCGAGCAGGTCGAGCCAGGCGGTGGTGCCGGCCGTGTCGACAGCGCCGTCGCCGCTGGCGCTGACCGTGCCGAACTCGGTGACGAACAGCGGCAGCGAGGCGGCCGCCTTCTGCACCTCGGCCCGGTAGTCGTCCCGGTGCGACGCCGCGTAGAAGTGGAACGCGTACATCACGTTCGACGCGTTCACCGGGTTGCTGACGATCTCGGCGGACGACGAGCCCTCGGAGACGCCCAGCGAGGACCAGCCGCGGGTGCCGACCACCACGATGCCGTCCGGGTCGTTCGCCCGGATCACCGGGATGACCTGCTCGGCGTAGCTCTTGATGGTGGCCCAGCTGACGCCGTTCGGCTCGTTGGCGATCTCGTAGATCACGTTCTTCTTGTCCGCGTTGCGGGCGGCCACCTTGGCGAAGAACTCCTTGGCCCGGCCGAGGTTGAAGCTCGGGTCACCGGGGTTGAGGACGTGGAAGTCGATCAGGGCGTACATGCCGCGCGCCTCGGCCTGGTCGACCAGGCTGTTCACCTTGCCGGTCAAGCCGCTCGGGTCGGACTCGTAGCCGCCCTCCTGCACGTACATCGCGATCCGGAACAGGTCGGCGTTCCAGTCGGTGGCGAGGGCGTCCAGTGCCGCGCCGGTGTAGCAGCTGGGGAACCAGTGGATGCCGTGGCTGCTCACGCCGCGCAGCTGGATCTTCTTGCCGGCCGCGTTGCACAGGTTGACGCCGCAGACCTTGAGCTGCCCGTTGACGGCCAGCGGGGTGCCGCCCGTCGCGGTCCTGGTCGGCGTGGGCGACGCGGTGGTCGCGGTCGGCGACGCGGTGCTCGGCTTCGGCGAGGTGGTCGGCGACACGGTGGGCGACGCGGTCGTCGCGGTGGGGGTCGCGGTGCCCGGCGTCGCGGCCGGCGAGCTGGTGGCCGGCGTGCCGGTCAGCCCGGTGCACGCCTGCCCGTTGACGGTGCACGCCGTCGGGCGGCCGGTGCCGTTGACGATGAAGCCGAAGCTC
Organism: Actinoplanes oblitus; assembly: GCF_030252345.1. Classification (NCBI taxonomy): domain Bacteria; kingdom Bacillati; phylum Actinomycetota; class Actinomycetes; order Micromonosporales; family Micromonosporaceae; genus Actinoplanes; species Actinoplanes oblitus. Next base: position 6,326,014 of record NZ_CP126980.1, on the reverse strand, counting down.
GTCGCGGCGCCCCCGGCGATCGAGGCGTTCCAGCCGGCCGGGGTGAAGGTGAAGGTCTGGCCCGAAGCGGCGAGGGTGGTGTTCCAGGACTGACCGATCGTCGACCCGGCCGGGAGGGTGAGCTCGACCTTCCACCTGTCGATCTTCGAGGAGGACGGGTTGCTGACCGTGATCTCGCCCTGGTATCCCGAGTTCCACGAGTTCGTCACCGTGAACGAGGCCGCTTCGGCGCTCGCCGGCAGCGCGAAGAACGCCACAGCGGAAACGGCGGCCGCGGCGAACGCCGCGGCCAGGATGGTCTTTACACTACGCTTCAACGCTGCGTCACCTTCGGGGGGAGGGGGATTTGGGAGCGCTCCCATAACGGGTGACGACTGTAACCCGCCCCTAGGTACGTGTAAACACGGGTGGTGGATCAATCACATCGCCACGGCCGGCGCGGCCGCGGCTGATGCGGAGAGCGGGGGACCTCGGCGGCCGCCAGGGCCACCGCCGTCGCTGCCACCTTGGCGTCCCGGAGATCGGCCGGGTCCCGGGTGGCCTGGTGACGCAGCAGCAGCGCCTGCCACCGCCGCCGCCGGGCGCGCACCGCCAGCTCGGTGCCGGGCTCGGCCACCAGCACCATGCAGCCGGCCGCGTCGACCAGCGCGTCCCAGTCGCCGAGCGCGCCGGTGTGCTCGGCGCGCTCCTGGAGCAGATCGAAGAGGACCCCCCACCCGATCACCAGGTCGGGATGCCCTGGTGGGGCCTCATGTAACAGCCGGTAGATCTCGTCAATGGCGTGCTGGAGGCCGCGGGGGTGCCCCGGTGCCGCCGTGAACGCCACGACGAGGGCCGTGTGGATGAACTCCTCGTCGCTCATAACCAAACGGTAGACGTGGATACCGGCGGGTCAAGCCCTATGTAGATTATTCGGCGGGGGTGGGCTCCGGGCGTGGGCGGGTCGCGTCGTGGTGGCCGGACAGCTCGCTTCCGGACAGCCGGGCCGCCGCCGCGTGATCACCAACGGTGATGTCGACCGGATCGGCCGGGGCGAAATCGGCCACCGTCGGGTGGCCGGCGCGCCGGCCCGGGGCGGGCCGGACGTGGCGGCCCGGTGCGCACGCATTCCGCAAGATCGATGGCTGGTTCATACTGATCTCGCTCGGATGAACGCGGGACGCGGGGACCACACGGATGAATCAGCACGACGAGAGCGATCCGATCGCGCAGCTCCAGGACTGGGCGCGCAAGACCGAGCGCAAGGTGCGGTGGGGGCGCCGGGTCCGGCTGCTCCGCCACCTGATTCCGCTGCTCCTGGCGGCCGTGCTGATCGCCGCGGTGGTCCCGGCGGTGCGGTGGGCGCTCAGCGACGACGACACCCCGGCCGCGCGACCGGGCGTGCCGGACGGCGTCACCGCGACCACTACCACCAGCGCCGCGCCGACCAGCCCGTTCGAGGGCACGGCCGCGGCGCACTATCCGATCGGGGCGGCCGGGATCACCCTGCCGCCGGCCAAGGCGGTCACCGGGTTCAGCGCGGCCGAGGTCGCCGTGGCGCTCGCCAAGGTCCGGACCGCGCTGATCCTCGCCCGGCTGGACCACGACATGATCGTCGACCATCGGACGAGCGGGTTCCTGCGGTTGCTGGCCCCGGGCGCGCGTGCCCGATTCGAGAAGTCGGTGCGCGACAAGACCTTCACCAACGTACTGACCTGGATCGACCCGGCGGTCAAGCTGGATCCGCGGAACGAGCCGCGGGTCAGTGGGCGGGTCACCTACGAGTCGGTGATGGACGGCCGCACCCGAGTCCTGCGGGTGACCACCAACTTCGTCTGGGTCTACGCGTTCCAGGGCGAGTTCGCCTACCGGCCGCTCGCCGTCGAGCACGACCAGGTCGACTGGAACTTCGTGCAGGACGAGACGGTGCGGCGGAGCGATCGCGGGATGTGGGTCGGCGCGACCCGGTCCTACAGTGCCTGGGTCGACTGTGCCGCGGGGAAGAAGGGGCTGCTGGCGCCGACGCCGAAGGGCATCGGGGGCACCGCGCTGCCGGACACCGAGGACCCCGACCAGCTGGCGAAGCCGGAGCATCCGCTGGACATCGGCGACGACTGCGCCTGATGAGAATCGCGGGTGGACCGTTTCTCCGGTTGGCCCGAGTCGTGCGGCAGAATGTTTCAGATGAGCGACGGTACAGAGTGGACAGACATTCGGCCGGGGGACTCCGATGACGTACCGGCCGTGATGGATCTGCTCGACGGGGCGGTGCGGTGGCTGACCGCCCGCGGCCGGCCCGGCCAGTGGGGTACCGCGCCGCTGTCCGAGAGCCGCCGGCTCACCACGCTCATCTCCGGGATCGCCGCCGACGGTGGCCTGCACCTGGCGGTCCGCGGGGAGGACGTGGTCGGCGCGCTCGGCATCGGCCAGCCGCCGTCCTACGTGGACCCGGCCCCGGAGCCGGAGCTCTACGTCGTGCTGCTGGTGACCGACCGGGAGTACGCCGGCCAGGGCCTCGGCCGCCGGCTGCTGGCGTACGCCCGACGGCTCGCGGTGGCCTCGGGCGCCGGGCTGCTGCGCGTCGACTGTTACGCCGGGGACGACCGGGCACTGGTCCGGTACTACGAACGCCAGGGTTTCACCCCCACCCAGCAGTTCACCGTCCCGCAGCCCGGCCGCGAGCCGTGGCCGGGTCAGGTCCTGGAGCAGCAGCTCGGCTGACCCGGGGCGTCAGCCCTCCAGGATCCGTTTGAGCCTGGCCAGGTCGGCGGCGACCGCCGCGGCGTCCCTGTCGAACTCCTCGTCGGTCATCCCGGCGGCCCGCCGGACGGTGAACACCACCTCGGCGTGCTCCCCGTCGGCCAGCACCCGGAACGGGACGTGGACGATCCCGCCGCCGGGCAGCAGCACCTCGTGGTCGAGAACCCCGAAGTCGTTGCGCGGGACGAAGACCACCTCGGCCGCTCCGCCGCCCGGCACGTCGACCAGCCAGCGGCCGTCCTCGAGGCGCACCGAGCTGCCCAGGCCGGGTGCCCAGTGCGCGAGGTTGGCCGGGTCGGCGGCGTATGCGTACACCACCCGGGCCGGTCGATCGATGTGCTCGGTCACATGCCGGGACTCGGTGGCCATCGACGCATCATGCCACGCGAACTCCCGGCGGTGACCCGGATCGCGGCGCGGCGGTCCTCGTGGTCGCGCGGGTCCGATGGTGCGGCCGTGCTCGTTCTCGCGCGGGTCCGATGGTGGGTCCGTGCCTGTTCTCGCGCGGGTCCGATGGTGCGGCCGTGCTCGTTCTCGCGTGGGCGGTGGCGGGAGGTCAGGTGCGGCCGCGGCGGCCCCGTCTGATCCCGCCCGACGCGGGCAGCGGCGCGGTCAGGTGTTCCGGCCAGGTGACCCGCACGGTTCCCCGCGCCTGCCACTCGACGGTCAGCTCGGTCAGGAGCCGGACCGCGTCCTCGACATGGTCGTCGGTCCACGGGAACGGCCCGGTGCCGAGGCTGCGCCACGCGTCCCGGACCATCGCCGGCGTCTTGTCGGCGCTCCCGTCCTCGACCGCCCGGTGCACCACCCCGGCCAGCAGCTCCGCCATCGTCAGCGTGTCCCGATGCGCGTCCAGGAGCCGCTTGCTGCGCGCCGCCGCGTCATGGCGTGGCTTGCCGCCGACCACCCGCATGTTGCTGAAGACCCCGCCACCGGCGATCGCGCCGAACACACCACCGGACATCTCCAGCGCGCGTTCCGTGGCGTAGTGCGCGAGATCGTGCGGAACCTTGTGCTTGCGGTCGTACCCGGGAAGCTGCAACGAGACGCCGTCAGCCCGGTGCACGGTCGCCACTGTCGATCCGGTAGCACCGCGGACGAACACAACGTGCATGGCCGCATCCTCCCACCGAACCCACCCACCCGGAATCCTCCGACGGTGATGACTTCCCCCGGGCGGCCGCTTCCCGCACGGCACGCTTTTCCCATTCCCACCCATTTCCGGTACGCCTGGAGCCCTCCCGGACGGCTGCCGAAGTACTGCGGATCGCGAGTGCTGGCCGGTACCCGGGGCGCGCGGCGGGCGGCGTACCGGAAAGCGGCGGACCGGGGGTGGTGCGGATCGTGAGTGGTCAGCGGGCCGGGGTGGTGGCGGCGACCAGGAGGTGGGCGCTGGCCGGGACCAGCTCGGGCTCGGTGCTGAACAAGCGGGCCAGGCGTAGCGCGCCCTCGAAGGTGGCCTCGGCGTGCGGGCCGGGCAGCGCCGCCTCGGCAGCCGACCAGCCCGGGCCCTCGACGCCGTGGACCACGACGTCGGTGAGGCCGGCTTCGTGGCATTCCGCCGTCAGCTCGGCGACGTGGTGGAAGTAGGCGTGGGTGAAGCCGATGGAGGCGTCGTTGGCACCGTTGGTGAGCAGGCGTTCGGCGTCGCGCAGCACGTGGTCGCCGAAGCGGGCGGTGGCCAGCATGTCGATCGGACCGGCGAAGCGGCTGATCGCCGCGGCCAGGATCGGGCCACCGGGCCGGGTCACCCGGATCGCCTCGCGCAGAGCGCGCACCCGGTCGGCGGGTTCGTGCAGGTGGTAGAGCGGTCCGAGGAGCAGCGTGGCGTCCTGCGAGTCGTCCGGTTCGGGCAGCTCCCGGGCATCCCCGACGACCGCGTCGACGGGCGGGTCGCCGGCCCGCGCCTGCGCCACGTGACCGGGGACGAGGTCGACCAGGCGCACCCGGTAGCCGTCGGCGAGCAGTTCGCGCGCGTAGGCGCCGGGGCCACCGCCGACGTCGAGGACCTTCGCGGGAGCCGCCGGCAGCAGCTCGCGCAGCAGTTCGAGGGTGCGTATCCGCTCCAGCCGGGACTGCGGGCGCCGGTGCAGCCGGGTCGCTTCCTCGTAGCGGTCCTGGTAGAAGGTGACGATCTCGTGCGTCGCTTGATCCATTCCGGAATCCTCGCGGGCCGCGTCGCCGCTCGGCGACCCTATTTCGGGCCCTTTTCGGTACGGCGATGTCCGCGGGGCGCATGCTCCCGCGGCCCGCGACGCGCTCGCCGGACGGACCTGGCCGAGGCGGATCCGAGGCCCGCCGGGACGGCGATCAGGGCGGCGGGCGAGGTGCCGCGGCCCGGCCACCGCCGGAGCGGGGCCGGGCCGGGCCGGGCCGGTGGATCAGCGCAGGGCGTGGTCGCCCTTGAACGGGAGCCGCTTCGACGCGGCGGCGGCGCGGGCCGCGGCACGCAGGCTGCCGTCCGGGTAGAAGCCGGTCTTGGTCAGGGCCAGGGTCAGCACCGCGTGCGCGGCACCGTCGCTCAGCTCGGACAGGGCCTTCGGGTTCAGGTTGTTGATGTCGTCGCAGGCCTGGTGGTAGCACGAGTCGTACGGCGCACCGGCGGTGCCGCCGTAGACCGCTGCCTGCTCCGGCGTCTTCTCGCCCTCGGCGCCGCTGAACAGGCCACCCGCCGGGATCCCGGCCAGGATGAACGGCCCGTAGTCGCTGCGCCCGTCGAACGCGGTCGGGTCGGTGGCCAGGCCCTGGTTGGCGAAGTACTTGGTGAACAGGGTCTCGATCTGGTCGGAGCCGTACGGGCCGGAGGTGCCGGTGGCCGAGCCGTCCCCGTCGTAGACGAACCTGACGTAGTTCGGCGAGGCGACCATGTCGAAGTTCAGGTTGGCGTAGATCTTGGTGAGCTCGGTGTCGCTCAGGTGCGCCACGTAGTACTCGGAGCCCAGCAGGCCGGCCTCCTCGGCGCCCCAGAAGGCGAACCGCACCTTCTGCCGCGGCTTGATCTTCAGCTTCGCCATCTGGACGGCGATCTCCAGGTCCTGGGCCGTGCCGCTGCCGTCGTCGTTGATGCCCGGCCCGGCCACCACCGAGTCCAGGTGGCTGCCGACGACCAGCACCCGGTTCGGGTCGCCGCCCGGGCTGTCCGCGATGATGTTGCTGGTCGAGGCGGCCGCGTTGACCTCGGTGCTGGTCTGCACGTGGACCGTCACGGTGCCGGCCGCGGCCTGCGTCGCGAGCGCGCTGCCGTCGGCGAAGCTCAGCCCGACCACCGGGATCGTGCCCGGCCCGCCGAGCGTGCCGGTGAACAGGTCGGTCCGGCCCGGCTGGCCCTCGTTGAAGATGATCGCCGCGTCGTACCCGGCGGCCGCCGCGTTCGCGGCCTTCACCGCGAAGTCGCAGCCACCGCGCTGGATCAGCGCGACCTCCGGCGCGGTGGCCGAGGCCGGCGCGAAGTCGGTGGGCGCGCAGCCGGCGGTGGAGCTGGGGGTCGGGGTGGGCGGCAGGACGTTGTTGAGCGCCGGCACCACCCGGCCGGTGACGTTGCCGCTGGCCGAGTAGTCGTAGGTGACCGTCTGGTAGGTCGTCGCGGTCGGTGTGACCTGGTCGAGCTGGGCCGGGGCGAGCTCCCGGTAGAACGGGAAGGTGAACTTCTGCTCGGTGACCCGGTAGCCGGCCTTCTTCAGCACGCTGGAGACGTACGCGGCGCTGGCCGCGAAACCTGGCGTGCCGGAGGCCCGGGTCCCGCCGTTCTGGGTGGCGATCCGCTGGAGCACGCGTTCGTGCCCGAGGATGCCGGAGACGGTGACCGCGTCGCGCAGTTTCTTCGTGTTGATCTCATCCACCGCTGATGCCGGCTGAGGCATCTGGGTGATTACCAGAGCGGCGGCGAGTGGAACGGCGATCATGCGTTTACGCACGGAGTTCCTCCACATTCGACGATCGCGACGGCCGTGAGCTGCCGCCGGGGTCGCCGGCTGCGCCCACGGCATCGAGGGTGATCAGCGTTCGCAGATTAACTGACGTGAATGCCGGGGTGGAAGCGCTGACGTGTCACTCTGGGAAAAGCCGGTAAGGGGAAAATCCGAAAGCGGAGGAAACGTTATGGGCGGCGAGATCTTCGAGTACGCCGGTGCCACGGTGGAACTGATCGACGCGAACACCGTCCTGGCCGCGGCCCGGGTGAACCCGGTCGAGCTGGTGCACGGCCCGCGGTGGCCGCTCCCGATCCAGCGGGTGGACATCACAGTGTCCAGCGTCGACGGGCCGGCCGGCGCGGTGCACGTGTTCATCGCCCGGATCCACGCCGGCGCGGAGGAGATGACCACCGAGCGGGTGCGCAAGCTGGTGCTCGGGCGCGACCCGATCGGCATGCTGCTGTCCAAGCGGATCGCCGAGGGTGACCCGGTGGCCACCCGGTTCGTCGACGGCGTCGGCACGGCAGCGGCCGCGGCGTACCGGAAACTGGGTTTCGACAAGACGGCGGGCCCGGCGGCGGCGCGCGAACCGGGAGTTCTCGCGGACGCGGGGGTCGGCCTGCAGGCCGATGTTGCCAGGGAGGACGACGGCGACGTGGTGCGGCTGCGGGCCGAGGTGCCGCGCGACGAGGTGACGGCGAACCACCTGCGGGCCTTCGTGACGCTGACCCTGCAGGCGGTGACCGAGCTGGCCGGGCCGGACGCGCTGCGCGGCAGGCGGTACGTGTTCAGCCGGGAGGCCACCCCGCCACCGGCCCCGGTCACCACCGAGGGGGTCACCCTGGACATGGTCGGCGGGCTGGCCGAGATCGTCGCCGAGCTGCGGCAGATCGCGGTGTCGTTCCGGCACCCGGAGGCGATGGCCCGCTGGGGTGCCCGCCGCCCGCAGGGCATCCTGATGTACGGCCCGCCCGGCACCGGCAAGACCATGCTCTCCCGTGCCCTGGCGAACGAGATCGGCGCCGACTTCCGGGAGATCCGCACCCCGGAGATCCTGGACAAGTGGCTCGGCGGCTCGGAGCGCAACATCAAGCAGATCTTCCGCGACGCCCGGCGCTACCGGGTGCCGACGCTGATGCTGTTCGACGAGTTCGACTCGATCGTCAGCTACGCCGGGGCCGGTGGCGACGCGGCCAGCCAGGCGCTCAACGCGGTCGCCGGGATCTTCAAGCAGGAGATGAACGACCTGATCGAGGAGAACCCGAACGTGATAGTGGTGGCCACCACGAACTTCCCGCACCGGGTGGACGAGTCGCTGATCCGGTCCGGCCGCTTCGACGTCAAGCTGAGCGTGCCGAAACCGGACGAGGCGAGCCGCGCGGAGATCTTCCGGAAGATGATCCACGGTCTGGTCGCGGCGCACGAGACGCCCGGGTTCCGGATGTTCGCCGACGACCTCGACCTGGCCGCCCTCGGGGTGGCCAGCACCGGGATGACCGGCGCGGACATCAAGGAGGTGCTGCGCCGGGTGCAGATGACCAAGGCGATGCAGGACGCCCGGACCGGCGGCCTGGTCGAGCCGATCTCCCAGCAGGAGCTGCTCGCCGAGGTGCGCTCGCTACGCGGCGGCTTCTGACCTGGCGGGCGGGTCCGCGGCACCGGCGCGGATCAGGGCTGCCTCACGGATCACCCGTGCGCCCAGCCCGGCGGATCAGCCGCGTGGCGCAGCCCGTTCGATGATCGCCGCGGTGTCCACCCCGGCTGGCAGGGTGCCGAACGTGTAGCCCCAGTCCCCGCCGAGCCGGCTCGCGCAGAACGCGTCGGCGACGGCGGCCGGTGCGTGCCGGACCAGCAGCGAACCCTGCAGCACGGTGGCCATCCGCTCGACGGTGCGACGGGCGCGTACCTCGGGATCGCTGCGATCGGCGAGCTGGTCGCGCAGCCCGCGCACCGCCTCGTCGAGATGCCGGTCGGCGCCGGCGGCGGCGCCCACCTCGGTGAAGAACGCCTCCAGGCTGTCCGGCGACCGGTGCAGGGCGCGCAGCACGTCGAGCGCCTGCACGTTGCCGGAGCCCTCCCAGATCGAGTTGAGCGGCGCGTCCCGATAGAGCCGGGGCAGCCCGGAGTCCTCCACGTAACCGTTGCCGCCCAGGCACTCCAGTGCCTCGCCGACCACTGCCGGCTGCCGCTTGCACACCCAGAACTTGCCGACCGGGATGGCCAGCCGGCGGAACGCCTGCTCGCCCTGGTCGCCGCGGATTGCCCGGTCGACCGAGCCGGCCAGCCGCATGGCCAGGGCGGTCGCCGCCTCCGACTCGATCGCCAGATCGGCGAGCACGTTGCGCATCGCCGGTTTGCCGATCAGCGGGCCGCCGAACGCCGCGCGGTGCCTGGCGTGGTGGATCGCCTGCACCAGGGCGGCGCGCATCCCGGACGCGGAGCCGGTGACGCAGTCCAGCCGGGTCATCGACACCATCTCGATGATCGTCCGGACGCCCTGGCCCTCACCGCCGACCAGCCAGGCCACGGTGTTGTCGAACTCCGGCTCGCTGGAGGCGTTGCTGCGGTTGCCGAGCTTGTCCTTGAGCCGCTGGATGCGGAACGTGTTGCGGGTGCCGTCCGGCAGGATGCGCGGCACCAGGAAGCAGGAGAGCCCGCCCGGCGCCTGCGCCAGCACCAGGAAGAGGTCGCACATCGGCGCGCTGGTGAACCATTTGTGACCGGTCAGCAGCCAGGTGCCGGTCTCCGCCGAGAAGACGGCAGTCGTCGTGTTGGCCCGGACGTCCGAGCCGCCCTGCTTCTCCGTCATGCCCATCCCGGCGAGCAGGCCGCGCTTGTCGGCGGGGACACGCAGGCCCGGGTCGTAGGAGCGGCTGGTCAGCAGCGGCTCGAACCGCGCGGCCAGCACCGGGTCGTTGCGCAGCGCCGGGATCACCGCGTAGGTCATCGAGATCGGGCAGCCGTGCCCGGCCTCCGGCTGCGCCCAGACGAAGAAGCCGGCCGCCCGGGCGACGTGCGCGCCCGGCCGCGGGTCGGCCCACGCGGCGCCGGCCAGGCCCTCGCCGACCGCCACGTCCATCAGGCGGTGCCAGGACGGGTGGAAGTCGACCTCGTCGAGGCGGTGACCGTAGCGGTCGACCGGGAGCAGGCGGGGCTCGTGCCGGTTCGCCTCGTCGGCCCAGCGCTGGGTCTGCTCGCTGCCCGCCCGCAGGCCCAGCTTGTGCAGATCGTCGGCGGCCCAGCCGGCGCCCTCGCGGTCCAGGGCCTCGGTCAGGGCGGCATCGGCGGCGACGTCGTAACCGATCAGGGGCGGCGGCTGATTGAACACCTCGTGGGTCACGCCCGCACCTTACTGCACGGTAACCGCGAACGGCGGGTCCGCGAAGTGCCTGACGTGAGGTCGTGACCGGGTGCCGAACGCCATCGGCCAGATCGAGAATCCGGGCGACCGCGGGAAGTTCGGCGCCGAGCTGTCCCCGGCCGTGTTCCGGAGTCCGGCCGGGTGCGAGGCGAGGCCCGGCGCACGGTCCGCCGTTGCCGGCGATCCGCCGCTTCACGGTACGGCGGGAGGCGCCCGGCTCAGCAGACCGTCGGCTTGGCGTGCGCGCCGGTGCAGGGCTCGTTGCCGATCGCGTCGTTGACCCGCTCGCTGATCTGGCGCAACTGCTTGTACTGCGTCTGGGTGAGCGCGTCGATCAGCAGCCGGCGCACCCCGGCGACGTGCCCGGGAGCGGTGGCCACCACCTTGTCCCAGCCGGCCTCGGTGAGCACCGCGAGCGTGTACCGCCCGTCGGTGGGGTCGGGCTCCCGGTAGAGCCAGCCCTTGGACTCCAGGCGGCGGGCGGTGTGCGACAGCCGGGACAGCGAGCAGGCGCTGAACTCGGCCAGGTCGCTCATCCGGTGGCGGCGGTCCGGCTGCATGGAGAGGCCGGCCAGCACCTGGTACTCGAAGAAGGACAGGCCGGAGCTGTGCTGGAGGTCGGCGTCGAGGGCGGCCGGGAGCCGGGTGATCATCTTGATCATGGCCAGCCAGGTGGCCGTCTCCTCGGGGTCGAGCCAGTGCGGCTCGGCGGCCGTCGACGCCGCGGCTGCCGCCGGCCCGGTGGCCGCCGGCTCGCCGGTCGCCGGCTCCTCGGTCTTCATGGCGACAACTTTAGCTTGAATCCTCAACCCAGCCGGTGATCCTGCTGACTTGAATGGTCAACCTCGACAACTTGACGATTCAAGTCATGGCGGCCTACCTTGAGTTGACGGTTCAAGTCCGAAAGCAACGGGAGCAGTACCGATGAGCATTCTTCGCATCGACGCCAGCATCCAGGGTCCGCAGTCCGCGAGCAGCGCGCTGGCCGACATCGCCGAGGCCGCCTGGCTCGAGACGGCGCCGGACACCAAGATCGTCCGTCGGCACATCGGCAACCAGCCGCTGCCCTCGGACGCCTGGCAGCACGCGGTCCAGGCCAGCTGGCTCCCCGAGGCCGACCGCACCGACGCGCAGAGCCGGGCCCTCGCGCTGGCCAACGAGCTGGCCGCCGAGCTGCGGGACTCGGACGGCGCGATCCTCGCCCTGCCGTTCTACAACTACGGCGTCTCCCAGCACGTCAAGATCTGGTTCGACCTGGCCATGGCCGGTGGCACCCTGGGGGAGAAGCTGCTCGACGGCAAGCCGGTCATCCTGGTCACCACCCGCGGTGGTGCGTACGGGCCGGGCACGCCGCGCGACGGCTGGGACCACAACACCGCCTACCTGCGTCGCGTCGTCGCCGACATCTGGGGTGCCGACCTGACCCTGATCGAGCGGGAGTTCACCCTGGTCGGCGTGAACCCGGCGCTCGACTCGTTCAAGGAGACCGCTGCCGCGATGCAGGAGGCCGCGCACGCCGCGGCGGCCGAGGCCGGCCGGGCCCTCGCCGCTCGCTGACCGCACCCCGCCAGTTCGTCCCCGTCGCGCATCGCGGCGGGGACGCTGGGTATATGCGGCGCATGTGGAAGGGGCGGGAGATCTCCCTCGGGGTGCGGACCACCGAGGCGGCGGGCGCGGCAGTCGCGCTGCTGGTGCCGTTCGGCGTGATCGCCGCGCTGGTGCTGGGCAAATCCGGCGAGCTGCGGGAGCTCGACAACGACGTGACCGATGCGCTGCACGTCTACGCGGTCGGGCATCCCGGCTGGGTGGAGGCGATGGACTGGTGGAGTCTCGCCTTCCATCCGAACAGCTGGCGGCTCGCGGCGCTGGTGCTGGCGATCTGGCTGGCGCGGCGTAACGAAGTCGTGCTCGCCTGGTGGGTGGCGGCGACGATGGCCGCCGGTGGCGCGCTGGGTGGCGTACTCAAACTGCTCTTCGGCCGGCATCGGCCGGACCTGCTCGATCCGGTGGCCCGGGCCACCGGCTTCTCCTTCCCCTCCGGGCACGCGCTGAACGCGGCGCTCGGGGCGGCGGTGTTCCTGCTGGTCCTGCTGCCGCGCGCGGGCGGGCGGGGGAGACGGCTGGCGCTCTGCGCGGCGGGGGTGCTGCTTCCGGTGATCACCGCCTACAGCAGGGTGGCGCTCGGGGTGCACTGGACCAGTGACGTGGTGGCCGGGCTGCTGCTCGGGGTCGCGGTTCCAGCGATCACCGTGACGGTATTTCAGGGACGGCGTGTGCGGGAGCGCGCGATCGGGTAGAAGGCGGCGGTGTCCACATTCGTCGCTCAGGGCTTCAAACGGGTGGTGCTGCCGGTCGCCGGGATCCTGCTCCTGCTGATCGGGCTGGGCCTGCTGCTCACCCACGTGCTGTCGCACAGCTGGCCGTTCACCGTGGAGGACGGCGTCAACCGCGCGTTCGAGGACGCGCGCACCCCGGACCGTACCGGAGTCTCCGGCTTCTTCAGCGGTGTCGGGAACACCTCGTCGATCATCGCGGTGACCGCTGTCGTGGCGGTGGTGCTGCGGCTGACGCTGCACCGGTGGCGGGAGGCGATCTTCCTCTGCCTCGCGGTCACCGCGCAGGCGGTGGTGTTCTTCTTCACCACGCTGGTGATCGACAGGCCGCGACCGGACGTGCATCGCCTCGACCCGTCGCCGCCGACCTCCAGCTTCCCGTCCGGGCACACCTCGGCGGCGTTCGCGCTCTACGTCGGACTGGCGATCGTGCTCGCCCTGCTGGCCCGCCCCCGCTGGCTGAAGGCGCTGTGCTGGCTGCTGGTGCTGGTGCCGCTGGCGGTCGCCACCGCCCGGCTGTACCGGGGCATGCACCACCCGAGTGACGTGATGTCGTCCTTTGTGAACGCGTCGCTGTGCCTGTTCGTGATGGCCCGTGGCGTCCTGGACCCACGCGTGCCCTGGAAGATCTCTAAGGTGGGTTCATGGTCCCCTTCGACTTCCCCGGCGAACCGACGCCGAACGGGTACAGCAACGTCGTGACCATCCACGAGGGCAGCCGGCTGATCTGGACCTCGGGCCAGGTCGCGGCGGGTCCGGACGGGACCGTGCCGGAGGGCTGGGAGGCGCAGACCCGCCAGGTGTTCCGCAATCTCGGCGCCGCGCTCGCCCAGGCCGGCGCGGGCTGGGCGGACGTGGTGAAACTGACCTTCTACGTGGTGGACACCGACGAGCTGCCGGTGGTCCGGGCGGTGCGGGACGAGTTCGTGAACGTCGCCGCCCCGCCGACCAGCACTCTGATCCGGGTGGCCGGCCTGTTCCGCCCGGAGTTCCTGATCGAGGTCGAGGCTGTCGCCGCGATCTAGCCGGACGGCGGGTCGGGCCGCATAGCGGGCACGGCTCGCCGGCGGGGTGGCCTGCGGACGGAGGCTCAGTCCAGCCGGGGCAGCGGCTCCCCGCGCGCGGGCGGGAAGATCGCGGTGACGATCGCCGCCAGACCGGCGAGCAGGAACGCCACCTGGAACGCGAGCCAGGTGTCGCCGTGGTCGGTGAGATCCGGGGTGCGGGCGAGAGCCGGCCCCGGCCCCTCACCGGGCCCGGGAACCTCGGTGCTGGTCGTCGTCGCCTCGGCATAGAGGACTGCTTCCTGGGACGCCGCCCGGACATTCGCCTGCAGATTGCGGACGATGTCCTCGCGCAGAGCCGCGTCGAGGGCCGCATCCGTGCCGAGCCGCTGCTCCTGGGCCGGGCCGGAGAACACCGAGTACGCGGACCCGGTGGACCCGGTGAACAGTGGATCGGCGTCGACGGTGAGCAGGGCGCCGGCCAGCAGCGTCGCCACCGGCAGCAGACCGAGGCCGGCGACGACGAGCCGGCGCGGACCGGCGAGCGCCGCGTTCACCGCGACACCCGTCGCGCCCAGGGCGAACATCACCACGACGACCAGCGAGAGGTGGATCATCGCGCTGTCGGCGAGGCTCGGAAGCCGGTCGATCTCGGTCGCCTTCACACCGGCCAGCAGCACCAGCAGGGCGAAGAGCAGAGCCGGGAGCAGGCGCTCCCGGCGTTCCGGCAGGCCGCTGTGCCAGAGCAGGCCGGCGGCGAGCGCCAAGGTGCCCGCGAGCAGCAGGAACCGTCCGATCACCCAGAGCAGGGCCGCACTCGGGGTGGTGACCGACGCGAGGTCGCCGGTGGCACCGGATTCGGCAGCGGCGACGGCACCGGTGAGCAGAGTCAGGCCCGCCGCGGTCCAGCGCCGCTGCCGGGTCCAGACGGCGGCGCCGCTGTTCGCGTACGCCGTGAGCAGGCCGACCGTGAACGTCCCGGCATAGGGAAACGGTGGCCTGCCGAACGCCTCGAGGCTGAACGTCAGCGCCCCGCCGGCGGCGACGCAGGCCCAGGCCATCCGCTCCCTCATCCACATCTCCGTCATTCTGCTCAATTCGGTCACCACGCGGGATCGGCGGCTCGGCGGAGGGCCACCGACCGGACCGGCGGATTGACGGGCCCGGGCAGGTGCGGCGGGGCCGCGCGGGACAGCATGGAGGCATGACGAAGCTGAGTGGGCGGGAGATCGCGGAGCGGGCACCCGAGGGGTGGGTGTACCTGCTGGGCGGGTTGCAGACGCGGCTGCGGAGCGGGGACTTCGCGAGCGGGCTGGCGCTGGTCGGCGCGATCGGGGCGGTGGCCGAGGAGATGGATCACCATCCGGATCTGGACCTGCGGTACACGTATGTGGATGTCCGCACCAGCAGCCATGACGTGGGCGCGGTGACCGAGCGGGACCTGCGGCTCGCCCAGGCGGTCTCGGAGCTGGCGGCGAGGGCCGGGGTGACGCTGGAGACGGCCGGTCTTGCCCGCCTCGAACTCGCGCTGGACACGCCGGCGGCGGGGCGGGTCCGGGAGTTCTGGGCGGCGGTGCTGGGGATGACCGATCGGGACGGCGAGGTGCGGGATCCGGCCGGTTTGCTGCCGACGGTCTGGTTCCAGGAGTCCGGGAGCGAGGAGCCCCGGCAGCGGTGGCACCCGGACCTCTGGGTGGATCCGGCGCAGGTGCGGCCCCGGATCGATGCGGCGGTCGCGGCCGGCGGGACGCTGGTCAGTGACGCGGAGGCACCCGGCTTCTGGGTGCTCGCCGACCCCGAGGGAAACCGGGTCTGCCTCTGCACCTGGCAGGACCGCGGATAGCCGGCCCGCCCGGAGCGAGCCGGCGGACGAGGCGCGGCGCGAGGTCGCCGCGGCGAGCCTGACGAGGCACACGAAAAAGCCGCCACCCCGGGAGGTGGCGGCTGCGGGAGGTGAAAAGGGTTCCCGCGAGTTCGCGGTGAAGCCGGGGCAGGTCGGAGGGCTGCCCCGGCTTCACCTCATGCACTCAGGCCGCGACAGGAGCCTGAGTGATGACCGGAGAAGCGGACCCGGCCGACAGGTGCCGTAGGTATGCCGGCAGGGTCAGGAACTCCGGGCACGTCCGCTCGGTGAGCAGGACGGTCAGCAGCGTCCGGGCTTGGCCGAAGAGCCGGGCCGCTTCCTCGTCCAGTGCACCGGTCTCGCTCAGCACGGTGAGTTCCTCGCGCAACATCCGGGTGACCAGGGCGGCCGTGACCGGCACGCCGTAGTCGGTGGGCGTGCCCGACGAGATCCACTGCCACAGCTGGGCGCGGCAGATCTCGGCGGTGGCGGCGTCCTCCATGAGGCCGCCGAGCGCGACGGCGCCGCGCCCGCCCAGCCACGAGGCGATGTACCGGAGCGAGACGCTGACGTTGTTGCGCAGCGCCACCTCGCTCACGCTGACCGCGGTGGCCTTGACGTCGAGCAGGTCGGCGGCGGTGACCCGCACGTCGTCCCGCTTGCGCACGATCTGGTGCGGCTCGTCGCCGAGCCACTGGTCGAACACCTCGCGACAGGTCTCGACCAGGCCGGGGTGGGCCACCCAGGACCCGTCGAAGCCGTCGCCGACCTCGCGCCGCTTGTCCTGGCGCACCTGGTTGAGCGCCCGCTTCGCGGCGACCGGGTCGCGGCTGGGCACGACGGCGGCCATCCCGCCGATGGCGTGCGCGCCGCGGCGGTGGCAGGTCTTGACCAGCAGCTCGGTGTAGGCCCGCATGAACGGCGCGGTCATGGTGACCTGGGACCGCTCGGGCAGGACCACGTCCGGCCGGTTCTTGATCATGCTGAACAGGTAGTCCCAGCGGCCGGCGTTGAGACCCGCCGAGTGCTCGCGCAGCTCGTAGAGGATCTCGTCCATCTCGAACGCCGCGTTGATCGTCTCGATCAGGACCGTGGCCCGGATCGTGCCGCGCGGGATGCCGAGCAGTTCCTGGGCGAAGACGAAGACGTCGTTCCAGAGGCGGGCCTCCAGGTGCGATTCCAGCTTCGGCAGGTAGAAGTACGGGCCGGAGCCCCTGTCGATCTGCTTCTGCCCGCAGTGGAACAGGTACAGGCCGAAGTCGAACAGCGAGGCAGAGACCGCGCGGCCGCCGATCCGCAGGTGGCACTCGGGCAGGTGCCAGCCGCGCGGGCGGACCATGATGGTGGGCATCTGGTCGCCGACCTCGTACCGGCGGCCGTCAGCGGCCGTCCAGTCGAGGGTGCCGTCCAGCGCGTCCTTCAGGTTGACCTGGCCGAGGATGACGTTCTCCCAGGTGGGAGACGTGGCGTCCTCGAAGTCGGCCATCCAGACCTTGGCGCCGGAGTTGAGCGCGTTGATGGTCATCTTGCGCTCGGGCGGGCCGGTGATCTCGACGCGCCGGTCGAGCAGGTCGGCGGCCGGAGCCGCGACCTGCCACGACGCGTCGTCTCGCACGTGCTGGGTGGAGGGCAGGAAGTCCAGGTCGGTGGTGCGGGTGGCCCGGCGGCGCCGGCGGCGCTCCAGCAGCTGCACCCGGCGTGCGCCGAATTCCCGGTCCAGTGCCACCACGAACGCGATGGCTTCGGGGGTCAGAATCTCGGAGTATCGGTCTGCGGTGGTTCCGGTGATGGTGATCTCTTCGGCACCCATGATCAGATCTCCCTGCCCATCTTTCTACTGACTCAGAACTGCTCGGCCTCGGTGGAACCGGACAGGGCGGTGGTGGACGACTCGGGGTTGAGGGCGGTGGAGACGGCGTCGAAGTACCCGGTGCCGACCTCGGCCTGGTGCTTGGTGGCGGTGTAGCCGTCGGCCTCGGCCGCGAACTCCGCCTCCTGCAGCTTCACGTACGCGCTCATGCCGGTCTCGGCGTAGCCCTTGGCGAGCTCGAACATCGAGTGGTTGAGGGCGTGGAAGCCGGCCAGGGTGACGAACTGGAACTTGTAGCCCATCGCGCCGAGCTCCTTCTGGAAGCGGGCGATGGTGCTGTCGTCCAGGTTCTTCTTCCAGTTGAACGACGGCGAGCAGTTGTAGGAGAGCAGCTTGCCCGGGTGCTTGGCGTGCACGGCCTCGGCGAACTTGCGGGCGAACTCGAGGTCCGGCTTGCCGGTCTCGACCCACAGCATGTCGGCGTAGTCGGCGTACGCGATACCGCGGGCGATGGCGGCGTCGTCGCCCGGGGTGACCCGGTAGAAGCCCTCGGCGGTGCGCTCGCCGGTCACGAACGGCTTGTCGCGGTCGTCCACATCGGAGGTCAGCAGGTCCGCCGCCAGGGCGTCGGTGCGGGCGATCACCAGGGTCGGGACGCCGGCCACGTCGGCCGCCAGGCGCGCCGCGTTCAGGGTGCGGACGTGCTGCTGGGTCGGGATCAGCACCTTGCCGCCCAGGTGGCCGCACTTCTTCTCGCTGGCGAGCTGGTCCTCCCAGTGCACGCCCGCGGCACCCGCCGCGATCATGCCCTTCATCAGCTCGAACGCGTTGAGCGGGCCACCGAAGCCGGCCTCCGCGTCGGCGACGATCGGGGCGAACCAGTCACGCTCGTACTTGCCGTTCGAGGTGTCGATCTGGTCGGCGCGCAGCAGCGCGTTGTTGATCCGCCGGACCACCGCGGGAACCGAGTTCGCCGGGTAGAGCGACTGGTCCGGGTAGGTGTGGCCGGAGAGGTTCGCGTCCGCCGCGACCTGCCAGCCGGAGAGGTAGATCGCCTTGAGGCCGGCGCGCACCATCTGGGTCGCCTGGCCACCGGTCAGCGCGCCGAGCGCGTTGATGTAGTCCTCGGTGTGCAGCAGCTCCCAGAGCTTCGCGGCGCCCCGCTCGGCCAGGGTGTGACGCTCCTGCAGGGTGCCCCGCAGCCGCACGACGTCCTGCGCGGTGTAGTCGCGCTTGACGCCGGCCCACCGCGGGTCGCTGGCCCAGGCCTGAGTGAGGTCCTCTGCGGTACCGCCCCGGTTTTCGGCAAGCTCAGTCATCGGTATTCCCTTTCGGTGCCCTGTCGCGTTCTTCCTCGTGGAAGAACTTCACTCTCATGGATCGCACCAGCCCCGTAGAAGGGCTTCCGTAAGAGAAGAAGTGAAAAAATTCTGATAAGTTGAAACACGTGACCGCTTCATCTTCGGACTCTGTCGACCTCGTCACGCTCGGGCAGCGTCTGCGGCATTTGCGCCGCACGCGCGGTCTCACCCTCGATCAGCTCAGCGAGGCGGTGGGCCGGGCGCCCTCGCAGTTGTCGCTGATCGAGAACGGGAAACGGGAACCCAAGCTCTCCCTGCTGCAGGCCATCGCCGCGGCCCTCGGGGTGCCCATGCAGGACCTGCTGCGGACCGAGGCACCCTCGCGCCGGGCCGCCCTGGAGATCGAGCTGACCCACCTGCAGAAGAATCCGGCTTATTCCGCTCTGGGCCTGCCGGTGGTCAAGGGTGGCCGGCGACTTCCCGCCGACGCCCTGGAGTCGCTGATCGGCCTGCACCGCGAACTCAACCGGGTGCTCACCGAGCAGAGCGCCACCCCCGAGGTGGCCCGCCGCGCCAACGCGCAACTGCGCGCCGACATGCGCAACCGCAACAACTACTTCGCCGAGATCGAGGCCGCGGCCAACAAGATCCTGCTTTCGGTACGTCATACCACCGGGCCGCTGTCCCAGCGCGGCATCCTGGACATCGCCGCGCAGGTCGGGTTCAGCCTGCACTACGTGAACGACCTGCCCAGCTCCACGCGCTCGGTGACCGACCTGAAGAACCGCCGAATTTATCTCCCGCAGGTGGCGAGCGGGAAGGGCCACGACCCGCGGGGCGTCGTACTGCAGACGCTCGGGCACTTCGTCCTCGGGCACAACGACCCGGCCGACTACGGCGACTTCCTGCGCCAGCGGGTCGAGGTGAACTACTTCGCGGCGGCGCTGCTGATGCCGGAGAAGTTCGCGGTGGACTTCCTGGCCGAGGCGAAGGCCGACCGGGCGCTGGCCATCGACGACTTCCGGGACGCGTTCGGGGTGTCGTACGAGACGGCGGCGCACCGGTTCACCAACCTGGCGACGCACCACTTCGGGATCCCGGTGCACTTCGCGCGGGTGCACGAGAGCGGCATCGTCTACAAGGCGTACGAGAACGACAACGTGCGTTTCCCGTCGGATGTGACCGGGGCGATCGAGGGGCAGCCGGTCTGTCGCAAGTGGGCGTCCCGGACGGTGTTCGAGGCGGAGGACCCGTACTCGTCGTTCTACCAGTTCACCGACACGACGGCCGGGACGTACTGGTGCACGGTGCACGTGGAGTCGACGCGGTCGGGGGAGTTCTCGGTGACGGTGGGCACGCCGTACGAGCACGCTCGGTGGTTCCGGGGTGGTGACGTGTCCGGGCGTACCGTCTCGACCTGCCCGGACCCGGACTGCTGCCGCCGGCCGCCGGCGCAGCTGGTGGAGAACTGGGCGGGCAACGCGTGGCCGAGTGCCCGGGTGCACTCGCACCTGCTCGCCGCGCTGCCGCCGGGCACCTTCCCGGGCGTCGACAACCGGGACGTGTACGACTTCCTGGAGCGGCGCGACCACGCGGCTTCTTAAAGTTCTCTCAGCCTCGGACGGTTTTGCCGGAGGGTGGTCGTAGGGTCGGGCCATGCAGCGGTTGTTGGTCGTGGACGACGAGGCGACCGTGCGCGAGCTGCTCTCCGACGCCCTCCGGTTCGCGGGCTTCGCTGTGGAGTCGGCGGCCACCGGCGCCGCGGCCGTCGAGGCGGCGCTGCGGGATCCGCCCGACCTCATCCTGCTCGACGTCATGCTGCCCGGGATGGACGGCTTCGAGGTGGTGCGGCGGCTGCGGGCCACCGGGGGTCCGGCGCGGAAGATTCCGGTTCTTTTCCTTTCCGCCAAGGACGCCCCCGACGACAAGATCACCGGCCTGACCGTCGGTGGCGACGACTACGTGACCAAACCGTTCCACCTGCGCGAGCTGATCGCCCGGATCAAGGCGGTGCTGCGCCGGGCCGGCGACGGCGCGCTGGTCGTCGGCGACCTGACGCTCGACCCGGACAGCCAGGACGTGAGCCGCGGCGGGCAGCCGGTGCGCCTGTCGCCGACCGAGTTCCGGCTGCTCAAGTTCCTGATGGCACATGCCGGTCAGGTGGTCTCCAAGCAGGAGATCCTGGCCGGGGTGTGGCGTTACGACTTCGCCGGCGACACCAGCATCGTGGACACCTACATGTCCTACCTGCGCCGCAAGGTGGACGCCGGCGAGCCGAAACTGATCCACACGCGGCGCGGCGCGGGATATGTGATGCGGGGGCCGCGGCCGTGAGATTTCGCGGTTCTCTGCGGGTGCGACTGGTGGCGGTGTCGCTCGGCCTGCTGATGGCCGGGATCCTGGTCAGCGATGTGCTGGTGCTGCGGGAGTTGCGGCGGCACCTGGTGGATCGGGTGGACCGGCAGGTGGTGGCGTTCGGGCAGCTGATGGGGCGGCTGGGTCCGGGGCTGCTGTCGCCCGCCGATCCGGCGCGATCCGACCAGTTGCTCGGCGGCCTGGACCTGATCAGCGACTTCTCGGTGGTCTACCTGGACGCCTCGGGGAGCGTGACCTGGTCGGCGTCCGCGCATCACTCCTCGGCGCGACCTCCCGACCCGGCCGCCGTCCGGCGCTCGGCCGGGGCGGTCTCCGCCCCCGGGCCGGACGGATCCACGTGGCGGATGGTGGTGGTGCCGCGCGCCGGCGGCGGGGTGGTCGTCGTCGGGGCGTCACTCGCCGCGGTCGACGACATCGTCACCCGGCTGCTGATCTTCTGCCTGATCACCGAGGCGGTCCTGGTGGTGGCGCTGGGTGTGGCCGGGTGGTTCGGGGTGCCGGCGGCGCTGCGGCCGCTGCGCGACATCGAGCGGACGGCGACCCGGATCGCCGGCGGTGACCTGAGCCGGCGGGTGCCGGTCGAGGGGCCGCCGGGCTCGGAGGTGGCGCGGCTGGCCGGGGTGCTCAACGACATGCTGGCCCGGATCGAGCTGGCGTTCGCGGCGCGGGCCGAGTCCGAGGCGCGGATGCGGCGGTTCGTCGCGGACGTGGGTCATGAGCTGCGGACCCCGCTGTTCGGGATCGCCGGGTCGGCGGAGCTGTACCTGATGCGCGGGTCGCTGACACGCGAGTCCGCGGAACGGGCCGCGAGTGGGGCTCCCGAGGCGGTCCGAGCCGGGCGGACGGTGGGCGACCTGCGGGATGTCACCGGCGCCGACCGGGCGATGCGGCGGATCGACACCGAGGCGCGGCGGCTGACCGGGCTGGTCGAGGACCTGTTGTTGCTGGCCAGGCTGGACGAGCCGGCGTCCGGGCCGGCGCTGGAGATGGCGCCGATGGACCTGCGGACGCTGGCCGCTGATGCCCGGGACCAGTTCGCCGACCTGGACCCGGACCGGCCGGTGACGCTGAGCGGGGTGTCCGGGGCGGGACCGCCGGGTGCCGCTCCGGTGCTGGGGGACGAGGCCCGGTTGCGCCAGGTGGTGGTGAACCTGGTGGGGAACGTGCACGCCCACACGCCGCCGGAGGGGCCGGTGCGGATCGGGGTGGGGCAGGCCGGGGAGGAGGCGGTCCTGGAGGTCGCGGACAGCGGGCCGGGGATTCCGCCGGGGGAGCGGGAGCGTGTCTTCGAGCGGTTCCACCGGGGCGAGACGTCGCGGGACCGGAGCCGGGGCGGGGGGTCGGGGCTGGGGCTGTCGATAGTGCGGTCGCTGGTGAACGCGCACGGTGGCCGCGTGGAGGTGCGCGACGGGGCGGACCGGGGTGCGGTCTTCCGCGTGGTGCTACCCCTGCATCGCGAGCCGGCGTGATCCGCCGCGCCCGGACGTGAGCTGGTCCGGGAGCGGCGGATCGAGGGACGGCTGGGTTCCGTCTCTTGGATCATGGGCGCCGGTCGTTGGGCTGGTGCGGTGCTCCGACGAGGCAGGAATGGGCCGGCGGTGGTGGCGTGATCACCGGCAGGCCGTCCGCGACCTGCCGAGTCCAGCACACCACTACCCCTTGTCGCGCGACAGCTGACGTGCGTACAGTTGTCGCATGCCATCCAGCACATCGGGGAACGCGCGGACAACGAAGGACACGGCCCGCACTCCGGGTGACAACCGCCCCGAGATACCGCGACCACGAGACGCCACCCGGGACTACGACGGCCTGTACAAGGCACTGCTGACAGCCCATCCCCGCGACACGCTGCGCCTGCTGTGCCAGGTCCACGTCGACGACGGCGCCGTGATCGTCGACGGGCCCACCGAACAGGTCCGGCTGCGCAGCATGCACCGCGACAAGGTGTTCGTCGTCTCCGGCCCGGACGGCACCGTCGACGTACACCACATCGAAGTACAGGTGAAACGGACCCACGACTTCCAAGTCCGGATGGTGGCCTACTGGGCCGGACTGGCCAGCCGATACGAGGAAACGCACCACCGGATCCACCAAACCGTGGTATGGCCCGCCGGCGGCGGCTACCCCGGCTCCTTCCAGCGCGATCACCTGCGCCTGGAATACCACTCGGTGAACGTCCCCGACGACCTCGACCCGGACACGCTACTGCGCAGCCCCCTGGCCCCGCTCGCCCTCTGGTCGAGCCGGCGCCCACCCGACGTAGCCGACCGGGTCGCCGACCGGATCGCTGAACTGACCAACCCCGAAGAACGACTCGTCCTGATCGACTTGAGCATGCTCGCCGAGCACGCCATCGCAGCTCAAGTGGACAAAGCGCTGAGGAGCAAAGGCATGCGCAACAAACTGGCAGAAACCGAGACCGGCCGCGAGATCGCCCAGGAAAACCGGGAGCGCGGACGCGTGGAGGGACGCGTGGAGGGACGCGAGCAAGGACGGGAGGAAGGACGCGAGCAAGGACTGGTCCGTTCGATGGAACTCTTCCTCCAGACCCGCTTCGGCGACTTCCCCGGCCTGGACGACCTGGCGCGGAAACTCGTGACCGACGACCACACGACAAACGTGGCACGCATCCTGAACGGCGCCTCCCTGGAGGAGCTGCGGCAGTCCCGATGACCCACCATGCCGGCACGTGGCCCGGAACCCGGCCGAGTGCGAGACACGGCCGGATTCCGGGACATGGACCAGCTAGTGGCGGGGGCGGAACTCGCGGGACAGGACGTAGCGGGCGGTCGCGGTGCCGATGCGGACGCCCTGCACGTCGGCGGCCCGGAAGTGGATGCCGCCCCAGATGCGGGCCTCGACCACCTCGGCGAGGGCCGACGAGAAACTGTCGAACGACCGGGTGGTGCCGGAGTCCGCGCTGTACGCGCTCATCGGGATGTCGTCGCGGCCGAAGAAGCGCTGCCAGGTCACGGTGAGCGCGGAGAACGAGCAGGTGTGCCCGGACGTGTAGTCCGGGAACGGCGGCGTGACCAGCAGCGGCATCCACGCCGGATCGCCGGCGGTGTCCGGGTTGCCGTCGTTGTCGGCCTCCTGGACCGCCGTCACCGGGCGCCAGAAGTTCCAGTACTTCTTCTCGTGGTAACAGGCGATCAGCGCGTCGGCGTTGGTGATGTCGACCATCGCGAACATCCGGGCGGTCTGCAGCGTGCTCAGGCGCCGCGTCTCGGCGAGCTGGCGTTTCATCGCCCACTCGGTGAGCCGGCGGTCGTGCCACCAGATCGCCGCCTGGGTCTGGTCGGCGGTCCGGACCGTGCTGGTGGCCCCGCCGATCGTCTTGACCTCGTTCAGTTCCCTGGCGTACGCCGCGCTGGTCAGCGCGAGCGGGCCGGCGGTGCGGAACATCGCGGCGTCCGGGATGACGAACGGGCGCAGGTCGGCGAACCAGGCGCCGTCCTGCGCGTTGGTCGGCGGGGTGGGCCGCCACTGGCCGGGCGCCGTGCTGACGTTCCAGGTGTCGGTGTCGAAGGCGCCGTCACCGGCCCGGGCCGCGATCATCGCGTCGGCGGCCCGGCGGCCCACCTCGACGCCGCCGCGTTCGGCCCAGCCGTCCGGGATCGCGGCGAGCGCGGCGTCGTACTGGGCGTGCACGGTCGCGGCCTGGGCCGGGAAGAGCGACAGCAGCACCCCGGAGGCGGCCGCGGCCACGGCGGCGTCGGCCGAGTAGCCGCGGTGCGACTTGGGCGCGGTCAGGTACGGCTCGTACGGCGTGCCGGCGATCGCGTTCACGGCGTCGTAGACGGCACCCTGCACCATCGCGAAACTGCGCGCCGCGGTGGCCGGTGACTGCTTCGCCACCTCGTAGATCTCGTTCTGTGCGTTGACGTTCCAGAGCACCACCGCGTTCGGGCCGCGCGGCGCGGCCTGCGCCGCCGCCGGCACCCACGCGGTGGTCACGGCCAGGGTGAGAGTTGCGGTCAGAGCGGGCAGGCGACGGTACGCCATCAGGTCCCCCGGAGGCTGTCGGAGCGTTGCCCCCTCACCCTGATACCCGTCGATCGTCCACACAAGACCATGAACACAGAGAACGTTCAGGGACTCTGCGGGAACGGACAGGCCGGCGAGACAGCATCGGCGGCATGCTGGAGTTGCGGGGACTGACGAAAAGATACGGCGACACGGTCGCCGTCGACGATCTGAGCTGCGCGTTCCGGCCGGGGCTGGTGACCGGCTTCCTCGGGCCGAACGGGGCCGGCAAGACCACCACGATGCTTGTCGCGCTCGGCCTGCAGCGGGCGAGCGCCGGCGTCGTACGCGTGAACGGTCGCCGGTTCGCCGATCTGGCGGTGCCGATGGCCGAGGTCGGGGCGCTGCTGGACGCGCAGGCGGTGCACCCGAACCGGTCGGGGCGGGAGCATCTGCGCTACCTCGCGGCAAGCAACCGGTTGCCGGCGCGGCGGGTCGGGGAGGTGCTGGAGCGGGTCGGGCTGGCCGCCGTCGCGGGCCGGCCGGCCGGGACCTACTCGCTCGGGATGAAGCAGCGGCTGGGCATCGCCGGTGCGCTGCTCGGCGACCCGGGGATCCTGCTGCTGGACGAGCCGATCAACGGGCTGGACCCGAGCGGTATCGCCTGGGCCCGGACGCTGATGCGCGACCTGGCGGGGGAGGGACGCACGGTGGTGCTCTCCAGCCACCTGATGAGCGAGATGGAGCTGACCGCCGACCATCTGGTGGTGATCGGCCGGGGCCGGTTGATAGCCGACACCTCCCTCGCGTCGTTCCTGGCCGGGGCGGCGCCGTCGGCGCTGCTGGTCCGGGCGGAGGGACCGGGATTCGCCGAGGCGCTGCGGGCGGCGGGCGCAACGGTGCGGCCCGAGCCGGACGGCGGTCTGGCCGTCGAGGGCCTGGACGCGCGGGCCGTCGGGCGGATCGCCCTGGCCGAGCGGATCGTGCTGACCGAGCTGACGCCGCGCCGCGGATCCCTCGAGGAGGTCTTCATGACCGCCACCGCCGGGGCCGTCGACTACCGGGGCGGTGCGCGATGATCCGGGCGGAGTGGATCAAGCTGCGGTCGCTGCGGTCGCCGAGGTGGAGCCTGGCCGTCCTGATCGGCCTGAACGTGCTGTTCGGCTGGATGATCGCGACGGCGCAGGCCCGGCAGTGGACGCCGGGCCAGGCGTGGGACCCGGTCCGGGTCAGCCTGACCGGCGTCCTGGTCACCCAGATCGCCGCGGCGGTGCTCGGCGCGCTGGCCTTCACCACCGAGACCGGCAGCGGCACGATCCGGGCCAGCCTGGCGGCGGCGCCGCGCCGCGGGCGCCTGCTCGCCGCGAAGGCCCTGGTGGTCGCGGTGACCGTGCTGGTCGCCGGGGTGCTCGCCGGGCTGCTGGCCTTCGTGGTGGGCCAGGCCGCGCTGGGCGACCAGGGCGTGCCGCGGGCCTCGCTCGGCGACCCGGGCGCGGTGCGCGCCGTCGTCGGCGCGGGCCTCTACCTGACCGCTGCCGCGCTGCTGGGGATGGCGGCCGGGGTGCTGACCCGATCCACCACGGCGGCGGTGACCGGCGTGATCGTCGCGGCGCTGCTGGTGCCGGTCTTCGCGAACCTGATGCCCGAGGCGCTGGCCGAGTTCGTCATCGGGTACTGGCCGTCGGCGGCCGGGCTGCGGGTGCTCGCGACGGTCCCGGATCCGCTGCTGCTCGATCCGTGGCCGGGGTTCGGCATCCTGGCCGGGACCACGGCGGCACTGATGACCGCCGCCTTCGTCAGCTTCCGCCGCCGGGACGGGTGATAGCCGGCAGGCGATTTCGCGGGTCCGGCCGGGGCACGTCCGGCAGGCGCGGCGCGGCCTTCGCCACCATCCCTTTCGTACGATCGAAGCCGGTCACCAGCGGCCGGGCGCCGCCAGGTGAGCGGTGACGATCCCGGTACCGCAGGCGACGTCGGCGAGCGTGTACCGAAGATCCCGGTTTGGCCTCTGCCCTAAAGATTCCTTAACAGAGTTTACTGTTAAGAACACTTCATTTACGTTGGTGAACACGTCGTCCCTCGTGCTTCAGCAAGGAGTTCCCTGATGAGACGTCGATTCACCCTGCCCGCGCTGACCGTCGCGGCGGTCGCCGGGTCGCTGTTCGTGGCCGTCGCCCCGGCGTCCGCGCACGGCTACATCTCGTCCCCGCCCAGCCGCCAGGCCAACTGCGCCAGCGGCGCGGTCTCCGGCTGCGGCGACATCGTTTACGAACCGCAGAGCGTCGAGGCCCCGAAGGGGTCGACGCAGTGCAACGGAGGCGGCAGCCGTTTCACTGAGCTCAACGACAACAGCAAGAGCTGGCCGGCCGCCACCGTCGGTCAGAACGTCACCTTCAACTGGGTTCTCACCGCGCGGCACTCGACGGCGACCTGGGAGTACTTCATCGGCAACACGCTGCTGGCGTCCTTCAACGACGGTGGCGCGCAGCCCGGGGCGACCAAGTCGCACACGGTGAACATGAAGGGCTTCACCGGGCGGCAGACAGTGCTGGCCCGGTGGAACGTGGCGGACACCGTCAACGCGTTCTACTCCTGCGTGGACCTGAACATCGGCGGCGGTGGCGGGTCGACCCCGACGCCGACCACCCCGACGCCGTCACCCACTGTCACCCCGACCGGCTCGCCGACCCCGGCGCCGACCTCGGGCACCACGACGTGGGCGGCCGGGACCGCGTACCGGGCGGGCGACAAGGTCACCTACGCCGGCCGGTCCTACCAGTGCCGGCAGGCGCACACCGCTATCAACGGCTGGGAGCCGCCCAACGTCCCGGCCCTGTGGACCGCGCTGTAGTCCGGGTTCCGCCGCGTCGACCGAGCGGTCCGGTTCGCCGGACCGCTTCGGCTCGCTTCCGGTCCCGGTCCGCTGCGCTTCTTCCGGTACGCCCGGAGCGCGCTGTGGCGGCGTCCCGGCGGTCCGCACTCACCGCCCGGGCGGGAGACGCACCGGCGGCGCCGGGTGCCGGTGGGCGTGCTCATCGCGTACCGAAAGCGGGTGGTGATGGTGCACGGCGGGCCGGAAGCGGCGAGCGGCGTGGTGCGGCGCACCTGCCGGCGGCGCCGGGCCGGGCGGTGGAGCCAGCGGGTCAGGACCTGGTGAGTGGATGCGGTGGCAGGGAGCCGACCGCCTCCCGCACGGTGCGCAGCAGGGCGCCGGCCAGGACGGCGGGCCGGCGGCGGGGGAGGGCGACGCCGACGAACCGGCACGGGCCGGGTGGCAGCATCGGCACGGCGGCCAGGCCCGCCACGTCGTTGCTCAGCGCCACCTCCGGGATCATGCTGATCCCCACACCGGCCCGGACCAGCGACTGCGCGAACTGGTAGTCGGTGCCCCGGCAGGCGGTCCGCACCTGGAACCCGGCCAGCGCCGCGTAGTGCTCCAGCAGGTCGCTCTGGCTCAGGCAGCCGTGAATCCAGCGCTCCCCGGCCAGCTCGGCCAGGCCCAGCGCGGACGCGCCGGCGAGCGGGTGCGTGGCGGGCAGCACGATCCACATCGGGTCGCGCAGCACGGGCGTCCAGACCAGACCGGAGCGATCGCCCTCGGTGACCGGCGGCGGCCCGTCGAAGTGGTAGGCCAGGGCCAGGTCGGCGGCACCGGACTTGACCAGCGGCAGGCTGTCCTCCGGCTCGCTCTCGATCACGGTGAGCTCGACGCCCGGGTGAGCCGCCGCGAACCCGGTCAGCGCGGCCGGCAGCAGCCGCTGGCCACCGCTGGTGAAGGTGGCGACGGTGAGCCGCTCGGTGCGCGCGCCGGCCAGCCGGTCGATCTCCCGCTGCGCGGTGAGCAACTCGGCGCTGATCGCCTCGGCCGCGTCGATCAGCACCAGCCCGGCCTCGGTCAGCTCCACGCCGCGGGTGCTGCGCCGCACCACTGCGGTGCCCAGGCTTCGCTCCAGCGCGCTGATCTGCTGGGACACCGCGGACGGGGTGAGCCGCAGCTCGGCGGCCGCGCGATTGAAGCTGCCGTGCCGGGCCACCTCGGAGAGCACCCGCAGCCGGCGCGAGTCGATCATCAGCTCTCCTTAACACGGCATCAGCAAGTCAGCACTACCGCTTACTACGGTACGGCGCCAGGCTGAAGAGGTGAATCGTCGTTCCTGGTCGCTCTTCGTCCTCGTCTCGGTCCTGTGGGGCATCCCGTACTTCCTTATCAAGATCGCCATCGACGACCTGTCGCCGATGCTGGTCGTCGCCGGCCGGTGCGCGATCGCCGCCGTCGCGCTGGTCCCGGTGGCGCTGCTGCGCGGCTCGCTGAGCGCCCTGCGCGGCCGGCTGGGAGTGATCGCGGTGCTCGCCGCCGTGCACATCGTCGGCCCGTTCCTGCTGATCACCTACGGCGAGACGCACATCAGCTCGTCGCTGACCGGGATCCTGATCGCCATCGAGCCGGTGGTGATCGCGCTGCTGATGGCGAGCACCGAGCCGATCACCGGGATCCGCACGGCCGGCCTGGTGGCCGGGTTCGCCGGGGTGGTGGTGCTGGTCGGGCTGGACGTCTCCGGGGACCGGTGGGCCCTGCTCGGCGCCGGGATGGTGCTACTCGCCGCGCTCAGTTACGCGTTCGCCACCAAGCTGGTCCAGCAGCGCCTGTCGGACGTCCCGCCGGACGCGCTGACCGCCGCCACCACCACGATCAGCACGCTGGTCCTGATCCCGTTCGCGCTGTTCCGGCTGCCGGCCGACGCCGGCCGGGTGGGCGCCGACTCGTGGCTCGCTCTGGCCGGGCTCGGCCTGCTCTGCACCGCGCTGGCCATGCTGGCGTTCTACCGGCTGATCGGGCTGGCCGGATCGAACCGAGCCGGTCTGGTCACCTACGTCAACCCGGTGGTGGCCGCCCTGCTCGGGGTGGCTCTGCTGCACGAGCCGGTCGGGGTGGGCACGGTGGCCGGTTTTCTGCTCATCGTGGCCGGTTGCTGGTTGTCCACCCGACCTGTCGGAACGAGTGCGGAAGTTCCGGTGAACGCGGGTTAGGATGGCCGCCCCCGACCGAGTGATGATCCGGCCCAACGGCGTTCGCCACGGTCCGGGTCCCGCTCATAGTGAGAGTTAAGGAAAGTTGTCAGTCAATTCACAGCCCGGTGACAGCTTCTGCCTCTTGCCGCCACAGGAACTTTGCGAAATCTTTGCGGAGTCTTCAAGATCATGGGGGGACGAAGAGAGGAGCAACATGACTGCGCTGGGGCGGACAAACCCAGTGGGCCTCACCTACGGTGGTCGCCATGCCCAGTGATCGGCCGATTTTCGTCGTCGGGTGCCCACGTTCCGGCACCACGATGTTGCAGCTCATGTTGCACGCGCACCCGCGCATCGCGCTTCCGCCGGAGACCCGGTTCCTGCTCGCGGCGTACACCGATCGCAAGAAGTTCGGCGACCTGAACGACGCCGCGAACCGCCGGGCGCTCGGCGAGTTCATCGTGGCGACGGACCAGTTCGACGACCTCGGGCTGGACCGGCAGGCGACCGTCGAGGCCGTCGTCGCGGCGCCACCGACCCTCGGCTCCGCGCTCGGGATCGTGTTCAAGAACTACGCGGACCGGTTCGGCAAGCCGCGCTGGGGCGACAAACGGCCGCTCTACCTGCGCCACCTGCCGGCCATCCTGCGGCTCTTCCCGGACGCGCAGATCATCAACATCATGCGCGACGGCCGGGACTGTGTGGCCTCCCTCAAGGAGACCCCGTGGAGCGGCAACGAGTTCGACAAGCTGATCGGCTACTGGACCCAGTCCGCCGACGCGTCGCTGCTCGCCGCCCGGCGGTATTCGAAGGACGTCTACCACCAGGTGCGCTACGAGGACCTGGTCGCCGACCCGGAGCCGCACCTGCGGGCGATCTGCGACTTCCTCGACGAGGACTTCGACCCGGCGATGACCAACCCGTCGAAGCTCGCCTCGGTGGCGGTGCCGGAGTACAAGACCTGGCACAAGCTGACCCACCAGGAGGTCACCACCGAGCGGGTGCAGAGCTGGCGGTCCCGGCTCAGCGAGGACGAGGTGCGTCAGTGCGAGGCCGCGTTCGGCGACCGGCTGACCTATTTCGGCTACGAGCCGGTGACGCCGGTGCCGCGCAGCGCCCGGATGCGGATCGGCGCCCGGCTGATCCGGCACCGGCTACACCCGGCGCGGGCGGCGGCCCGGCAGATCGTCTCGCAGATCCGGCCGGCCGAGAACAAGACGCCGGAGCCGCCGATCGCCGCCCGGCTGACCAGCCGCCAGACCGCGGTGTAGCAAGCTCCGCTGCGCGGGGCGGCTGGGCCGTGGGTGGCCGGCTGGGCCGTGGGTGGTCGGCTGGACCGTGGGTGGCCGGCTCCGCTGGGCGGTGACGACCAGTCCGTGAAGTGGCAAGCTCCGCTGAAAGCGATCGCGACCAGACCGCGGCGCCTTCTCGAACTCCGGGGAGGCGCCGCGGCGTTCGGTGAGGCGACGCCGTCCGGGCCCGCTCCCGCCGCTCCCGCTCCCGCTCCCGCCGCTCCCGCTCGCGCTCCCGCCGCTCCCGCTCCCGCCGCTCGCGCTCCCGCCGCCCCCGGCCCGCCGCTCCCGCTCGCGCTCCCGCCGATCTCGCCGCGCTCGTCAGCTCCGCGAGGGTGCCGCGGCTCAGCTCGGCAGGCGGCATCCCGCAGACCCAGCCGGCGACCTCCCGGCGTTGCGCGGGTCCGCGCACGTTCCTCAGCCCCATGTGGCTCCCCGCGTCGCGCGGGTCAGCTCACCACACGGTGTTCCCAGGCCCAGGCGGCGACCTCCACCCGGTTGCGCAGGCTGAGCTTGGACTGAACGCTGCCCAGGTGGGTTTTCACGGTGCCGACCGAGATGAACAGCTCGGTGGCGATCTCGGTGTTGGTGCGGCCGCGGGCGATCAGCCGCACCACGTCCAGCTCGCGCGGGGACAGGCCACCGTCGTCGCCGGCCGGCGCCGGGTGCGAGAGGTGTTCCAGCAGGCGGACGGTGATCGACGGGCTGATCAGCGCGTCACCGGAGACCGCCGCGCGGACCGCCTCGACCAGCAGCGCCGGGCCGGAGTCCTTGAGCAGGAAGCCGGCCGCGCCGTTGCGCAGCGCCTGGTGCACATACTCGTCCAGGTCGAACGTGGTGACCACGACCACCTTGATCGGGTCAGCCACGCCCGGACCGGCGAGCAGGCGCAACGCCTGCAAGCCGTCCATCTTCGGCATCCGGATGTCGAAGAGCGCCACATCGGGCCGCAGCCGGCGGGCCAGCTCGACCGCCTCGACGCCGTCGGCGGCCTCGCCGACCACCTCCATGTCCGGCTGCGCGCCGATGATCATGCCGAAGCCGGTCCGCACCATCGCCTGGTCGTCGGCGACCAACACACGTATCAAAGATCCACTCCAGTTACAGGGGGAACACCGCGTCGACGACCCAGCCGCCGTCGACGCCCGGCCCGGACACGATCCGCCCGCCGGCCGCGCGGACGCGTTCGGTGAGGCCGACCAGACCGTACCCCGGGCGGTCCAGTGACGGGCGCGGCGCCGGGCCGTCGTTGGCCACCCGGATCAGCAGCTGGTCCCGCGCCCGGCGGACCCAGATGTCCACGGCGGTGGCCTGCGGCGCGTGCTGCCGCGCGTTGGTGAGCGCCTCCATCACCACCCGGTAGGCCGAGGTGGAGACCTCGACCGGCAACCCGTGCGGATCGCCCTCCAGGTGCAGCCGGGCCGGCGGGCCACCGGCCGCGGTGAACTGCTCGGCGAGCGGCACCAGCTCGGGCACCCCGGAGACCGGGGCGAGCGGGGCGTCCGGCGACGACTGCGGATCGCGCAGCACGCCGACCATCCGGCGCATCGACGCCATCGTCTCGGTGCCGGCCTGCTCGATCTGCTCCAGGGCGAGCAGCACCCGCTGCGGATCCTGCTCGGCGATGAACCGGGCGCCCTGCGCCTGCACCACGATGCCGGTGACGTGGTGGGCGATGAAGTCGTGCAGATCCCTGGCGAACTCGGCGCGCTGCTCGGCGCGGACCGTGTCGAGCGCCCGCTGCCGGTTCGTCGCGATCATCCGCAGGGCCACGCCCAGCCCGATCGCGCCGGCTGCGCCGAGCGCCTGGATCAGGCAGAACGTGAAGTAGATGGCGGAGTGCCCGGCGCGCAGCGGCATCACGCTGACCGCGGCCCCGGCGGCCACCAGGGCCAGCACCGCCAGGTCGGCCCGGGCGTTGCGGGCGACCAGGGCCAGCACCACCAGCAGCGCGGCGGACTCGGCGAGGCCCCACAAGTCGCCATAGGGCCCGTAGACCGAGATGGCGGCGGTGACCAGCAGGGAGACGCCGGAGACCGCGATGGCGGCCAGCGGCAGCAGAGTCGAGCCGGGCTTGTAGTGCGGCAGCCAGACCGCGGCGACCGCCATCGCGAGCAACACCTGCACCGGGAAGAGCGGGCTGGAGGTCAGCCCGCCGGACACGTCGATGAGGCCGATCACGGCCATCGCACCGAGGCCGGCGACCTGCAGAACACCGAGAAGTACGCGATTCATCGTGACCCAGCGTAGGCGTTCGGAAACCCGCCTCCATCGGCCGAAAGTTAGAGCCGCCCGATCATGGAGCCCGACCGGGGACCGATGTGCGGGCCGCCGGGATCGAACAGGATTCCTCCCGTCGGATTCACAGCATTCTCCCCGCCTGGTTGGAGCTTTCATGCAGACGCAGTCCTCACCCCCGCTCGGCCGCGACGCCCTCGCGGCGGTCGCGGCCGTCGACCTGGTGAAGGTGTACGGCGCCGGCGACACCGCGGTACGCGCCCTCGACGGCGTCACTGTCGGCTTCGAACGCGCCCGGTTCACCGCGATCATGGGTCCCTCCGGGTCCGGCAAGTCCACCCTGATGCACTGCCTGGCCGGGCTGGACACGGCGACCTCGGGCCAGGTGCTGCTGGGCGGCAGCGATCTGACCAAGCAGAGCGACAAGGTGCTGACCAAGGTGCGCCGGGAGCGGATCGGCTTCGTCTTCCAGTCCTTCAACCTGCTCCCGCAGCTCACCGCGGCCCGCAACATCACCCTGCCGCTGGACCTGGGCGGCCGGAAGCCGGACGCCGAGCTGCTCGATCGCCTGGTCACCACGCTGGGCCTGGCCGGCCGGCTCGGCCACCTGCCCAGCGAGCTCTCCGGCGGCCAGCAGCAGCGGGTCGCGCTGGCCCGGGCCCTGGTCTCCCGGCCCGAGGTGCTCTTCGCCGACGAGCCGACCGGCAACCTGGACTCCAAGGCCGGCGCCGAGGTGCTCGCCCTGCTCCGCTCCTCGGCCCGCGACCTGGGCCAGACCATCGTGATGGTCACCCACGACCCGGGCGCCGCGGCCTACGCCGACCGGGTCGTGCTGCTCGCCGACGGGCAGCTGGCCGGCGAGATCCACAACCCGGACATCGCGTCGGTCACCGCCGCGCTGCACCAGCTGGCGGCGGGGCGATGAACACCATTCTGCGTACGCAACTCGCCGGCGTCACCCGCCGCCCGGCGCGGCTGCTGCTCACCGGCCTGGCCGTGCTGGTCGCCTCGTTCGTGGTGTTCGCCACCGTGCTCGCCCAGCAGATCACCGAGCGCAGCGTGCTCAACGGGCTCAGTGGCACCCCGGAGGCGGCCGACCTGGTGGTCCGTGAGGGGGCGATCACCGGCAAGCAGGTCGCCGCGATCACCGCGCTGCCCGGTGTCTCCCGCACGGCCGCCCGCACCTCGATCGGCGCCCAGCTCGGCGGGCAGTACCTGGGCATCACCGCCGACCCGGGCACCGGCCCGCTCGCGCTGGTCACCACGACCGAGGGGCGCTACCCGAGCGCGGCCGGGGAGATCGCCGTGACGCCGCGGACCGTGCAGTTGCTCGGCCTGACCGTCGGCGCGACGGCGACCGTCGACCCGGGTACCGGCAAGAAGGTGCCGCTCAAGGTGGTCGGCGTGGTCAAGCCGCCACAGGACTTCGGCTACGACGCGTACGCCCCGGCCACCACGGTGCTCGGGCTGGTCGACGAGCCGTACGTCCAGCAGGTCGACATCGACCTGGACGGGGGAGCGGACCCGGACCGGGTGGCGGCCGCGATGACGAAGATCTTCGCGGGCGTCAAGCAGGACGACCGACCGAACGTGGCCACGGGGGCCGACGTCCGGTTGGCCGAGGCCCGCGACCGGGCCGGCGAGATCGACCAGGTGTTCGCCGTGGTCGGCATGTTCGTGGCGATCGCCGTCGCGGCCGCCGGGCTGATCGCCGCCAGCACGTTCCGGATCGTGTTCGCCCAGCGGATGCGCCAGCTCGCCCTGCTCCGCGCGGTCGGCGCCGGTCGCGGTGCGATGTTCCGCGCGCTGGCCGCCGAGGGCGCCCTGACCGGGCTGCTCACCGGCGCCGTCGGGGTCCTCGCCGCGCTGGGCGTCGGGCACCTGGTGCCGGCGGTGCTGCGCGGGCTCGGCTGGAAGGTGCTCTCGCCCGGCCTGCCGGTGCTGCCCGCGCTCGGCACCATCCTGCTCGCCGTGGTGATCTCGGTGGTCGCGGTGCTCGCCCCGGCGGTCTCCGCGTCCCGGATCGCGCCGCTCGAGGCGCTGCGCGCGGCGGCCGGCGCCGGCGCCCGCAAGAGCATCGGCACGGCACGCTGGGTGGCCGGGCTGCTGCCGCTGGCCGGCGCGGTCGCCCTGGCCGGGTACGTCTTCGCCAACCTGCCCGGCCCGGACGCCGAGGACTACGACGCGCAGACCATGCTGCTGGCCGTCGTCGCCTCCGGCGCACTGGCCTTCGTCGCCCTGATCGCGCTCGGCCCGGTGCTGGTCCGGCCGGTGCTCGCGGTGGCCGGCTGGCCGCTGCGCCGGCTCGGCCCGGTCGGCCGGCTGGCGATCGGCGGGGTGGGCGGCAGTGCCCGGCGCGCCGCCGCGGTGTCGGTGGTGGTCGCGCTCGGCGTCACGCTGACCGCCGGGGTGCTGGTCGGCGGCGCGTCGATGCGGGTGCTCGGCGACCGGGAACTGGCCGCGTCCGCCCCGGCCGACTTCGAGCTGACCGGCGGCGACGGCATCGCCCTGCCGGCCGGGTTCGTGACGAAGGCCAAGGCGAGCGCGGAGCTGACCCGGGTCACGGCGTACCGCCGGATCGCCACCGCGAAGGTCGGCCAGTTCGAGGACCTGGCAGTCACCGACCTGGACATGGCGGCGCTGCCCCGGCTGCGCGACCTGGACGTCAAGCACGGCTCGGTCGACGACCTCGGTCCCGGCAAGGCGGTGCTGGCCGGCTACGTCGCCGAGGTCGGCGGGCTGGGCGTCGGCGACCGGGCGACGGTCGTCAACAAGGGCAAGAAGGTCGAGCTGACCGTGGTGGCGGTGCTCGGCGACGAGACCCCGCTGCACACCGGGCTGCTGGTCACGCCGGCCGACCTCACCGCGCTCGGCGCCGGCCCGGCGGTCAGCGGCCTGCTCGCCGACGCCGCGCACGACGGGGACAGCGGCCGTACCGAGGGGCTGCGGGCGATGCGCGCGCTCAGCGGCGGCAACCCGGACTTCAGCGTGAACGTCCTGGCCGACGAGCGGGACCAGCTGAACTCGTCGCTGACCGCGGTGCTGGCCATCGCGCTCGGCCTGATCGGGCTGACCGTGCTGATCGCCGTGGTCGGGGTGGGCGCCACCACGGCGCTCTCGGTGGTCGAGCGGGTCCGCGAGTCCGGGCTGCTCCGCGCGATCGGCATGTCCCGCGGTGGCCTGCGCGCCATGCTCACCGCCGAGTCCAGCCTGTACGGCGTGATCGGTGCCGTCCTCGGCCTGCTGCTCGGCGTCCCGTACGCCTGGCTGGCCATCCAGGCGGTCGGCGTGAACGCCCCGCTGGCCATCCCGGTGTGGCAGCTGGCCGCCGCGTTCCTGATCCTGGTGGCCCTGACCGCGCTCGCCGGGGTGCTGCCGGCCCGCCGCGCCGCCAAGGTCAGCCCGGTGACGGCGCTCGGCAGCGAGTAACCGCGATCAATCCACGTGATCGTGATCGGGTAGCCTCACGCCGGATCACGATCACGGGGGTTGTCAATGAATCGGAAGCTTGCCATCGGCGTGGGTGCCGCCGTCGCAGTGCTCGCCGCAGGCGGTGGCGTCGCGGTGCTCACCTGGCCGTCGACCCCCGGGAACGGCACGGCGCTGGCGGGCGTCTCGGTGCTGCCGCCCGAGCCGGGCGCCGAGCCGCCGCGGATCAAGACCGCGCTGCACACCGTCGACGTGGCCGGCCCGGCCGGGGTGCCGCAGCGCGCCACCGAGCACTTCAGCCTGCTCGGCGTCACCTGGGCCGACCCGGCGGACAAGCCGGCCGGCACGATCCAGGTGAAGACCCGCAGCGTGGCCACCGGCAAGTGGTCCGGCTGGCAGTCCCTGGAGGTCGGCGACGGCGGGCCGGACGGCGCGGAGGCCGCGGCGGGCGCCCGCCGGGGCGGCACCGAGCCGCTCTGGGTGGGTGACTCGGACGGGCTGGCCACCCGGATCCAGGGGCAGGGCAAGGGGTTGCCGGCCGGGTTGCGCGTCGATCTGATCGATCCCGGCCGGGACACCGGCGGCAAGGGCGGCGGCATGGTCCTCGCCGAAGGGGAGAGCGCGTCACCCACGCCGGAGCCGTCCGGATCGGTGAGCACCGAGCCGTCGCCGAAGCCGTCGGACCCGCCGAGCTCCCCGTCGAGTTCCCCGTCGAGCGCGACGCCCGGTACGGCATCGGCCACGCCGTCGGCATCGAGCGTGCCCGCCCCGAGCTCGGCCACCCCGGTGCCGACCTCGACCGCGCCGATCAAGGCGCAGTTCCCGGCGTACGTCTCCCGCAAGGGGTGGAGCGCCGACGAGACCATCGTCGGGCCGATCAACGTGGCCACCGAGGTCAAGGCGCTCTGGGTGCACCACACCGTGCACACCCAGGACGCCAACGCGTACACCTGTGACCAGTCCGCGGCGATCGTGCGCGGCATCCAGATCTACGACGTGCGCAGCAACGGCTGGTCCGACCTGGGCTACAACTACATGGTCGACAAGTGCGGGACGCTCTTCGAGGGCCGCCGGGGCGGCGTGGAGGCGCCGGTGGTCGGCGCGCACACGATCGGCTTCAACACCGGATACGCGGCGGTAGCGGTGCTCGGCGACTACCGCACCGCGACCTCCAACGACGCCATCGAGACGACGATCGCGCAGCTCGCGGCCGCCCGGCTGGGCAAGTACGGCTACAACCCGAGCAGCACCGCCACGTTCGTCGCCGGATCCACCAACAGCAAGTTCCGGCAGGGCGCCACGGTCACCGTGCCGCGACTGTCCGGGCACCGGGACATGGACGCCACCGTCTGCCCGGGCGACAACCTGTACTCCCGGCTGCCGGCGATCCGCGCCAAGTCGCAGCAGATGGTGACCGGCATGGCGCTCCGGTCGGTGACCGGCGGCGGGTACGCGGCCGGCGCCTACTACGTGCGCGACAGCGCCACCCTGACCTGGACCGTGGCGACCGCGGCGGCCGACCTCGCCGGCATCACCGTCTCGGTCGACGGCCGGACGGTGTCGACCCTCGACGGCGCCGCCCGCAGCGTCAAGCTGACCGTCGCGCCCGGCCGGCACTCGGTGACCGTCCTGGCCGCGCACCGGTCCGGCAGCACCGCCCGGGTCAGTACCACCCTCTACGGCGACCCCACCGCACCGACCCTCACCGCGCCGGCGGTGAGCCTGCGCACCGGCACCTACAGCGCCACGTCGGCGCCGGTGACCGTCGGGTTCACCGCGCGGGACAACCTGCGGCTGGCCGCTGTCACGGTGAGCCGGCCACGCTCGGCGACACTGTCCGGGACCGCGAGCAGCTGGGCGACCACCGCCAAGCCGGGTGCGCGGGTCGGTTACACGCTCACCGCGCGCGACGTGGCCGGCAACGCCCGGGCCGCGTCGGCCACCCAGTCGGTGCTCTACCTCGCCGAGACCAAGGCGACCCGGACCGGCACCTGGGCCGGCCGGACGTCCGGTTCCTACCTGGGCGGCAAGGCGCTCACCGCGAGCAGGAAGAACGCCAAGCTCACCTACACCTTCACCGGCCGGTCGGCGGCGCTGCTCTTCTCCCGCGGGCCGCGTACCGGTAAGGCGTACGTCTACCTGGACGGCCGGAAGGTCGCCACGGTGGACACCAGGTCGGGCTCGGCCGGTCACCGGCAGGCGCTCTGGGTGAAGGCGCTGGCCAGCAAGAAGCACACCGTCGTGATCGTGGTGGCCGGGACGTCCGGCCGCCCGGCGGTGGTCAGCGACGGGCTGGCGTACGTCAGGTAGCCGGCTGCGCCGGGGGCAGGGTGAACCAGAACGTGGCGCCCTGCCCCTCCTCGCCCTCGGCGTGGATCTCGCCGCCGTGCCGCTCCACGGCGCGGTGCACGGTGGTCAGGCCGATCCCGGTGCCGGGGAAGTCCCGGGCGTCGTGCAACCGGGCGAACGGGCGGAACAGCTCACCCGCCTTGCCGGCCGGGAAGCCGGCGCCGTTGTCGCGTACGAAAAACCGCCCCTGATCGAAGCCGACGGTGACCACCGGGTGTTCGATCTTGCGGGTGAACTTGACGGCGTTGTTCACCAGGTTCTCCAGGATCACCCGGACCAGGCCCTCGTCGGCGTCCGCCGTCATCGCCTCCTGCACCTCGAAGTCGACCTTGTGCTCCGGGTCCCGGCCGGCCACCTCGGCGCACACCTGCCGGGCCGTCGCGGTCAGGTCGAAGGTGGTCCGGCGCAGCTCGCCGCGGCTGGCCCGGGCCAGGATCAGCAGCGACTCGACCAGGTCGGCCATCCGCAGCGCGGCCGCGTAGATCCGGCTCAGCCGGTGCCGGGTCTGCTCGCCGAGCTGTTCGTCGTCGGCCTCCTCCAGCATGTGCTCGGCGAAGCTGGAGATCACCTGGAGCGGGCCGCGCAGGTCGTGCGAGACCGAGCCGGAGAACGCCTCGAGCTCCCGGTTGCGCCACTCCAACTCCTCGACCAACGCGGCCCGGGTCTCGGCCAGCTGCCGGGCCGCGCGCTCCTCGGCGGCGTCCAGCTCGCGGCGCATCAGCTCCTCGCGGATCCGGCGGGCCTCGTCGTGCGACTGCTTGCGGCGGATCTGGGCGCGCACGTGCACCCGCAGCCCCTCCGGGCCGTCGGCCAGCCGCACGTAGTCGTCGGCGCCGGCGGCCAGGCAGTCCAGCATCGCCTCCTCGCGGCCCGCCATGATCAGCGGCAGGTCACCGACCCGCGGCACCTCGCGGATCCGCCGGCACCCCTCGCGGGCGTGCGGCAGGTCGCCGTCCAGGCCCAGCACGATGCAGTCGGCGGCCTGCTCGCCGAGCAGTTCCAGGGCGTCGCTGACACTGCCGCACGCCACGATGTCGTAGCCGTCGGCGCGCAGCGCGTCGGCCCACTCCTCCAGCTCGGCGCGGTTCGGGCTGACGGTGAGCACCTTGCCCGGACCGTGCAGGCTGCCGATCGCCTCGATCGGCAGCTGCTCGGCGGCCTGCCGCAGCACCGCGGCCAGCTTGGCCAGCACCACCGCGAGGTCCTGCTGCTTGCGGACGAACGCGTCGGCGCCGGCGTCCAGCATCTGCATCTCGGTGGCGTAGTCGTCGGCGGCGGTCATCAGCAGGCACGGCGTGTCGCGCAGGGCCGGGTCGAGCCGGATCCGGCGGATCACCGTGGCGCCGTCGATGCCCGGCATCACCCCGTCCACGATCACCGCGTTCGGGCGGCGGTCGGCGGCCATCCGCAGGCCCTCCTCGCCGCTGGCCGCGGTCAGCACCGCGTACCCCTCCGGTTCGAGCAGGTCACGCAGCCGTTCGCGGAACGTCGTGCTGTCGTCGATGACCAGGATGGTGGGGCTGCCGTTGGCGCTGTCCGGGGCCTCGCCGAGCAACTGGCGGGTGCGGGCCACCACGTAACCGGCGTCGTACGGCTTGCCGACGTACTCGTCGGCGCCGATCCGCAGCCCGGCCAGCCGGTCGGTGACCTCGCTCTCCACCGACAGCAGCATGGTCACCACCCCGGCGTGCGCGGCCGATCCGCGCAGCTCGGTGAGCAGCTCCAGCCCGTCGGCGTCGGGCAGCAGCACGTCCAGGATGGCGGCGTCGAACTCCTCCCTGGCGAACGCGGCGCGCGCCTCCGCGCCGTTCGCGCACAGGATGGTCTGGAAGCCGTCGTCGGAGAACGCGTCGTGCAGGTCCATCCGGACGGTCAGGCTGTCGTCGACGATCAGCACGGTCGGCGTCATCGGCGGCTCACCACCGGGTGCAGTTCGGCCAGCCGCGCCGCGATCCGGGACGGGGACATGACGAACGTGGCCGCGCCGAGCAGCGCCGCCTCCCGCGGCATGCCGTACACCGTGCTGGTGTGCTCGTCCTGGGCGAAGGTGACGGCGCCGCGCTGGCGCATCTGCAGCAGCCCGGCAGCGCCGTCCCGGCCCATGCCGGTGAGCAGGCAGCCGGCCGCCAGACCGGCGTACTCGGTGGCCACCGACTCGAACAGCACGTCGACCGAGGGCCGGCAGGAGTGCCGGGGCGGCCCGCTGGACAGCCGCAGCGCGTGGTCCTGGACGTACAGGTGCCGGTCCGGCGGGGCGAGCAGCACCTGACCGGCCAGCGCGCTCACCTTCAGGCCGTCGGTCGCGTAGCGCACGTTGCGCCCGGTCTGCCCGCCCAGCCAGTCGGAGAACGCCACAGCGAACTGCTCGCTCGCCGCGATGTGCTGCACCACCAGCACCGGCGTGCGGAAGCCCGGTGGCAGGTCGCGCAGCAGCTCGGTGAGCGCGCCCGGCCCGCCGGTCGACGCGCCGATCGCCACCAGCGCCAACGGGTTGGCGGGCGGCGGGGCCGCGGCGGCCGCCGGCGCCGGCGGGGACAGCGGCGCGGCGGGCCGGGCCCGGCCGTCCAGCCGCGCTCGCGGATGCGTGATCACCCGGATCCGGGAGACCATGCGTACGGTACGCCGGAACCGCGGTGACCAGTCCACGTCGGAATCGTCGCCGCGCGGCTTCTCCATCACGTCCACCGCCCCGGCGGCCAGCGCGTTGTACGTGCTGAACAGCTCCTTGCGGTCGGCCGACGACACCACCAGGATCGGCGTCGGATGCTCGGCCATGATGTGCTCGGTCGCTTGCAACCCGCTGATCCCGGGCAGCATCATGTCCATGGTGATCACGTCGGGGCGCAGCCGGCCGGCCATCTCGACCGCCTGCTCGCCGGTCACCGCCTCGCCGACCACCAGCAGTTCCGGGTCCTCGGCCAGCGCCTCGCGCAGGTGGTGGCGCATGGTCATCGAGTCCTCGACCACCAGGACCCGGATCATTCGCGCACCACCAGACGGCGGATGTGGGCGAGCAGCTCCTCCTGGTCGAACTCGCCCTTCACCACGTACGCGCTGGCGCCGGCCCGGATGCCGCGCTCCCGGTCGGCGGCGCTGGCCCGGGAGCTGACCAGGATCGCCGGGACGGCGGCGAGCTCCGGGTCGGCGCGGGTCCGCTCGACGAAGGTGAAGCCGTCGATGCCGGGCATGTCGATGTCGGTGAGGAACAGGCCGTACCGCCGGGTTCTCGCCTGGTCCAGGGCCTCCTCGGCGGAGGCGGCCAGGTCGACCTGGTAACCGGCCGACTCCAGGATGCTGCGCTCCAGCATCCGGGTGGTCAGCGAGTCGTCGACGACCAGGATCGGCAGCGGCGGGGCGACCGAGGCGGCCGACCGGCCGGCGGCGCCCTCGGCGCGCAGGATCTCCCGGGCCAGCCCGGCCGGGTCGAGGACCAGCCGCGGGTTGCC
This sequence comes from Actinoplanes oblitus, assembly GCF_030252345.1. Taxonomy (NCBI): domain Bacteria; kingdom Bacillati; phylum Actinomycetota; class Actinomycetes; order Micromonosporales; family Micromonosporaceae; genus Actinoplanes; species Actinoplanes oblitus. The sequence goes on along the minus strand of NZ_CP126980.1, from coordinate 6,283,606 downwards.
GTCGCTGTCCACCGAGACGCTGCCGATCGCCGGGGTGCACGGGGCCAGTTCCGGCAACGGCCGGGCGACCAGCCCGTGCGTGCCGCAGAGCCGGTCCACGCCGAGCGCCACCAGGCCGTCCCCGCCGTCCATCAGCACGGCGGCACCCGGTCCCGCCGCGTCCGGCACCGTCAGGCCGGTGTAGAGCGCCTCGGCCAGCGGCCGGAACGGCGCCGCGACGTCCTGGTAGACCAGCTTGCCGGTGGTCGCCGCGGTGGCCGCCTCCACGGCGCTGAGCCGCACGCAGGCGCGGACCGCGTCCAGCGGCAGCGAGGCGACGGTACCCGCGGTCTCCACCAGCAGGCCGGTCATGCTCAGCAGGACGAGCGGCACGATCAGCTCGACCACCGCCCCGGCGCCCGGCGTGCTGCGGATCTTCACCTCGCCGCGCAGCTGGGTGGCGACGTCGCGCAGCACGTCCATCCCAATCGCCCGGCCGGCCACCTCGGTGACCGCCGTGGAGGTGCTCAGCCCGCCGTGCAGCACCTGGTCGAGGATCTCCGCCTCGCCCTGCGCCGGGAGCCCGCGGGCCTCGGCCTTGTGCCGCAGCGCCGCCATGTCGAAGCCCCGGCCGTCGTCGGAGCAGCGGAACGTGGCGTACCGGCCCTGGCGTTCCACCCCGACGGTGACCGTCCCCTCGGCCGGTTTGCCCGCCGCCACCCGTTCGGCGGCCGGCTCGATGCCGTGCACCACGGCGTTGCGGACCACGTGCAGGAACGCGGCGCTGGCCGGGCCGAGCAGGTGCGAGCCCATCCGGACGTCGGCGCCGTGCGCCACGAACCGCACCCGCCTGCCCTCGCTGTCCGCGGCGTCGCGCACCGCCCGGCGCAGCGCGGTGAAGATGGTGCCGGCCGGCACCAGCCGCATGCCCTCCGCCTTGGCCCGGACGTCGTCCAGCTCCCGTTCGATCTGGTCCATCGCGTCGATCAGCCGCCGCCCGGCGGTGCCCAGCTCGGCGGCCAGCCGGCGGGCCGAGGCGTGCGTGACGGCGGCCGCGGTCCGGCCACCGCGGAGCTGGTCGGCGAGGGCCTCGGCGTGCTGGTGCAGCTGTTCCACGACGTGGCTGCCGGCCCGCAGCGGCGCCATCCGGGCGGTGGTCTCGGTGATCGCGTCCAGCAGCTCGTCCAGGTCGGCGGAGGCGGAGCGGGGCGCGGGCGGCTCCACCGGGGCCGTCCCGGGGACAGCCGGCTCCACCGGCTCGGGCATCGGCATCGCCACCGGTGCCGGCTCCGGTGCCGGTGCCGGCTCCGATGGCTTGGTCAGCGCGGCGACCTGTGCGCTGATCTCGTCGTTCAGGCGCAGCAGCTCACGCATCTCGGCGGCGGCCAGGCCGGCCGGGTCGTCCCGGTACGGGACCAGGATCTCCTCGAACTCGTGCGCCCGGTCGGCGATCGCCTTCTGTTTCACCACCCGGGCCGCGCCCTTGAGCGTGTGCGCCACCCGGAGCAGCTTCGCCATCGGTTCCGGACCGGGCCGCTGGTCCAGGTCGAGCACGCCGGAGCTGATCTGCTCGACCAGCTCCTGCGCCTCGATCCGGAAGTAGCGCAGCGGATCCCGGTTCTCCGGCATCTCAGTGGCTCCGGGTCCCGACCAGTTCCAGCAGGTCGCTGGAGAGGGTGCTCAGGTGGGTGGCGGTCTGCTTGGTCTGCACCGCGCTGGCCTCGGTCTCCCGGGACACCCGGGCGGTGTCCGAGGCGGCCACGTTCACCTGCTCGACGGCGGTGGTCTGCTGCTTGGTGGAGAGCTCGATCTCCCGGGTGGCGTCGTTGGTGGTGGCCACCAGCTGGGCGATCTCCCGGAACGCGCTCGTCGCGTCGTCGAACTGGCGGGCTCCGGCGTCCACCGCCTTGGCGCCGATCTCGGTGGCCATCACCGTGGTGTTCACCGCGCCCCGGACGTCGTCGATCAGCGCCCGGATCTCCTTGGCCGACGCCGCGGTCCGGTCGGCGAGCTTGCGGATCTCCTCGGCCACCACGGCGAACCGGCGGCCCCACTCACCGGCCCCGCTCGCCTCGATGGTGGCGTTGATGGCCAGGATGTTGGTCTGTTCGGCCAGCTCGGAGACCAGGTCCACGACCCCCCCGATCTGCTGCGACTTCTCGCCCAGCGCCAGCATGTGCTGGACGATCTGGTCGACCTGGGTGCGGATCGCGGTGATCGACGCCCGGGTCTGGCCGATGGTGGCGTCGCCGTTGCGGGCCGCCGACTCGGTCTCCTCGGCGATCTTCGAGACCCGCTGGGCGCTGTCCGCGATCTGCCGCGAGGTGATCAGCAGCTCGTTGATCGTGGTGGTGATCTCGCTCATCGCGCTGGCCTGGTCCCGGCCGCCGTTCACCTGCTGCGCGGCCGCCGCCTCCAGCTGCGCCGACGAGCTCTGGATGTGCCCCACCGCGGCGCCCACCTCGCGGCGCAGGTCCCGGCTCAGCCGCCAGGCCACCAGCACCGCGCTGCCGGTGGTGAGCACGCCCAGCACCAGGATCAGCACGATCGCGATGGTGGCCTGCCGCGACGAGTGCCGGCGGTCGGCCTCCACGTCGGCCCGGACCCGGTCGATCAGGTCGGAGAGCTGCGACTGCACCTGGTTGCGCAGCGGCACCACCCGGTCGCTGTTGAGCTTGGCGGCGGCCACCGGGTCGGCGGACCGGGACCGCTGGTCCATCACCGTGTCGATCGCCGCGGCGTGCTTGTCCTCGGTGTCGGCCACCTGGGCGAGCATGCCCTTGACCGTCGCGCCGGCGCCCGACTGCAGGTCACTCAGCTGGCTGAGGAAGTCGACCCGGTCCTGCGCGGTGGCTTCGGAGAACTCCTGGGAGGCATAGAGCAGGTAGCCCCGATAGTCGGCGAGCCGCTTCTCCATCAGCCGGTTGAGGTTCTGCGCCCCGGTCAGCTCGTGGGTGGCCGCCGAGATCACCCGGTCCTTGGCGTGCATCACGAACAGCAGGCACAGCGCGGCGACGACCACCGACATCAGGGTCAGGGCGCTGGTGATCCCGACGCCGATGCCGAGTTTCCGGCCATATGTGCGTCCAGCCATCAAGGGGACACCTCCGGGTGTTCATGCCCGGCCATCCGATGGGCCAGGGCGCGGGTGGCCGGCACGTCGACGATCGGCCGGTCGCCGTCCGGCAGCCGGACCATGCCGCGCAGGCAGCTGCGGGACGTCGTCCCGGAGCCGTCCACGACGTCGGCGACCGGCACCCGGACGTGGTGGTCGAGCTGGTGGAACGCGAGCGCCAGCGGCGGTGTGCCGGTGGCCAGCACCAGCCAGCGGGGCTCCTCGGCGATGGCGTGCCCGAGCAGCGCGGCCAGGTCGTAGACCGGTACCACGACACCGGCGAAACCGGCCAGCCCGCGCAGCGCCGGCACCGTGGTGGGCAGCGGGGTGACCGGCCGGTCCGGGTACAGGCCGGAGGTCTGGGACAGGCGCAACGCGTACGCCCGCCCACCCGCCCCCACCGCGAGCAGCTCCACCGCCTCGTCGTCGAGGGTCCGGGCCGGCACCGAGAACGAGTGGTCGAAGTCGGCCCGCAGCCGCTCGACCCGGGACAGCATCCGATCGGTCATCGCCGCGTCCCGCCGGCCGCCGTCGCCGCGTCCAGCTCGGTACGGCACAGCGAGCTGAGCGTCAGCCGCCCGAACCCGCCGCCGAACAGCGTGATCCGCTCCTCGCTCTCCCGGGGCAGCAGCTCCAGCGCCGCGCCCAGCTCGGCGGCCGCGTCCCGCCCGTCCCCGCGCCGCCGGGCCAGCAGCCCCAGCCGCAGCCGGGGCATGGCGAACCCGGGATCCAGGTAGGCGGCCAGCCGGTACTGCCCGGCCGCCCGGTCCGGCTCGTCCACCTCGTGGCAGACGCCGAGCAGGTGGTGCGCGTCAGCGTCCGGCACCCCGGAGTCGATCAGAGTGCGCGCGGTCTCCTCGGCCTGGGCCAGCCGGCCGCGCTGCGCCAGCAGCACGCCGTAGAGCAGCAGGTCGCGGGGCCGCCGCTGGGGGAGCGCGGTGCTGATCAGGTCGAGCGCCTCGGTGAACTGCTCGTCCCGCAGCAGCTCCAGGGCCCGCGGGTGGACGTCCTCCGGCTGGCGCGGCGGGTCGTGCCGGATGACCGGCCGCAGTTCCGGGCGCGGCGGGGGTGCCGGCTCGTCGCGCCGGTAGTAGACCGTGTCGCCGAAGTGCTGCACGGTGAAGCCGTCCGGATCGCTGCCCAGCGAGTCGGTGTGCCCGAGGAAGAGCGCGCCGCCCGGCGCCAGGGCCCCGGTGATCCGCCGGAGCAGGCCGGCGACGGTGGCCTTGGTCAGGTACATCAGCAGGTTGCGGCAGAAGATCACGTCGTACCGGCCGGGCTGCCAGATCCGCGGCTCGGCCGGGTCGGCCACGTTGTGCTCGGCGAACCGCACCGTCGCGGTGATCTCCGGCAGCACCCGGTAGCCGTCCTCGGCCGGGCGGAACCAGCGCCGCCGGATGTCGGCGGGCGTCTCCCGCAGCGCCCAGTCGGAGTACACCGCCTGCCCGGCCCGGCGCAGCATCTCCGGGTTAGCGTCGATGCCCAGCACCGACACGATCCAGTCCGGCGCCGGGCACGCCCGGCGCGCCACGATGGCCAGCGAGTACGCCTCCTCGCCCGACGAGCACCCGACCGACAGCAGTCGCAGCGCCCGCTGCCCGGCCCGGGCCGTGACGCGCTCCGGCAGCACCCGCTCGGCGAGCGCCCGGAACTGGTCGGCGTGCCGGAAGAAATAGGTCTCGGTGATGCTGAGCCGCTCGGCCAGCACCGTGGTCTCCTCCGGCCAGTCCCGCACCGACAGCCGATTCAGGTACTCGTTCTCGGACATCCGCCGGGCCGCGGCCCGCTCGGCCAGCACCGGCAGGACCGGCACCGCCTCGGTGTCCGCGGTGACCCAGCCCAGCCGCTGCTCGAGAATCCCGCGGAACCGCACCAGCGGCGGGTCCTCCCGCACGACATGCCTCACGGCGTCCCTCCCGTCCCGCCGTCCCGGCCCGCCAGCTCCCAGACCTCGTCCGGCACGGTCCGGATGGCGCGCAGCACCAGCAGCGGCTCGGTGCCGATCGTCCCGACGGCCGCCACCAGCGATCGGGACGCCCCGGTGAACAGCGTGTTCGGTCCGTCCGGCGCGGTCGCCTCGACGGTCCGCACGCCGAGCACCGGCCCCGTCGCGCAGGCCACCGGACCGCGCCCGGCCCGCACCGCCACGTACCTATCAATCTCGGACGTGGTCCCTGTCAGCAGCCGGGTCACGTCGATCACCGGGGCGGGTTCGCCGCGCAGGATCGTCAGGCCCAGCACGTAGGGCGGGGTGCCGGCCAGCGGCCGGGTCGGCAGCGGCCGCATGGTCTCCAGGACCTCGTTGAGGGTCAGCGCGCAGTAGAGCGGTCCGGCGCGGAAGACCAGCGCCATCACCCCGGCGTCGAGCGCCGGAGCCAGCGCCTGTGTCTGCTGCCCCACGGCCTCAGGCTACCGAGGAGAAGATCCGCCTTCGCGAGCTTTGCTCGCTTTGACCGGCCGACTTGCCGGGCACCGGCCCGGCTCGCCCAGGGCCGATCATTTTCGGTACGGCGATGGGGCCGGCCCCGGTGGGCAGCCGCCCACCGCGCGCACCGGAGCCGGCGGCTCGTCACTCCTCGGGCGCCCACCAGGTGGGGATCAGGTTGTTCTCGTCGCGCTTCTTGGCCGCCCGGCGGGCCTTGCGTCCGTCGGCCGGCGGCGCGCTGTGCCGGCTCACCCCGGCCGGTGGCCGCCCGGCGAACGGCTGCCCGTCGCGGCCCGCGTCACTCCACCCGGCCCGCGGCATGCCGTCCCGGCCCACCTCGGGCCAGCCGGCCGGCACCGGCCCGGTCGGTTCCATCGGCACGGCCACCGGATCGGGCGTGGCGGTGCTCACCGCGCGAGCGGGGACGGCGTCCGGCCACAGCCGCGGCCGGCGCTGGGCGGCCAGGTCCTCGACCCAGCCGAACAGCAGCACCGCGACCCCGGTCAGCAGGAACGTCATGCCCAGTGTCACCGGCTTCTCCAGGTGCCCGAGGTCGTCGAGGGCGAGGAAGGTCAGGAGCGGCCAGATCGCCGCGATCGCCAGGTTGTGCCACAGGTAGACGGTGACCGCCCGGTTGTTCAGCAGCGTCACCGCCCGGTCCAGCGGCCGGACCCGGGCCAGCCACGCCATGCCCGGCTGCCAGCGCAGCGTCAGCAGCACGAAGGCCAGGGAGTAGAGCGACTGCGACTCGGAGACGTCGTTCAGGTCCCAGGCGTCCTCACCCTGGTGCCCGTTCTGCCAGTACAGTGCCGCCCCGCCGAGCATCGCGGCGAGGAGCAGCACGCTCGTCGGGTGCAGCCGGGCCAGCCGCCCGTCCCGGTGTGCGAAACCCATGATCCAGCAGGCGCCGTAGGTGACGAAGTCCCACATCACCGCGTCGGCGGTCTCCGGCAGCGCGAAGCCGGTCTTGTCGAGCACCACGATCGCGGCGATCGGCGCGAACACCAGCAGCCAGCAGGCCGGGCCCAGCCTCTTCCAGACGACCCAGAGCAGCGGGGAGAGCAGGATGAACCAGACGTACGCCCGGATGTACCAGAGCGGCTCCCAGGAGTCGATGCCGAGGTCGCTGCCGGGCGGGTCGCCGAGCGGCAGTATCCAGAAGGCGAGCTTCCACGGCGTGAAGGGGTGTTCGCCGTCCTCCTCCTGCGCCCAGCCCAGGGCGATCATCACCGGGACGGCGATGAGCCCGAGCAGCCACAGCGGCGGGAGCAGCCGGCGCAGCCGGGACGTGACGACCCGATTCGCCGGCCGCTTCTCCAGCGACGCCGCGGTCAGCGATCCGGCCAGCGCGAACATGACGCCCATGGCGGGCATCACGATGGACAGCCAGGACCATCCGAAGAGGTGGTAGACGATCACCCGGACGATCGCGGCGGCACGAAGCAGGTCCAGGTATCGGTTTCGCACCGGGGAACCGTAGCGGCGGTCGATGCGATTCCGGGACCAGCCGGGTGGACGGCAAGAACGCCTTTGCGGATTACCCCGATAGCGGGAAGTGTGCCGGAATCCAGTGCGATTGTGCGACGCGTGTGCTCTGCCCTGATCGGACTTTACGCAGCTCATGCCGTACGGATAAATGGTTGTCGAAACAGCGGTGACCGGAGGCGGGTCCGGCGGCGAAGTGACCGCCTCGCGTCTGTGACGTTGGTCAACTCCGGGAGCGCCCCGGAAAGGCGGGGCGCGCTGAGGAATGGGATCGACTTCAGTTATGCGTAAGCCTCTGGTTGTGCTCGGCGTGGCTGCCGCGGCTCTCGTCGCCGGTGGAGCGGTCACGACACGCGCGTTGGCGCAGGAGCCGCCGGATGACGATTTCTCTGGCTTCAATGTGTTCGGTGAGCCGTTGTTCGACGGCGCGGGCGATGAGTACGTGGAGGAGGAGCCGGACTCCGATGTGGTCGACGTGCCGAGGATTCCGGATGTGACGCCCGGCAGCACTCTCCCGGAGGCGCCCGGCGGCGGGTCCGCCCACCGCGCCCAGCGGCCGGCGGAGGCGCCGTCGGGCGAGCCGGCGGAGCCGTCCGAGGAACCGGCGGACGAGCCGTCGGCGGGGCCGGCGGAGGAACCGAAGCGGGCGCCGGCCCGGATCAAGGCGGAGACCCCGCGCAAGAACTACGGTTTCGCCGCGGCGGCCGACCCGATCGCCGCCTCCCGCACCGCGGTCACCGCGCAGAGCATCTCGTCCAGCCCGGTCGCGCCGGTCCAGCAGCAGATCCTGGCCCTGGTCAACCGGTACCGCGAGCGCGCCGGCTGCCGGCCGGTCACCATCGACCGCCGGCTGATCGACGCGGCCAACCGGCACGCGGCCGACATGGCCCGCCGCGACTACTTCGAGCACGCGTCGCCGAACGGCGACCGGGCCGGCGAGCGGGTCAGCGAGGCCGGCTACTCCTGGCGGTGGTACGGCGAGAACATCGCTCGCGGCCAGGACAGCCCGTGGGAGGCGATGGACGGCTGGATGAACAGCCCGGAGCACCGGGAGAACATCCTCGACTGCAAGCTCGACCAGATGGGCGTCGGCCTGGCGCTGGATCGCGACGACACCCCGTACTGGGTGCAGGACTTCGCCACCCCCAAGTAGAAAACCTCTTCCCCGGGACCGGGATGCCGATCGGCATCCCGGTTTTGTGTCACCGTCCCTTCCCCTGAGCGTCGTGGTGGGGCGGCTGTGCTTCGATGTGCGGACGACACTCCTGGGGAGGATGTGATTTGGCAGTGATACGTGTTACCGCGCGTCTCACCACAGCGGCGCTGGCCGCCGTGGTGGGCGGCGGACTCGGTGCGTTCGCACTGGCACCGGCCGGCGCCGGCGCGGCCGTGCGGAGCGCGCCGGTCACCGCCACGGTGGCGACCACGGTGGTCACCAGGGCGGCGGCCGCATCGTGCGCGACCGGCAAGTACCAGAAGCAGGTCGAGGGCTACCTCAAGCAGCTGGGTGGCTACGGCACGGTGACGGTCGACGGCAAGCAGTCCGCCGCGGACTGTGCCGCGATCATCAAGTTCCAGAACCGGTTCGGCATCTCGCCGGCCAAGGGCCTGGCCGGCCCGACCACCTACGACGTCGCCAAACGACTGGCGGCGACGAGGACGGCGGCCTGCCAGCCCAAGCGGAAGGGCATCACCTTCTGCGTCGACCTGACCCATCAGACGACGTGGGTGATGAAGAACGGGAAGGTCTACGTCAAGCCGACCATCACCCGTACCGGCATGAAGGGGTACCGGACGCCGGCCGGCACCTTCTCGATCAACAAGCGGACGAAGCGGGAATGGTCCGATCCGTACGAGGTGTGGCTGCCGTACTGGCAGCGCTTCATCGGCGGGCGCGGGTTCCACCAGACCACCACGTACATCCACGACAAGTGGCGTGGTTCGCACGGTTGCGTCAACCTGCTCCAGCAGGATGCCAAGAAGTACTACGGCATCGGCAAGATCGGCTCGACGGTGAAGGTCTTCGGGCGTCGCCCGGGTACCTGATCACTCCCGCCGAGCGCGGGCCGTCCCTCTCCGGGGCGGCCCGTTCGGCTTTCCCCGGCCCCTCGCTCCGCTTTCCCGGCCTCTCGTCCGGGCGTGATCCGACATAGAGTGGCCTCTGTGTCCCGCACCGCGATGATCGCCGGCGGCTCCCTGGTGCTCCTGCTACTGACCGCCGCCTCCTGCGACTCCGACCCCACCTCAGTCCGCCTCGGCACCGCCACTGTCGGCACCGTCGACGAGATCGTCGAGGCGCCCGGCTCGGTCACCGCCCGCACCGCCGCCACGCTCAGCGCTCCCGCCGCCGGCACCGTCTCCGACGTGCTCGTCGAGCCGGGCGACCGGGTGCGGAAGGGTGCCGTCCTGGCCGTCATCACCTCGCCCGAGCTGGAGCGCCGCCGGGATGCCGCGAAGGACGCCCTCGACCGGTCGCCGTCCGGCGGCGGCGTGCCGTCCGGTGACTTCACCGAGGTGCGCGAGAGCACCGACCGGCGCGCCGAGAAAGCGTTCCGCCAGGCCCGGGCGGCGGCCGCGAAGATCGCCGACCCGACCCTGCGGAAAGCCCTGATCGAGCAGGTCGGCACCGCGCGGGAGCAGTATGCCGCGGCCTCCGACGCGGCCGCCGCCGCGGTCCGCGCGGTGCAGCGGGGGGTCGCGTCGCTCGGCGAGGCGGTCAGCTCACTGTCCGCCGCGCAACGGATGCAGGCACAGCAGGCGTACGCCCTGGCGGACGCCGCCGTGGACGCGCTCACCCTGCGTGCTCCCGTCTCGGGCGTGGTCCAGTTCGGCGGGGCCGCGTCGCCGGCCGGCCCGGATCTGTCGTCCCTGCTGGGGACCGGCGGGACGAATGCCACCACGCCGGCCGAGGGCGTCGACTCGGCGATCACCGAGGGCTCCTACGTGGCCGCCGGCACCCCGCTGCTCACCGTGATCGACATGGGCCGGCTCGGACTGGCCGCCGAGGTCGACGAGACCGACGTCCTGCTGGTCAAGCCGGGCGTGCGGGCCGACGTCGAGCTGGACGCCGCGACCGGCGCCACCTACCAGGCCACGGTCCGCTCGGTCGACCTGCTGCCCACCACCTCGGCGCGCGGCGGGGTGTCCTACCGGGTGCGGCTCGACCTGGGCGGCGGGAAGTTCGCCGACAGCGGCGGCGCGGCACCCAGCCCGCGGCCGGGGATGAGCGCCATCGTCCGGCTCAAGGTCCGCCAGGTCGAGGACGCGGTCACCGTACCGGCCTCCGCGGTGGTCAGCACCGACGGGAGGGACACCGTCTGGGCGGTCCGCGACGGGCGCTACCAGCCGGTGCCGGTGCGCCTCGGCGTGCAGGGCGAGGAGACCGTCCAGGTGGTCGCCGGGGTGGACGCCGGCCAGCAGATCGTGGTCGCCGGCGCCGACCAGGTGGAACCCGGCGACCGGGCCCGGTGAGCGAGCTGGCGAGCGCATCGATGAGCACCCCGGCCGTCGTCGCCACCGACGTGACCCGCACCTACCAGCTGGACGGCGTCTCCGTCCCGGCGCTGCGCGGCGTCTCGCTCACCGTCGAGCCCGGCGACTACCTGGCCATCGTCGGCACGTCCGGTTCCGGCAAGTCGACACTGATGCACCTGCTCGGCGGTCTGGACCGGCCGACCAGCGGCTCGCTGCTGATCGGTGGCCGGGACGTCGGCGCGCTGTCCCCGAACGACCTGGCCGAGCTGCGCAACACCACCATCGGGTTCGTCTTCCAGTCGTTCCACCTGCTGGCCCGGACCACAGCGCAGGACAACGTCGGGTTGCCGCTGGTCTATCGCGGCGTGGGGCGCCGCGAACGCCGGGCCCGGGCGGCCGCGATGCTGGAGCGGGTCGGGCTGGCCCACCGGATCGGGCACCGGCCCAACCAGCTCTCCGGCGGCGAGCAGCAGCGGGTGGCGATCGCGCGGGCGCTGGTCACCGGGCCTTCGCTGCTGCTGGCCGACGAACCCACCGGCAACCTCGACTCCGCCACCGGGGAATCCATCCTCACCCTGCTGGAGTCGCTCAACGCCGACGGGGTCGCCGTCGTCCTGGTCACCCACGACCGGGACGTGGCGCAGCGGGCCCACCGGCAGATCCGGATGCGGGACGGGCTGATCGAGGCATGAGAGTCGCCGAGGCGTGGCGGGTCGCCCTGGACGCGCTGCGGGCCAACCGCCTGCGCAGCCTGCTCACCATGCTCGGCGTGGTGATCGGGGTGGCCGCCGTGGTCGCGCTGGTGGCGATCGGCACCGGCACGAAACAGCAGATCGAGAACCAGGTCGAGGGGCTCGGCTCGAACCTGCTGATCGTGGTGCCCGGCCGGCTGGCTGCCGGCGCCGCCCCGACCAGTTCCCCGCTCACCCTGGACGACGCCGACGCGGTCAGCCGGGTCGTCGGGGATCGCTCCCGGGTCGCCGTCACCATCGCCTCCGGCGAGACCGTCCGGGCCGGCTCCCGGTCCGGTTTCGCCAGCATGCAGGGCGTCCTCGAGACCACGCCGACGGTCTTCGTCAGGCACCTGTCCCGCGGCGGCTACCTGACCCGCACCGACGTCAGCACCGGCCGCCGCGTCGTGGTGCTCGGCGCCGGCGTGGCCCGCACCCTGTTCGCCGACCGGGACCCGATCGGCCGGCAGCTGACCATCGGGGGCGTCCGGTTCCGGGTCATCGGGGTCTTCGAGCGGCTCGGCCAGAGCCTCGGCGTCGACCGGGACAACGAGGTGCACGTACCGGTCACCGCCGCGCAGCGGCTGCTCGGCACCGACCGGATCGACGGCCTCGCCATCCGGGCCCCGGACCGCGACCGCATCGACCAGCTAGGCAAGGACGTCGTCGCGACGCTGACCCAGCGGCACCCGGACACCGACTTCAGCGCCGTCACCCAGGAACAGATCCTCGGCGTGCTCGGCGACATCCTCGGCGTGCTCACCGGGGTGCTCGCCGCGATCGCCGGGATCAGCCTGCTGGTCGGCGGCGTCGGCGTCTCCAACATCATGCTGGTCTCGGTGCGCGAACGCACCAAGGAGATCGGCCTGCGCAAGGCGGTCGGCGCCCGGCCCCGCGACATCGGCGTCCAGTTCCTGCTCGAAGCGGTGCTGCTGACCACCACCGGGGGCGTGCTGGGCATGGCGCTCGGCGCCGCCGGCGCGCTGCTGGTCGACGGACTCAGCCCGGTGCCGGCCGCGCTCACCTGGTGGTCGATGACCCTGGCGTTCGGGGTGTCCGCGGCGGTCGGCATCATCTTCGGCGTAGTGCCAGCACAGCGGGCCGGCCGGCTGGACCCGGTGGTGGCCCTGCGAACGGAGTGACAGATGAAACGGGTTCCCGCGCCGCTGCTCGTCCTGGCCGGCATCGGCTCGGTCCAGATCGGCAGCGCGACCGCCCGGATGCTCTTCGACGACCTCGGCGCGGCCGGCGTCACCCTCCTGCGGCTGACCGTCGCGGCGCTGGTCCTCGGCCTGCTCGCCCGGCCCCGCCCGCGGCGCTGGCCGGCCGCCGCCTGGCGGGCCGCGCTGCTGCTCGGGCTGTTCATGGGCGCCATGAACCTGGTCTTCTACCTGGCGATCCGCAGCGTCCCGCTGGGTACCGCGGTCACCGTCGAGTTCCTCGGCCCGCTGCTGCTCGCCCTGGTGCAGACCCGCCGCCTGGTCGACCTGCTCTGGGCGCTGCTGGCCGGCGCCGGCGTGGTCCTGCTCGGCCTGCACTCGGGTGGCTCGGCCCCGCTCGGCGGGCTGGCCCTGGCCCTGCTGGCCGGCCTGTGCTGGGCCGGCTACATCGTGTTCAGCGCCCGGGTCGGCGCGCTCGTCCCGGGCACCGGCGGCCTGGCCGTCGCGCTCGCGGTCGGCGCGCTGCTGGCCGCCCCGTTCGGCCTGCCCGGCGCGGCCGGTGTCGTCGACCATCCGCACCTGTTGCTCGGCGGCGCCGCCGTCGCCCTGCTCTCCTCGGTGATCCCGTACGGACTGGAGATGACAGCGCTGCGCCGGATCCCGACCCGGGTCTTCGGCATCCTGATGAGCCTGGAGCCGGCCGGCCGCCGCCCTGGCCGGCCTGCTCGTCCTCGGGCAGCGGCTCGGCCCCGTCGAGATCCTCGCGCTGCTGCTGGTCACGCTGGCCAGCGCCGGGGTGACGCTGGCCGGCCGGACCCCGGCGGAGCGGCCCGAGGAGACCGCCGTCGGCGTCTGAACCGCCCAGGTCGCGCCCGGCAGTCCCGCGATCAGCCCTTCTCCCCGACGATCGGGTGTTCCGCGGTGACCTCGTCGAAGGCCTCCGCGCCCCGCCGCTCCGCCGGTGGTGCCGCGTCCTCCGCCGGTTCCTCGCTGTTGCGCCCGCTCAGCGGCGCCAGGATCTCCTCGGACCGCCGCGGATAGGGACCCCAGCCGTCCCGCAGCACGTGGATGTAGACCGCCTCCAGGCACACGCCGATCCGCTCCACCAGATCGGTGTCCTCGGTGGCGCCGAGCCGGATCGCGCGCGCGAAGTGATCCAGCGCCTCCATGTGCCGCCCCTGGTCGAACGCGCTCCGCCCGGCGTTCTCGTGCACCACGCTGCGCACCGCCGCCGAGACGTCGGAGTCCACCGCCCGCTGGAACAGCCGGTCCGCCTCCATCCAGTCCCCGCGCAGCCGCAACACGTGCGCCAGCTCCGCCTGCGCGATCACCATCGACTGCTCGTCCTGCGCCGACTCCGCGTGGGCCAGCGCGAGCCGGCTCGCGGCCGCCGCCATCCCCAGCTCGCCGAGCAGCCGGTAGACCTCCGCCCGTACGCTGAGCAGCCCCGCCTTGACCACGTTGTCGGCCTCGTCGGCGAGCGGCCCGTCCAGGCGCTCCCCGAGATCGCGCAAGGCGTTCCGGTCGTCGACCACCTCACGAAGCGTTCCGCCGTCCAGCCGCCAGCGGATGGCGTCCAGGTCGGCGGCGGAGAGCGGCAGGTGCTTCCCCAGGTCGCCGTTCTCGCCGGCGGGCTTGGTGCCGTTCGCGGGCTTGCCCGCCGGTTCGGTGCCGGTGGCGGGCTTCCCGGCCGGTTCGGTGCCGTTGGCGGGCTTCCCGGCCGGTTCGGTGCCGGTGGCGGTTTTGCCGGCCGGTTCGGTCCCGTTCGCGGTATCGCCGGCCGGCTCGGTGTCGTTGCCGGTGGTTACCGTGGCCTCGGGTGCCGTGCCGGCCGGGTTGCCCTCCGGCGCGCTGTCCGGCGCCCCGTGCGGCTCGTCGCTCGCCGCGGCGGTTGCTCCCGGAGCCTTTCCGTCGGTCTTGGCCACGAACCACCCACTGCCGAACGCGGTATCGCTGTACCGGCGGGGCTCCTGATCGGGCCCGGACACCGCCAGCTTCCCGATCGGCTTCAGGTTGTGCCAGGTCCCGTCCGCGTCCATGTAGGGCGCCGGCTCCCCGTCGTCCCCCGCAGCCGGAGAACCGTCGTCGGCCGGCGTCCGCTGTGCGGGCACAGCACCGGTTCCGGCAGTCGGCCCTTGCCGCGGCGACGACCAGATGTCGTCCTGCGGCCGGCCGCCACCGGCCGCAGGAGCATGTGCTTCCGGGCCCGAGTCGTTGCCCGGCAGCGGGGCCGGCAGTGGGGCCGGCAGCGGGGTGCTCCCCGCGCCGGACCGGTGCCCGGCCCGCGGACCCCACCCGTCATCGTCCGTCGGCGCCACCTGCGGCAGTTCCCCGGTCGGCGCCCCGCTGCCCGGGTTCCCGACCTGCGCGAGCTCGCCGGTCGGCGTCTCGCCGCCCCGGGTCCCGACCTGAGACAGCTCCCCGGTCGGTACCTCATGGCTTCGGTTGCCGGCGGGCGACAGGCCACCGCCCACGCCGCCATGCGGCGCGACGGGCACACTTCCGGTTCCTTGGTTCCAGCCATTCGCCAGTTGCCCCGCCCCGCCGGCCGGCGAGATCGGGTGTCCCGGCCCGGCGGCCGGTGACAGCGGATGTCCCGGTCCGCCAACCGGCGGCATGGGGTGTCCCGGTGCGGTAGCCGGGGAGATCGGGTGTCCCGGTCCACCGGCCGGTGAGATCGGGTGTCCCGGTGCGCCGCTCGTGGCCGCGAGATGCTGACCGGCCCGTGGACCCCAGCCGTCGCCGACCCCGTCCAGCCCCTGCTGCCCAGCCGGCGATACCGGCCGAGCCTCGGCAGCCGGTACCCACTGGCCCGCGGACGACACGGGTCGCGCGGCCGGCGGCGCTGCCGGAGCAGCGCCGGCCGCCGAAGCCTGCGCGATCGGTTGGTCCGCGGCCCACCCGGGTGCGGTGGTGTCCGCCTGCGGGCTGGCACCCGTCGGCGGCACGACCGGCTGAGCGCGGAAGCCGGCGGGCACAGGACGCGGCCCGAACGGCTGGTTCGTCCCCGCGGGCGTGCCACCGAAGGTCGGTGTGCCCGGCTGCGCCGCGGCAGGTCCCGGGATCGGCTGGACCGGAGGCGGTGCCGTGGGCGTCGGGTTCGGGCCCGCGACCGGGCCCCGCTGGATCGGGTGCGCCACGCCGGGTGCCGGGTGGGGCTGGCCGGACCAGGGCGCCCCCAATGCCGGGTTCGCCTCGGCGGGGAGTGGCGCGCCGGGTGCCGGGTGGGGCTGGGCCGGGTGCGGCATTCCGGTCGCGCCCGGAGCCGGGTGCGGTTGCATCGGCTGCGGCGCGCCCGCCGCACCGGGTGCCGGCATCGGCCGGCCCGGCTGCGGCATGACCGGCCCCGCGGGCGCAGTAGGCCGCAGCTCGACCGGGCCGGCCGGTGGCGCGGAGCGTGGTGCGATCGGGCCGGCGGGGTAGGCCGACGGCGGTGCGATCGGGCCGGCCGGTGGGGCGGACCGGGGCGCGACCGGGTCGGCGGTCGGCACCGGCTGCGGTGTGACCAGGCCGGGCGGTGTGATCGGCTGGGCCGGGGCGGCCGGCGACTGGCCGGGCATCGGCACAGTCGGCCGGTTGGCCGGCGTCGGTGCGCCGGGCCGTCCGCTCGGATGCGTGGGCATCGGCATCGGCGGCGCTTCGTCCGGCACGATCGCCCAGGGCCCGTCACCCTCGGAGAGGAAGACGTGCGCCGTGCGGGGGCTACGCCCGGTCCGTTGCTGCGGCACACCCGATCCCGGGTACGCCCCAGCACCCGGAGCCGGACTGGCCGGGCCGCCGGGCACGCCACCCGGCGGGGGACCGGCCAGACCGGGAGCGCCGGGCTGCTGCGGGGTTCCGGTGCGGGGCGGTTCCGGTTGCCGGTTCGGGACGGTGGTCTCCGAGCCGGCCGGGACAGCACTGCCCGGCGGGATGGGCCCGGCCGCGTTGGCCGGGACCGGCCGAACCGCGTTCGGCGGGACGGGAGGGGCCGGATGCGGCGGCGCCGGCCGGGCCGCGTTCGGCGGGACGGGACCGGCCGCGTTCGGCGGGACGGGACGGGCCGTGTTCGGCGGGACGGGACCGGCCGGGTGCGGCGGGACGGGACGGGCCGGGCTCGGCGGGACCGCATCGGTGACAGGCGGAGCCGGGTTCGGGGGTACCGCGCCGGAGATCAGCCGGGTGGCGTTCGGCGGCACGTCGTTCGGGGCGGGTGCGTTGCGGGACGCGATCGGCGTACCGGAAATGTCAGTGACCTCGGGAACGGCCGGACCCTGCGGGCGGGCAGCCGCCGCGGGGGAAGCGGACGCCGCGGCCGGGACCTGGGGTCCGGCCGGACCGATCACCCGGGCGGGCGCGGCCGGCTGCGGCGAGCCGACCACGCGGGGCGCGATCGGCGGCTCACTCTTGATGACGCGTGGCGCGGGCGGCGGGGTGGCGCGGCTGACGACCTTCGGGGGAGCGGGTGGCTCGGCCCGCCGCAGAACCCGCGGCTTGCCCTCGTCGCTGTCCCGGGGCGTCTCGTAGTACTCGCCGTCGAGCACCACCGGCTCGCCCCGGCCGATACCGGGCTGCTCGTCCTCGTCCTGCTCCACCCACTTGTCCAGCCCGGCGAGACGCTCGTCCCGCGGCTCGTCCGCCGTCCAGTCCTCGGCGGCGGGGTCATCGGCCAGATCGGCGTCCGCCGGGAGGTCATCCCAGTCGCGGGCACGCAGGTCGACCGGCTCGTCGTGCCAGGGCCGCCGGTCGTCGCCGTGGACCCGTCCGCCGTCGTGGACCGCTTCGTCACGATCGCGAGCGTCGCCGCGGCCCCGGCCGTCGACCCGCCGGAGCTCGCCGTCCCGGCCGAACTCGTCGTCCCGGATCAGATCGTCGTCCCGGACCCGGCCGTTGTTCCGGACCGACTCCTCGTCCCGGACCCGATCGCCCGGCCGAGCCGGCTGGACGTCCTGCGGGCGCACCCGGCCGTTGGCCCGGACCGGCTCGGCGTCCTGCGGGCGCACCCGCCCGTTGGCCCGGACCGGCTCGGCGTCCTGCGGGCGCACCCGCCCGTCGTACCGGTCATCGCCGTTGCCACCCGGAACCTGAGCCCGCCCGGCAACCGCCGGCCGCTCGCCGCCTCGCGCCGGCCCGCGCCGCACGTCCTCGTCGTCCCGCCGCGGCCGCCGACCACCCACCGGACGGATCGGCCCAAAGCCGTCATCCTCCCGGGGCTGCGGGTCGATGCCGCGCTGCGGGTCCATCCCTCGCCCGCGCTGGTTTTCGAACCCGCGCTCATCGGCGAACCCGTCCCGCGCCGCCGAGCCGCGTCCACGCCGCCCGTCCCGCTCCTCGGACCGGCCGGCCGGACCGCCCCGCCGCTCGTCGTCCCAGCGCACCGAGGGTTCAGCCGGACGCCGCTCGTCCCAGCGTTCCTCGGCGGGCCGTCGCCGTCCGTCGTCCCGGCGATCCCCGATGTCCCGGGACCGTCCGCGACCGCGTTCGTCAGGGCCGTCCCGCCGGACCCCGTACCGATCGGCCGGCCGGCCCGCCCGCCCGGAGTCCTCACCCTGCGGCCGCCGCCGGCGCTCGGGGTTCTGCAGAGCCGCCGGGTCCACGATCGGAAAGTCCGGTTTGTCGAAGTCGACACCCAGCTCGGGGCGGTTGAAGTCGATGTCGTCGAAGTAGTTGCCGGACAGGTTCTCGACCGAGGTGTCGATCGGCACGAAGTCCGGGTCGGACAGCCAGCTGGGGCGTTTGTCGTCGAACGGGGCAGCCGGTCGGTCCGGGCCGCGACGGCCACGGCGTGCCGCCGGTTCGTCACTCTCGGCAGCCGAACGGCGAGTGGGGATGACCGGGTCCGGCGCCGTACGCTTTTCGTAATGGCGCTGCTGGACCACCGCGTGTTTCGGCATGAAGGAGTATTCGTTGTACTCCTCGTCCCAATACTCGTCGTCCTCGAAGCTCATGACGCGGCTCCGTTACGGCTGGGGAATGTCCCACCGCCCCGTCGCCGCATATGTGCCACCGTCCTCACCCTGGACCACCTCCGCGCCCCCCGGTGCCCGCCCCTCGCGTACCGGATCAACCGCCCGCCACGTGGTGGATGTGGAAGGTTAATCACGGATTTGCGTGGTGCGCCACCGCTCTGCGGGTCCCCCAGCCCGGACTCGCGAGGGCACCGCGGCCGGTGACCGACCCGGCGCCGCAGCCCGCCGGATGTACTCGGTCGCCACTGAATACGTCCACCGGGCGCTCCGGGTTCAATGTGGTGAGCAGTGAATATGCCGAGTCCCCGGCGGCGGGCGGGCCGATCTGCCCGGATCAACGACGATCATTGGTTGCCGGAAACGCCGGAGTGATCGATTTAAGCAGTTCTTAAGCTCCCTCTCAGGAAACCTACGAACTTGCGGGCGACCCTGAACAGGTGACGGAGTGTGGCGAAGGGCACGCTTGCCATTTGCGGATCAAGGGGGGTGGGTCTGGCACGGTTGTTGTGCGGCCGGGTCCACGAAGGACGCGCCCCGACGGGGGCGGGTTCACCGGAGGACCGGCCGTCCTGCTGCGGAGATCCGTCCGCCGCGGGGCCACGCACTCCCCGGCCGAGCGGCCGCCGCCCCCCAGTTTTGGCGGCTGCTTACCGCGCCCGTGAACGACCCGCCCAGGAGACCGCCCCCCGAGCTCTTGGGCGCATGGCGGATCAGGGCGCACCAGGCCGGGACGAGAGACGGCGGCGGGAGCATTCCCGCCGCCGTTCTTGTTTCCCACCCCACATTCACAACCAGCTTTCGGTACGCCCGGAGCCCGTCCCGCCCGCACCCAGTCACCCCGGGCCGGCTGAGCGACGTGGTGGCTGACCGGGGCGGTGCAGTCGGCCAGCTGCTGGCCGGTGGCCGGGGCTGAGCAGCTCCCGCGGACGGCCGCCGGGAGCGACTATCCGCCGACGTCACACGGCCGGCGGTCCTTGGTCAGGGATTCTCGGTTGTCGATAGGCGCTAGTCGCACAAAGTGGTGTTGACGGGGTGCCAATCCGGGCGGAAGGTCGAGGAGAGGACTACGTACCGGGCATCCGGAGGGTGCCGTGAACCTGCTGGACGCCAGCCGCATCGCCATCATGATCGCCACGCCGCCGCTGATCTTCGTCACGGTCCGGCAGGCGCCGCGGTGCTGGCACGCGCTCACCGAACGCCTGTGGGACCGCCGCCCGCCCGAGCCGCGGCCCTACGGCCTGCCGATCGAAAAACTCGCCGCCGACCTGCGCCGCCTGCTGCACCTGCACGGCGCGCTGACCGTCTCGGCGCGCCCCGCGCTCAGCGCTCACCGCGTCTGGGCGGTCGAAGCCGCGATCGGCGCCCGGGCGATCGAGGCGGCCACCGCACTCGGCGTCCCGCATCCGTCACCCGACGAGTCCGGCCTGCTCACCCGCACCCAACTGTCGGCCCTGCTCACCGACCTCGCCGCGGCCGGCCTGGTGCTCCCCGCCCGCACCTGCCCCTTCACCCCGGACGGCCGCATCTGACCCCTTTCCGGTACGTCGCCAGGCACTCCCAGCACCAGACCGCTGCGCGCCCCCGCCTGAGGTGTCCCTTCCAGCGGGACAAAACATGACACCTGCACAAGCTCAGCCAGGCGAGACGCGTTCCCGTATCTCCTAATGAGTTCCCCTCAGCAACGCACCCCGGAGAACCCGTCCCTAACAGCTGGCCCTCCCGGTGGCCTCACCACCCTTGACACCACCGTCCCGCCCAGCCGCAGTCTTGGGCTGGTCCTCACGGTGGTGTCACCGCCGCGGATACCACCGTCCCGCCCAGCCGGGGTGTCGGGCTGGTCGTCATGGTGGTCTCACTGTCCCGGACACCACTGTCACGTCCAGCCGGGGTGTCGGGCTGGTTGTCATGGTGGTCTCACTGTCCCGGACACCACTGTCACGGCCAGCCGGGGTGTCGGGCTGGTTGTCATGGTGGTCTCACTGTCCCGGACACCACTGTCACGGCCAGCCGGGGTGTCGGGCTGGTCGTCATGGTGGTGTCACTGTCGCGGATACCACTGTCACGTCCAGCCGGGGTCTTGGGCTGGTCGTCATGGTGGTGTCACTGTCGCGGATACCACCGTCACGTCCAGCCGGGGTCTTGGGCTGGTCCTCACGGTGGTCTCACCGCCGCGGATACCACCGTCACGGCCAGCCGGGGTCTCTGGCTGGTTGTCCCGGTGGTCTCACTGTCCCGGACACCACTGTCACGGCCAGCTGCTGTGTCCGGCTGGTTGTCGTGGTGGTGTCACCGTCGCGGATACCACTGTCACGGCCAGCCGGCCTTCGGGCTGGTTGTCATGGTGGTGTCACCGCGTCGGACACCACCGCCATGACCAGCTGGGACTGATCTTGATGGGCTGGGCGGTTGCCCGGAGCCGGGCACTGCGGGAACAGCGGACTGTGCCGACCGTGGATCGCGACTGGGCGCAGAGCCGCTAGTGCCGGAGCTCTCTGCGGGAGGGCGAGCTACCAGGGGTGTTCGGGCAGACGGTGCAGGCGGCGCCGGCCCGGGGCGGCCCGTGTGACCTGGTCCGCGACGGCCGGACCGGTTTCCTGGTGCCGCCGCACGGGGCGGCCGGCTTCACCGCGCCGGTCGCCCGGCTGGCCGCCGATCCGGGTCCGCGCCACCGGATGGGCGCGGCCGGCCGCCTCGCGATCGGGGGCCGGAGCTGCGGCGGCGGCCGGCGATCAACTCCTCGGCCACTATGCGGACGTCGCCGGCGGGACGGCTCCCGCCGTACCGGAAATCGCCTGGCGCGAGGCCGCTGCGGCCTCGGGGGATCGGCGCGCCGCGAGGCCGGATCGAACCCGATTGACGGTACGCCCGCAGCCGGCCCCCGCCCCGCGTGCGACGGCCGGGGTTGCCCGCCCCGGCTAGGGTGCCGAGCGGTCCCCCGAACGGGGGACCGGACATTTGTCCTCGTCGATCAGATCGGAGCCGGGTGAACTCTCACCGCATCGGATGGCCGTTCACCGTTCGCTTCGCCCTGGTCCGGCGCTCATCCGGGGACGGGACCATCGGGCCGTGCTGACCTCGCGGACCCTGCGCTGGGCCGGTTTCGCCGGTGCGCTCCTGCTGTTCGCCGCCGGGCTGCTCGGCGGGGCGCTGCCGGCGACGGGTGTCCACCACCTGCCGGTGATCGTCCTGTGGCTGACCGGCACGGGCCTGATGGGCTACGCGTGGTGGGCCGGCCGCGAGCGGGAGCACAGCGTCCGATGGGTGCTCGGCACCATCGCGCTGTGGACGGCGCCGTTTCTGTTCCTGCCGCCGGTCGGCAGCCGCGACTTCTACTCCTACAGCTGCCAGGGCGAGCTGTACGCGCAGGGGCTGAGCCCCTACTCCGCGACCGCCGAGACGCTGCCCTGCACCTGGCTGGACGCGGTCCCGCCGATCTGGCAGGACACCGTGACGCCGTACGGTCCGCTGTTCGTGGTGCTCGCCGGCGCGATCGTGGCGGCCGGCAAGGCGCTGCCGGTCGCCCCGGCGATCGCCGACGCGCTGCCGCCGCGGCTGGGCTCGCTGCTCCTGCCGCTGGTGCTGTTCCGGCTGGTCGCGCTGGCCGGGGTGCTGGCGATGGCGGCCGGGCTGCCGGCGCTGGCCCGGCGCTGCGGGGTGCCGCCGGCCCGGGCGCTGTGGCTGGCGCTGGCCGGCCCGCTGGTCGGGGCGCATCTGCTCGGCGGCCCGCACAACGACGCGGTGATGCTCGGCCTGCTGGTCGGCGGCCTGGCCGTGCCGGTCCGGTTCCCGCGGCGGGCGGTGGCGACGGTGGCCGGCGGCGTCCTGCTCGGCGGCGCGGTGGCGGTGAAGGCGAGCGCGCTGATCGCCGTCCCGTTCGCGGTGTTGATCGTGGCCGGCGCCCGGGCCGCCGGCCGGCGGATCGGCCTGCGTGACCTGGTGGCCGGCACGGCCGGGGTGGCCGTGCCGGCGGTGGCGACGCTGGGCGGGATCACCGTGCTCGCCGGCCTCGACTTCGGCTGGGTCGCCGGGCTGCGGGACAGCGAGGCGCTGGTCCAGTTCACCTCGATGCCGACGGCCGTCGGGATGACCGTCACCTATGCCGGTCAGCTGTTCGACAGGGGGTTCGACGCGGTCCCGGCGGTCCGTTCGGTGGCCTTCGTGCTGCTCGCCGTGGTGCTGGTGGTGATCTGGGTGCGCTCGGCGCGGGACCGCGTCGACCCGGTCCGGGCGGCGCTGACCGGGGCCGCCGCGGCGATGGTCGCCACGGTGGCCCTGGCTCCGGTATTCCTGCCCTGGTACACGTTGTGGCCGCTGACCCTGCTGGCGGTGACCGCGCCGGGTACCAGGGCGATGCTGCTGATCGCGATCGGGGCGGCGTTCTCGGTGCTGCCGGACGGCTCCGGCCTGGTCCGCCACCTCAAGTTCCCGGGGGCGCTGCTGGTCACCGGCTACCTGGTCTACCTGGGTGTCCGGCGGCTGCGCCGGCCGGCCCGGGACCGCCGCCGTCAGCCACCCAGCGAGGCCGAGCCGAGCACGCGGGTGACCTTGACCTCGATGACCACCCGGGCCGGGTTGGGCCGGGGCGTGCGGTAACGCGTGGCGTACCGCCGCTCCGCGTCGGCGACGGCTTCCGGGTCGTCACGGATCACCGCGAAGCCCTCCACGGTGCTCCAGCGCGGGCCGTCGACCTGGCAGATCGCCACCCGCTGCTGCCCGCGGAGCACGTGCCGGACCTTGGCCGAGGTGCCTGACGAGATCACCCGGGCGATGCCGGTGACCGGGTCGAGGGTGGCGCCGACCGCGACCACGTGCGGCGACCCGTCGGCCCGCAGCGTGGTCAGCGTGCACAGGTGCCGCTCGGTCCAGAACTCGCGCAGCGGCGCCGAGTCCAGCGAGATCACGCCGCTCACGCCGCCACCGCCTCGAGCTCGCCGGTGCGGACCGCGCTGACCAGGGCCGCGTGGTCCTTCTCCACCTGGTCGGCGTAGAGCCGGGCGAACCGGGACAGCGAGTCGTCGAGCTTGTCGCCGCTGCCCACGTAGCCGGCGATCATCGAGGCGCCGCTGGTCCGGGCATGCGACTTGGCGAGCAGGTAGCCGCAGATGCCGGCGTAGTCGGCGAGCGCTCCCGCGTTGATGTCCTCGACCACTATCGCGCCCTTCATGTCGCGGAACTGCCGCACGTAGTACTGGTGCTCGCCGACGGTGGTCCAGCCCAGCAGCGGGTCACTGACCGTCTGCAGCGCCTGCTGATATTCCACCACTCGCTGCCCCTGGTGCCGGTGCCAGGCCAGGGCGCCGTGCTGGTGTCTCGCGATCACCGAGCGGCGGGCCTGCTTGAGCTGCAGGAACACCACGTCCTCCGGATCGCTGCCCTCGCACAGCGCGACGTAGGCGCGCAGGCCGACCGAGCCGACGCCGACCACCTTGTGTGCCACGTCGAGGATCCGGTAACCGCCCAGGATCCGGGCCCAGTGCGGCTTGAGCGTGTTCAGGTATCCGTCGAGGGCCTCCTCGAGCAGTTCCCGGTCGCCGTCCGGGGGCCGGGTGATCACCGGCGGCTCCTCGACGAGCCGGCGGGTGCCGTCGCGCCGCTCGGTGAACCGGGGCAGCGCCCGGTCACTGGTGCGCCGGCGTGCCCGGCGGGCCGCCCGCTCGATCTCGTCGCGGAAGCTGGCCCGGCTCGCGGCGTTGCGCATCGCGTCGACACCGAGCTGGTCGAAGGAGCGGGCCAGCAGCGGGCGGGCGGCCAGCTGGGCGATCTGCTCGCGGTACTCCTCGACGCAGTGCCGCACCGCGTCGGCGCAGGCGCTCTCCCGGAAGCCGTTGACCCGGCCGGCCACGTGCACGCTGACCACCAGGCGGCGCAGGTCCCACTCCCACGGGCCGGGGTGCGCCTCGTCGAAGTCGTTGAGGTCGAAGACCAGCTCGCGCTCCGGGCTGGCGTAGAAGCCGAAGTTGCCCAGGTGGGCGTCGCCGCAGATGACCGGGGTGATGCCGGTGTGCGGCAGGCCGGCGAAGTCGTCGGCCATCAGTCCGGCGGTTCCCCTCAGGAACGCGTACGGATTGGCGATCATGCGGCCGATCCGGACCGGGACGAGCCAGGGCAGCCGGCCCTCGTGGGACGCCACCACCTGGCGCACCGGGTCGGGCCGATCGGCCGGCGGTCGCCAGTGCGCCACGTCCGAGCGGGGGGACCGCTCGCGCAGGGACCGGCCGATCTCGTATCGTTCGGCGCGCGGCCGCGCGGGCCGGCGCAGGGAGGTGAATCCCTCGTCGCCCGCTGAGCTGAGCACGACGTGGCTGCTGATCGTGGGTGTCGCGTCCATCGCTGCTGAGAGTACGGCTCCGCCGGTACCGGCCGCGCGGGGCTCGCGAGGCAGGCATTGTTATCGATAACATTCCCACACGGGAGACGCGCGGCCTGCCGCTAAGCTCCATCAGATCTGGACCTGGCGAGGTGCGCAAGTGGAGACCAAGGGATCCCGAACCCCTGCGATGACGGACGTGGCACGACTGGCCGGGGTGTCCCACCAGACCGTCTCACGCGTTCTGAACGACCATCCCAACGTCAAGGAGCAGACCCGGATCCGGGTCCGGGCCGCCATCGCCGAGCTCGGTTACCGGCCGAACCGGGCGGCGCGCGCCCTGGTCACCGGCCGGTCCCAGCTGATCGGGGTGGTCGCCCGCAACAGCATGCTCTACGGGCCCGCTTCGATGCTCACCGAGTTCGAGCAGGCCGCCGCGGACGCCGGCTTCGCGGTCAGCGTGGGCAGCGTCCGTGAGCTGGACCGGGACTCGATCTCCTCGGTGGTCGAACGGCACCTGGACCAGCGGGTGGCTGGCCTGGTGGTGATCGCCCAGACGGCGTCGGCCACCGAGGCCCTCGCCGCGATCCCGGCCGACGTGCCGGTGGTGTTCATCGACGGCGACCCGGCGGCCGGGCGCTCGCTGGTCACCGTCGACCAGGTGGCCGGCGCCGGGGACGCGGTGCGGCACCTGCTGGAGGCCGGGCACGAGACGGTCTGGCACGTCTCCGGGCCGACCGACTGGTTCGACTCGGCCGGGCGCATCCAGGGCTGGCGCAAGGCCCTGCGCGAGGCCGGCCGGGAGGTGCCCCCGCTGCTCAGCGCGGACTGGTCGGCCGCCGAGGGCTACCGGGCCGGCCAGATGCTGGCCCGGATGCCCGAGGTCACGGCGGTCTTCGCGGCCAACGACCACCTGGCCCTGGGCGTGCTGCGGGCGCTGCACGAGCGCGGCCGGCGGGTGCCGCACGACGTCAGCGTGATCGGTTTCGACGACGTGCCGGAGGCGGCGTTCTTCATCCCGCCGCTGACCACGGTCCGCCAGGCCTTCGGCGACGTGGCCCGGGCCGCCCTGACCCTGCTGCTGGACCAGATGAAAGACGAGCCGGGTACCGCCGAAACGGTGATCGTTCCGGCACAATTGGTGGTGCGTGAGAGCGTTGCGCCGCCGGCCTGAGCGGGGTCACGGCCGCCGTTAAGCGGCCGTTACCGCCTTGTTGCCAAGAGCCGTTGACACGCCTTTTGTTAGCGATAACACTGGGATTCTCCCGCCGGGGTGTGGCCGTTGCCACCGACCGGCTCCCCTCGTGGAGGTACTCCCATGCCGTTCCCGCCGAGCACGACGCCTGTGATCGGCGTCGGCCGGACCGCCCTGAGCGGTCGCTCGGTAGCGATCGGGGTGCCCCGGAAGCGGCCAAGATCCTCAACGAGCTCTATACCGGGTGCCCGGTGCCGCAAGATTGGTTCGGGCGGGAGATCGCCCGGGCGTCCGGCGTGACCGACACCTGGTAACAGCACCACCATCAACACCTAAGGACACAGATGAAACCGCAGATCTGGTTTCTCACCGGCAGCCAGCACCTGTACGGGCCGGAGACGCTCCAGCAGGTGGCCGACCAGTCCGCTGAGATCCAGCGCACCCTCGCCGCGGGCCTGGGTGCCGAGCTGGTCACCCGCCCGGTGCTCACCGACTCCGGTGCGATCAAGCAGGTGATGCTGGACGCGAACGCCGACCACAACGTGATCGGCGTGATCGCCTGGATGCACACGTTCTCGCCGGCCAAGATGTGGATCGCGGGCCTCGACGCGCTCCGGAAGCCGCTGCTGCACCTGCACACCCAGCACAACATCTCGTTGCCCTGGGAGTCCATCGACATGGACTTCATGAACCTCAACCAGGCCGCCCACGGCGACCGGGAGTTCGGGTTCATCCAGGCGCGGCTGGGCGTCCCGCGCAAGACGGTGGCCGGGCACGTGTCCGACCCGGTGGTGGTCGCGCGGATCGACGGCTGGGCCAAGGCCGCGGCCGGCCTGCAGCGGCTGCGCACCCTGCGGCTGGCCCGCTTCGGCGACAACATGCGCGACGTCGCGGTCACCGAGGGCGACAAGGTCGAGGCCGAGCTGCGCTTCGGTGTGTCGGTCAACACGTACGGCGTGAACGATCTGGTGGCCGTGGTCGACGCGGTGGACGAGAAGACCATCGACGATCTGGTGTCCGAATATGCCGAGCTGTACGAGCTGGCCCCCGAGCTGGCGGAGGGTGGCGAGCGGCATGACTCGCTGCGCTACGGCGCCCGCATCGAGGCCGGCCTGCGGCAGTTCCTGACCGAGGGCGGCTTCGGCGCCTTCACCACCAACTTCGAGGATCTCGGCGGGCTCCGCCAGCTGCCCGGCCTGGCCGTGCAGCGGCTGATGGCCGACGGGTACGGCTTCGGCGGCGAGGGCGACTGGAAGACCTCCGCGCTGCTGGCCGCCGTGAAGGCGATGGGCGCGGGCTCCGACCGGGGTACCTCGTTCATGGAGGACTACACGTACCACTTCGGTCCGGGCGAGCCGAAGATCCTCGGAGCGCACATGCTCGAGGTCTGCCCGACCATCGCGGCCGGACGGCCACGTGTCGAGATTCACCCGCTGGGCATCGGCGGTCGCCAGGACCCGGTCCGGATGGTGTTCGACGCCGCGCCCGGTAACGGTGTGGTGATCGGTCTGGCTGATCTGGGTGACCGATTCCGCCTGGTGGCGAACGCCGTCGAGGTGGTGCCGCCGGACGAGCCGCTGCCCAATTTGCCAGTCGCCCGGGCGGTGTGGAAACCTGCGCCGTCGTTGTCGACCTCGGCCGAGTGCTGGCTCACCGCGGGGGGACCGCACCACACCGTCCTCACGCAGGCCGTCGGCGCCGAGGTCCTCCGGGACTTCGCGACGATGGCCCAGACCGAGCTCCTGCTCATCGATGACCGCACGACGACCGACGACTTCGCCGATCGAGTGCGGTGGAACCAGGCGTACCACCGTCTGGCCCGCCCCCTGTAACACCGCTCTCAAAGAGGAGAATCACCGTGAAATACACCCGGCTCGCGGCAGCATTCGCCGCTGCCACCCTGGTGACCACCATGGCCGCCTGCGGGGACGCCGAGAAGACCACCGACAAGGAGGCGGCCGGTGGTGGTAGCGCCGCCGGCGCGCTGATCGGTATCACCATGCCGACCAAGTCGTCGGAGCGCTGGATCCACGACGGCGACAACCTCAAGTCGCAGCTCGAGGGCCTGGGCTACAAGGTCGACCTGCAGTACGCCGAGAACGACATCCCGACCCAGACCCAGCAGCTGGACAGCCAGATCACCAAGGGCGCCAAGCTGCTGATCATCGCGTCGATCGACGGCACCGCGCTCTCCTCGCAGCTGGACAACGCCGAGGCCGCGAAGATCCCGGTGATCGCGTACGACCGGCTGATCCGGGACAGCGCCACCGTCGACTACTACACCACCTTCGACAACTTCAAGGTCGGTGTGCAGCAGGCCACCTCGCTGCTGACCGGTCTGGGCGTGCTCAAGGCGGACGGCAGCAAGGGCGACGCGAAGGGCCCGTTCAACATCGAGCTGTTCGCCGGTTCGCCGGACGACAACAACGCGACGTTCTTCTTCAACGGCGCGATGAGCATCCTCGACCCGTACATCAAGGACGGCACGCTGGTCGTCAAGTCGGGCCAGAAGGACTTCAAGACGGTCGCCACCCTGCGCTGGGACCCGGAGACCGCGCAGAAGCGCATGGAGAACATCCTGACCTCCACCTACAAGGGTGGCGTCAAGGTCAACGGCGTGCTGTCGCCCTACGACGGCATCTCGATCGGTATCCTCTCCGCCCTGAAGTCGGGTGGCTACGGCACCGACGGCAAGTACCCGGTCGTCACCGGTCAGGACGCCGAGCTGGCCTCCACCAAGTCGATCATCAAGGGCGAGCAGTACTCGACCATCTACAAGGACACCCGCCAGCTGGCCAAGGTGACCGGTGAGATGGCCGACGCGATCCTCAAGGGTCAGACGCCGACCACCAACAACACCACCGACTACGACAACGGCAAGAAGGTCGTCCCGGCCCAGCTGCTGCAGTCGGTCATCGTCGACAAGAGCAACTACAAGAAGGAGCTCGTCGACAGCGGCTACTACACCGCCGACCAGCTGAAGTGATTCGAGTGCCGCGCCCCGCCCGCCCCCGCGGGCGGGGCGCGGACTTCGTCGGCCCATAGGAGGGTCTAGATGACCGACACGATCCTGCGGATGTCAGGGATCACCAAGACGTTCCCGGGCGTCAAGGCCCTGCAGGACGTCAACCTGGAGGTACGCAGGGGCGAGATCCTCGCCGTCTGCGGGGAGAACGGGGCCGGCAAGTCGACCCTGATGAAGGTGCTCTCCGGGGTCTACCCGCACGGCACCTACGAGGGCGACATCGAGTTCGAGGGCGAGCCCTGCCACTTCTCCGGCATCCGCGACAGCGAGCACCGGGGCATCGTCATCATCCACCAGGAGCTGGCGCTCGCCTCGAACCTCTCGATCGCGGAGAACATCTTCCTCGGCAACGAGCGCGCCAAGCGCGGCTGGATCAACTGGAACGAGACCAACGCGGCGGCAGACGAGTTGCTGCGCCGGGTCGGCCTGAACGAGAGCGCGGTCACGCCGGTGATCGAACTCGGCGTCGGCAAGCAGCAGCTGGTGGAGATCGCGAAGGCGCTCTCCAAGGACGTCAAGCTGCTGATCCTGGACGAGCCCACCGCCGCGCTCAACGACGCCGACTCGGAGCACCTGCTCGGTCTGCTCCGTGGTCTCCGTGACGAGGGCATCACCTGCGTCATCATCTCGCACAAACTCAACGAGGTGATGGGAATCTCGGATCGGGTCACCATTCTGCGTGACGGCAAGACGATCTGGACCGACGAGATCGAGAACCTCTCCGAGGAGAAGATCATCGCGGGCATGGTCGGCCGGAGCCTGGAGAGCCGGTACCCCGATCACGAGCCGAAGATCGGCGACGAGGTCCTGCGGATCGAGGACTGGACGGTCTACAGCCCCACCCAGACGGACCGCGCGCTGGTGCGCAACGCGAACCTGACGCTGCGCCGCGGCGAGATCGTCGGGCTGGCCGGCCTGATGGGCGCCGGGCGCACCGAGCTGGCGATGAGCGTCTTCGGCCGGTCCTACGGGGTCAACATCTCCGGCAAGCTGGTCAAGGACGGCAAGGAGATCCAGGCCCGCAACGTGCGCGAGGCGATCGACCACGGCATCGCGTACGCCACCGAGGACCGCAAGCGCTACGGCCTCAACCTGATCGAGGACATCAAGCGCAACGTCTCCGCCGCCGGTCTGTCCAAGCTCGCCAAGGGCGGCTGGGTCGACGGCAACGAGGAGCGCAAGGTCGCCGACGACTTCCGGGCCAGCATGAACATCAAGGCCCCGAGCGTCGAGTCGGTGGTGGGCAAGCTCTCCGGCGGTAACCAGCAGAAGGTCGTGCTGTCCAAGTGGATCTTCACCGATCCGGATGTGCTGATCCTCGACGAGCCGACCCGCGGTATCGACGTCGGCGCGAAGTACGAGATCTATACGATCATCAACCGGCTCGCCGACGAGGGGAAGGCCATCCTGGTCATCTCGTCCGAGCTGCCCGAGCTGCTCGGGATCTGTGACCGTATCTACACCCTCTCGGCCGGCCGGATCACCGGCGAGGTGCCGCGTGCCGAGGCCACCCAGGAGAGTCTGATGACTCTGATGACGAAGGAAGAACAGGAGGTGGCGCCGTGACCGTCGCACCCACCAACGCCGATCTGTCCGTTGACAAGGGACCGGCCGGTGCCCAGGACCAGGCGCCTCGTAAGGTCAACTTCGACCTGAAGCAGAGCGGTATCTACATCGCCCTCGCGGCCACCATCGTGATCTTCACGGCGCTGACCGGCGGTGACCTGCTCGCCCCGCAGAACCTCAGCAACATCATCGTGCAGTACTCCTACATCCTGGTGCTCGCCATCGGCATGGTGCTGATCATCATCGCCGGGCACATCGACCTGTCGGTGGGGTCGGTGGTGGCCGCCTCCGGCGCGTTCGCCGCGGTGATGATGGTGAACTGGGACCTGCCCTGGCCGATCGCGATCATCGCGACGCTGGCCTTCGGCGCGCTGGTCGGCGCCTGGCAGGGCTACTGGGTGGCGTACTTCGGCATCCCCGCCTTCATCGTGACCCTGGCCGGCATGCTGCTGTTCCGCGCGGTCACCTACCGGATCCTGGGCAACAAGGGCATCGGCCCGTTCCCGGACGACATCCGCACCCTGGCCAACGGCTTCACCCCCGGATTCCTCAAGAACATCGCACTCGGCCCGCTGGGCGGCGCCGACGCGTTCAGCATCCTCGTCGGCCTGCTGGTCGTCGTCGGCATGGTCGTCGTGCAGTGGCGTTCCCGCACCGCCCGGATCCGCTACCACCAGAGCGTCGACCCGATGTGGCTGTTCATCACCAAGGTCGTCGTCCCGGCCGTGCTGGTGATGTTCGTGGTCGTGCAGCTCGCCCGGTTCCGCAACCTGCCCTGGGTCCTCGTGCTGCTCGCCGTCCTGGTGGTCGGCTACACCCTGGTCACCAACCGGGCCGTCTTCGGCCGCCAGATCTACGCGGTCGGTGGCAACCTGCAGGCCGCCACGCTCTCCGGCGTCAAGGTCAAGTCGGTGGTCTTCTGGCTGTTCGTCAACATGGGCGTGCTGTCCGCGGTCGCCGGCATCATCTTCGCCGGCCGGCTCAACCTGGCCGGCCCGACCGCCGGTAACAGCTTCGAGCTGGACGCCATCGCGGCCGCCTTCATCGGTGGCGCGGCGGTGCAGGGCGGCGTCGGCAAGGTGGTCGGCGCGATCACCGGTGGTCTGATCATGGGTGTCATCAACAACGGCGCCGGCCTGCTCGGCTGGCAGACCGAGACGGTCATGTTCGTCAAGGGCGCGGTGCTGCTCGCCGCCGTCGCCTTCGACGTCTGGTCCAAGCGCCGCACCGCCGGCGCGCGGTAAGCAGCGCGTACACGAGAAAGGGGGCCGGTCACCGGCCCCCTTTCCTCATTTCGCCACGGCCAGCCCGAAGTCGCTGGGCCGCACCCCGGGGAACACCCCGTCGAGGGCGCCGAAACCGCACCGTTTCCGCAGCAGCTCGCCGATCACCGCGCGGTAGTCGGTGGTCGCCGCCAGGTCGCCGGCGACCAGCGCGCCGGGGGACAGGCCGGGCCAGTTCGTGTACACCTTCCCGCCGCGGATACCGCCGCCGAGCAGCAGCATCGCGTTGCCGTGCCCGTGGTCGGCGCCGTGCGACGCGTTCTCCCGGACCCGCCGGCCGAACTCGCTGACGGTCAGCACCGTCACGTTGTTCAGCGCGTCGCCCAGGTCGGTGGTGAACGCGGCCAGGGCCTGGGCCAGATCGGCCAGGTTGTCGAACATCCGCTGACCCTTCACCGCCGCGCCGAGACCCTCGTGCATGTCCCAGTCGCCGCAGTCGACGGCGGCCGTGACGAGACCGGCCCTCGCCTTGATCAGCCGGGCCACGTCGCGCAGCGCGGCGCCCAGCTCGGTGGCCGGGTAGGTGACCGTCGACGCGTACTCCAGATTCTTGACCTTGGTGGCGGCGGCCAGCGCGCGGTCGGCGGACCGGGCCGGAGCGGCCAGCGCCGCGGGGGCGCCGGCATACATGGCGCGCAACGCGGCGGCCATCGGGCGCTTGTCCTCGCCGGCCAGGGTGAACCTGTCGATGCCGGTCATCGCCACGTCGTCGGAGGAGCCCAGCATGATCCGCGCGGGCATCGCGTGCCCCAGTGAGACGCCGGCCATCGGCGCCGTCGCGCCGGTCAGCCCCAGCATCCGGTCCAGCCAGCCGCTGCGCAGCGAGGTGCCGGGCGCGGCGTTCTCCATCGCCTCCATCGCGGCGAAGTGCGACCGCGTCGGGTCCGGCTGACCCACCGCGTGCACGGCGGCCAGCTTGCCGCTCTTCCAGAGCGGCAGGATCGGGGCGAGCGCCGGGTGCAGACCGAAGGTTCCGTCACCGCCGATCACCAGGTTTTTCGGTACGCCGATCGAGGGCCGTGCCTGGTAGTACGCCGGATCCCCGATCGGTGCGATGGCGGAGAGCCCGTCGAAGCCACCGCGCAGCGAGATCACCACGAGCGTGTCGCCGGTGTAGGCGGCGCCCGCGGCGGCGAACGCCGTCTGGGTGCTCAGCGTGGCGCCGGCCAGCCCGGTCAGCGCGGCGCCGAGCACCGTGCGGCGGGACAGCTCCGGGCAGCACCGTTCGGTCTTCATGATCACCTCAGCTGGAAGGACGGCGAGTCGAGCACGAGCGCGATCAGGTAGGGGGCGTGGCCCGCGACGTTCCTGTCGACTCCACTGGTCGGCAGCTTTCCGGCGACGCTGAGCACGGCGGCGGTGTGCGCGGCCGGCAGCCGGGTGCCGACCAGCCGGACCGCGAGCGCGTCGACCAGCTCGCCGTAGGTCGCCGGCAGCACCGAGACCAGTGACCTCAGCAGGTCGGCCGGGCGGGTCAGCTGCTTCGGATGCCAGCCGGCGGCCAGGTTGAGGTGCAGGTTGCAGCGCAGCAGGAAGGCGGCGGGGGAGGCCCAGATCGCCGCGACGTCCGGGTAGCCGTTCGGCGGCGCCCAGCGCAGCGGGGCGTTCCCGGCCTCGACCAGGATGTCGTAGAGCGTGCCGAGACCCTTCGTCCCGTCCCGCTCCGGCCGCAACCCGAGGGCGCGGACGGCGGCGATCAGGTCCTCGAACGGGGTGCGGACCTTCTGGCCGGTCGAGGCG
Organism: Actinoplanes oblitus; assembly: GCF_030252345.1. Taxonomy (NCBI): domain Bacteria; kingdom Bacillati; phylum Actinomycetota; class Actinomycetes; order Micromonosporales; family Micromonosporaceae; genus Actinoplanes; species Actinoplanes oblitus. Next base: position 6,250,173 of record NZ_CP126980.1, on the reverse strand, counting down.
GCGAACTCCGGCGAGGTGAACAGGGCGCGCAGCACCGGGACGACGGCGGTGCCGTTGTCCAGGTAGACCTTGGCGAGGCGGGTGACCAGCGTGGCCGGCGGCTCGTCGGCGACGAACCGGACGCACAGCTTGCGGGCCAGCAGTTCGGCGGTCTTCGGGTGCTTCGCCAGGTGGTCGAGGAAGGCCAGCGCCACGCCCTCGCCGTCGGTGGCACCGTTGGCGTGCCGGAAACCCAGGATGTCGACCGGGCCGGTGGCGTGCCGGGACGCGTCGTACGCGTAGTTGCCGGCCCGGCTCACGGTCAGCCCGGTCAGCAGCCGCGCGGCGTCCTGGACGTCGGTCTCGTCGTAGACGAGACCGACGGTGTGCAGCTCCATCAGCTCCCGGGCGTAGTTCTCGTTCGGGTGCGCCTTGGTCGACGAGCGCTGGTCCAGGTAGGTGAGCGTGGCCGGGTGCCGGGCGGCGTCCCGGAGCATGTCGGCGAACCGGCCGAAGGCGTGCTTGCGGATCACCTGGGCGTCGAAGTCGCCGCGGGTGTCCCAGACGCCGCTGCTCGGCGCGGCGATGTGCAGGTGGTTGGCCCAGAAACCGGCGACCGTCTCGAACAGCTGCCGCTCGCTCCAGGCGGCCCGCGCGATGATCGCCTGGCCGAGCTGGCGGAAGCCGTCGTAGGAGTGCTCGGGCAGCGCGGCGCGGACCGCGGCCGGGGCGGCGTGCGCCTGGGGGAGTCGCTTCAGCAGCTGGTCGCAGGCCGCGTCGTCGATCTTGCCAGGCTGCAACTGACGGTCCAGCCAGGCGGCGGCGCCCAGCTCGCGCGCCTCGGCGAGGGACTCCGGGGTGGCGCCGAAGGTGGCCCGGCGCAGCAGGTGCGCGATCGGGTCGTCGCTGAGCAGAACCGGACCTGCCGGCGCGGCCTGGGCCGGCATCTCGACGAGCACCCCGGCGGCGATGGCGGCGGAACCGGCGAGCAGGGTGCGGCGGGTCGTCGTCATGCACTCCGGTTCGGCCCGCTCGCGGCGCCGCCGCACGACGGCAACCATGACTAACGAGCCCGCAATCCGAGCGCACCCGTGACCGGACACCGGTGCCGGACGTAGGCTCTCACCCGTGGATCAGGCTGAAACGGTACGCACCCCCTCCTCCTGGGTCGTCGTCGGTCTCGACAACGGCGGCACCTGCAACAACGCCACCGTCCTCGACGCGACGGGCCAGTTCCTGGTGACCACCCTGGTGGAGAATCCCTCCCGGGTCCTGGACGGGCCGGAGTCGGCGGTGGAGGCGCTCGCCGAGGCGTTCACCGGCATCCTGGAGCTGACCAGCACCCCGTTGTCCCTGGTCCGCGCGGTCGGCCTGGACACGCCCGGCCCGGCCAGCGCGCACGGGGTGATCTCGTCCAAGGGCGCGACGAACTTCAACCAGGTGTCGTGGCACGGCTTCGACATCCGGGGCGCCCTGGAGGCCCGGCTCGGCCTGCCGGTGATCTACAACAACGACGCGAACGCCGCGGCGCTCTACGCCCATCACCGGCACTTCGGGGCCGCCGCGCTGGAGACCTCGTCGGTCGCCGCGATCGTCGGCACCGGTCTCGGCGGCGGCGTGGTGGAGAACGGCAAGGTGATCCGGGGCGCGGCCGGGATGGCCGGCGAGCTCGGGCACGTGCAGATCCCGCTGCACGGGGTCCTCGAGGCGGACCAGCCGGTGCCGGCCTGCAACTGCGGGTTCGCCGGCGACGTCGAGTCGATCGCGTCGCTGACCGGGATCAAGAACAACCTGTTGCCGTACTGGCTGACCCGTTTCCCGGAGCACCCGCTGGCCGCCGAGCCGATCGAGAAGGCGGCGAAACTGCTCCGCGGCTACGGCGAGAAGGAGGACCCGCTGGCGATGGCGATCTTCGGCCAGCAGGCCAGGGCCATCGGCAAGCTGTTCACCATCGCGGCGAACTTCACCGACCCGGCGGCGTACTTCCTGGGTGGCGGGGTGGTGGAGGCGGCTCCGCACTTCCGGCAGTGGTTCCTGAACACCGTCCGGGAGAACACCCAGCTCCGCGACGAGCAGGCCAAGGCGGCGGCGTTCGCCCTGGTCGCGGACCTGGACATGGCCGGCGCCCGGGGCGCCGCGGTCGCCGCCCTGGACGCCGTCTCCACCGGCACCCGCTGACCGCCCCGCGCGGCGCGCTCACCGTCCCGGCCGCACCGCGCGTCGCGGCCCGGCTGGTCGTCACGGTGCTGTCAGCGGCCCGGAGACCACCGTGGGTGCCAGCCGCCCGGGGCGTGAGGCGCGGGGCGGTCCGGAGCCGGGCGGGTGTCGCGTGGGGCTTGGCGGGACCGTGCTCCGGGCGTACCGAAATCGGGTCAATCGGTTTTTATGGCTTTTTCGACATCCGGGAACATGGGGAGATAGTCGGTCAGGCCGAGGGTGTCGAAGAGGCGGCGGAGGAAACCGGACGGGGCGGCGAGCCGGACCCAGCCGCCGCGCTCCATGGCGCGGCCGTGCGCGGTGACCAGCACGCCGACGCCCATCGAGTCGCAGAAGTCGAGGCCGGACACGTCGACCACCACGCGCGGGGCGGGACGCTCGACCAGACGGCCGAGGTTGGCCTTGAGGGCTGGCGCGGTATCGATGTCGAGGGAACCGCGCAGGACGAGGACGGCCGTGTTGGGTGGGTGGTGCGCGACCGAAACCTGCATTCGCGATAGCTCTTTCGGGTCGGGGGGCGGACTCCCTGACAACCCTATGCGAGCCCGCCCACCGACGCAGTCTCAGATCGAGTTGCGCCACTTCCGCCCGTTGCGGCCGATCAGCCGGTCGGCGTCGGCCGGGCCCCAGGACGCCGCCTCGTAGGTCGGGATCGGCGAGCGGTCGTTCGTCCAGTGCTCGATGATCGGGTCGACGACCCGCCACGACTGCTCCACCTCGTCACTGCGGATGAACAGCGACGCGTCTCCGACCAGGGCGTCCAGCAGCAGACGCTCGTACGCCTCCGGCGACTCTTCCACGAAGGTCTGGTCGTACGAGAAGTCCATGCTGGCGGTCCGCACCCGGAACGAGTGACCGGGCACCTTCGCGCCGAAGCGCAGCGAGATGCCCTCGTTCGGCTGGATGCGCAGCACCAGGGCGTCCGCGTCCAGCTCGGTGAGCTGGCTGGTCGGGATCGGCAGGTGCGGCGGGCGCTGGAACTGCAGCGCCACCTCGGTGACCCGGGCCGGTAGGCGCTTGCCGGTACGCACGTAGAACGGCACGCCCGCCCAGCGCCAGTTGTCGACGTTGAGGCGCAGCGCGGCGTAGGTCTCGGTCCGCGACAGCGGGTCGACGCCGACCTCCTCGCGGTACCCGGCCATCAGCTCCTCGCGGGTGCCGCCGCGGGTGTACTGCCCCCGGACGGCCGCGTCGGCGATGTCGCGGTCGGTGGGCAGCCGGATCGCCTGGAGCAGTTTCACCTTCTCACTGCGCAGGCCCTCGCCGCCGAACGAGGCGGGCGGCTCCATCAGGGCGAGCGCGAGCACCTGGAGCACGTGGTTCTGCACGATGTCGCGCATCGCGCCGGCCGACTCGTAGAACCCGCCGCGGGTGCCGACACCGAGCGTCTCGGCCACGGTGATCTGCACGTGGTCGACCCACGAGCGGTCCCAGATCGGCTGGAAGATCGAGTTGGCGAAGCGCAGGGCCAGGACGTTCTGCACGGTGTCCTTGCCCAGGTAGTGGTCGATGCGGAAGACGTTGGCCTCGTCGAAGGCGGCGTGCACGACGCCGTCCAGCTCGCGGGCGGTGGCCAGGTCCCGCCCGTACGGCTTCTCGATCACCAGGCGGGCGAAGGAGCCCTCGTTCGCCTGGTTCAGCCCGGCGCCGGCCAGCCCGCAGATCACCGGCTCGAACGCGTTCGCCGGGGTCGACAGGTAGAACAGCCGGTTACCCGACGTGCCGCGCTGCGCGTCCAGCTCGTCGAGCGTCTCGGCCAGGCGCTTGTAGGTCTCCGGGTCGTCGTAGCCACCCGAGACGTAGCGGACGCCGCCGGCGAGCTGTCGCTTCTCGCTCAGGCTGCGGCCGCCGAGGGCGCTCTCCGCGAACTGCTCGTCGGACATCGGTGTCCGGGCGACGCCGACCAGGGCGAACTGGTCGGGCAGGCGACCGTGGCGGGCCAGGCTCTCGACCGCCGGCAGCAGCTTGCGGCGGGTGAGGTCACCGGAGGCGCCGAAGATCACCAGAGTGGCCGGCGGCGCGCTGCGCTCCTGGATGAGCTGTGGTTGGTCCATCGTCTCCGTGTCCTCCGACCGGGTTGTTACCGTCCGTTTGAACCTTACGCAGCAGCCCCCTCCGATGGTTCACCACGAGGTGTGCCGCCCAGCACATGGGCCGGCGTCCCCGATGCTTCCTCGATCGGGAAGACCTAAGCGATAAAAGTGGCAAAATGGTCGCAAAGGTCTGGCAACCGAGGGGGACCCCGTGAAGTACCGGCTCGTGACCCGCAGCGACTTCGACGGCCTGGTCTGCGCCGTGCTGCTGCGGCACCTCGACCTGATCGACGACATCATGTTCGTGCACCCCAAGGACGTGCAGGACGGCGCCGTCGACATCACCGACCGGGACATCCTCACCAACCTGCCGTACGACGCCCGCGCCTACCAGGTCTACGACCACCACCACTCGGAGACGATCCGCAACGAGGGTGAGCGCAGCAACCACGTCATCGACGCGAACGCGCCGTCCGCGGCCCGGGTCATCTACGACCACTTCGGCGGCAAGGCCCGGTTCCCCCAGGTCTCCGACGACCTGATGCGCGCCGTCGACCAGGCCGACTCGGCGGACTACTCGCTGACCGACATCCTCAGCCCGACCGGCTGGACGCTGCTCAACTTCTTGATGGACAGCCGTACCGGGCTCGGCCGGTTCCGCAACTTCCGGATCTCCAACTACCAGCTGATGATGCAGCTGATCGACGCCTGCATCGAGCACTCCGACGTGCACGAGATCCTCGCCCTGCCGGACGTCGCCGAGCGCGCCATGCTCTTCCACGACTGCTCGGCCCGCTTCGTCGAGCAGTTGCACCGGGTCAGCCACCTGGACGGCGACGTGATCGTCGTGGACCTGCGCGACGAGGAGGTGATCGAGGCCGGGAACCGGTTCATGGTGTACGCGCTCTACCCGGAGGCCCGCGTCTCGGTGCACATCATCTGGGGACGGCAGAAGCTCAACACGGTGTTCGCCTGCGGCAAGTCGATCCTGGACCGCTCCTCGCCGGTCGACATCGGCGAGGTGATGCTCCGCTACGGCGGCGGCGGGCACATCGCGGCCGGCACCTGCCAGGTCCCGCACGAGGAGTCGGAGCGGGTGGAGCGCGAGATCATCGACGCCTTGCGTACCGAACGCGTGGTCCCCGTCTGAAGCACCGCGCGGGCGGGAAGTCGCCTTCCCGCCCGCCCGATTCGCGGATCATGGGCCTTGCCCGGGGCCCCACCCGCCTGTCATGACCCGCGCCCCACGCGCGTGCCACGACTCGCCTCACGCCCACCCGCGTGAGGTTTCCCGCTGCAGGACCCTGCCTGCGTGGGAGTCTGATTCAGCCGTGGTAGCTCCAGCGGCTGGCCGTGACTGCCTCTTTCTCCTCAGACGTCTCCGGGGCCTCGGATGTTGCCTCGGGTGCCGCGTCTTCCTCGGACTCGTCCGGCTCGGCGGCCCGGTGCCGGTTGCGCAGCAGCACCCAGCCGGCGCCGAGCAGGGCCAGCGTGGCCACCACCCAGCCACCGATCGCGAGCACCGAGCCGCCCCGGTCGTCCTGCTCGGCCTGCGCCACGGTGTCCGCGAAGAGCTGCTCCTCGTCGGCCGGCACGGGATCCGCCGCGCCGTGGTGACCGGCCGCCGCGGTGCCTGCCGGATCCGGGGTGAGCGTCATCCCGGCCGTCACCGCCGGTCCGGTCTTCCCGTCGGCGTACGTCTCGACGAGCGTGAACCGCACCGTGCTGAGCGTCGGCAGCGGGCCGACCGCCACGCTCAGGTCCGCCGCGCCACCCGGCGGGATCGACTTCCCGCCGACCGCGATCCAGGTGATCGCCTCCGGCACCTGGGTGACCGGGGTGCCGTTGTGGATGGTCTTCAGCGGCGTGGCGAGTTCCTGCCAGGCGATCCGCGGCGCCCAGTCGTCCACCGAGAGCGGATAGACCTCGGCGATCGGCGTGTCCGCCGGGATCCTCAGCGTCACCCGGGTGATCGGCAGCTTCCCGTCGTTGGGTACGTGGAAGCTCAGGTTCTGGCCACTGCCCTGCGGCGCGCTGGACGGGCTGATCGTCACGTCGGCGAGGGCCGGGCCGGCCACGCCGAGTGCGCCCGCGGTCGCCACCAGGGTCAGTGCTGTTCCCAAATACCTCACGGGAGTTAGTTCGGATCACAGCTCCCGATGGTTCAACCCACCCGGAACTTTTCCCGCGCTCCGCCGTGGGTCCCGGGCGCCCACCGGCCGGACCGGCCCATGACCGGCGGAAAATCGCTGGTGGCATGATGTGCCGATGCGTGACGTGCCGATCGACGGTGACATGATCCGGCTGGGCCAGTTCCTCAAACTGGCCGACCTCATCGACACCGGCGGCGAGGGCAAGATCCTGATCGCCTCCGGCGACGTCACGGTGAACGGTGAGGTGGACACCCGCCGCGGCCGGCAGCTGCACCCCGGTGACGTGGTGAGCGTGCAGGGCCGTTCCGCGCGCGTGGTGCCGTGACACCCGCGTTCCCCTAGAAGATCCACTCTTTCGGCGGGAATCTTCGGCCGGGACGGAACCGGCGGAGCGGACGTCTCGTCGTACCGGTCATGACCCGAACCCGCGGCCTTCTGACCGCTGCCGCCATCCCCCTGATCCTGATGGCCGGCTGTGCCCGGCCCGATTCGGCCGGCTCGGCCGGCACCACCGCCGATCCGATCACCGAGAGCGCGCCCACCGGCGACCCCACCGTGCTGGTGCGCATCGGCCAGGAGGGCGGCTTCGTGCCGACCTCCTACCGGTTCGGCCGCCTGCCGGACGTCACCGTCTACGCCGACGGGCGGGTGATCAGCAACGGGCCGGTGCCCGCCATCGCACCCGGCCCGGCCCTGCCCAACCTGCAGCTTCGCCGGATCACCCCGGAGCAGGCGAGCAAGTGGGCCGCCGACGCCATCGCGGCCGGCGTCCGGAACGGCGCCGATCTCGGCTCGCCCGGCGTCGCCGACGTCCCGGACACGGTGATCACCGCCACCTCCGGTGGCCAGACCGCGACGGTACGCGTGACGGCCCTGCACCAGGCGCAGCCGAACGACCCGAACCTGACCGCCGCCCAGCAGGCCGCCCGCAAGAAGCTGGCCGGCTACGTCGACGACCTGAACGCCTTCACCACCGAGAGCGGCTCACCGGGCCCGGACGCCTACGTGCCGGCGAGCCTGGCCGCGCTCGCCCAGGAGTACGTCGCCGCCGACGACGGCCTCACGCAGAAGCCGCAGGACTGGCCCGGCCCGGCGCTGCCCGGCGCGGAACTGGCCCCCAGCACCGGCCTGCACTGCGTGTCGGTCGACGGTGCCGACAAGGACCGGCTGTGGGCGGCCGCCGGCAAGGCGAACATGCGTACGCCGTGGGTGTCCGGCGGCAAGCAGTGGCAGGTCACCTTCCGGCCGCTGCTGCCCGACGAGACCGGTGGCTGCGCGGCCCTCGGGGCGGCCAAGTGATTCCTCTGGACGAGCCTTGGGAGCCCCGGGTGCGGGCGTCTCACGTTCCTACTAACGTCGAGGGGCGTGAGGGGAACGGGGATGGACGCGGCCCAGATCCTGCTCGGGCTGATTCTGTTCGCCGTGCTGGCGCTGGGTGCGATGGCAGTGGTGGCGGGGCGGCGCCGGCCGGTTCCGCCGCCGCCGGAGGCGACTGAGGCGGCGGAGCTGGCGACCGGCGCCGACGAGGTGTGGGCCGCGGCGCAGCGAGCGATGGCGGCCGCCGACGAGGCGCGCGAGCGGGCCACCGAGGCGGCCGACGAGCGTGACCAGGCCGAGCAGCGGTACCAGCAGGCGAAATGGGACGCGTGGACGGGTCCTGCCGACGAGAGCCGGAAACTGGTGGAGCGGGCCGCGCTGGAGGCGTACCGGCGCGGCGACCTCTCGGTCGACCAGCTGAACCGGATCTGGTCGCACACCCGGCCGGACGAGTCGGCTCTGGAGCGCGTCGACGAGGAGGTCGCGGAGGCACGTCTGCGGTACGCGGAGGCGCTCGCCGAGGCGGTCGAGGAGCGGCGCGCGGCCCACGTGGCCGAGGTCGCCGCCGAGGTGCTGTCCGAGGAGGCCAAGCTCGCCGAGGAGGAGGCGCTGGCCGCCCGGATCGAGGCCGAGGCGGCGGCGGGCCTGTCGGGTCTCCTGCAGGAGGAGTCCGACAGGCCCGCCGCCGAGCTCAGTGAACCTCGACCAGATCCACCACGAAGATCAGGGTCTCGTTCGGCTTGATCACGCCGCCGGCACCGGCCGAGCCGTAACCCAGGTGCGGCGGGATGGTCAGCTTGCGCCGGCCGCCCACCTTCATCCCGGCCACGCCCTGGTCCCAGCCGGCGATGACCTGCTGGCCGCCGACCCGGAAGCCGAGGGCCTGCCCACGGTTGTAGGAGGCGTCGAACTCCTTGCCCGTCGACTGGGCCACGCCCACGTAGTGGACGCTGACGTACTCGCCGGGCTTGGCCTCCGGGCCGGTGCCCTCCACCAGGTCCTCGATCACGAGATCGGCGGGCGCTTCGTCGGGGATGGGACCGACGTCGGGCTTGTTCATGAATCCTCCCGTTTGGTGTTTCCGGACTCGGTCATGCAATCACAGCCGGCCAGCCGCTGAACGAGGGGTGCCGGATCTCCGTATCTCCCGGGTGACCGGGAACGTCCCGGTCGTGTGATCCGCCTGGGAGTCAGCCGTGCGTCTCTTCATCGTTCTGGCGGCCGTCGGGGCCGCCGTGGTGCCGGCCGGGCCGGTGTTCGCGCACGGCGCGCCGACCACCCCGATCAGCCGGTCGGCGGCCTGCGCCGGGAACGGGACCTCGACGACCGCGGCGGCGTGCAAGGCGGCCAAGGCGGCGACCGGCGGGTTCCTCGGGGCGTTCGACAACGTGCGGATCGCCGGCGTGAACGGGAACGATCGGAAGGTCGTGCCGGACGGGAAGCTCTGCTCGGCCGGCCTGGCCGATTACCGGGGGCTGGACCTGCCCCGGGATGACTTCCCGGCGACGACGGTGAAGCCGGGTCAGCGGCTCGGCATCGCCTACAAGGGGACCATCCCGCACCAGGGTCAGTTCCGGATCTTTCTCACCGAACCCGGCTACGACTCGTCGAAGCGGCTCACCTGGGACGACCTCGGCAGCAAACCGATCGGGACGTTCACCGACCCGCCGCTGACCGGTGGGGCGTACCGGATGAGCGTGAAGCTGCCGGAGCGGACCGGGCGGCAGATGCTCTACGTCGTGTGGGAGACGTCCAGCACCCCGGACACCTACTACTCCTGCTCGGACCTGGTCTTCCCGGCGGCGGCCAAGCCGGTGGTGAAGAAGACGACCGCCGCGCCGAAGAAGACCACCCGGCCGGTGGCGACGAAGAGCGCGGCCCCGGTGACCGAGGCGAGCAGCCCGACGCCGGAGCAGACGACCCAGGAGCCGGTGCTGGCCGCGACGACCGGTCCGGCCGACGACCCGGCCGACGTGGGCCACTGGCTGATCGCCGGGGCTCTGGGCGCCGGCGCGATCGCCGGCGTGATCGCCCTGCTCGGACGGCGTCGCCGCCGGTCCTGAGAGATCCCTGAAAAAACTTTTGAACTCCTCGATCTTCATTCCCGTAATCACCGGCGTCGACAATGCAACGCTCGTCCGGCCCCCAACAGACGAAAGGCCCAGCATGAGTCGTAGTCGCTACCGTGCCCAGGCGTTCCCGCGGTTCAATCGCCGGCGGATGCTGGCGCTCACCGCCGCCGGCGTCGGAGTCTCGGCCGCCTCCGTTGCCGGGCTCAGCCTCGCGAGCGAGAACGGTGGAAACGAGACGGCCTCGGCGAAGGACAGCTCCCCGCTGATCGTCTCGGTGCGTGACGCCAAGAAGGGCACCATCGACCTCTTCTCCGGCGACTCCAAGAAGACCGTCACCGACAAGAAACTCGCCGCCCAGCTGCTCAAGCACGCCGGCCGCTAACCGAAGAGGATCACGACACCATGTCTTCCCACCGCGAAGCGCCGGAGATCAGCAAAGACCCGGTCGCCGACAGTTCCGACCTGTACGCGTTCGTCAGCCCCGACGATCCGGACACGGTCACCATCATCGCGAACTACGTGCCGCTGCAGATTCCGGCGAGCGGCCCGAACTTCTTCGAGTTCGGCGACGACGTGCTCTACGAAATCCACATCGACGCGAACGGCGACGCCCGCCCGGACATCACGTATCAGTTCCGGTTCGTCACCGAACTGCGCAATGACAGGACCTTTCTTTACAACACCGGGCAGATCGAATCGCTCGACAGCGAGAACTGGAATCGGCGGCAGTTCTTCTCGGTGACCAAGGTCGACAGCCACGGCAAGAGCACGGTGCTGGCCAAGAAGCTGCCCTGCCCGCCCTGCAACGTCGGGAAGGTCTCCATCCCGGACTACGAGGGTCTCGCCAAGGACGCCGTGCACAAGCTGAAGACCGGCGAGAAGGTGTTCGCCGGGCAGCGCGCCGACGCGTTCTTCGTCGACCTGGGCGCCATCTTCGACCTGGCCACGCTGCGCCCGTTCCAGGACAAGCACCTGGTCGGCCAGAAGCTGTTCAACTACGCCGGCAAGGCGGTCAACGCCACCGACAAGACCAACGTGCACAGCATCGCGGTGCAGATCCCGCTGCACATGGTCCGCCGGGACGGCAAGAAGCGGGTCAAGGCCGCCGACTCGGGCGCGGTGATCGGGGTGTGGACCTCGGCCAGCCGCCGCCAGGTGCAGGTGCGCGACGGCGACAGCAAGAACGCTGACGTCTACGTCGGCCCGCAGGTGCAGGTGTCCCGGCTGGGCAACCCGCTGTTCAACGAGGTCATCGTGCCGATGGCGCAGAAGGACAAGTGGAACAGCCTGCCGCCGAGCGAGGACAAGCAGTTCGCCGAGTTCGTCGCCAAGCCGGAGCTCGCCTCCCTGCTGCCGGTGCTCTACCCGGGCCTGTTCGACAAGCTGGCCGACCTGAACAAGGCCGGCAAGGACCGCGCCGACCTGCTCGCCATCCTGCTCACCGGCATCCCGGCCGGCCTGATCGACGGCTTCCAGAACAACACCGGCCAGCTGCAGGCCGACATGCTCCGGCTGAACACCGCGATCGCCCCGGCCGCCAAGCCGAACAAGTTCGGCGTGGTGGGCGGTGACGTGGCCGGCTTCCCCAACGGCCGCCGGATCGCCGACGACGTCGTCTCCATCTCGCTGCGCGCCATCGCCGGGGTCACCGTGCCGCTGGTGGACAAGAAGTTCACCCCGGACGCCGCGGCCGCCCTGGTCGAGCAGGGCCTGAGCATCAAGGACGCGAGCGCCGGGCTGCTCAAGCACTTCCCCTACCTGGGTACTCCCTTCGACGGATTCTCGGTGCCGGCATGAGCCACGATCATCATCATCACCACCATCAGCACCACCACCACACGCTGGCGCCGTCCGGTCAGGGCACCGTGATGCTGAACATCGGCGGCCCGATCGGCGCGCTGATCATCCACACCACGGCCCGGGAGCACGGCCACGAGATCGAGATCAGCCCGGCCGACCGGCCGGAGCAGCGGCAGCACGCCGCGGTCCGGGCCCGCTACGTCCGGGGCGGCGTCACCTACTGCGTCGTCATCGACAGCCTGGCCGAGGGCCGGTACTCGATCTGGGCCGACGGCCCGGACCCGCTGGCCGAGGTGGCGGTGCGCGGTGGCGCGGTCGCCGAGTTCACCTGGCCGGAGCACGCGGTGCCGGGGAGGACCCTGCTCGCGGTCTAGTGTGTAGCCATGACGGGCGGTGATGTCCCGGTTCACGTCGCATTGCGTACCACCGACGTGGACGAGGCCCGCGCGTTCTGTCGCAAGATCTACTACGAGCCGTTGCGGATCGAGCCGGTCGGTGACCCCGGCCGGTTCGACTTCAGCGCCGACGTGGTGGAGCTGGGGCCGATCACCGTCGGCGAGGTCGGGTACGGCACCGACATCCGGGTGGCGATCGCCGCCCTGGAGACGGCATACCACGTGCTGGTGCCGCTGACCGGCGTGCTCCGGTCCCGGCACCGCGGCACCGTGGTGCTCGCCGACCCGACCCGGGCCGTGGTCTTCCGCCCGACCGGCGACATCGAGCTGGACTGGCCGGGCACCTGCCGGCTGCTCAGCGTCAAGGTGGAGCGCGGCGCCCTGGAACGCGAACTGGACGCCGCGCTGGACCAGCGGCTTGTCTCGCCGATGCCGCTGGGCGCCAGCTTCGACCTGGTCGACGGACCGGGCCGGACCTGGGTGGCGCTGGTCCGCCTGCTGCTCGCCGAGCTGCGCTCCCCGGAGTGCCTGGCCAGCCAGCCGCGGATGGCCGCCCGCTGGCGCGACATGGTGGTCAGCGGCCTGGCGCTGACTGTCGAGCACCCCTACGGCGAGGAGCCGGCCGGGTTGCAGGGCCCGTACCGCCCGCGCACCGTCAAGCGGGCCCTCGACGTGATGCACGCCGAGCCGTGGCGCCTCTACACCACCCGGGAGCTGGCCGCGGTCGCCGGCGTCGGCGTCCGGGTCCTGCAGGACGCCTTCCGCCAGCACGTCGGCATGTCCCCGATGACCTACCTGCGCCGGCTGCGCCTGGACGGGGTGCACGCCGAGCTGTCCCGCGCCGACCCCGGCCTCACCAGCGTCAGCGACGTCGCCTATCGGTGGGGCTTCACGCATCTGGGCCGCTTCGCCGGCGCCTATCGGGCCCGCTTCGGAGTGTCCCCGTCCACGACCCTCCGAGACCATCCATGACCCGCCCCCTGCCGGCTGGCGCTCACGGTGGTGTCCGGCGTGCCGAGTCCAGCCGTGGCCCGTTTCCGCGTTGTGGTGCGGTCCGTGCGGATGTCGCGGTGCCGGGCTGGCCCTGGTGGTGGTGTCCGGCGTGTTGAGACCACCGTGTGGTCCAGCCGCGGTCCTTGTTCCCTGTGGTGGTGTGGGCGTCGCGGTGTCGGGCTGGTGCTGGTGGTGGTGTCGGGCCTGTTGAGACCACCGTGTGGTCCAGCCGCGGCCCGTGCTCCGCGTGGTGGCCCGGGTCCGTGCGGTGCCAGGCTGGCGCTCACGGTGGTGTCCGGCGTGTTGAGGCCACCGTGTGGTCCAGCCGCGGCCCATGTTCCGCGTGGTGGTGCGGTTCTGTGCAGGCGTCGCGGTGGCCGGCTGGCGCTCACGGTGGTGTCCGGTGTGTTGAGACCACCGTGTAGGCCAGCCGCAGCCGTGCTCCGCGTTATGGCCGGGTCCGTGTGGATGTCGCGGTGCCCGGCTGGCGCCCACGTTGGTGTCCGGCGTGTTGAGACCACCATGTGCACCAGCCGGAGCTGCGCTCGGCTGGCCGGTCAGGGATGTGCCGCGAGCTGGGCCAACACCCGGGCACGCAGCAACTCATACTGCTCCCGGCAGCGCAGCGGACCGCCCGTCGGCACCTCCTGAACCAACCCTCCGGTCACCCTCTCCTCCGGCCGGAACTGATCAGCCGTGAAGTCGACATCCCGCCCATCCGGCAGCCGATTCCAATAGTGGTGCCCCACCTTCTCCGCACCAACGAACACCTCGCCGAGCACCAGCTCCCCGCCCAGCAGCTCCCGCACGATCAGCGCCGTTACCCCGCACTGCCCCCGAGCCGGATTTCCCGGCTCCCAATCCGGCAGGTCATGCGGATCGCACGTGTCCCGCCCCCAGGCTCGCCGCAGCGCCCGTCCCACCGCTTCCGTCCGCGTCCCACTCATGAGCCGAACCCTGCCCCCTCGACCAGGTCGAGAGTCAAGATCAACCCCCGCTTTCGGTACGCCCCCAGCAGCCGTCCGCAGATCACGCCCCGTCCGTCCCCGTCACACGCGAGGTCCGCCGGTCATCACGGCCGCAGCGCGCCGTTGGGGATCGCGGCTGGAGTGCACCGTTGGGAGTCGCGGCTGCCGTGCGCCGTTAGGGGGTCGCGGCTGCCGTGCACCCGTTGGAGGCCGCGGCTACAGTGCGCCGTTAGGGGGGTCGCCGCTGGAGTGCGTCGCTGGAGATCGCGGCTGCAGCGCGCCGCCGGATCTTCGCTCCCGCTGAGCAGTCACCCGGCTGACCCATCAGCGCCAGTCACTGCCGACGGTGTAGCGGATTATCCACATCAACGCGCTGTCCACAGCCCACCCGCCCAAGATCGAGAATTCCCGTCATGCTGGCCCAGGGCAGGCCCCCTGGGCGGGCGGGGACTGGGCTGTGGCGGACCGGAGCCGAACCGGGGCGAGGAGGACCGTGGCGTGGCGTGGCGTGGTGTGGCAGGGCGGGGCGGACCGCGTCAGGACGGACCGTCGCCAGGCGGACCGGGGCAGGGCGGACCGCGTCAGGACGAACCGTCGCGGGGCGGACCGCGGCAGGGCGGACCGTCGCGAGGCGGACCGTGGCAGGACGGACCGTGGCGTGGCAGCCCGACCCCTCCCGTGTCACGGCGGACCCAGCGCGGCAGAACCCGGCTGAAGCCCCCACCGCGAGCAGGTGCTCCCGGCGTACCGAAAGCACCCCCCCATCCCACCAGAACCCGCGACCCTACAACTCCACCCGCTGGTTCTTGCCGATGACCACGATGCCGTTGTCGCTGACGGTGTAGAGCTTGCGGTCGCGGTCGAGGTCGACGCCGATCTGGGCGCCTTCCGGGATGGTTACGTTCTTGTCGATGATGGCGTTGCGGATGACGGCGCGGCGGCCGACCGAGACGCCCTCCATGAGGACCGCGCCGTCCACGTGGGCCCAGGAGTTGACCCGGACGTTGGGGGAGATGACCGAGCGCTCGACCAGGGCGCCGGAGACGACGACGCCGGGGGAGATCATCGAGTCGATGGCGCGGCCCTGGCGGTCGTCGTAGCCGTGCACGAACTTGGCCGGCGGCCACGAGCCGTAGTTGGTGAAGATCGGCCACTCGTGGTTGTACAGGTTGAAGATCGGCAGGGTGGCGATCAGGTCCATGTGCGCCTCGTAGAACGAGTCCAGGGTGCCCACGTCGCGCCAGTAGCCGCGATCACGATCGGTCGCGCCGGGCACGTCGTTGTCGCGGAAGTCGTAGACGTTCGCCTCGCCGCGTTCGACCAGCATCGGGATGATGTTGCCGCCCATGTCGTGCTTGCTGTCCGGGTTCTGCGCGTCGGCGGAGACGGCCTCGCAGAGGGCGCGGGTGGTGAAGACGTAGTTGCCCATCGAGGCGTAGACCTCGTCGGGGGAGTCGGCGAGGCCGACGGCATCCCGTGGCTTCTCCCGGAACGCGGAGATCTTGCGCCCGTCGGGACCGACCTCGATCACGCCGAACTGATCGGCGAGGGAGAGCGGCTGGCGGATGCCGGCCACGGTGACCGCGGCGCCCGAGGCGATGTGGTCGTTGACCATCTGCTTCGGGTCCATCCGGTAGATGTGGTCGGCACCGAAGACGATCACGTAGTCCGGACGCTCGTCGTTGATCAGGTTGAGGCTCTGGTAGATCGCGTCGGCGGAGCCGGCGAACCAGCGCGGGCCGAGCCGCTGCTGGGCCGGCACCGGTGTCACGTAGTTGCCGAGCAGCGTGGACATCCGCCAGGTCTTGGAGATGTGCCGGTCGAGCGAGTGGGACTTGTACTGGGTCAGCACGACGATCTTGAGATAGCCGGCGTTGGCGAGGTTCGAGAGGACGAAATCGATCATCCGGTAGATGCCGCCGAACGGCACACCGGGCTTGGCCCGGTCCGCGGTCAGGGGCATCAGGCGCTTGCCTTCTCCACCGGCCAGAACGATCGCAAGCACCTTGACAGCCATGGGAAGGACGCTAATATCCCCGCCTGCCGTTCGCCACCCAAAGTGTTGCGAACTTTGGTCACGCGGCCGTGGCGCTGCTCTCTCGCATCAGTGACTCGATCGCCTCCGGCTCGGCCGGGCGTCCGAAATGATAGCCCTGGACGAGATCGCACCGCAGCTCCCGGAGCTGGTCCGCCTGCGTCGCCGTCTCCACCCCCTCGGCCACCGTGACCAGGTCCTGGCTGTGCGCCAGGTCGAGGATGGCCCGGGTGAAGCTGACGTCGTCGATGAACGAACGGTCGATCTTGAGAATGTCCACCGGCAGCCGGCGCAGGTAGGCCAGCGACGAGTACCCGGTGCCGAAGTCGTCGATGGCGATCCGGATCCCGTGCTCACGCAGCGTCCCGAGCACCGGCGTGTCGGCCGCGTCGACGAGCACCGACTCGGTGATCTCCAGAACCAGTCCGGTGCCCGGCATCCCGGTCTCGGCGAGGACCGCCAGCACGGTGTCCGCGAACTCCGGGTCGCGCAGCTGATGGGTGGAGACGTTGACGGTCACGTAGATCCCGTGCCGCCGGTACCAGTCGGCGCCGCGCGCGCAGGCCAGCCGCAGCGCCAGCACGCCGAGCTGGCCGATCAGCCCGGTCTGCTCGGCGACCGGGATGAACACCATCGGCGGCACCAGTTCGCCGTCCCGCCGCCAGCGCATCAGCGCCTCCACGCCGGTCATCCGCCCGGTCGCCGGGTCCACCACCGGCTGGTAGTGCAGGAACAGCGAGCCGTCGGCGAGCCCGGCGCGCAGCCCGGCGGCGATCCGGGCACGCTCGCTCTGCTGGGCGCGCAGCGAGTCGTCGAACCGGGCCAGGCGGGCGCCGCCCGCCACCTTGGCCGCCCGCAGCGCGAGGTCCGCGTCACCGAGCACGACCGAGGGCGGATTTCCCGGTACGCCGTCCGCCAGTCCCGCACTCGCGGTCAGGTGGATCCGCCGCTCGCCGACGGTCACCGGCACCCCGGCCACCGTCTCCAGCACCCGCCCGGCCAGCTCCACCGCCTGATCGGGGTCGGTCAGCAGCAGCCCGAACTCGTCACCGCCGAGCCGGGCGACCAGCACCGCCTCGGGAGCGAACAGCAGCAGCCGCCCGGCGAGCTGACGCAGCACCTCGTCGCCGACCGGGTGCCCGTACGAGTCGTTGACCTCCTTGAACCCGTCCAGCGAACAGAGCAGCAGGCAGTGCGCCCGGTCCCGGACGCTGGGCAGCGCCAGCTGTTCGAGCAGCAGCTCCCGGTTCGCCAGCCCGGTCAGCGTGTCGTGCCCGGCCCGGTACGCCAGCCGCCGCTGCAGCGCCGCCTGCTCGTCGACGGAGGCGCGCAGCTGGGCGGCCCGCTCCCCGGCATCCCGGGCGTGCCGCTGGGCGATCCGGGCCAGCAGCCAGATCCGCAGCACCAGCAGCCCGCACAGGGCCGCGGTGAGCGTCGCCGGGACGTACGCGACGGCGTCGGTGGGGCGGCTGAGCACCGGCAGCAGCGGGCCGACGATCGCGATGGCCACGATCCCGGCCAGCTTGGTCCGGGTGTTCCGCTGCTCGGTGACGCCCAGCCGGTCCGCCGCCGGGTGCAGGGCGGCCGCGGTGACCAGCACCCCGGCGTACTGGATGAGCAGGAACGAGGTGCCGCCGGGCAGGAACGGGGCGGTGCCGTCGCCGTCCGTGGCGGCGTAGAGCAGGTGGGCGCCGAGCAGCGCCGCCCCGGACATGCCGAGCAGCCGGGCCGGGGTGCGCCACGGGCCGGTCAGGGCGCGCAGCGCGCCGCCCAGCACGGCCAGGTCGATCAGCGCGTAGAGCGCCGCGAGGGCGTTGCTGACCTGCTGGTACCCCGGTGCCCCGAGGTACGGCAGCACCACGAACGACCAGGCCACCATGGCCAGCCCGAGGACCACGGCGCCGGCCTCCACGCCCAGCTCGGCCGGGCTGGCGACACGCCGGTGGCGCCGGGTGAGCCGTACCGTGCCGGCGGCGGCCAGCGTGTAGAGCGGGACCAGGGTGAGCCCCTGCGGGGTGTTGCTCGGGGCGACCGGGCCCAGCGTCCAGAAGGCGGTCGCCAGCACCCCGGCGAGGTGCCCGGCGGCCAGCAGCCGCCAGCCGGGATGCGAGCGCCGGCACAGCACCACCGCGACGCCGGCCAGCTGGATCACGTAGAACAGCGGACCGGCGGCGAACAGCTGCGCGGCGGTGACCGCCGGCACACCGATCGCCAGGGCGTACCACCACGCCACGCTGCTGCTCCGGTTTCGCACCTGGTCATTGGAGCCCCGGACGGTTGCCATCCGGGTGCGCGAAGCGGTCGCACCCGGTTGCGGTCGGCTATTGTGCGGTGCGTGGCTCTGCGTGTGGACCTCCTGACCCGTGAATACCCGCCGGAGGTGTACGGCGGCGCCGGTGTGCACCTGGAATACCTGACCAGGGACCTGCGGCGGCTCGCCGACGTGCGGGTGCACTGCTTCGGCGCGCCGCGCACCGAGGAGGGCGTCACGGCGTACCCGGAACCGGCCGAGCTGGCCGGGGCGAACGCCGCGCTGCGCACCATGGGGGTGAACCTCGCCATGGCGTCCGGCTGCGCGGGCGCCGATGTCGTGCACAGCCACACCTGGTACGCGAACTTCGCCGGGCACACCGCGAAACTGCTGCACGGCATCCCGCACGTGGTGACCACGCACAGCCTGGAGCCGCTGCGCCCGTGGAAGGCGGAGCAGCTCGGCGGGGGCTACGCCCTGTCGTCGTTCTGCGAGCGGACCGCGATCGAGGGGGCCGACGCCGTCGTCGCGGTCTCCGCCGGGATGCGGCGGGACGTGCTGAAGGCGTACCCGTCGGTCGACCCTGACAAGATCCACGTGGTCTACAACGGCATCGACACCTCGTTGTACTCACCCGATCACGGGACCGCCGTGGTGGACCGGCTCGGCATCGACCGGAACCGGCCGAGCGTCGTCTTCGTGGGCCGGATCACCCGGCAGAAGGGCCTGCCGTACCTGATGCGGGCCTGCCTCTCGCTGCCCGCCGACGCGCAGATCATCCTGCTCGCCGGTGCGCCGGACACCCCGGAGATCGCTGCCGAGGTGGCGGCGCTCGCCGACGACCTGCGCGCCGCCCGTGACCCCGAGGGCGTCATCTGGGTGCAGGAGATGCTGCCCAAGCAGGACGTCATCCAGGTGCTGACGCACGCCACCGTCTTCGTCTGCCCGTCCGTCTACGAGCCGATGGGCATCGTCAACCTGGAGGCGATGGCCTGCGAGACGGCTGTCGTCGCCACCGCCACCGGCGGCATCCCCGAGGTGGTCGCGGACGGCGAGACCGGCCTGCTGGTCCCGATCGAGCAGGTCGACGACGGGACCGGCACCCCGGTGCACCCGGAGAAGTTCGTCGCCGACCTGGCCGCCACGCTCACCCGGGTGCTCAACGACCCGCAGCTCGCCGAGCGGATGGGCAAGGCCGGCCGCCGTCGCGCCGTCGAGCACTTCAGCTGGGCCCGGATCGCCGAGGACACCCTGAACGTGTACCGGTCGGTGCTGTGACGACGGCGCAACGCCTTCGGCTGGGACTGCTGCTGTCCGCGGTGCTGATCGCCGCGCTGGGGATCGGCGCCGGGCTGGTCCGGGCCGCGTTCTACGAGGCGCCGGCCGCTGGGTCGTTGCCTGTCGTCCCCGCCGGAACCCTGGCGGCACCGGTGGCCGGCACCGCCGGGCGGTGCGCCGGGCAGCCGGTGGTGGCCGCGCGGGAGCTGCGCGGGATGTGGCTGACCACTGTCTACAACCTGGACTTCCCGAGCCGGCCCGGGCTGAGCCAGGCGCAGGTCGAGGCGGAGTACCTCAGGTGGCTGGACGTGGCGGTCGCCCAGCACCACAACGCGATCTTCGTGCACGTGCGGCCCAGCGGCGACGCGTTCTGGCCGTCCGACTACGCGCCCTGGTCGAACTGGCTGACCGGCCGGTTCGACGGGAGGTCGCCGGGGTGGGACCCGATGGCGTTCATGGTGTCCGAGGCGCACGCCCGGGGGCTGGAGTTCCACGCCTGGTTCAACCCGTACCGGGGGACCCAGCCGGCGCCCGGTGGCGGGTCCGGTACCGACGCCGCCAAGCTGGCGCCCAACCATCCGCTGCGCAAGCATCCGGAGTGGCGGATCGCGTACCCGACCGGGAAGAACGGGCGCTTCTACTTCGATCCGGGCATCCCCGAGGCGCGCCGGTTCGTCGAGGACTCGATGCTGGAGGCGGTGCGGAAGTACGACGTCGACGGCGTGCACTTCGACGACTTCTTCTACCCGTACCCGGAGGAGGGGCAGGACTTCCCGGACGCCGCCTCGTACCGGAAATACGGTGCCGGGCAATCGAAGGCGGACTGGCGCCGGGCGAACGTGAACACGCTGGTCCGCGAGATGCACGAGCGGCTCCAGCAGCTCAAGCCGTGGGTGAAGTTCGGGATCAGCCCGTTCGGGATCTGGCGCAACAGGTCGTCGGACCCGCGGGGCTCGGCCTCCAGCGGCCTGGAGAGCTACGACGCCATCTACGCGGACACCCGCACCTGGGTGCTCTCCGGGTGGCTCGACTACATCGTGCCGCAGCTGTACTGGACCATCGGGTTCGACAAGGCCGACTACACCACCATGGTCAAGTGGTGGACCACCCTGATGAAGGGCAGCAAGGTGCAGCTCTACATCGGCATGGCCGACTACCGGGTGGGCGAGAAGGGCGACTGGAGCGACCCGGCCATGCTCGACCGGGAGATGCGGCTGAACCGGCAGTACGGCGCGCAGGGCGAGATCCACTTCAGCGCGGCGCAGGTCCGTGGCGACAAGTTCGGCGCGATCAGCCGGTACCGGAAGGCGCACTACGCGGCCCCGGCGCTGCTGCCCCGGCTGGCCCGGCTGGCCGCGGCGGCGCCCGCCACCCCGCGGCTCACCGGGAGCGGGCGGGCCGGCAACCGGCTGGTGCTGACCGCCTCCGGTGTCGCGACGGCGAACTGGGCGCTCTACCGCAGCACCGGCGGCCCGGCCACCCTGGTGGCCACTGGCCGGGCCGGCACGGAGATCGCCGACCGGCAACCGGTGGCGAAGGCGACCTACTGCCTCAGCGCGCTGGACCGTGGCGGCAACGAGAGCCCGCTCAGCCCGGGACTCACCCCGCCGGCGGGGTAACCTCGGAGGTGGAGCCGCGTATTACGCGAGTAGTACGCTTCCGGGGTGCCATACGAATGGGACGACTGGGCACTGGCCGCCCTGCTCGGCATCGAGCAGGGTGAGGTGCGTCAGGCGCTGGACGCGCGCCGCCGCTGGCCGCGACGGGCGACCAGCGCCACCGGCGTCTCGGTCCTCACCGTGTGGAGCCGCACGGCGGCCGGTCGACCGTTGATCGTCGCGGTCTACCACACCGCCGGGCACACCTGGAAGATCATCGGCGCCCGCGACATGACGGACGAGGAGCTGATGGAGTTCAGCCGGTGGGAGGAGACGGAATGAGTCACGACGTACCGCGGACGCCCGAAGAGCTCGACGGGTTCATGACCGGGCTCGCCTTCGAGCCGGCCGCCGGGCCGCGGGAGGAGCAGGCGCTGCTGGACTCGCTGCCCCCGGCCGGCTCGCCGGTCATGGTCGTCCGATCGCTGCGCCTGCCGGTCGATCTCGACCAGTCCGTCGCCGCCGCGGCCAAGGCCGCCGACCTGCCCAAGACGACCTGGATCCGGCAGGCGATCGAGATGGCCCTGGCCGTTCAGGCCGAGGACGACCAGCCCATCTCCCGCGCCGAGGCACTCCGTGCGCTGACCCTGCTCCGTCCGGCCCGCCACGTCGCCTGATCGATCCGCACGCCGTGCCCGGCCGCCGAGGCGCTCAGCGCCCGGCAGACGCGCCCGGCCGGCGCGTGGGTGAGCGAACCTGGCGGTAGAGGCGGCGGGAACGGGCCAAGAAGAATGAGCGCGTGGGCCAGGCGACCTGGCGGTAGAGGCGGCGGTGGGAGCGGGCCAGGAGGATGAGCGCGTGGGTCAGGCGACCTGGCAGTAGAGGCGACGGCGCGAGCGGGCCAGCGTCACCAGCGCGGTGAGGATCTCGCGGGCCCGGGCCGGGTCGAGGGTCTCGCCGTCGGCCGCGCGGGCCGCGACCCACCGGGCCGTGACGTCGCGCAGGGTGGCGGCGTCGGCGCGGGCCAGGGCCGCGGTGAGTTTCGGCAGAAAGCCCAGGATCAGCGGCGACTCCTCGTCGTTGACCTGCTCCGGCCCGGCGATCTGGTCCCCGGTCCGGTCCAGCAGCAGGCTCTCCCACTCCTCCAGGGAGGCGAAGACGTCGAAGCCGGCGAACTCGACGGCGTCGCGGCCGGGGCCGTCGTCCTCGGCGGCGTCGTCGTTGGCGGCGGTGTAGAACGTGATGATCGTGCTCATGGGTGTCAGCCGGTGACCTTGCCGTCGGCCACCTCGAGGTGGCGGTTGGTCTGGACCGCCGCCAGCATACGGCGGTCGTGGGTGACCAGCAGCAGGGTGCCGGTGTACGACGCCAGCGCCGACTCCAGCTGCTCGATCGCCGGCAGGTCCAGATGGTTGGTGGGCTCGTCGAGGACCAGCAGGTTCACCCCGCGCGCCTGGAGCAGGGCGAGCGCCGCCCGGGTGCGTTCGCCGGGGGAGAGCGAGCCGGCCGGGCGCAGCACGTGCCCGGCCCGCAGCCCGAACTTGGCCAGCAGGGTCCGCACGTCGGCGTCGCTCCAGTCCGGCACCGCGTCGCCGAACGCCCGGGCCAGGCTCTGCGAGCCGAGGAACAGCCCGCGCGCCTGGTCCACCTCGCCGACCACCACCCCCGGGCCCAGCGCGGCGGTGCCGGAGGTCAGCGGGAGCCGGCCGAGCATCGCCGCGAGCAGCGTGGACTTGCCGGAGCCGTTGGCGCCGGTGATCGCCACCCGGTCGGCCCAGTCGACCTGCAGGGTGACCGGCCCGAGGGCGAACGAGCCGCGCTGGACGTACGCCTCCCGCATGGTCGCCACCACCGCGCCGGCCCGGGGCGCCGTGGCGATCTCCATCCGGAGTTCCCACTCCTTGCGCGGCTCCTCGACCACCTCGAGGCGTTCGATCATCTTTTCCGTCTGGCGGGCCTTGGCGGCCTGCTTCTCGCTGGTCTCGCCGCGGAGGTTCTTGCCGATCTTGTCGTTGTCGCTCGACTTGCGGCGGGCGTTGCGGACGCCCTTGTCCATCCAGGCACGCTGCGTCCGGGCGCGGTCGAGCAGGTCCTCCTTCTTGTCGGAGTACTCCTCGTACTGCTCGCGGGCGTGCGACCGGGCGCGTTCGCGCTCCTCCAGGTAACTGGCGTAGCCGCCGCCGTACCGGTGGATCTGTTGTTGATGCAGGTCGAGTTCGAGCACCTTGGTGACGGTGCGGGCGAGGAACTCGCGGTCGTGGCTGACCACCACCAGACCACCGCGCAGACCCTTGACGAAGCCCTCCAGGTGGGCCAGGCCGTCCAGGTCCAGGTCGTTGGTCGGCTCGTCGAGCAGATAGACGTCATAGCGGCTGAGCAGCAACGACGCCATCCCGGCGCGGGCCGCCTGACCGCCGGAGAGGGCTGTCATCGGCAGCTCCAGGTCGAGCCGGAGCTCCGCCCGGGAGAGGGCCTCGGCACGCTCGTCCAGGTCGGCGCCGCCCAGGTCGAGCCAGCGTTCCAGGGCCACCGCGTACCTGTCGTCGGCGCCCGGTGCGCCGGCTGCCAGCTCGTCGGCCGCCGCGTCCATCGCCGCCTGCGCGGCCGCCACCCCGGTGCGCCGGGCCAAGAAGTCGCGCACCGTCTCACCGGCCCGGCGCTCCCGCTCCTGCGGGAGATAACCCACGTTCGCGGTGGGCGGGCTGAGCGCGACACTTCCGCTCTCCGCCGGCAGCAGACCGGCCAGCGTACGCAGAAGGGTGGTCTTACCGGCGCCGTTCACCCCCACCAGGCCGATCACGTCCCCGGGGGCGACCACCAGGTCCAGGCCGGTGAAGAGGCTGCGGTCGCCGTGCCCAGCGGCGAGTTCCCGGGCGATCA
The DNA here is from genome assembly GCF_030252345.1 of Actinoplanes oblitus. Classification (NCBI taxonomy): domain Bacteria; kingdom Bacillati; phylum Actinomycetota; class Actinomycetes; order Micromonosporales; family Micromonosporaceae; genus Actinoplanes; species Actinoplanes oblitus. The sequence goes on along the minus strand of NZ_CP126980.1, from coordinate 6,226,204 downwards.
GTGTGGCGCTCATCGAGGAGTCATCCTAGGCCCTGCCGCTCCGGTGCCCGGGAACGCTCAAGAGTTGCCGTCGCCGGCCGATTGTCCCGCCGTGACGAGGGTGGAGCGGGAGCCGAGGGCAGGTCGGGCGATTCGGCGTGACCCGGTCCTGCTCGGCGCGTTCGGCTGGACCGCGCTCGGCCTGGTGCTGCTGTTCGTGCTGGCCGGCCACTACAACTCCCAGGTGCGGGTGTTCTGGCTGTTCCAGCCGCCGCTCGACCTGCTGCTGGCGTACTCGGCCTGGCGGGTCAGCCGGATCGCGTCCGGCCCGGTCCGCCGTTTCTGGCGGCTGCTGACGGTCGCCGCCGGGCTGTTCGTCCTCGGCGACTCGGTGCAGGCGGCGCTCACCCTGACCCGGCACGACCAGTGGTCGACGGCCGGCGGCACGGTGCAGTCCGGCTGTTTCGCCGCCGGCGAGATCCTGATCATCGTGGCCATGCTGATCCACCCGCACCCCGGCCGCTCCCGCCGCGAGGCGCTCGCGTTCTGGCTGGACACCGCCACCGTGATGGTCGGCGGCGCGGTGGTCGCCTGGTGCCTGGTGCTCAGCCCGCAACACCACGACGAGAACTCCAGCCTGGTCGGCGCGCTGCTGGGCGCCGCGGTCATGCTGACCACCGGCTTCGCCGCCGTGAAGATCTTCCTGAGCGGCAACGCGCCGATGCACCGGGCGGCGGCCATCCCGATGATCGCCGCGGCCCTCGGGAACGGGATCGGCCTGTTCGCCGCCCCGCCCGGCCTGGCCGACGGGTTCCCGGCCTACGTGTACGCCATCCGGTTCTTCCCGTCGCTGCTGGTCGCGATGGGCCCGCGGATCCAGGAGATCATCGCGGGCGTCGACGAGACCGCGTTCGGCGCGCGCCGCCGCAAGCCGTACAGCCTGCTGCCGTACGGTTCGATCGTCGTCGTCTTCGCCACCCTGGTGCTCGTGCTGCCGGACGGCAGGAACGGCCCGCTGGTGGTGGCGGTCAGCGGTCTCGGCGTGATCGTGGCCCTGGTGGTGGCCCGGCAGCTGGCCGCCTTCCACGACAACACCCGGCTGATCGACCAGCTCGACACCACCCTCACCGAGCTGCGCGAGCACGAGCAGCGGCTGCGCCACCAGGCGCTCTTCGACGAGCTGACCGGGCTGGCCAACCGTGCGCACTTCCGCGAGGAGACCACCAGCACACTGCGGGAGGCCCGGCCGGAGACGGTCGCGCTGCTGCTGGTCGACCTGGACGGCTTCAAGGCGGTCAACGACACGCACGGGCACGCCGCCGGCGACCTGCTGCTCGCCGGGGTGGCCGAGAAACTGCGTCAGTCGGTGCGCTCCGGCGACCTGGTGGCCCGGCTCGGCGGCGACGAGTTCGCGCTGCTGCTGCGCGACTGCACGGTCCGCGACGCGGAGCTGACCGCGCAGCGCATCCTCCGCGCGATGACCGAGCCGATCCAGGTCGGCGACGAGATGGCGGTCTGCGCCAACGCGAGCATCGGCATCGCCTGCGCCGCGGAGCGCGACGACGTGCGGTCGCTGCTCCACGACGCCGACATGGCGATGTACGCCTCGAAGCACCGCGGCAAGGGCACCTGGATGCGCTACGAATCCGGGATGGCCCTGTCCGGCTAGGCCCCGGGATCAGCGTCCCGCCACCAGCCGAACCGGGTCGGGACCGCCGGCGGGCCGTCGGTGCCTACATCTTCACGGCGTGGCCGCTGACCCGGACGCCGGCCTCGCCGGGCACCAGGCGGACCGTGATCTGGCTCGGGCGGCCCAGGTCGTCGCCCTGCCGCAGCTCCAGCGTCGCGTCGTCGCCGACCAGCCCGAGCTCGCGCAGGTAACCCCCGAGGGCGGCGGCCGCCGACCCGGTGGCCGGGTCCTCGTAGACGCCGCCGATCGGGAACGGGTCGCGCACGTCGAAGCTGTGCTCGCCGGCGCGGAACACCAGCTGGATCGTGGTCCAGCCGCGCTCGGTCATCAGCGCCGTCAGCCCCGGCACGTCGTAGTCCAGGTCCGCGAGCCGCGCCCGGCTGGCGGCGGCCAGGATCGGATGGAGATTGCCGGAGTACGCCACCCGGGGCGGCAGGGCCGGGTCGAGGTCGCCGGCGGACCAGCGCAACGTGCCGAGCAGCGCGGTGAGGTCCGCCTCGGGCAGCGGCTCCACGCGCGTCGGGACGCTGGTGAGCGTGGCGGATCCGGTGGTGTCGACGGTCACCGGGACCTCGCCCGCGTTGGTCACGAAGAGGTGCTCACCGGGGCCGAGGGCGACGGCGGTGGCCACCGTCGCGTGGCCGCAGAACGCCACCTCGGCGAGCGGGCTGAAGAACCGCAGCCGCAGGCGGTCCCCGTCCCGCCCGGTGATGAATGCGGTCTCGGAGAAACCCAGCTCGGCGGCGATCCCGAGCATCCGGGAGTCGTCCAGTCCGGTGGCGTCCAGGACCACGCCGGCCGGGTTCCCGCCGGTGGGGTCGGAGGTGAAGGCGACGTACCTGTCAATCATGGGACGAAGCCTGCCGCGCGCCGCCGCCGTGAGCAAAAGCCAATCGCGCGGTCCTGGTTGCGTTCCCGATCACAGTCGCCGGTTGTCACCGTCGCGGAGTAGCGTTCCTGCGGTGACAGAGGGTCCTACCGCGATGATCTTCGAACCTCCCGCCGACCTGCCGCGCACCCTGGGCGAGCTGCGTGCCACCGGGCACCGGTTCCGCACCGTCAAGGAGGAGCTGCGCGACAACCTGCTCGACAAGCTGCGCACCGGCGAGCCGCGCTTCCCCGGCATCGTCGGCTATGACGACACCGTCCTGCCCGAGGTCGAGCGGGCCCTGCTCGCCGGCCACGACATGGTCCTGCTCGGCGAGCGCGGCCAGGGCAAGACCCGGCTGATCCGGGCGCTGGCCGGCCTGCTCGACGAGTGGACGCCCTACATCACCGGCTCGGAGCTGCACGAGCACCCCTACCATCCGCTCACCCCGGCGAGCCGGCGGCTGGCGGCCGAGTCCGGCGACCTGTTGCCGATCTCCTGGCTGCACCGCTCGCAGCGGTACGGGGAGAAACTGGCCACCCCGGACACCAGCGTCGGCGACCTGATCGGTGACGTCGACCCGATCAAGGTGGCCGAGGGCCGGGCCCTGGGCGACCCGGAGACCATCCACTTCGGCCTGGTGCCGCGCACCAACCGGGGCATCTTCGCCGTCAACGAGCTGCCCGACCTGGCCGAGCGGATCCAGGTGTCGCTGCTCAACGTGCTGGAGGAGCGGGACATCCAGGTCCGTGGCTACCAGCTGCGGCTGCCGCTCGACCTGCTGCTGGTCGCCTCGGCCAACCCGGAGGACTACACCAACCGGGGCCGGATCATCACCCCGCTCAAGGACCGGTTCGGCGCCGAGATCCGGACGCACTACCCGGTCGACCTGGAGCTGGAGACAGCGCTGGTCCGGCAGGAGGCGGCCCTGGTGGCGGCCGTCCCGGAGCACCTGATCGACGTGCTCGCCCGCTACACCCGGGCGGTCCGCGAGTCGTCGTCGGTGGACGCCCGCTCGGGCGTGTCGGCCCGGTTCTCGATCGCCGCGGCGGAGACCGTCGCGGCGTCCGCGCTGCGCCGGTCCGGGCTGCGCGGCGAGCGGGAGGCGGTCGCCCGGATCTGCGACACCGTGTCGGTCACCTCGACGCTGCGCGGCAAGGTGGAGTTCGAGAGCGGCGAGGAGGGCCGGGAGACCGAGATCCTGGCGCACCTGCTGCGGGTCGCGACCGCCGAGACGTTCCGGGCGCGGCTGGCCGGGCTGGACCTGTCCGGGTTCACCGACCTGGTCGCCGAGGGGGCCATCATCGAGACCGGTGACCTGGTCAGCGCCGAGGAGCTGCTCAGTCAGATCGGCACGGTGCCCGGCCTGTCGAAAGTGCTCGACCGGCTCGGTCTCGGGGACGCGCCGACACCGGGCGAGGCCGCGGCCGGCGTCGAGTTCGTCCTGGAGGGGCTGCACCTGACGAGACGGCTGGCCAAGGAACTGACCGACGACGGCCGCACCCTCTACGGGAGCTGAGCATGGCACGGAACGTCTTCCGGTACGGCGCCTGGCGGGACGGCCCCGACCCGCTGGCGCCGCCCTACGACGTGCGGGCGGCCGTCGACGAGATGGGGGAGCGGGTCATGCGGGGCGACACCCTGCGTGACGCGCTCCGCGACCTGATCCGGCGCGGGCCGCGGGACGCCGGCGGGCTGGACGCGCTGCGCGAGCGGGCCCGGCGCCTGCGGCGCGAGGCGCTGCGCCGGGGCAACCTGGACGGCGCCGTCACCCGGGCCCGGCAGATGCTGGATCAGGCCCTCGCCGCCGAGCGGGATGCGCTGAGTGCTCGGGACGACATGGCGGCCCGGTTCAACGAGGCCGTCCTGGACAACCTGCCGCGATCGACGTCTCAGGCCATTTCGGAACTGTCCGAATACCACTGGGAGTCGGCGGAAGCCCGCGACATCTACCAGCAAATCCTGGACGGCCTCCGGCGGGAGGTCGTCGAGCAGCGCTTCGCCGGCATGCGCGACGCCCTGCGGAACGGGGATCTCGCGGACGTGTCGGAAATGGTGAGCGACCTCAACGACCTGCTCGCCAAGCACGCCCGGGGCGAGGAGACCGGCGACGCGTTCCGCGACTTCATGGCCAAACACGGCCGGTTCTTCCCGGACGACCCGCAGAACATCGACGAGCTGATCGACTCGCTGGCCCGGCAGGCCGCCGCCGCCGAGCGGCTGATGCGCTCGCTCAGCCCGCAGCAGCGCGAGGAGCTGCGGCAACTGATGGCCCAGGCGCTCGGCGAGGGCCCGCTGGCCGGTCAGCTCGCCGAGCTGACCGACAACCTGAAAGCGCTGCGGCCCGGCATGAACTGGGACCGTGGCGAGCGGATGCGCGGCCCCGGCGACCTGGGTTACGGCGACGCGGCCGCCGCCCTCGGCGAGATCGCCGACCTGGACGAGCTGATCGACCAGCTCGGCCAGGAGCACCCCGGCGCCACCCTCGACGACGTCGACGTGGACGCCGTGGAGCGCCAGCTCGGCCGGTCCGCCGCCGACGACCTGCGCCGGCTGCGCGAGCTGGAGCGGGAGCTGCGCCGGCAGGGCTGGGTGCAGCGCGACGGCGACGGCCTCACCCTCTCGCCGAAAGCGTTGCGCCGGCTCGGCCAGACCGCGCTGTCCCGGATCTTCCACGACCTCGCGGCGGGCAAGCGCGGCGAGCACGACATGCGGGACGCGGGCGCGGCGGGCGACCTGATCGGTTCGTCCCGGCGCTGGGAGTTCGGCGACGACCAGCCGCTCGACGTGGTCCGCACGATCGGCAACGCGGTCCGCCGCCGGGCCGCCTCCCGCGGCGTCGCCACCCTTCCGGTACGCCTGGAGCCGGACGACTTCGAGGTCGCGGAGACCGAGCGCCGTGCCTCGGCGGTGGTCGCGCTCTGCGTGGACCTGTCGTACTCGATGTTCGCGGACGGCCGCTGGGGCCCGATGAAACAGACGGCGCTGGCCCTGTCGCACCTGGTCGCCACGAAGTACCCGCAGGACGCCCTGCAGATCATCGGCTTCGGGAAGTACGCGATGCCGCTGTCGCAGGGCGAGCTCGCCGCGATCGAGCCGACCATGGAGAAGGGCACCAACCTCCAGCACGCGCTGAAACTGGCCGGCCGGCACCTGCGCCGGCACCCGGGCTCGGAGCCGGTGGTCCTGGTGGTCACCGACGGCGAGCCGACCGCGCACCTGGAGGACGACGGCGAGGCGGCGTTCTGGTGGCCGCCGCTGCCGGAGACCGTCCAGGCGACGGTGCGCGAGGTGGACCTGCTCACCCGGTACGGCGCGACGCTCAACGTGTTCATGCTGGGGGAGGACCCGGGGCTGCAGCGGTTCATGGGTGCTGTGGCGCGGCGCAATGGCGGCCGGGTGTTCAGTCCGGACGCCGCCGAGCTGGGCCGCTACGTGATCGACGACTACGTGCGGGCGCGGCGGGGCCGCCGCTGACCCGCCTCAGCCGCGCAGGGTCTCCGAGGGGGTGACGTCGTACCGCTCCCGGTAGGCCGCGGCGAACCGGCCCAGGTGCGTGAACCCGAAGCGGTACGCCACCTGGGCCACCGTCGTCGTCGCCGGGTCGGCACCGCGCAGGCCCTCGTGGACCAGCCCGAGCCGCAGCTGCCGGAGGTATGTCATCGGCGGCATCCCGACGTACCGCGCGAAGCTCTGCTGCAACGACCGGGCACCCACCCCGGCGATCTCACCGAGCTCCGCCACCGTGAACGGCCGGCCCGGCTGGGCGCGCATCGCCTCCACCACCCGCCGGATCGCGCCGGGCGCGGCCAGGGCCGGCGATCGCCGTTCGAGCGGCCCCCGGTACCGGTGATCGGCGGCCAGCAGCAGCCCGGTGGTGAGCGTCTCCCGCATCCGGGCGCCGATCACCGGATGCCCGGTCAGCCCCTGCGGGCTGCCGGTGTCGGCGGCCACCATCCGGACCAGCCGGGCCCAGCTGGCCCCGGCGCCCTTCCGGACGTCGAGCACCGGCGCCAAGTCGATCGGGCTGCGTACCGGCCGGTCCAGCATCCGCTCCAGCTGGCTCTCCAGCTCGCCTCGCCCGATCTTGACGGCGAGCAGCCGGCAGTCGCCGTCCCAGGAGTCCAGGTAGGCGTCCCCGATCGGCAGGTTCACCGCGGCCGACTCCCCGGCGCTGGCGCGGCGCGGCTCGTCCCGGCCCTGATGCCAGGTCACGGCGCCGGTCAGCGGCAGGTTCACGTGGTAGTACCCGGTCTCACCGGCACTGATCCGGACATCCACCCCGAAGTCCAGCACGCCGAGCGTCACCCCGGGGTCGCCACCCACCGCGAAGTGCGCCGTCCAGCTGGGTGCCGGGTTCAGGACGTCCACATCGAGCGGATAGAAGTACCTGCGGAGTACGGCCCGCGCCTCGTCGATGTCGGCGATGTGGTGAGTTGTCGCTTGCACGCCAGCAAGCTTTATCGTTCAAGTAGCCTCTGGCAAACCGGCGTGGTTTGCGCCCCCTGTGCCCGTTCGGGCGGTTCGCCCGCCCGATCTCTTGACTCGGCGCACGTCACCGCCCCACCGTGCCAGTCCCCCGGCTGGCACGCCGCTCCCCGCTGTCCCCCGGATGGGCCGCCGAAAACTGTCCGTTCCGCCGACACCCCGAGGCGTTACCCGCCCAGCGGCGAGCGGCGTGGCGATGCCCGGCGCCCGGTGGCCGGCCGGGGGACGCCGGGCATCGCGTCAAGCGGTGAAGCGGGTGGCCGGGGCGCCGCTGAGCAGGCCCGCAGGCAGTCGCGTCACATGCGCGACCACCTCCCGCACCCGCCATCCGGCACACAGCGTCCCCGCATCCCACTGCTCCTCGCTCAACCCGGCCAGCATCTCCGCGAGATCCCCGCGCTGCGCGGCGATCGCCCTGGTCACCTCGGTCCGCATCTCGTCGCCCTCCGGGCCCGCCCGCGGCGAGCGTCGAAGGGCATACGAATCCGCAACCCCGGATCAATCGCCCGCTCCGGATCCGCTCGTTTTTCTTCGGTACGGCATCGGCGCCCGCCCCGCCTGGCCTCGGTAACCACCTGTATTCGACCTACTACGCTGAGCGGGCGCCCATCGCTTCGTCTCCCGAGGGCTCACCGAGAGGACGCGTCGTTGCCGTACGGAATCGTTCTGCTGCCTGATCCGGAGACCGCCGATCGCCTCGCCGAGTACGCCGCGCACGTCGGTGCGAGTGGCGAGCCGCTGATGACCATCGGCCCGGCCGCACCACCGCATCTCACCCTTCTCCACGCGGACTGCGGCGCGGAGGCCGCGCAACGGTGGTGGACGTGCGTGGCCGGGGCCCTCCCGCCGGTGATCTGGGTCCGGCTGAACCGGCTCGCGTTCTCGCCCATCTCGCCCGGCGACTTCCACGTCCCGGAGGGCGGCGTCTACGCCGGCCTGGAGGCCTTCCGCGGCCGCGAGCTGGACGCGGCGCACGACACCGTGGTCCGGTGTGCCGGCGCGGTGGACGGCAGGCCGCTGACCGGCATCGGTGACGCGTTCAGCCCGCACATCACCCTGGGCGTTCTCCGGCGTTTCCCGGCGCACCGGGTCGAGTTACCGGCGGACCTGGTGACGGGCAGATTCCCGCTCCGCCCGGCACTCGGCGCGCTGGGCCGGTACGGCACCTTCCCGGACATCCTCGGTCCGGAGTGAACCGGCGGGCTCGGTCCGGAGTGAACCGGCGGGCTCGGTCCGGAGTGAACCGGCGGGCTCGGTACTCGCCGTCCAGCGCCTCGCCGGGAACCTCGGTCGCGCGGGCGCCGAGGGCCGGCGTCAGTACCGATTCGCGATGGTTCGTCAGCCGGGAGTCGGCGCGTGGATTGAGCGACGACATGCGGACGCGAAGCTCGTGTGCCGCCTCGACGATGCGCTGCTGCCAGCCGGGAACGCGGCTGCGGACCTGGGTCTACCGGATCGCCACCAACGTCTGTGTCGACATGTTGCGGGGAGCGGCGCGGCGGGCGCTGCCGGCGGATTTGAGTCGGCGGGGCAGCCGTTCGGGGCGGCGATGGCGGCGCCGGAGGCGGCGTGCGTGGGGCATCGACTTGTTCCGGTGGCGGCTTCCGGGCAGCCGGCTTTCTGGCAGATGCGGCCGGAGGGCGCCGGGTTCGCGCCGTTCGCCCTGGTGATGTTCGACATCGTGGACGGCCGGGTGAGCAACACCACGACGTGGCTGGAGACGACGGGCTGGCGGTTGCCGGCGCCGGTCGTGCCGTCGTTGTGGTCGCTGTTCCAGCGTCACTGACGCTCCCATCAGCGGCCCAGGTCCCGCACCGCGGCTACCTGGACCTCGCCGCGTGTTTTCTCGATCGGCACGACGGCACAGGCCCGCTCGGCCGCGGGGGCATGCCGCCCCGGAGCGGAGGCTAGGCAGGTGCCTAGCCTCCTAGGACGCATTAGCGGGTGTGGCGGGCGTGACTGCGCCACGGCACTCGGTAGGCAGGTGGTTATAGTGGCTCGGCGAGCGACCCCCGGCATCTCCGTGCCCGGGCCCGGAAGTCGCAGCCCAGGGGGAGAGGAAGTCGTGGCGATGTCGCAGCCCGCGCCGTCCATCGAGACCTCCAACCGGATCTTCACGATTCCGAACGTGATCAGCTTCGTCCGGTTGCTCGGCGTCCCGCTCTTCCTCTATCTGCTGCTCGGCCCGGAGAACGACGTGGCCGCGGTGATCGTGCTCGCGGTCGGCGGCACCACCGACTGGGTCGACGGCTACGTGGCCCGCCGGATGAACTCGGTGTCCCGGCTGGGTGAGCTGCTCGACCCGTTCGCCGATCGGCTCTACATCCTGGCCACCCTGATCGGCTTCACCATGCGCGGCGTCGTCCCGTGGTGGCTGACCGGCGCGCTGCTGCTGCGCGAGGTGGTGGTCGGGATCGCGCTGCTGGTCCTGCGCCGGCACGGTTACGGGCCGCCGCCGGTGCACTACGTGGGCAAGACCGGCACGTTCGTGCTGCTCGCCGCGTTCCCGGTGATCCTGCTGGCGGACGCGGTGCCGTCGATCGACAGCTGGGCCGTCCCGGTCGGCTGGGGCCTGGCCTGGTGGGCGCTCGGGTTGTACTGGGCGGCCGGTGTGCTCTATCTGATGCAGGCCGCGCGGCTGCTGCGCGCCGACCGGGACGGGCCGGGCGCCGCACCGGCGGTCGCGCCGTGACCACCCCGGCGGCTCCGGCGCCGGAGCCCGGCGGTGAGCCGGCCGGGAGGAAACCGGCGGTTGCGGCGCCGGATCCCGACGGCGAGGCGTCCGGGAAGCGGACCTACGGCCCGGACTTCCTCACCGCGCTGTTCCAGAACCCGCTCGACCCGGGTTACGCGGACGCCGCCGCCCGCCGCGCCGAGGGCTACCGGCGCACCGGTGCCCGCAAGCGGCTGACCAGCGGGCTGGCCATCGTCACCACCGGCGTGATCGGCTTCCTGCTGGTGGTCGGTTATCAGCAGACGGTGGCCGACGAGCCGGGCCGGACCAAGGCGCGCGACGCCCTGGTGGCCCAGGTGGAGAAACGCCGGACGCAGACCGAGACGCTGCAGGCGCGCGCCGACCTGCTCGCCGAGCAGGTCGCCCAGCTGCGCGAGCGCGAGCTGGGCGGTGCCGCGGTGGCCGGGATCGGCGACCTGGAGGCGGCCACCGGGCTGGCCCCGGTGCGCGGCCCGGGCGCGAAGATCATCCTGGCGGACGGGCCGACGTCGGTGGACCCGGTGACCGGCGAGCGGCGCACCGAGGGGCAGGTCAAGGACACCGACCTGCAGCTGGCGGCGAACGCGCTGTGGTCGGCGGGCGCCGAGGCGATCGCCATCAACGGGCAGCGGCTGACCGCCACCTCGACGATCCGGCAGGCCGGTGAGGCGATCCTGGTCGACACCCGGCCGGTGACCACGCCGTACGAGGTGACGGCGATCGGTCCGGGCGATCTGGCCAAGGACTTCCGGGACGGGTACGCCGGGAGTTTCTTCCAGACGTTGTCGGCCCGGTTCGGCCTGTCGTTCGAGTCGTCCAAGGTCAAGAGCGTCACCCTGAACGCGGCGCCGGAGCTGAAGCTGCGGTCGGCGGCGCCGAGCACCCCTCCGCCCGCTCCGTCGGGCGCCTCGTCCGTGGCCGTCTCCGGTGTGCCCGAGGGCTCGCCGTCGACGGCCGGCTCACCCTCGGAAGGCGGCCGATGATCCCCGTTCTCGCTCTGCTCGGCGGTGTCCTGCTGGGCATCGTGTTCCACCCGACGGTCCCGCACGAGCTGGTGCCGTACCTGCCGATCGCCGTGGTGGCGGCGCTCGACGCGGTGTTCGGCGGGGTGCGGGCCAAGCTGGACGGCATCTTCGACGACAAGCAGTTCGTCGTGTCGTTCATCTCGAACGTGCTGGTCTCCGGCCTGATCGTCTACGTCGGCGACCAGCTGGGGGTGGGTAACCAGCTGTCCATCGGTGTCGTGGTGGTGCTGGGCGTGCGGATCTTCGGTAACGTCGCGGCGATCCGCCGGCACCTCTTCCGGGCCTGAGGGCCCGGATCCGGATGCTGGCCGACGAGGGGACGCGATGACCGAGCGCGAGGAGAACGAGCGCGAGCAGGCGCCGGCTTTCGGCATGCCCACCGCCGGGCGCAAGCCGCAGGCCGGGGACGGCGGCACCGCGGGCCCGCCGGTGGTGGCGGAGGAGCCGACGTTCGACTTGCGGCCCGCTTCGGCCGAGGCCGCTGACGATTTCCGGTACGCCGGGGAGCGCGCCGAGGTCGTACCGGAAAGCGACGCGGCGGATCCGGTGGCGGACGGCGCACCGGAAGCCGAGGCGGTCCGCACCCGGGAGGGTGAGCCGGAGATTTCCGACACGTCACCCGATGAGTCGACGCGCGACACGCCCGAGCCGGCCGATCCGGAAAGTGATCTTGATCGCGCGGCGGCGGAGCCGGAGCCGGGCCGGAAGCGGCCCGCGGCGGCCGGCACGCTGATCTGGGTGCTGCTGGCGCTGCTCGGGTTCACCCTGGTGGTGCAGCTGCGCAGCAACGACGCGGACAGCGGCCTGTCCACCGTGCGGCAGGAGGACCTGGTCCGGATCCTGAGCGACCTGGAGGCCCGGGACAGCCGGCTGAACACCGACATCGAGGCGCTGGAGCGCAGCAAGCAGCAGCTCACCTCGGGGGTGGCCGGCCGCGAGGCGGCGCTCGACGAGGCGAACAAGCGCAGTCAGGAGCTGGGCCTGCTGGCCGGCACCATCGCCGGCCGGGGCCCGGGCCTGGAGATCACGCTGACCAAGGTCGAGGCGTCCGACGTGCTGAACACCGTGCAGGAGCTGCGCGGGGCGGGCGGCGAGGTGATGCAGATCAACAGCGGGACCGGAGCCTCGGTACGGATCGTCGCGTCCACCTACTTCATCGACGCGCCCAGTGGTGGCATCATCGCCGACGGTGAGCATCTGACGGGGCCGTTCCGCCTTCTCGTGATCGGCCCGCCCGGCACGATGAGTACGGCGTTGCAGATCCCGGGCGGGGTGGTGGCGTCGGTGAAGAGCGGCGGCGGTAGCGTGACCATGGACTCGCGCAGCATGGTCGAGGTGACCGCGGTGCGTAAGGCGACTGCCCTGCAGTACGCACGTCCGGTTTCGTGACTACGGAGGAAGTGTTGATTCCTGAGGATCTGCGGTACACCGCGGAGCACGAGTGGGTCGCCGGTGACGGCAGTGGCCCCGTGCGGGTGGGGATCACCCACTTCGCGCAGGACGCGCTCGGTGACATCGTCTACGTGCAGCTGCCCGAGGAGGGCACCGAGCTGGCGGCGGGCGACTCGATGGGCGAGGTGGAGTCGACCAAGAGCGTCTCGGAGATCTACGCGCCGATCGCCGGGACGGTGGTGGCCCGCAACGACACGCTGGGTGACGAGCCCGAGCTGATCAACGCGGAGCCGTACGCGGCCGGCTGGCTCGTGGAGATCGCCCCGGCCGATCCGGCGGCGGTGAGCGAGCTGCTGGACGCCGCGGCGTACCAGGCGCTCACCGAGAGCTAGACCGAAGCATCGACCCGCGAGTCTGGTTGCCCCGCGATATTGGCGCTGACTAGGCTCGCGGGGCACATGTAGAACTGTTATTCCTTCGAAACCGATAGTCGTGCGTCGGGCCTTGATGGCCTCGGCGAGGTCGCAACATCATGACCTTGCCGGTCGAGGCGACGACCAACTGATCCGTGAGGTGGTCCGATGACGCGCCCAGACGACGAGTTCCCCCCGCTCGACGTCACGTCCACGCTGAACCTTGGCGCCCTTGACGAGGTGCTCGAGGGTCCCGAGACCGACGTGGTGCCCAGCCGCATGTCCGGCTCCCTGCCTCCCGGCATGGCCCTGCTCGTGGTCCGCCGTGGCCCGAACGCGGGCGCCCGGTTCCTGCTCGATCACGACGTGACGACCAGCGGGCGGCACCCGGACAGTGACATCTTCCTCGACGACGTGACGGTTTCCCGTCGCCACGCCGAGTTCCACCGCGACGGGGGCGTGTTCACCGTCCGCGACGTGGGCTCGCTCAACGGCACGTATGTGAACCGTGAGCGGGTCGAGGCCGCGACGCTGAGCAACGGCGACGAGGTCCAGATCGGCAAGTTCCGTCTGGTGTTCATCGCCGGTCCGCGGCCGGAGGGCGAGGGCGGCCGGGCGTGAACCCGTCGGGGGCGGCCGCACGCGACCCGGGGGCTTCGCGCCCCCAGGCCGGGCGCGAGGGTGCGCTGATGAGCATCGGGGAGGTGCTGGCCCATCTGCGCACCGAGTTCCCCGACACCACGATCTCCAAATTGCGGTTCCTGGAGGCGGAGGGTCTCGTCGACCCGCAGCGCACCGCCTCCGGGTACCGCAAGTACTCGTGGAACGACGTGGCACGGCTGCGGTTCGTGCTGACCGCGCAACGTGATCAGTACCTCCCCCTGCGGGTGATCCGGGAGCAGTTGGACCGGATGGAGCAGGAGCCGGTGGTCCCGCAGCGGCCGACGCTGGTGGCGGTCGGCACGCAGCGGGCCGCCGATCCGGCCGACGCCCGCATCCCGACGGCCGAGCTGGTCGAGCGGACCGGGGTGGACGAGCCGCTGCTCGCCGAGCTGGAGCAGATCGGCCTGGTCGTGGCGCGCCCGCCGGGCTGGTACGACGCCGACGCGGTGATCATCGTGGAGGCCGTCGTCGGGCTGACCAAGTTCGGCCTGGAGGTGCGTCACCTGCGGGCGTTCAAGAACTCGGCCGACCGCGAGGTGGGCCTGTTCGCCCAGTTGCTGGCGCCGTTGGTGCGCCAGCAGGATCCGGCGGCCCGGGCCCGCGCCAGCGACACCGCGCGTGAGCTGCAGGCACTGTCGCAGCGGCTGCACGCGGCGCTGGTACGGACCGGACTGCGCGGCGAACTGGGGCGTTGAGCCGCGGTGGGCCTACCCTGTGCGGGGTGTCCCGCGCGGGGCGGATCAGCACCGCGTGCGTGTACCGTGCAGGGTAAGGGGCGGCCGTCTGGGGGCGGCGACAACAACGAACACGGAGGCGGGCGGTGCGCGAGCTGAGCGTGGTCGGGGTCCGGGTGGAGCTGCCCAGCAACCAGCCGATCGTGTTGCTGCGGGAAGTCGACGGTGACCGGTACCTGCCGATCTGGATCGGCGCGGTGGAGGCGACAGCTATCGCCTACGAGCAGCAGGGTGTGAAACCGGCCCGGCCGCTCACCCACGACCTGCTGCGGGACATCCTGGCGGCGGTGCAGCAGCCGCTGAAGGCCGTGGAGATCACCGAGCTGAAGGACAACGTCTTCTACGCCGATCTGCTGATCGGGGAGAACCTCCGGGTGTCGGCCCGGCCGAGCGACTCGATCGCCCTGGCGTTGCGGGTGGGCGCGCCGATCCGGTGCGCCGATCAGGTGCTGACCGAGGCCGGCATCGTGATCCCCGACGAGCAGGAGGACGAGGTGGAGAAATTCCGCGAGTTCCTCGACCAGGTGCGGCCCGAGGACTTCGCCGGCTGAAAGTGGCGGAAAACACCGAGACGCGCCGGAGAGTAACGGCGCGTCGGCGTGTCGCTCGTCCGAACGCGGCGTGTCGTGCGGTTACCTCCATGTTTCGCCAGTGACTGAGATATACGCTCGTGAAGTCCAGGTGAACCGGCACCGCCCAGATCTGTTGATCATGGGCAGCGGGGAGGTAGTCGCGTGCACGAGCAGCCTCTTGAAGGCCCACTCGTCGGCGAGGACGGCTCGGTCGGCTATCGCGGAGTGACGGCTTGCCAGGCGGTCGGCATCAGCTACCGCCAGCTCGACTACTGGGCGCGGACCACGCTGGTGGTGCCGAGCGTGCGGGACGCCTCCGGTTCCGGCACTTCCCGCCTCTACTCCTTCCGCGACCTGGTGGTCCTCAAGGTCGTCAAGCGTCTGCTGGACGCCGGGGTGTCGCTGCAGAACATCCGCCGGGCGATCGAGACGCTGCGCTCGCACGGTGTCGAGGACCTGGCCGGGATCACGCTGATCTCGGACGGCACCACCGTCTACGAGTGCCGCTCCCCGGAGGAGGTCGTCGACCTGCTGCAGGGCGGCCAGGGCGTGTTCGGCATCGCGATCGGCGGTGCGTTCAAGGAGATCCAGGGTTCGTTGTCGCACCTGCCGGCCGAGCCGGCCGCGCCGCAGCCGGTCGACGAGCGGCCCGAGGGGCCGGCCGCGGGTGACGAGCTGGCGGCCAGGCGGGCGCGCCGGCGGGCCGGCTGATCCTGATCGGCCGGCACCGGCCGCCGCCTTTCACGCGGCGCCGGCGGGTGGGCTGATCCTCACCGTGCGGCTCCGTCCGGGACCAGCCGGGGCGCCTTGCGGACCGCCGGGCCGACGGTGGCCGCGTCGGCGGTGACGAACATGATGCCGGTCGGCGCCCAGACAGTCCCCGTCGGACCGACCTCGTCGAGCCGGAACCCCGCCGGCAGCGACCCCGCGGCAGCACACCCCAGGGCAGCGACCCGGCCGCACCGACGAGCCCGGCGTCGCGCGCCGAGCCGGTGGCGATCACCTGACCGGTTCACCGGGCGGTGAAGTCCCGGTTGCGCCACAGGCTCGTCATCCCGTCAGCTCCGCCGGGCTCGTTCTGTTGACCGACAGGTTGACGTCACCGGTCAACGGCCACCCACTGCCGGTCGGCCCGGGCTGCCCCAGGGCGGGAGTCAGTGCCTGATCAGTGGGTGGGGCGCGCGGTGGCGTGCTGGTCGGCGAAGCCCCAGACGGCGGTGAGGGTGGCCGCGGGGGTTTCGATCTGGGGGAGGTGGCCGGCCTGGTCGAGGGCTTGGTAGCGGGCGCCGGGGATGGCGGCGGCGTACGCGCGTCCGTAGTCGGGGGTGGCGATGCGGTCGCTCTGGCCCCACAGGACGAGTGTGGGGACGGTGACCCGGGTGAGGCGGCCAGCGAGGGTGGGGTCGGTCATGGAGCTGCCGCCGTAGAGGGCGATGGCTTGCCGGTTGGCGCCCATGAGCGCTTTCTGGCGGTCCGTGACGGTGGCGGGATCGAGCCGGAACCGGTCGGGGTCGTGGTAGGACAGGTCGGTCAGCTGGTCGAGGGTGAGGGCGAAGAAGTCGGCGACCGGGTGGGCGGGGACGTCGACGCCGACGCCGTTGATGATGATCACGCTGGCGATGCGAGGGCTGGCCAGCAGGGCGATCTCGGCGGTGATCCAGCCGCCGATGGAGCTGCCGACCAGGGTGACGTCGTGGAGGTCGAGCTGGTCGAGCAGGGCGACGTAGAGGTGGGCCAGGGCGCGCACGTCGGTGATGTCGTCGGGTCTCGGGGTGCCGTTGAAGCCGGGGTGGGTGGGCGTCAGGACCCGGGCCGGTCGCTGTGCGGCCAGCTGCGCGGCGAACGGTAGGACGGAGGCGGGGCCGGCGCCGCCGTGCAGCAGCAGGAACGGGTGCCCGGCGCCGGCCTCGTCGACGGTGAGCGGGACCGCAGTGGTGCCGGGCCGGTGAACGGTGTACACGGTCGGCGAGGTCGTCGTCATGCCGGGCTCTTTTCTCTCGTTTCGGTGACACCATCCTATATCAGCTTGGTTATATAAGGAACCTTAGTTTGCCGCCTCGTCGCGTCCAGGGCGCCTGGATCGCCCGGAAAGGAGAAGTCCCAGTCCCCATTGGCGAACACGCTCGCGTTGCGGGCAGCGCCGTAGTTCGGGCAGTCCGTGGTTCTCGTGATCGGATCCAGGAGCACCGGCAGCGCTGCTAGCGCCGCGCCGCCGACGGCCAGCGCCCAAGCCCGCCCAATGCCGAGCGTCGCGGTGCCTTGCCGATCACGGCGCCACGGTAGACAGGACGCGCCGGCATTTACCGCGCCTCGATCCTCCGGACCGGAGCAGTGCGGGCCGCCCCGTGATCGACGCGCCAGACGTCACGGCCGCCGGCCGCGGGATCAGTCACGGTCGCCGGCCGCGGGATCAGTCGCGGCCGGTGGTCTCCGGGTCCAGCGGCTGCCGCAGGACCAGCTCGAGCAGCGCACCGAGCTGATCGAGCTGCTGCGCGTCGAGCCCCGCGAACGATTGAGCGAGCACTGCGGACACCCGCCGGGTGCCCTCGTCGCGGATCTTCTCGCCCGCGTCGGTGATCCTGTGCCGGATCGCCCGGCCGGGTGCGGGCACGCGTTCGATGAGGCCGCGATCGATCATCCGCGCCGCCAGGGTGCCGAACGACTGGTCGGTCTGGAAGGTCAGCTGTGCCAGGTCGTGCAGTGACGCGTCGGGGTGCTCGTGCAGGTGACGCAGGGCATCCCACTGCACCAGGGAGACCCCCAGGTGGGACAGCGTGGCGGTCAGGGCGCGGTGGTGCCGGTGCTGGACGCGTCGCACGGACAGCGCGACCTGGTTCACCGAACGGACCATGAGATCAGCGTAACGAAGAACAAGCTCCTGATTCAAGCATGCTTACCTAAGGATGCTGATATACGGTTGTCGGCAGAGCGACGAGGGAGGACGGTGATCCGACCGGCAGCGTCAGGAGGGCCGGGACCTCAGTGCGGCACCGGGACCTGCTCCGCCCGGGGCACCACGATGGTCCGCTCCACATTGATCGCGTGCCAGAGGCAGAACATCGCGACCGTCCACACCTTGCGCGACCGGTCGGCCGTGCCGGCCCGGTGCTCCGCGAGCAGACCCCGGGCATACTCCAGGTCCAGCAGGTGGCCGGTCTGTGAGGTGGCCAGCAGGTGATCGACCCAGTCGCCGATCCGGCCGCGCAGCCACAGCCGGGTCGGGGTCGGGAAGCCCAGCTTGGCCCGGTCGCGCACCGACTCCGGCACGATCCCGCGCATCGCCTCGCGCAACGCCGCCTTGGTGGTGCGTGACCCCGGCGGCAGCTTCAGGTCGGTGGCCAGGCCGGCGGCTGCCGCGTACACCTGCTGGTCGAGGAACGGGACCCGCAGCTCCAGGCTGTGCGCCATGCTCATCCGGTCGGCCTTGACCAGGATGTCGCCGGGCAGCCAGGTGTGCAGGTCCACGTACTGCATGGAGGCCACCTCGTCCACATCGGCGGTCTCGGCGTACAGCCGGGCGGTGATCGCGGTGTGCGGTTCCGCGGTGAACCGCATGATCCGGGCCTTCTCCTCCGGGTCGAAGATCCGGGCGTTGCCGTAATAGCGCTGCTCGATCGGCGTGGTGCCGCGCTCCAGGAACGACCGGCCCCGGACGCCCTCCGGTAGCACCTGGGCGAGGTGGTGCAGGCCGCGCTTGAGGCTCGGCGGCAGCCTGTCGACGGTGGCCAGCGACAGCGGCTCGCGATAGATCCGGTAACCGCCGAACAGCTCGTCGGCGCCCTCCCCGGAGAGCACCACTGTCACCTGGCGGGAGGCGGTGCGGGCCAGGAAGTACAGCGGGATCAGCGACGGGTCGGCGACCGGGTCGTCGAGCAGCTGCACGATGCGCGGCAGTTCGGCCAGCACCTGCTCGTCGGTGACCACCGTCGGGGTCAGCGGGATGCCCAGCTGCCGGGCGGTGTCCTGGGCGATGTCGATCTCCGAGTACCCGTCGGCGGCGAACCCGGCGGTGAACGCGTGGATGCCCGGTCGCGCCTCGGCGGCCAGGGCGGCGACGGCGGACGAGTCGACGCCGGAGGAGAGGAACGTGCCGACCGGGACCTCGGCGTGCAGGTGTTTGCGTACGCTGGCGCGCAGCGCGTCCTGAATGGCCTGGTGGGCGACCTCGGGTTGCAGGCGCAGCGGGCGCAGCGACGGCCGGAACCAGCGGTGCTCGCGCACGCCGCCGCCGGGTGTCCAGACCAGCCGGTGCCCCGGTGGCAGCCGCCGGATGTGCCGGTGCAGGGTGCTCGGGTCCGGCACGAACTGGAAGCTCAGGTAGTGCCCGAGCGCGTCGGTGTCGAGCGCACCGCCGGGCGGCGCGGCGAACGGGTCGAGGGCCTTGCGCTCGCTGGCCAGCCACAGGCCGTCAGCGGTCTCCACCAGGTAGAGCGGCTTGATCCCGAACGCGTCCCGGGCCGCGTGCACCGTCCCGGTCCGGTGGTCGTAGGCGACGAACGCGAACATCCCGCGCAGCCGGGGCAGCGCCGCCTCACCCCAGTGGTGGAACGCGGCCGCCAGCACCTCGGTGTCGCCGTGCGTGGCGAACGTCGCCCCGTGCTCGCGGATCAGCTCGGCCCGCAACTCGTGGTAGTTGTAGATCTCCCCGTTGAAGACCACCGACCACCGGTCCGCGTAGTGCAGCGGCTGCGCCGACTGCTCGCGGTCGATGATCGCGAGCCGGTTGAACCCCAGCGCGTACCCGTCGCCGTGCACGATCCGGGTGTCGTCGGGCCCGCGATGCCGCATCGTGGCCAATGCCGCGGCGAAGGCCGCCGCGCCCGCCTCGTCCAGCGGCCCGGCACCGGGCCGGTTGCTGAAGTACGCGCTCAGACCGCACATCTCGGCCTCCCCCTCGTGGTCGTGAGGAGGCGACCGTAGGGTCAGCTTGTGAAGATCCTGTGCGGTTCCTGCACGCTTCCCTGCGCTGACCGGAACCCGTGTGACTTCTTCACCAGAAACTCACAATCCGCTTCCGGTACGCCGTGACCGGCGACGTTCAGTGGCCCGCCGCCCGCGCGGAGATCCGGCCGGCCAGCCTGTCGCCGGCGGCCCGCAGGGCTTCGGCCATCGCGGCGCCGCCGGTGTGGCCGGAGTCCTCGACGACGACCAGCTCGGCATCGGGCCAGGCCCGCGCGAGCTCCCACGCGGTGATGACCGGGGAGCCGAGGTCGCCGCGCCCGTGTACCAGGACGGCGGGAATGCCGGTCAGCCTGCCCGCCTCGCGCAGCAGCACGCCGTCGTCGAGGAAGCAGCCGTTCGCGAAGTAGTGGGCGCAGATCCGGACGAAGGCCAGCGCCGCCTCGTCGGAACGCCTGCCGTACTGTCCCGGCTTGCCGTTGTGCTCCAGTGAGATGAGCGCGTCCTCCCAGGCCAGCCACTCGGTGGCGGCTCGCCGTCGCAGGTCCGGGTCGGCGCTGTCCAGCAGCCGGGAGTATGCCATCAGCAAATCCTCGATCGGCGGCTCGACGTCGGTCGGCAGCCGGTGGTCCGCGGCACCGGCGAAATCCCGGAACCGCGCCCACGCCTCGGGGAACATCCGGCCGGCGCCCCGGTACAGCCAGTCCAGCTCGGACCGGCGCCCCGACGTGATGCTGACCAGCAGCATGCCGGCGACGCGGTCCGGATGGCGCTGCGCGTAGGCCAGCGCCAGCGTGACACCCCAGGAGCCGCCGAAGAGCTGCCACGTCCGGATCCCGAGGTGCTCGCGCAGCCGTTCCATGTCACCGATCAGATGCTCGGTGGTGTTGCGGCTCAGGTCGGTCCCGGGGTCGCTCGCGTGTGGCGTGCTGCGACCGCAGTTGCGCTGGTCGAACAGGATGATGCGGTACCGCTGCGGGTCGAAGGACCGGCGCATGCCGACCGAGCATCCGGCACCCGGCCCGCCGTGCACGACCAGCACCGGTACGCCGTCCGGGTTACCGCAGGTCTCCCAGTAGACGGCGTTGCCGTCGCCGGTGTCGAGCATCCCGGTCTGATCCGGCTCGATCGGCGCAACCGCCACGTCGCCCTCCTCGTCCTCGCACGGCAGTCATCGAACGCCGTGAACGTTATCGGACAGGGTGCTGGTCGGCCTCCTGCCCGGAGATCACCCGATGCACGTGCAGCGACCACTGGAGATCCTCGCCTGCTGTCTCCGGGCGCTCCTCGGCGAGCTGATAGCGGATGGTCAGCGCCTCCTCCACCGCGGCCAGGGCCGCCGCCTTCTCCCCGAGCACGATCCGCCGCACCGCCAGATCGGTCAGCGCGGACGCCAGACTCGGCAGGTACGCGTCCGGCTGCCGCTCGGCGAGCCGCCGCCGCAGCGCCACCGCCTCCTCGGCCACCGTCCGGCTCGGCTCGTTGCGGTCCAGGATCCCCAGGTTGATGCCGAGCACGCTGAGCGCCGCCGCCAGCTGCGGCAGGAACTCCGCCGGCTCCTGCTCGGCGAGCCGGCGGTGCAGCACCACCGCCTCCTCCGCGGCGGCCAGGGCCTGCGGATACTGCTCGACAGCACCGAACCCGAGGGACAGGTTCAGCAGCGCGCCGGCCAGCTCGGACCGGTGGCTGTCCGGGTCCGCCTCGGCGAGCCGGCCGTAGATCTCGGCAGCCTCGGCCGCCGCGCCCAGCGCCGGCTCCGGCTGATCCAGCACGCTGAGCCGGACGGCCAGGCTGCCCAGCGACCGGGCCAGCGCCGCCTCGTAGGTGGCGGGCTCCGCAGCGGCGAGCCGGCGGTGCACGACCACCGCCTCCTCGATCGCGGCCAGCGCCGGGGCGTGCCGGTCGAGGTCACCGAGGCGTACCGACAGGTTGTTCAGCGCGGTGGCCAGCTCCGGCTCCCGCCCGGCCCGCCGGTGCCGGTCGGCGATCCGCTGGGTGATCTCGGCGGCCAGCGGCGCCAGGTCACCGGTCCGGGGGAGCCGGTCGGCGATGGCGACCAGCCGGTCCACGCCGGCCTCCGGGTCGGCCTCCGGGTCGGCGCCGATCCGCCGTATCGCGGTGACCAGCGGCGCGGCGCCCGCGACGCTGGCCGCGGCCGCCACCATGGCCTCGGTGAGCAGGCCGGCGTGCCGGACGCAGAGGCTGGTCAGCGGGACGCTGAGCCGGTCGGTCAGATCCGGCTGCCGCGCGGCTCGCGCCCACCGGGTCAGCACCCGCCGGCGCTGGCTCTCGGTGAGGATCGGTAGCAGTGGGGTGACCAGGCCGGGGGAGGCCGCCAGGCGCAGCCCGGCGAACCGGTCGGCGAGCCGGTCCGGCCGCAGGCCGCCCCACGGCCGGGCGCCGGCGGCGGGGAAGAGGTCGGCCAGCCAGGTCCGGACCGCGTCGCGCAGCTCCCGGGGCCGGCCGGCGAGCGCGGCGACGGCGCTCAGCAGCCGGTCGGCCTGCTCCTCGTCGGTGGGGCTGACCAGCACCGCGACGGCGAGCACGTCCTGCGCCGCCACATCCGGCAGGTCCAGGCCGTGCCAGGCGGCGGTGAACGACCAGTACCGCTGCTCGTGGGTCAGCAGCCGGTCCTCCGCCGGTTTGCGCGAGCCCGCCGCGATGCCGAACCCGGCGGTGTCCAGCAGGTCGGCCAGCGCCCGCATCTGCACGCTCAGTGCCCGGCCGCCGGCGTCGTGCGGCTGCCCGGTCAGCCGTTCCGCGACGGTCGGCCAGTGGTGCGCGGCGTGCCCGGGCACCCCCGGCAGCGCGGCCGCCAGCGCGTGCACCGCCTCCCGGTACGCCGTGGCCCGCCCGTCCGGGTCGTCGTCGAGCACCGGCAGGTCCACCACGGCGGTGCCGCCCAGCAGCCGCTCGTCGCGCAGCATCCGCCACCAGTCGCCGGCGTTGCGGGCCAGCAGCAGCACCCGCAGCGGCCGGGCGCCGTCGTGCCGGGCGCAGGCCGCCAGCAGCGTCCGGATCTGCCCGGCGCGGTCCTCCGCCCCGTCCACCACGATCAGCAGCGGCACCACCACGTCGCCGACCGCGGCGATCGCCTCGTCCGGCGCGGACTCGCCCAGCCACAGGACCGCCCAGCCGGCCGCCGTCAGCCGCCCGGCCAACTCGTGCCCGACCCGCGACTTGCCCTGCCCGGCCGGCCCGTGCAGCAGCAGCGCCGCGAACCCGGCCCCGGAACACCAGGCGCCCAGCTCGTCCATCAGCCGGTGCCGCCCGCGGAATCCGACCACCCGGCTCTCCGCCCGCAGCAGCGCCGCCGGTGACCGCGGCGCGTCCGGCTCGGTCACCTGAGCCCCGGCCAGCTCGACCGGCGACAGCCGGGACACCGCGGTCCCGGCCACCTCGAGGAACCCCCGCTCCCGGCACAGCGCGCTCACCAGCGTGACCCCGAGGCCGTCGCCGACCACGCCGACCAGCAGCCCGGCGCAGAACACCGCCGCACCGGACAGCCCGGCCGCCGGCTCCCCGGAGCCGCCGAGGTCGCCGGCGTCGCCGGGCACGAACCGGTTCTCGTGGAGCGCGCCGGCCACCGGCCGCGGCGCCGCGCCGACCGGCCAGTCCCGCCGCTGGACACCCCACGCCCGCGCCGGCCGGTCCGGCCGGTCCGTCACCATCCGCCCGAACACCGGGTCCGGCCCGGCGACCTCGGCCCCGGCGGTGTCCTCGATCCGGACGAGCGCGGCGTCGTCCGGCCCGCCCGGTGTGCCCCGCCAGGCCACTACGCCGGTGAGGCCGCGCCCGGAGGCCGCCAGGCACACGGTCACCTCCGAGCCGACGGCCGGAGCGGCGTGGGCCGAGGTGAGCACCAGCCGCCCGGTGATCAGACAGCCGGCCGCGCGACGCCCCGCGGTTTCGACGCTGACCACCCGCCCGCCGTCGCGAGCTGTCCCGACGGCCGAGGCGGCATCACCCAGATCGATCTGCACCCGGACACTTTTCCACGCCGAGCCGCCCGTCCCATACCCACCTATCGGACGGTCCAGCCCAAGATCATCGGTCGCCCCGGGTGCTGCTCGTCCCGGTACGACCGAAACGTCCCGGCCCGGCCCCGCTATCCGTCGAGCAGGCGGCGCAGGGTGCTGCGGCCGAGGCGGGCCATCACCGGGTTGGTCCGGTCGTAGTACCACACCAGGCCGATGGCCTGCTGGAACGCCCAGGCCCGGCCCCGCTCCCAGTCGAGCTCGCCACACCTGAGCTCGGTACGCAGCACCTCCCGGGCGGCCGCGTCGAACAGGTGCCAGGCGCAGACCAGGTCCAGGGCCGGATCCGAGGGGCCGAAGCCGCCGACGTCCAGCACCCCGGCGAGCCGGTCGCCGTCGGCGAGCAGATTGCCGGGGATCAGGTCGCGGTGACACATCGCGTCCGGCGCCTCGCGGGGCAGTTCCCGCAGCCGGGCCCAGAGAAGGCGGAGCCGCGGGACGTCGAGCAGGCCCTCGCTGCGCCGGAAGCAGTCGGCCAGATAGTCGTCGTGGTCGGGCAGGTGCCCGCCCCGGCCCCGGCCGCCGAACGTCCGCCCGCGCGTGTCCAGGGCCCGCACGCCACCGATGAACTCGGCCAGGTCGCGCGCCAGCTCCTCGCTCGCCGCGTGCGACGTCTCGCTGGTGACGGTGCCCGGCAGCCAGGTCTGCACGGCCCACTGCCGGGGGAAGCCGGGGCCCGGCTCGCCGAGCGCGACCGGCTCCGGGGTGGCGAAGCGGGTCGCGCCGAACAGCTCCCGGGCGGCCGCGGCCTCGGCGGCCAGATCCTCGTCCCGCTGCGGGAAACGCGCCGACAGCCGGTCGCCGAGCCGGAAGACGGCGTTGACGGTGCCGTGCGTGCCGACCCGCTCGATCGGCAGGTCACGCCACCGCGGGAACTGGGCGTCGATCAGGGCGCGGGCGAGCGCCGGGTTCATCGCAGCACGCCGTACCGCCGGGCGGCGGTCGGGTCGCGGCGGGCGGCCTCGGCGAGGTCGTCGGCCATCATCACCCGCACGGCGGTCGACGCCGACGGACCGAAGGCGTCCAGGTGCGGCGGATCACCCGGTTTGCCGGCCGTCTGCCAGTCGCGCCAGGCCTGCTCCAGCTCGCGATCCCGTGCGCTCGGCGGCGTCAGCGCCCCGGCCACGAAGGCGAACGCCGCGCGCAGCGACGCGGTCGCCTCGGGGCCGAGATGGTCGCCGTCGCGCACCAGGTGGTAGTCGTGCGCGATGTCCAGGTCCCAGAGCAGGCGGTGCAGCTGCTCGGTGCCGTCGTGCATGTTGAACACGTCCCGGTCGCCGCAGCGCAGCATGATCGGCAGGCCGCCGGCCCGGATCGCGTCGGCGTTGGCGCGCAGCCGCCGCGGGACGTCCTCGTCGGTCTCCTCGGCGAGCTGGGCCAGCACGCTGAGGGTGTTGCGGGCGCGCGGCTCGCCCTCCGGGATCAGCGCCGGGGAGATCGCCGCGACCGCGCTGTACCGCCGGGGGTCGGCGAACGCGATCCGCAGCGCCCCGAACCCGCCCATCGAGCTACCCAGCAGCGCGATCCGAGTGACGTTGAACTCAGCCGGCAGCTCGTCGGCGACCACCCGCTCCCACGGACCGAGGTAGAAACCGCCGACGGTGGGCGTGGAGACACACGCGATCAGCGCGCGCGGCAGGTCGATCCCCTCGGCGATCGGCTGCATCATGGCGAGCACCTCGGCCGACGAATTCGCCCCGTGCAACACCTGGACCAGCGGTAACGCCTCCTCCGGCGACCAGTCCGGCGGGGTGAGCACGGTGTAGGGCAGGTCGCTGCCGATGATCTTGCTGGCCAGGGTGCGGTGGTTCAGGCGCATGTCCCGGAGCCTCCCAGCCGCCCATGATCGGCCGCCACCGCTTTACGGCAGCGCTCAGAAAACCCCTCTAGACTCGCGCGAATGTGGCTGAACCGGCTGTGGCGCAAACACCATGAAGCGGCGAAGTTCCTGGTCGTCGGCGGCATCTGTTTCGTCGCCACCACCGCCCTGAACTATCTGCTCAAACTCACCGTGCTGCACGACAAGCCGGTCACCGCGCTGGCCTTCGCCACCGTGGTCGCCACGATCCTGTCCTATGTGCTGAACCGGGAGTGGTCGTTCCGTACCCGCGGCGGCCGTGAGCAGCATCACGAGGCGGCGCTGTTCTTCGCGGTCAGCGCGATCGGCATCGGTCTCAACGTGCTGCCGCTCGCCGTCTCCCGCTACCTGCTGGACCTGCGGGTCCCGGACGTCAGCCGCCCGGTCCAGGAGATCGCCGACTTCGTCAGCGGCATCATCCTGGGCACCCTGATCGCCATGGTGTTCCGGCTGTGGGCGTTCAAGCGTTTCGTCTTCCCGCAGGCCGAGGCCCGCGCCCACCGCTCCGTTCCCGGTCCGCGCAGCAGGCTGACGCGCCACGAGCCGCGTCCGGTCGCCGCCGACAGGACCACATCCCGTCGCTAGGCTCCGGGTCCGCGGCACGTCCGGTCAGATCCGCTTCCGGTACGCCGGAGCGCGGCCGCCTTACCGCATCCGGGCGGGCAGCCGGACCGTGAACGTCGACCCGAGCCCCGGCGCGCTGCTCGCGGTGATCGTCCCGCCGTGATCCTCGGCGATCCGCCGGGAGATGGTCAGTCCCAGCCCGGACCCGCCGGTCGCCCGGTGCCGGGCCGGGTCCGCCCGCCAGAACCTGTCGAACACCCGGGCCACCTCCTCGGCGCTCATCCCGACCCCGGTGTCGCGTACGGTCAGGATCGCCGTCAGCTCGTCCCGGCTCACCCGCACCTCGACCTGCCCACCGGCGTCGGTGTACCGGATGGCGTTGCTGAGCAGGTTCCCGAGCACCTGGCGCAGCCGGTCCGGATCCGCCTGCACCTCGACCGGCTCCGGCGCGTCGACCAGCAGGCGCAGGCCGGCGTTCGTGGCCACCGCCCGGTGCGCGGTCACCGCCGACCCGGCCAGCTCCGCCAGGTCCAGCGGTGCGATGGCGTACGCCAGGTCCCCGTTCTCGGCGAGCGCCAGCACCTGCAGGTCGTCGAGGATCCGGCGTTGCAGCAGCGTCTCCTCGTGCAGCGAGGCGAACAGCTCAGGCGTCGGCTCGACCACCCCGTCGGCCAGCCCCTCCAGGTAGCCGCGCAGGTTGGACAGCGGCGTGCGCAGCTCGTGGGCGACGTCGGCGACCAGCCGCCGCTGCCGTTCCTCACTGCGCTGCATCGCCTCGGCCATCGCGTTGAACGACGCGGTCAGGAACGCCAGCTCGTCCTTGCCGGAGGCGGGCACCCGGACGTCCAGCCGGCCCGCCGCGAGCTGCAGCGACGCCCCGGTGATCGCGCGCACCGGCCGGCTGATCCGGCGGGCGATCCAGGCGGTGCCGAGCGCCGCGGCCACCAGCAGCCCGGCGGCACCGAACAGCGCGGGGCGGCCCAGCCCGGCCAGACCCTGGTCGCGCCCGGCCCCGAAATAGATCCGCACCGGAATCGCCCCGGTGGTCGACACCGCCTCGGTGAAGGCCGGTCCGAGGCACTGCTCGAAGTCGCTCGGCGGATCGTCCCGGCACTGGGCGAACTGCTCCCACCACTGGTCGAGCCAGTCCGTGTCGTGGAGCACTTTCCGCTGGCCGGCCCGCACGCACTCGGGCGCCGCGGCGCGCTGCTCCGGCGTCAGGTAGGGCGCGGTCTCGGAGCCGAGCGTGGGCAGTGCGACGGCGTGTTCGCCGGCCGCGCAGCGCACCGCGACCAGTGCGGCCCGGTACTGCACCAGCTGGAAGTACGCCCTCTGCTCCGGGGTGCGCAGCCCGCTGCCGCCCGGCGTGGTGGCGAACAGGTCGGCCGGCAGCACGGGCCGCGCCGGGATCGGTGCGGCGACCGCGACAGTGCTCGCCGGCCGCGGCGTCCCGGCGTCCAGCACCGGGTACGGGTCGACGGGCGTGGACAGCCGCTGCACCGGCCCGACGACCTGGTCGCGCAGCACGTCCGAATCGGCAAGCGTGGCGCCCTCGGTCTCCACCCGGATGTGCAGGCCGGTGCGCTCGGACAGCTCCGCCACCACCGCGTCGACGCCGTTCCACCGCCCGTTGGTCACCCCGAACCGGCGGATCGCCCCGGCGATCTCCGCCTGGTGCCGGTCCCGGGCGGCGCTGAGCCGGGTCACCTCGCGGGAGGTGAGGCTGAGGGTGAGCCAGGCGGTCGCGCCGATCGCGGTGCCGGCCACCACCAGCACCAGCAGGAAGATCCGCAGGCGGAAACTCACCGCTCGCCCATCCGGTAGCCGCGCCCGTACACGGTCTGCACGTAGCGCGGCTCGGCCGGATCCATCTCGATCTTGCGGCGCAGGTTGACCACGTGCGCGTCGACGGTGCGCTCGGAGACGTCGTTCTCGAACCCGAACGTCTTGTCGATGATCTGCCCGCGGGTGAACACCCGGCCCGGCTCCCGGGCGAGCAGTTCCAGGATGGCGAACTCCTTGGCGGTCAGCCGCACCGCCCGCCCGCCCACCCGCACCTCGAACCGGGGCGCGTCCACCTCCAGGTCACCGACCCGCAGCACCTCGCGGTTCTCCCCGCCGCGGACCCGGCGCAGCAGGGCCCGGATCCGGGCGGTCAGCTCCCGCGGGCTGACCGGTTTGCTCAGGTAGTCGTCGGCGCCGATGTCCAGCCCGAGCAGCATGTCGTTCTCCGCGGACCGGGCGGTGACCAGCAGGATCGCCACCCCGGACAGTGCCGGGTCGGCCTCGGCGCGCAGGATCCGGCACACGTCCAGGCCGTCGACCAGGGGCATCATCACGTCCAGGACGAGCAGGTCGGGGCGGCGGGCGCGGGTCTGCTCCAGCGCCGCCCGGCCGTCACCGACGGTGAGCACCTGATGGCCTTCCCGCTCCAGGTAGAGCCGGATCAGCCGCACGTGCTTCGGATCGTCGTCGGCGACGAGGATGCGGGCGGTCACGGCTGGCATTCTGGCGCAGCGATGCCACCGCCTCAACGAATGTGCGATTCCTGTGAGGCCGGCCGAGCCGTCGTCACCTCGATGGGCGCCGCGGTTGCCCCGTCCGGCATGATCCTCGCATGCTGTCTCCCACCGGACCCCTCGGCCGGCTCGCCACCGCCGGCGGCATGCCGACCGCCCGGACGATCACCGACCGCCGTGGCCCGCTGGCCCGGCAGGCGAGCGCGGTCGCCCGATGACGTCCGTCGCGCTGCGGCCGATGACCGTCGCTGACTGGCCGGCGGTGCACGAGTTCGCGCAGCTCCTCGACGTGTGCCGGTACCAGGCGTGGGGACCGAACACGGCGCGGGAGACCGAGGCGTTCGTCAGTGCGGCAGCGGCGGCCTGGCAGCAGCCGGACCCGACCCGTTTCGTCTTCGCGATCGTCGCCGACGGCGTCGTCGCCGGCAGTGCCGAGCTGGGCCTGCGCGGCGAGCATCAGGCCGAGATCGGCTACTCGCTGCACCCGGGATTCTGGGGGCGCGGACTGGCCACCGCGGCGGCCCGGTGGATGGTGGGCGCGGCGTTCGGCGAGCACCGGCGACACCGGGTGTACGCCACCTGCGACCCGCGCAACGTCGCCTCCGCCCGGGTCCTCACCCGGATCGGCATGCGTCACGAGGGCCGGATGCGCGAGACCGAGCTGATCCGCGACGGCTGGCGGGACTCCGACCTGTACGCCGTCCTGACCCACGAGTGGGCATAGGGCCCGGTCCCTAGGCGGGCAGCTCGCCGGTTTCCGCGAGGTGCTGGGCGACGTCGGTGAGCTTGCGGTTGAGCCGCTGGGAGACGCGACGCAACCGGTCGAAGGCCTCCCCGGCGGACAGCCGCTCGCGTTCCATCAGGATCCCCTTGGCCTGCCCGATGACGTCGCGGGTGCTCAGGCCCCGATGCAACGCCGCCTCCCGGCGGTCGACCTCGTCGCGGCGCTGTGCCGTGGCGGCGGCCACCGACAGATAGGCGGCCAGGATGGACCCGAAGTCGTGGTCCTCCTCGCCGAACGGGCCGGGAGCCGAGGCGTACAGGGTGAAGGCGCCGAGCGCCGACCGATCGGGCGGCCGGTGGACGTAGAGACCGAACGAGAGAGCACTGCAGACGCCCAGCTCGACGGCGGTGGCGGCGAGCACCGGCCAGCGTTTCCCGGCGGACAGGTCGGGGACGTGGACCGGCTGCACGCCGGACATCGCCTCCACGGCCGGGCCGATGCCGGTGGCGAACTGCACGTCGTCGAGTTCGGCCGCGTCCGCGTCGCTGGTCACGGTGTCGACGACGCGGCCGTGCCGCACCAGCGTGATGCTGGCGTAGTCGCATCCCGCCACGGCCTCCACGGTGAACTTCAGCACCTGGGTGAGCGCGGCGGACAGGTCGTCGTTGTCCAGCAACTGCCGGGCCAGCGGGGCGAAGCTGGCCAGCAGCATCGGCCCGTACGTCTGCGGCCCCCACACCCGGGCCGCCTCGGCGCGGTCGTGCGCCGCCGCGCGCCGGCTCGCCGCGGCCCGCTGGCGCTGACCGGCCGCCCGCGCCTTCGCGTCCAGCGCCGGATCGTCGCCGGACCGTGCCGTCCGGGACTGCCGGCCGGCCGGGCCGAGCCGATCCAGCCGGTGCTCCCGATCCAGCAGGTCGTACTCCCGCTGATCGGCGAGGCGTTCGCGCTGCCCGGCGGCCTCCTCGCGCCGGTCCGCCAGGTCGTCGCGGGCGGCGGCCTGCACCTCGCGTTCGGCGGCGACGAAGTCACGCCGGTCCGCCAGCCAGGCGGACTCCTCGGCATCGGCGGTCACCGCCTGGTCGCGCGCGGTGGCGGCGCGCTCGGCACCGGCCAGGCGCAGGTCCGCGCGGGCCCGCACCCGGGCGGCCGCCTGCCGGGTCCGCTCCAGTTCCGCCTCCGCGCGCCGCACCGCCATCTCGGCCTGGCGCACCGCCGCCAGCGTCGCCGCCGCCTCGTCATCGTCGTCGCCCGGCTGGCCGGCGCTCGAGGCACGTGTCGCCCGGCCGGGTTCCCGCCGGTCCAGGGTCTGCTCGTGCCGGTCGTCGATCCGCTCCCGCTGGTCGGCGAGGGACTCGCGCTCGTCGGCCAGCCGTTCCCGCTCGTCGGCGAGCCGTTCGCGCTCGTCGGCGCTGGCCTCCCACAGGTCGGCTCGCCGGCGGCGTTCGTCCGGTGGAATGTCGTCGCGCCGGGCCACCGGTCCGTCAGGCTCGGTCACTGGCCTCCCTCACGCCATCGTCATCGTCCGTCCGACGTGCCAGCATCGGTGTCAGCTCCAGGATGTCGAAGATCTTGCGGGCGACACCATGCAGACCAGCTACCCACAATTGCTGATCGCGAGCGGTCAGAGCGTTCCAGAATCGGACGATGTCGCGGACGCAGTGGGCGTCCAGGAAACTCACCGCGGACAGGTCGAGCACGATGGTGCCGGCGGTACTCGACTCGGCGATGCTCATCAACCGCTGACCGAGGTCCGCTGTCGAGCCCCAGTCCAGCTCGCCCGCCAGGTGGATCACCTGGGGGTGCTGCGCGGAACTCCTGTCGGTCTCAGGGATCGCGGACACCAGCCATC
The DNA here is from genome assembly GCF_030252345.1 of Actinoplanes oblitus. Taxonomy (NCBI): domain Bacteria; kingdom Bacillati; phylum Actinomycetota; class Actinomycetes; order Micromonosporales; family Micromonosporaceae; genus Actinoplanes; species Actinoplanes oblitus. Next base: position 6,195,217 of record NZ_CP126980.1, on the reverse strand, counting down.
TCCTCACGAAGCGTCGGCTGGGTCATCAACCTGCCCAGATTCTCCTCGGATCGTTGCCGCCCCGCAAGGATGTGCCCGTTTCGGCGACGCCAGGTCCGGTGTTGCCCGCCCGGTGTCGCCCGCCCGGTGTCGCCAAGGCTGGTCTCGCTCGGTCAGCGTCGCCGGCGCCGGTCCTGCTCGAGCGACTTGCCGAAGCCGCCCCCGGCCTGCCCTGCGACCGCGCGACCGAACTGGTCGTCGCCGAGCGGCCCCTCCGGCGGCCGGCACCGTAAGGTTGCGGGTCAGGGCGGCACGGCGGGAGGGGAGCGGTTTGTCCCGGTCGTTCATTCTTCTCAAACCCGACTGCTTGCGTACGGTCAGGAGCACCGCCGTGGAAGCCGCGGTGGCCGCCGAGGGACTGTCCGTGGTGTGCCGTCATCCGGTGGCCCTGACCCCCGCCGACGTCCGTTTCCTCTGGTCGGAGTACTCGGCGGACGGCCACGTCCTGATGCACGCCTTCCTCGACCGTTACCTGTGCACCGCCGGCTCCGAGGTCCTCGTGCTGCGCGGCCCGGACGCCTTCGAAGCCGCCCGCCGGATCAAGCGCGTCATCCGCTCCCGCTACGCGAACGGTCCCTTCGCCAACCTGGTGCACACCGCCGAACACCCCGGCGAACTCGCCCGCCAGGCCAACCACCTCCTCGGCCGCTGTCCCGAGTGCGCGGATCCGTTCGTCACGTCCGAGCCCCGCACCGGCCCGGCCCGCCCCGCCGGCCGCGACTTCCGCCGGGACGACGACCTGCCCGCCCTGGTGGAGGCCCTGTGGCCGGCGGTGCAGTCGGCCGACCCACCCGCGCCGGCCCCGCACCGCCTCGACCGTTCCCCGGCCGCCGCGGTGTACCTGGCCGCCGACCGCTCGCAGACCCTCGACTCCGCGGTGACGGCGCTGTGGTCGGCACTCCCCGGCATCCCCTTGGCCCACGCCGTGATGCTGGTCCTTTACACCGGCCGCGTCGGCGAGCACCCCATCGCCGTCGGCAGCCACGAGGCCATCTCCCGCACCCACCGAACCCTGCTGTCCCACGGCCTCACCGCCTGCGCCGTCGGCCCCTTCCCGGCCCTGACCCGGTTTCCTGGCCCCGGCCCCGCTCGGCCTTGACCCGCCTGTCCGGTCCCGGCTCGGCCGGCCCTGACCAGCCTGCCTGGTCCCGGCCCGGCCGGCCCTGATCAGACCGCCTGGCTCCGGCCCCGCTCAGCCGCGGTGATAGGCCAGGGACAGCACGTCCGCACGGCGCTGACCGAGATACCAGTCGCTGTTCTCCCTCAGGTCGACGGTGTGCCGCAGCAGGCCACGCTGCCCGGCGGGCAGTTCCGCGAGCACCTCGCCGCGTGGCGAGACCACCATGCTCGGACAGTGCTGGGCCGGACTGACGATGTTCGCCGACACCAGGAACCGCTGGTTCTCCGCCGCCCGGCTGATCAGATGGCTGCGCCACACCCCGGCCGGCTCCTGGGGATTGGCCGCGTTGGTCAGATACACCAGCAGCTCGGCCCCGGCCGCCGCGAGATGCTGCCACTGCTCCGGAAACCTGATCTCCCGGCACAGCTGCACCCCGGCGACGAACTCCGGCCCCGCCACCCCGCCCACCGCGAACGTCGGCAGGCCGTCACCCGCCACCAGCGGCCCCCGCTCGTTCATCGCCAGGTTGATCTTCCGATAGACCTGGTGTCCTCCGCCGGCCGCGAAGTAGAGCCCGGCGTTCGCCCAGCCGCCGTTTTCCGGCAGCAACGTCCCGCAGAACACGTGCACGCCGTGTCGCCGGGCGAGTTCCGCCACCTGCCCGATCGCGTCCGTCACCGCGGCCGGATCGAGCGTGCCGAGCGGCCCCAGGTCCTCGCCGTAGCCCGACAGCATCCCCTCCGGGAGCACCACCACGTCCCCGGCCCGGGCCTCGCCGACCACCTCCCGCACCGTGGCCAGGTTCGTCTCCACGTCCCACACCGCCGGCACCTGACCGACCAAGATCGACACTCGCATCCGCCCATCCTGACCGAGAATGACCGGCGCACCAATCCGGCGAGCCCCCGGCGCGTCATCGCACAGCCACCGGCCGCCGGGCTCGTCCGCCACGATCCGGTGGCGGCGAGCGGCCATCGGTCACCGGCCCGGGACGGGCGAGGAGGTGCGGAAACGTCAGTTCGGCTGTCATCGACGGCAACGTAGCGGGGGCCTCCGACAAAATCGGCCCGACGGTCGTACGAAAAGATTCGGCGTACTCGCCGGGCGGTGCGTGGACGACAGGTGCCGGCCGCGACGCGGTGTGCTGCGGGAGTCGGCCGCCGACGTGGTCGAGTGACGTACGTCGCGTTTCTGCCGGGCGACCGAGGTAAGTTCGCTGCCACGTCGCCGGGCGGCGCTGAGTAGGGTCGTCCGCATGTATCGTCCGGTCCCCGCCCAGGTTGATCTTCCGGCTCTCGACCACGCGATCCTGCGGTTCTGGCAGGAGCGCGACGTCTTCGGGCAGAGCCTGCGGCAGTCCGCGGGCCGCCCGGAGTGGGTGTTCTACGAGGGCCCGCCGACCGCCAACGGGATGCCCGGCGCGCACCACATCGAGGCGCGCGTGTTCAAGGACGTGTTCCCGCGATACCGGACGATGAAGGGTTACCACGTGGCCCGCAAGGCCGGGTGGGACTGCCACGGCCTGCCGGTCGAGCTGGCCGTGGAGAAAGAGCTGGGATTCACCGGCAAGCAGGACATCGAGGCGTTCGGCATCGCCGCGTTCAACGCGCGGTGCCGCGAGTCGGTGACCCGGCACACCGACGCGTTCACCGAGCTCACCCGGCGGATGGGCTACTGGGTCGACATGGACGACGCCTACCGCACGATGGACCCGGACTACATCGAGTCGGTGTGGTGGTCGCTCAAGCAGATCTTCGACAAGGGGCTGCTGGTCGAGGACTTCCGGGTGGCGCCGTGGTGCCCGCGCGACCAGACCACGCTCTCCGATCACGAGCTGGACCAGGGTTATGAGACCGACGTCGACCCGTCGGTCTACGTGCGGTTCCCGCTCACCTCGGGTCCGCTGGCCGGCGGCGCGTCGCTGCTGGTGTGGACGACGACACCGTGGACCCTGGTGTCCAACACCGCCGTCGCGGTGCACCCGTCGGTGACCTACGTCGTGGTCACCGACGGCAGGGAGCGCCTGGTGGTCGCCGAGCCGCTGATCCCCGAGGGCTGGACGCCGACCGGCGAGGAATTCCAGGGCAAGGAGCTGGAGCGGTGGACCTACCAGCCTCCGTTCCAGCTGGTCGACGTGCCGGACGCGCACCTGGTGATCCTGGCGACCTATGTGACGACCGACAGCGGGACCGGACTGGTGCACCAGGCGCCGGCGTTCGGCGCCGACGACCTGGCCAGCTGCCGGGCCTACGGGCTGCCGATGGTCAATCCGGTGCGGCGCGACGGCACGTTCGAGCCGGAGATCGAGCTGGTCGGCGGCATGTTCTTCCGTGAGGCGAACGGGCCGCTCGTCGAGGAGCTGCGGGAGAGCGGGCTGCTGTTCCGCCACGAGCCCTATGAGCACAAGTACCCGCACTGCTGGCGGTGTCACACCGCACTGATCTACTACGCCCAGCCGTCGTGGTACGTCCGCACCACAGCGGTGCGCGACGCCCTGCTCCGGGAGAACGAGCGGACCAACTGGCAGCCGGCGAACCTCAAGCACGGCCGCTACGGCGACTGGCTGACCAACAACGTCGACTGGGCGCTGTCGCGGAACCGCTACTGGGGCACGCCACTGCCGATCTGGCGCTGCGAGGCCGGCCATCTCACCTGCGTCGGGTCCCGGGAGGAGTTGTCCGGCCTGGCGGCTCGGGACCTGTCCGGCCTGGACCCGCACCGGCCGTTCATCGACGAGGTGACCTTCGCGTGCCCGGAGTGCCACTCGCCGGCCCGGCGCGTCCCCGAGGTGATCGACGCCTGGTACGACTCCGGTTCCATGCCGTTCGCCCAGTTCGGCTATCCCTACAAGAACCGTGAGCTGTTCGAGTCGCGCTTCCCGGCCCAGTTCATCTCGGAGGCGATCGACCAGACCCGCGGCTGGTTCTACACCCTGATGGCGGTCAGCACCCTGGTCTTCGACCGCTCGTCCTATGAGACGGTCGTCTGCCTCGGCCACATCCTCGCCGAGGACGGCCGCAAGATGTCCAAGCACTTCGGCAACATCCTCGAACCCATCCCGCTGATGGACCAGCACGGCGCCGACGCGGTCCGGTGGTTCATGGCCGCCGTCGGCTCACCGTGGTCGGCCCGGCGGGTCGGTCACGCGGCGTTGCAAGAGGTGGTTCGTAAGGTCCTGCTGACGTACTGGAACACCGTCGCGTTCCAGGCGCTCTACGGGCGTACCGCGAAGTGGACGCCGACCGAGGCGGACCCGGCGCCCGCCCAGCGATCCGCCCTGGACCGGTGGGTTCTCTCCGAGCTCCAGCAGCTCATCACGAGGGTTGACGCGGCCCTGGCCGCGTTCGACCCGCACGAGACCGGCAAGCTGATCGCCGCCTTCATCGACGATCTTTCCAATTGGTACGTGCGGCGCAGCCGTCGCCGGTTCTGGCGGGGTGACCCGGCCGCCCTCGCCACCCTCCACGAAGCGCTACGCACCGTGACTCTGCTCATGGCGCCGCTCACCCCGTTCGTCACCGAGCAGGTCTGGCAGGACCTCATCGTGCCCGTCGATCCGCGGGCGCCGCAGTCGGTGCACCTGGCCGCCTATCCCGAGCCGGATGCCGCGCTTGTCGACGAGCGGCTCTCCGCGCGGATGGCGGCCACCCGGCGGCTGGTCGAGCTGGGCCGCACCGCCCGCGCCGAGTCCGGTCTCAAGATCCGTCAGCCGCTGTCCCGCGCGCTGGTCTCCGGCGCGGCCGACCTGCCGCCCGAGCTGCTCGACGAGATCGCCGCGGAGCTGAACGTCAACGCGGTCGAGCCACTCGCCGGATCGCTCGTCGACACCACGGCCAAGGCCAACTTCCGCGCTCTGGGCAAGCGGTTCGGCAAGGCGGTCCAGCAGGTCGCGGCCGCCATCCAGGCCGCGGACGCCGCGGAGCTGAAAACCAGTCTGCGGACGACCGGAGCCGCCACGGTGACCGTCGGCGAGGAGCCGGTGATCCTCGCCGTGGACGAGGTGGTGATCACCGAGACGCCGCGGGAGGGCTGGGCGGTGGCCTCCGACGCCGGCGCGACGCTGGCGCTGGACCTGCACCTGACGCCGGAGCTGCGCCGTGCGGGCCTGGCCCGCGACGCGATCCGCCAGATCCAGGAGGCGCGCAAGTCGAGCGGCCTGGAGGTCGCCGACCGGATCCGGCTGCGTTTCAGTGCGGCGGGGGAGACCGGGTTGGCCCTGACCGAGCATGGTGAGTTGGTCGCTGACGAGGTGCTGGCCACCGACTTCGCCGCCGGTGAGCCGGAGTGGCCCGACCCGCGGGCCTTCACCGACGAGTCGATCGGGCTGACCTTCTGGATCACCCGCGCGTGAGGTCGTGTCCCCGATGCTCGCGGTGATCACTCGCGGGTGAGGTCGGCAATGGCGCGCTCGAGCAGTGACCGGAACTGATCGCGCTCCGTCTCGCTGAACGCGGCGGCCAGCCGGGTCTCGATCCGGCTGGCCGCCGCGTCGGCTCTCAGCAGCACGGCGTGACCGGCCGGAGTCACCCGGTTGACCACGAGTTTCTGGTGCATCGGGGACGGCTCGCGGGCGATCAGGCCTTTCGCCTCCAGGTTGGCCAGCACTGTCGACATGGTCTGCGGCGTCACCATCGACTCCCGCGCCAGCTGCGCCGCCGACATCCCCTCGGCCGACGCCAGCAGCAGCAGCGCCGCGTATTGCGGGACGGTCAGCTCGAACTCGCGCAAGGCCGCCGTCTTGCGCGCGATCAGCGCCTGCTCCGCCCGCTTGATCACAAGGCCGAGGCGATCACCGAGTTCCATGGGCAACAGTGTACTGCGGAGTGTCAGGGCTCTGTTATAAGGTCGAGCTATGAGTGTCATCCCGGACAGCCATGTCGATCTTCTTGAGCGCCCGCTCTTCGGCCACCTCGGTACCGTCCGCCCCGACGGGCAGCCCCAGGTCAACCCGATGTGGTTCAGCTACGACGGCACGTACCTCTACTTCACCAACACCACGATCCGCCGCAAATACCAGAACCTGCTAGCCGAGCCCCGGGTCAGCCTCTCGGTGAACGACCCGGACCAGCCCTACCGCTACCTCGAGGTCCGCGGCGTCCTGGAACGCGCCGACCCGGACCCGGGCGCCGAGTTCTTCGCCAAGCTGGCCGACCGCTACGGCATGCGGTTCGACGGCCCGCCGGGCGACGCCGAGCACCGCGTGGTGCTGGTCGTCCGCCCGACCGCCGTCAGCTTCCAATAGGTCCGCTCCCGCCGGCATCCCGCGGGACCGGACGACGTCCCGTGACGTGAGTCCGGTCCCGCGCCGGCAGCCGTGCGACGGTTCCGACCCGGGATTCGTCAGCGCGGTTCCGGCTGGCCGGCCTGGAGTCCGGTCCCGGCTCGCTGTCCGCGGGTCAGGAGCGGACGCCGACGGTCACGGGTGTGGCGATGGCGGGATCCTGGCGGGCTGCTCGTCGCGCGTGGACGGACCTAGGGGACGTCTGTGCGGCCGTATCCTCAAGGCGCGCCGAAGGCGCCGAGGAGGAGGGCGATCATGCGGATCACTGTGCTGGGCGCTGGTTCGTGGGGGACCACTGTCGCCTCCGTTCTCACCCGCCGCGACCACGAGTCGCTGATCTGGGCGCGCGGCTCCGAGACCGCGGACGAGATCAACGCCAAGCACAGCAACGGGCGCTACCTCCAGGGCTTCCCGCTCCCGCCCCGCCTGCGTGCCACCTCGGACCTCGCCGAGGCGGCCGGCCACGCGGAGTTGCTCGTCGTCGGCGTGCCGACCGGGGCGTTCCGCGCCACCCTGGAGCGCGTCAAGCCGGACCTGCACCCGTGGATCCCGGTGGTCAGCCTCAGCAAGGGGCTGGAACGGGACTCGCTGCTGCGGATGACCGAGGTGATCAAGGAGGTGCTGCCGGGGCATCCGGCGGCCGCGCTCACCGGCCCCAACCTGGCCAAGGAGATCATGGCGGGCATGGCGGCGGCCACCGTGATCGCCACCGAGGATCTGACCGTGGCCACCGAGATCCAGCGGGTGTTCCGGCGCGGCCTGCTGCGCGTCTACACCAACCACGACGTGATCGGCTGCGAGGTCGGCGGAGCGCTGAAGAACGTCGTGGCGATCGCCACCGGCATCGCCCAGGGCCTGGGCGTCGGCGACAACACCCGGGCCGGGGTGATCTCCCGCGGACTCGCCGAGCTCACCACGCTGGCTGTCGCGATGGGCGGCGAGCCGACCACCCTCGCCGGGCTGGCCGGGATGGGCGACCTGGTGGCGACGTGCATCAGCCCGCACAGCCGCAACCGGCACGTCGGCGAGCAGCTCGGCCGTGGCCGCGGCCTGGACGACATCCTCGCCGAGATGGGCCAGGTCGCCGAGGGCGTCAAGACGGTTCACGCCGCCGTCCGGCTGGCCGACCGCCACGGCCTGCCCATGCCGATCACCCGCACCATCCACCGCGTGATCACCGGCGACATCACCGCCGAGCGCGCCTATGCCGGCCTGCTGCGCTCCCACCCGGCCGGCCACGAATCCGAACCCGGCTGACCATCGGCGACCAGGGCGTGGTGTCGGCGTTACGGGTTTCACCCGGGGATTGGCTCCCTGGCCAGGCGGGTATTTGTGAAGCATTGTCCGGCCTGATGATGGAGTGTTCCGATGATTTTCGGCTTCATTCGACGTTTTGTGGTGATGGCGATCGCGGTGCCGCTGGCGGCTGCCGGGGCGCGCAAGCTCAGTGACCGCCTGGAATCGCGGCGGGGGACCACCCGGGCGAGCCGGGCGCTGCGCCAGGGCGCGGACATGCTGCAGGGCTTCCGGCCGCAGAAGAAGCGGCGGTTCTCCTTCGGCCGCTGAGCGCGATGACTCCGGCCGCTCAGCGGCGGCACGATCGCGGTCGCTGAGCGGCGGCACAACCGCCGTCGCTGGGCGGCGCCCGGATCGAGGTGCTGAGCGGGGTCCGCACTCCGCAGGTCGCTGCTCGCCATGCGGCTGACCCTGGGTGGCCCGGGGCGCGGCCGGCCGCATCCGCCGATCGCCGTGACGACTGTCGCGGCGATCGCTGCGCGGAACGCCGTGCAAAGAACGGCGCGCCTGCCGGGGCGTACGGAAATCGGGTGGGTCGTGGGCGACCGCGGATCTGAACTGATCGGTTAGGCTTCCGCACGGAAACGTATCGTTGTTGATCAATGTGTCACCGATGCGGGGGAAGTCCGATGAGGCGTATCTTTGCCACGCTCGCCGCCACCATGGCCATGACGTTGTCGCTCACCGCGTGTGGTGACGACGAGCAGCCGGACGGCGGCAGGCCGGCAGCTGACAGGGTCACCTATCTCACCGCCTTCGGCGCGGTGGGCCGTGACGCCTTCGCCTGGGTCGCCCAGGAGAAGGGGTATTTCCGGGACGCCGGGATCGACGTCACCATTCAGCTCGGCGCGGCGACCGGGGAGAACCTGAAGGTACTCGCGGCCGGGAAAGCGCAATTCGCCAATCTCGATCTGACCGGGGCCTGGATCCTGGCCGGAAAAGGCCAGTACCAGGACGTCCGCGCGATAGCCGCGATCCACCAGCAGACGCTGGTCTCGATCATTTCGCTGGCGGGTTCCGCCGTCGCCAAACCCACCGACCTGGAGGGGCACAAGCTGGGCGCCGCGACCGGTTCGGTGAACCAGTTGCTCTTCCCGGGCTACGCGAAACTCGCCGGGATCGACGCGAGCGAGGTGCAGTGGGTCAACGCGCCGCCGCCGCAGTTGCCGGCGCTGCTGGCCGGTGGGCGGGTGGACGCGCTGAGCACCTTCCTGATCGGGGCGAAGGGTCTGGAGAAGGCGGCCGGTGGCAAGAAGACCGTGGTCATGCCGTACAGCACCTACCTGCCGGAGCTGTACGGCAACGGGCTGATCGCGTCGGTGAGCATCACGCAGGGCAATCCGGACCTGGCCCGGCGGTTCCGCGACGCGGCGCTCAAGGGGCTGGCGTACACGATCGAGCACCCGCAGGAAGCCGCCGAGATCATGAAGAAGGCGCAGCCGGCGGCGGACGTGACCGCAGCGGTCGGGGAGATCACCCTGATGACGCCGTACGTGAAGACGTCCGGGGTGATCGACAAGCAGCGGGTCGGCACGGCGATCGCCACGCTGGAGAGGAACGGGCTGGTCCCGCCGGGCAGCCTGACCCCGGACGCGGTGGTCGACTTCTCGCTGGCGCCGGCGGGCTGAGCCGATGGCGACGCGGCGGGGGACGTACTCGTTCGACAACGACGATCCGATCGCGGCGCTGCGGCACCGGCTGCTCGCCGAGATCCTCGACCCGTTCACCGTCGAGCGGCTCGCGGCCCTCGGCGACCTCACCGGGCGGCGCTGCCTGGAGGTCGGCGCCGGCGGTGGCAGCATCGCGGCCTGGCTGGCCGAGCGGGCCGGGCCGGTGCTGGCCACCGACCTCAAGCCGCGGCACCTGCGGGCCGGGGCGGGCTATGACGTGCTGCGCCACGATCTGATCACCGAACCGGTCCCGGCACCGCCGTGGGACCTGATCCACGCGCGGCTGGTGCTGTCTCACCTGCCCAGCCGGGTGGAGGTGCTGGAACGGCTGGCGGCGTCCCTCGTACCGGAAGGGATCCTGCTCGTCGAGGAATGGGCCTCGGCGATCCGCGGGGTGGTGCTGGCCGCGCCCGACGAGGCCGCCGCCGAGCTGGTCGAACGCTACTACGACATCCTGGTGGGACGGCTGCTGCCGGGCAACGGCAACGATCCGGCGTGGGCCTGCCGGCTGCACGCCGCGATGCTGGCGGCCGGGCTCGTCGACGTGACCACCGAGGTCCGGGCCCGGTCCTGGCCGGGCGGCACCGCGGGGGCGCGGCTCATCGCGGTCAACGTCGAGCAGCAGCGGGCCGGTCTGCTCGGCGCCGGGCTCACCGAGCGCGACCTCGACCGGCTGTGCCGGCTCGCCGAGGACCCCCGGCTGGTGGTGCGGGGAATCCTCACCTACTCCACCGTCGGGCGACACCCGTGAGAGCCGCCCTGCCGATCGCCGGGGTGGTCGGCACGGTGGTGCTCTGGTGGGCGGCCACCGCGGTGTTCGGCATCCGGCAGATCATCCTGCCCGCGCCACCGGACATCGTGGCGGCCTTCCGTGCCCAGCCCGGCTACCTGATCCGCGAGACCGGTGCCACGGTGTCCGAGACCCTTGCCGGGTTCGGCATCGCGGTGGCGCTCGGCCTGCTGGTCGCGGTGCTGCTCACCGCGTGGCGGGCGCTGGAGCGGGCCGCTCTGCCGGTGCTGGTCGCGCTGAACTCGATACCGAAGGTGGCGCTCGCCCCGCTGCTCGTGGTGTGGCTGGGCTTCGGCGCCCGGCCGAAGATCGTGCTGGTGGTGCTGATCTGCGTCTTCCCGATCGTGGTGGCGACGATGGCCGGGCTCACCTCGACCCCGGCCGAGCTGGGCGAGCTGAGCCGGTCGCTGTCCGCGTCGCGCTGGCAGACGTACGTCAAGGTGCGCCTGCCGTGGGCGCTCCCGCAGGTGTTCACCGGCCTGAAGGTCGCCGTCACCCTGGCCGTGATCGGCGCGGTGGTCGCCGAGATCAACAACCCGAGCGGCGGGCTGGGCGCGGTGATCGTGCTGTCCGGGATGTCACTGGACACGCCGCTCGCGTTCGCCGCCATCACCCTGCTGGCGCTGCTCAGCACCGCTCTGTTCTACCTGGTGGTGGTGCTGGAACGCTGGCTGGTGCCGTGGGCGCGGGCGATCTCCGGATGATCGTGCTGGAGCGGGTGTCCCGGACGTTCACCACCCGTGCCGGCGAGGTGGCGGCGCTGCGCGACATCGACCTGACGATCGGCGAGAACCAATTCGTCGCCGTCATCGGGCGCTCCGGCTGCGGCAAGTCGACGCTGTTGCGCCTGATGGCCGGGCTGCTCGCGCCAACCGGTGGCCGCGTGACCATCGGCGGTACGCCGGTCCACCGCCCCCGCCGCGACGTGGTGCTGATGCATCAGCTGCCGGCGCTGCTGCCCTGGCGGACCGTGCTGGGCAACGTCATGCTGCCGGTGGAGATCCGGCGCCTGCCCCGGGCCGAGTACCGGGAGCGGGCGGCGGAACTGCTCGACGCGGTCGGCCTGGCCGGGTTCCACCGGCGGCATCCCCACGAGCTCTCCGGCGGCATGCAGCAGCGGGTCGCGCTCTGCCGGGCGCTGATCCAGCGGCCCCGGGTGCTGCTGATGGACGAGCCGTTCTCCGCCCTGGACGCGCTGACCCGCGAGGAACTGGCCGGGCAGCTGCAGGCGATGCACATGTCAGCGCCGGCCACCACGGTCTTCGTCACGCACTCGATCTCCGAGGCGGTGCTGCTGGCCGATCGTGTCGTGGTGCTCAGCGCCCGGCCGGGACAGGTCCGCCGGGTGCTCGACGTCGCGATTCCCCGGCCCCGCTCGTTCGGTCACAGCGCGCACGTGGCGGACGTGGCGAACTGCGTCGCGGCGCTGCACGACCTCCTCTGCTGACGGGCGTTCTTCCCGCCCGGCCGGGATGGCTGTCCCTGTGCCCGGGACATCCCCGCCGGACATGCTCTGCGCAAGACCTCAGAGATACCGGGGGGAGGAAAAGCCATGAAGAAGATCAACGTGCGTAAGGCCGGTGCCGTGCGCCTGACGAGTGCGGCGCTGTGTCCGTACAGCCCGAGCTGTGGCGTCGCCTGATGAGACACGGGGCTCCCGCGAGGGAGCCCCACCAACCCTGGCACGGGAGATCAATCATGGTCGAAGACTTGGATCGGCCGGTGCGGCTGCACCAGCTCACGATGCTCGACGAGGGCGACGACGTGACTGTCGGCCGGGCCGACATCGACGCGTACTGCGTGCTGCCGGCCGACGGCGCGGCGCTGCTGCGCGAACTGATCCGCGGCACGCCGCCGAGCCGCGCCGCCCAGTGGTACGAGCGGGCTTTCGGGCAGCCGGTGGACATCGTCGAGTTCCTCGAGGCGATGACCGAGATGGAGTTCGTCGCGGCGCCCGGTGAACCGGTCGCGGCCGCCGGGACCGTCCGGTGGCAGCGCCTGGGGCGCGCGCTGTTCTCGCCGGTCGCGATGATCGGGTACGCCGGCCTGCTGCTCGCCGCGGTGCTCGCGATGATCCGCGAGCCCGGCCTGACCCCGCACTACAGCAACCTGTTCTTCTCGCCGTACGTGACCGTCGTGGTGATGGTGGTCTTCGTCGGCCAGTTCCCGTTCATCCTGCTGCACGAGTCGTTCCACGCCCTCGCCGGCCGCCGCCTCGGCCTGCGGTCCCGGATGGGGATCGGCCGGCGGCTCTACTTCGTGGTCGTCGAGACGTCGCTGGACGGCCTGGTGGCGGTGCCGCGCGCCAAACGGTATCTGCCGATGCTGGCCGGCATGCTGGCCGACCTGGTGGCGGTGGCGGTGCTGACCCTGGTGGCCGGGCTGCTGCGCCGTCCGGACGGCACCGAACCGCTGGCCGGCGGCATCTGCCTGGCGATGGCGTTCGCCACCCTGCTGCGGTTCGTCTGGCAGTTCTACTTCTACCTGCAGACCGACCTGTACCACGTGATCGTCACCGTGTTCGGCTGCGTCGACCTGCAGAAGACCGCCCGGCGCACCGTCGCCAACCGGGTGAACCGCCTGCTCGGCCGGCACGCCCACGTGCTGGACGAGAGCACCTGGCACCCGACCGACCGGGCCGTCGCCCGCTGGTACTCGTGGCTGCTGGTGCTCGGCTACGCGTTCTCGATCGGCACCCTGCTGGTGGCCGGGATCCCGGCGACCTATCACATGTTCAGTGTCGTGCTGGGCCACCTCTCGGACGGCTCGGGGCTCGCCGGTGTCACCGACTCGGTGGCCTTCCTGCTGGTCAACGGGCTTCAGTTCGCCGCCCTCGGCTACCTGCTGTGGCGGGCGCGGCGCGACCGGGCACCGGCGCCGGCCCACGTTCTCGACTGATGCGGAGCAAGAAGATGAAGCTGCTCACCCCACCGGTGAACGCGCACCGCCGGCTGCGCGGGCCGTACACCATGGCCGGCACGATATTGCGGGCAATCGTCCCCGAGGCGCCGCCGGACCTGGTCGCCGCGCACGCCATCGAGATCCTGTCGGCGGCGCCGGAACTGCACGGGCTGGTGCCCGCCGCGCCGGAGACGCTGACCGGGCTGGCGGTGCCGGCCGAACGCACCAGGTACTACTCGCGGCTGCGGACCCGGCGGCTGGCGCACGGCCTCACCGAGTTCCTGCGCGACCTGACCGGCCGGATCGGCCCGCGCACCCTGGTGATCGAGAACGCCGATCAGGCCGACCCGACCGACGTCGAGTTGCTGACCGTGATGCGGCGCCGGCTCGACCCGTCGGCGCTCGCGCTGGTCGTCCGCACCGGCGCCGCGTCCGGTGCCGGCGACGCCAAGGCGTACGTGGCGGGCGACTGCCTCGCCGAGGATCCGGCGACGCTCGCCGCCTACCTGGCCCTGGACCCGGACGAGCGGCGGCGCCTGCACGACCGGCGGGCCGACGACCTGGAACGCGCCGGCGAGGTGTCGCTGCGGCTCGGCGCCATCCCGTACCACCGGGAGCGCGGCACCGACCCGGCCGTGCACGCCGTCGCGGCCCTGCGGTTCGCGGTGGACCACTGCAGCGTCATGGGCTTCTACGACGCGACGATCGACCTGGCCGAGCGCGCCCGGCGGCTGGTCGGCTGGGACCAGCCGGAGCTGCGCTACCTCTTCATCACCTCGCGGCTGACCACCGCCCTCGCGGTGCTGGAGCGCCCGGCCGAGGCCGAGGCGCTGTATCAGGAGGCCCGGACGAACAGCGTGGTGCCGGCCGTGCACATGGGCGCCGCCTACGCGACCGGCATGCTCTACACCCGGCACTACGAGCCGGACCACCGCGATCAGGCGCTGGCCCGCGGCTGGGTCAACCAGGCCGTGGCGATCGCCTCGGTGCTGGACAACCCGCGCGAGCGGGTCTTCCAGAGCGTGTTCATGCGCAACGGCCTGGCACTGGTCGAGGTGCACGACGGGAACCTGCCGGAGGCGCTGCGCCTGGTGGACGACTGCATCGCCCGGATGGACGCGTTCTTCGAGCCGGGCGAGCACCGGCTGCACCGCTCGGTCCTGCGCTACAACCGCGGGCAGGTCAACGTCGCGCTCGGCCGGATCGAGGACGCGCTGGCCGACTACACCGCGGTGATCGAGGCCGATCCGAACTGGCCGGAGTACCACTTCGACCGGGCCAACCTGCTGCGCCGGCTGGACCGCGACGACGAGGCGCTCGCCGAGTACGAGACGGTGATGGCGCTGTCCCCGGCGTTCCACGAGGCGTACTACAACCGGGGCGACCTGCGTGCCGCCCGCGGCGACACCGACGGCGCGCTGGCCGACTTCGACTATGTGCTGGAGCTCGATCCGGACTTCGTCGACGCGTACGTCAACCGGGCCGCCCTCCGCCTGGAGCGCGGCGACCTGGACGCCGCGATGTGCGACGTGCGCGCCGGGCTCGCCCGCGAACCGGGCAACCCGCACCTGCACGTCATCGCGGGCAGCGTCCGGGCCGAACGCGGGCAGTACCGCGCCGCCCTGGCCTCCTTCGACCATGCCGTCGAGGCGGACCCGGACCTGGTCACCGCCCGCTCCGGCCGCGCCGCGGCGGCCCTCGAACTGGGCCGTACCGAGGTGGCCGAGGCCGATCTGGACCATGCCGTCGGCCTGGCCCCGGACGATCCGGCGCTGCGTTACAACCGGGCGTACCTGTACCGGCGCGCCGGCCGGTGGGAGCGGGCCTTGGCCGACCTGGACGTGGCGGCCGCACTGGCGCCCGACGACCCCGACGTGCGGCTGGCCCGCGCCGAACTGGCAGGGCGATGACATGCACCGGAATCTGCGCGACGCGCTCGGCAAGTTCCCCACCGGTGTCGCGGTGGTGACCACCGTCCACGACGGACTGGCGGTCGGGCTGACCATCAACTCGTTCACCTCGGTGTCGCTGGTCCCGCCGCTGGTGCTGTGGTGCCTGCGGCGGGACTCGCGCTGCCACGCGGCCTTCGCGACCACGCCGCGGTTCGCGGTGAACGTGCTGGCCGCTGGGCAGCGGGAGCTGGCGGAGCGGTTCGCCGGGCCGGGGGACCGCTTCCGGGGAACCGCCAGCCGGCCCGGTCCGGAGGGCCTGCCGCTGCTGGCGGACGTGGCCGCCTACCTGGTCTGCCGGACCCACCGGCTGATCCCGGCCGGCGACCACGTCATCCTGATCGGCGAGGTGCTCCGGCACGGGATGCGCCCGGAGCCCTCGCTGCTGTTCACCGCGGGCCGGTACGGCGCGGCGGACGCCTGACGAACCGTGGCGTGATACCACCCGGGCGCCGATTTTCGCGCACTGCCAACTGTCGCATCAGGCCTGTCCGCAACCCTACTGAACGCTGACTCAGGCGGTTCCCGGCGCCTACCGTCCTCCCAGTCGCCAAGTGGGGAGTAGGGCGTTGACCATCGCTCGGTGGGTGCGCGAGCATCTGATGCTCCTGATCACCGCTGTCGCCGTCGTCGTAGCCGTGGCAGTGGGCCAGCTGGCCGGGGCCGGCGCGATGTCCGTGACGACCACCCTCTTCGTCGCCCCGGTGGCGGTGGCCTACCTGGTGATGGGCGAGCTCGTGCTGGCCGCCGAGCCGGGCAACCCGGTGGGCCGGCTGATGCGCGCCGCCGGGCTGGTGTCCTGTGCCGACCTGCTGGCGTTGAGCTGGTCGGACTTCGTGATCCCGGCCTGGGCCGGCCAGTGGTGCTGGTGGCCGCCGTTCGGGCTGATCGCACTGGCCCTGCTGGTCTTCCCGGACGGCACGCTGCCCGGCCGGTACTGGCGGCTGGTCGCCGGCGTCCTCGCCGGCGGCACCCTGCTCGGCACGCTCGGCCTCGCGGTGGCCGCGCTGGAGCACCCCCGCGACCTGCTGACCAGGTTCTTCACCTTCGCCGGGCCGGCGTCGCCGGCGGTGCACGCCGCGGCGGCCGGCATGGTCGCGGTGGCCGCCGGCATGGCCGGCATGCTGGTCGCGCTCTGGCTGCGCTGGCGCCGGACCAGCGGCGACGCCCGGCGGCAGCTGGCCTACCTGCTCGCCGCGGCGGTGCTGCTGGCCATCGGGCTGGTCCTGAACACCCTGGCGGTGCCGGGCGCGCCGATCGTGGTGGCGCTCTCCGTGCCGCTCGGGATGACGGTGGCCATGGTCCGGCACCGGCTCTACGGCCTGGACCAGGTGCTGAACCGTGCGATCGTGTGGTCGATCATGACCCTCGTCGTGATCGCCGGCTACGTCGTGCTGGTCGGCATGCTGGGCCGGGCGGTACTGGGCAACCGCACGTCGGTGGCCTCGCTGGTGGTCACCGGCCTGATCGCGATGACGTTCGAACCACTGCGCCGGTGGGTCCAGCGCGCCGTGGAACGGCTGCTCTTCGGTGACCGGGACGATCCGTACCGGGTGATCGCCGAGCTGGGCGACCTGCTCGGCCGGGCGGTCGACCCCAGCGCGGTGCTGCCGTCGCTGACCGCGACGGTGGCCCGGTCGCTGCGGGTGCCCTACGTGGCACTGGAGTCCACCACCGGCGACGGCCCCCGGCTGCTCGCCGAGCACGGGCGGGCGACGACGGCCACCGAGTCGTTCGAGATGATCGCGCACGGCGAGCGGATCGGCCGGCTGCTCGTCGCGATCCGCAGTCCGGGCAGCCCGTTCACCGCACCGGAACGCCGGCTGCTGGGCGACGTGGCGATGCAGGCGGCCGTCGCCGTCGCCGTCACCCGGATGATCCGGGACCTGCGCGACGCCCGCGAGCGGCTGGTGCTCACCCGCGAGGAGGAACGCCAGCGCCTGCGCCGGGACCTGCACGACGGGCTCGGTCCGGCGCTGATGGGGATGTCGATGCGGGTGCACACCGCGAGCACCGCCACCGAGCTCGCCGACGACCTGCGGGACTGCGTCGTCGAGGTCCGGCGCCTGGTCGACCAGCTGCGGCCGCCGGCGCTCGACGACGGGCTGGAGAACGCGCTGCGTACCGGTTGCCGCAAGCTGACCGAGGGCGGGCTGACGGCCCGGCTGACCGTGGTGGGCTCGCTGGACGGCCTGCCGCCGGCGGTCGAGGTGGCCGCGTACCGGATCTTCGCCGAGGCGGTCACCAACGCGGCCCGGCACGCGTGGGCCCGCACCTGCGCCGTCGCGGTACGCCGCGACAGGTGCCTGACCATGGAGATCGTCGACGACGGCATCGGCATCAACGGCGGCCGGAACCACGGCGTCGGTCTCGCCTCGATGCGCGAACGGGCCGCCGAGCTGGGCGGCCACTTCGACATCGGCGCCGGTCCCGCGGGCGGCACCGCGATCCACGTCCGGCTGCCGGTGTCATGACCAGGGTGCTGGTGGTCGACGATCATCCGATCATGCGGCGCGGGCTGCGGGCCATCCTGGAGGCCGAGAGCTGGGTGACCGAGGTGCTCGAGGCGGCCACCGTCGCCGGCGCGCTGCGCGGCGTCACCGGGGGAGAGGTCGACGTGGTCGCCCTGGACATCGCCCTGCCGGACGGCGACGGCATCGAGGCGGTGCACCGGATCACCCGGGTCAGCCCGGTCACCCGGGTGCTCATGCTGACCATGAGCGACGACGAGGACCTGGTGGCCCGGGCGCTGCGGGTCGGCGCGCACGGATACGTGCTCAAGGACACCGACCCCGGCGCCGTCGTGGACGCGCTGCGGGCGGTCGCCTCCGGCGGGTTCGTGCTGGGCCCGAACGTCGGCGGGTCGCTGCTCAGCGGTGTCCGTCCCCGGCCGGCGCCGCTGCCCGCACCCTTCGACGCACTCTCGGCACGCGAACTCGACCTGCTGGCCGGGCTGGCGGCGGGGGACAGTTACGCGGAGATCGCCCGGCGTCTCGGCCTGCGCGAGAAGACCGTGCGCAACCGGGCCTCGCAGCTGTTCACCCGGCTGGCCGTCGCCGACCGGGTGCAGGCCGCGCTGCTGGCGCGGGACGCCGGCATCACGGCCGCCCGAGGATACGCCGGCTGTTGACGACCGCCATGGTGCGCACCTCGTCGTCGCCGAAGCCGGCTCCGAGCAGCCGGTCGGCGAGCAGCGCGAGCCCGTCCTCGACCGGCGGATTGAACGGCTGCCCCAGATCGCTGGAGAGCAGCGAATGCTCCGGCCCCACCGCCCGGATGTGCGCGACCAGCGCATCCCAGGAGACCTTCTTCGTGTACGCCGTGGTGAAGCACCGTTCCAGCAGCGCTCCGCGCCCGGCCAGGTGCCGCTGGGTCGCCACGTCCAGCCGCTGCGAGGTGAACTCGGGGTGGGTCACGATGATCCGCCGCACCCCGGCCGCCGCCGCGGCGTCCACCGCCGCCACGATCTCCGGCCCGCTCAGGTGCCCGGTCGCCAGCACCATGTCGTGCTCGGCCAGCACCGCGAACACGTCGTGCAGCGCCGGCACGATCCGCCCGGCCTCGTCGACCACCTCGATCGGCGGACAGGCGATGCCCCGCCCGGTCAGCTCGTCCTGCAGCGCCGCCCACATCGGCGGGGTCGCGCCGGGTGGGATCGCGGCCCGGCCGGCCCGCTCGTTGGCACTGTCGACGGTCGGCAGCCAGACGACCCGGGCACCCTGCCGGCCGGCGATCTCCACGGCCACCGGGTTGAGCCCGCCGACCGAGCCGTTCAGGGTGAGCGCGCCGAGCGCCTCGACACCGGGCACCACCCCGCGCACCACCTCGGCGCGCTCCGCGGTCGGCACGTAGTGCGACTTGAGCACGAACCCGGCCAGCCCCACCTCGGCGAACCGGCGCGCCAGGCGCACATCGTCGATCCGCCGCTCCATCACGTCCGGCGCGACGTGCACGTGCGTGTCGTAGGCGCCGGTCACCAGCGCGCGGGCCCGCTCGCTCGGGATCGGATGCACCGGCCGACCTTCGCAGCGACCGGCATCGTTGTCAACGTACGCTTTGCCGGTGGACGTGACCGCATACCTGAACCGGATCGGCGTCCCGCGCGACGCCACGCTGCCCGAGCTGACGCTGGCGCACCAGACCGCGGTGCCGTTCGAGAACCTCGGCATCCACCTCGGCGAGACCCTCTCGCTCGACCCGGACGAGCTGTTCGACAAGGTCGTCCGGCGCCGCCGGGGCGGCTTCTGCTACGAGCTCAACGGCCTGTTCGCCGTGCTCCTCGAGGAGTTGGGGCACACCGTCGACCGGGTCGCCTGCCGGGTGCACCGCGGCGACGGCGTGTTCGGCCCGCTCTTCGACCACCTCGCCCTGATCGTCGACGGCGCCTGGCTGGTCGACGTCGGCTTCGGCCGGCACACGTCCTATCCGCTGCGCCTCGACGACCGCGGCGACCAGAGCGACCCGGGCGGGATCTTCCGGCTGACCGACGCCGAGCACGGCGACGTCGTCGTGCACCGGGACGGCGAACCGCAGTACCGGCTGGAGCGCCGCCCCCGCCCGCTGACCGATTTCGACCCCGCCTGCTGGTGGCAGCAGACCTGGCCCGGCTCGCACTTCCGGCAGAACCCGGTCTGCACCCGCCTGGACGGCGCCGACCGCATCACGCTGAGCGCGCGCACCCTGATCCGCACCGCCGGCGACGAGCGCGCCGAGACCGTCCTGGACTCCGACGAGGCCCTGCTCAGCGCGTACAAAACCCACTTCGGCATCGAGCTGGACCGCGTCCCCCGGATCGCTTCATCCTGAAAACACCGATTTACGGTACGCCCGGAGCGGTCTCGCCGTACCGTACCGTCAATGCCCCCGCATCGCGGCATTGACAGGGCTCTTTTCCTGGCCGGACCATGGGAGCGCTCCCACCATCCCCTGTCCCCATGGAGAACCTCATGCATCTGTCACTACGGCGGCGTGCCGGGGCGGGCGTCGTCCTGCTCGCGCTGGTCAGCGCCGTCGCGGGCGTGCCATCGGCCGCCCAGGCAGCCGCCACCGACACCCGGGTCGACGTCGACGCCCGAGCCGGCCTCGCGACCGTCGGCGACACCGCGCTCGGCGTCAACCACGCCATCTGGGACTCGCAGCTGGGCACGCCCGCCGTGGCCGACCTGCTCAAGGACGCCGGCGTCCAGATGGTCCGCTATCCCGGCGGGTCCTACGCCGACATCTATCACTGGGAGACGCACACCGCGCCGGGCGGTTACGTCGCGCCGGACACCGATTTCGACACGTTCATGGCCGGGGCGCGGCGGACGGGCGCCCAGCCGATGATCATCGCGAACTACGGCACCGGGACCGCCGAGGAGGCGGCCGGCTGGGTGCGGTACGCCAACGTGACGAAGGGCTACGGCGCCCGGTACTGGACGATCGGCAACGAGAACTACGGCAACGGGCACTACGGCGCGTCGTGGGAGGCCGACAACCACGCCGACAAGAGCCCCAAGGAGTACGCGGAGAACGTCGTCGCCTATGCCAAGGCGATGAAGGCGGTGGACCCGACGATCAAGGTGGGCGCGGTGCTCACCATGCCGGGGAACTGGCCGGACGGCATCGTGGCGGCCGGCGACAGCGGCACCTGGAACCAGGAGGTGCTCACCCGGGCCGGCGCGGCCATCGACTTCGTCGACGTGCACTGGTACCCGGGCGGGAGCACGCCGGCCGAGGCCCTCGGCAAGCCGGCGCAGATCCAGGACGCGGTCTACCTGCTGCGCGAGCAGATCGACCGGTACGCCGGCGCGGGCGCCGGCCGGATCGGGATCAGCATGACCGAGACCAACGTGGACGTCGGGCGCAACACCCAGCCCGGCGCGCTCTTCCTCGCCGATGTCTACAGCGGGCTGCTCGCCCAGGGCGTCTTCACCGTGCAGTGGTGGAACGTGCACAACGGTCCGGACAAGGCCACCACCGTCGCCGGGCAGACCGATTTCAACGACTTCGGGCTGCTGTCCAGCGGCACCTGCGTGGCTGACAACTCGGCGTGCGAGCCCGCGCTGAACACGCCGTTCGCGCCGTACCACGCGCTGTCGCTGCTCGGGGACTTCGCGCACACCGGGGACCAGTTCATCGGTACCGGCAGTGACGACGCACTGGTCAGCGCGCACGCCGTCCGGCGGCCGAACGGTGACCTCGCGGTGCTGATGGTCAACAAGGACCCGGACGCGGCGCACACCGTCACGCTGAACTACCACGGGTTCACGCCGTCCGCGGCGACCCCGGTCGTCGAGACGTTCGCCAACGGCGCGGACGGGCTGACCACCGCCTCGGCCGGGACCGCCGGGACGCAGACCCTGGCGCCGTACTCGCTGGCGCTGGTCACGGTGCACCCCAGCCGTACCGAAAGCAATGCGCCGAAGGCGCCGGGCCGGCCGGCCGCGACCGTTACCGACCGGACCGCGACCATCTCCTGGCCGGCTTCCGGCTCCGGTCTGAAATACGAGGTGTACCGGCAGAACGGCGGCGTCAGTGAGCTGCTCGGCGAGACCACCGGCACCTCGCTGACGGTGCGGAACCTGGTGCCGGGCCGCCGGTACACGGTCAACGTCCTGGCCCGGGACGGCGCCGGGCGGCTGTCCCCGGCCTCGCCGCCGCTGACCTTCACCACCGGCAGCCCGGCCACCTCGGCGTGCACCGTGAAGTTCCGCGACACGAACGACTGGGGCAACGGGTACGTCGGCTCGATCGACATCACCAACAACGGCCCGGCCGCGCTCAACGGCTGGACGCTCACCTTCGCCTGGCCCACCGCCTGGCAGAGCCTGGGCAGCGGCTGGAACGCCACCTGGACGCCGGACGGCCGCACCGTCCGGGTGACCAGCGACGCGAGCCTGGCCGTGGGCGCCTCGACGAGCGTCGGCTTCGTCGGCAACTACAGCGGACCGAACGTCCTGCCGGCGTCCTTCACCCTCAACGGCACCGTCTGCACCACCGTCTGACCGGCCCCGCGCCCGGCCCGGACCCCTCGTGGGTCCGGGCCGGCCACTTCATCGTCACCTCGACCAAGACCCGGCTGACCCACGCCGCGGTACGCCACCTGCTGCCGCAGTCCCCGGCGTGGGCGTCGCCAAGGGGTTCCAGCGCGAGTTCGCCCGCTACGTGCGCAGCGACAAGATCGGCGACTGGCTGCGGTTGCCGCGCGACTACGTCTCCCGCGGTCTGATCGAGGTCGGCTGGCCGGCCTGCGTCGCGTTCCGGAGGGGCTGTCACCGATCACGCCGACCGGGTTCTCGATCTTCGACCGGTTCGTCAGGGGCCTGGCCATGCTCTTCCTGCGCCGGGGCACCTCGCCCAGTTACCCCCCGATCACCATCTCGACCGGCAACCGTCCCCGATCAGACGGTCAGCGCGCCGAGCACCAAGGCGGTGACGGCGTCCCGGTGGCCGGGGGTGTCCTGCCAGTGCAGCGCGCGCCCGGCCTCGACCACCACCCCGAACCCGGCGTGCACCAGCAACCGGGCCTGCCGGCCGTCCAGCTCCGGGCGGGCCAGCCGCAACTGCTGCTCCCAGACCGCGAGGTGCTCGCGCTGCGCGATGATCAGTGGCCGGCGGACGTCCTCCGGCAGCCCGGCGAGCTCGGCCTCGGCGACGCTGGTCAGCGCGTTGTGCTCGAAGCTGTAGGAGACGTACGCCGCGGTCAGCGCGAGCACCGCCCGTCGCGGGTCGGTCGCCTGGTGCAGGCTCCGGTCCACCGCCTGGGCCAGCAGCCCGGCCGCCTGCAGGCACGCGGCCACCAGGATGTCGACCTTGCCGGGGTAGTGCCGGTAGATCGCCGACGGGGCGAGCCCGACCGCCTGCGCGATCTGCCCGTTCGTCACGGTGGCGAACCCGTCGCGGGCGAACAGCGGGACGGCCGCGGCCAGGATCTCCGCGCGCCGGGTGCGCGGCACCGGCGGGGCGGGCACCTCGGCCAGGCGGGCGCTGCCCGCGGCGGCCGCCGGATCGGTGCCGGCCACCCGCATCGCGGAGGCGAGCAGCAGCTCCTCGGTGCGGCGCGTGGCGACAGCGGTGTGGTGCCTGGTGATCGACCCGATCGCGCCGAGCGCGGCCACCGCCCGCAGCCGCTCGCCGGGCAGCGCGAACTCCTGCCGGACCAGGCCGGTCACCCGGCCGACCATGTGCCCGAACTTGGCGCGCAACCGCTGGCGGTCGGCCGGCTCCAGGTAGCGGGCCTCCCACCGGTAGAGGCCGCCCGAGGTGCGGTGCGCGACGGTGACCCGGGTGAGCGCGGCGAGCACCTCGGCCAGGCTCGCCTCGGCCGGCGCCTCGTCGACCGTCGCGACGAGCCGGTCCACCATGACGTTCGCGCACTCGGCGAACAGCGCGTACTTGTTCGGGAAGTGCCGGTAGAGCGCCGCCGCGCTGATCCCCACCCCGGCGGCGATCTCCTCCATGGCCGCCGCGTGGTAGCCGCGCTCGCTGAAGACCGTCCCGGCCGCCTCGACGATGAGCTGCCTGCGGTTACGCGGCCGGGTGGCCGCGGCCGGCCCAGCCGTCACCGGGTCACCCGGGTGGCGGCGGGCGGACGAAAGACCATACGCGCTAGTCAAGCACAGCGCCGGCGCGTATGACTGTGGCGTGACGGTTCACACCTCGGTGCTGTCCGCGGCCGGATTCGACCCGGTCGGGCCGGTGTTCGGCACCACGGTGATGGATGTCGGCTGGACCGGCGGGGCGAGTTGCGGCTGGCGGCCCACCTACCCGAGCCGCCGGGGGCCGGCCGTCGCCCTGCCGCCGCGTCCGGCCGGCCACACGGCGTACG
This sequence comes from Actinoplanes oblitus, assembly GCF_030252345.1. NCBI lineage: Bacteria > Bacillati > Actinomycetota > Actinomycetes > Micromonosporales > Micromonosporaceae > Actinoplanes > Actinoplanes oblitus. Next base: position 6,171,362 of record NZ_CP126980.1, on the reverse strand, counting down.
CCCGAGCGCTGCGCGGCGGCCGGGACACCGCACTGGACCGGATGTGCCGGGCGGCCGGCGCGCTCGGTGCCGACGGCGTGGTCGCGGTGCGGTTCACCGAGCAGCGGCTGGCCGGGCGGACCCGGGAGTTCCGGGCGCTCGGCGTCGCGGTCCGCTCGCGCGGGCGGCAGCGGCCCGGCGCCGTGTTCAGCACCGAGCTGGCCGCGCCGGAATTCGTCACGCTGCTCGCCGCGGGCTGGGTGCCGGCCGGGATCGTCCGGGGACTCGCGGTCGCGGTCCGGCACGAGGACTGGCGTACCGCCTCGTCGCTCGGCTTCCTGGTCCCGAACACCGAGCTGGCCGGGCACACCGAGCTGATCACCCACGTCCGGGCCGAGGCCAGGAGGGACGTCGCGGCCCGGGCGGCGGCGCTCGGCGCCGACGCGGTGCTGACGTCCGGCCTCCGGTCGGCGATGTGGGCGACCGGGGCCGGCGAGGACCATACTGATCAGGTCGCCGAGTGCGTGGTCACCGGCACCGCTGTCGCCCGGTTCCACCCCGGGCACCCTCCATCGAGCAGTCCGACCGTCCTGCCGTTGCGGAGTACCCGATGACCGTCACCGTGCCCGGCGTGCCCGACGACGCCATGCGCCGGCTCGCCCGGCCGCGCCCCGGCCAGCCGGCCGGCCTGTTCACCTCCGACCTGAGCGTCAACGAGTTCCTGCTCGTCCGGGAGGCCGGGTTCCGGCCGCTCGGACTGGTGCTCGGGTCGAGCGTCTACCACGTCGGTGTCCAACTCGGCCGGTGGAGCCGCAACGGCGAGCTCGACCGGCTCTCCCAGGCGATGTACCACGCCCGCGAGCTGGCGATGGCCCGGATGACGGCGGAGGCCGACGCGCTCGGCGCCGACGGCGTCGTCGGGGTACGGCTGGACATCGAGGTCAAGGAGTTCGGCACCGAGCTGGCCGAGTTCGTCGCGATCGGCACGGCGATCCGGGCCGACACTCCACCGGAGACCGGGGACGGCTGGCGCAACCGGCACGGCGAACCGTTCACCAGCGACCTGTCGGGACAGGATTTCTGGACGCTGATCCAGGCCGGGTACGCCCCGCTCGGCATGACCATGGGCTGCTGCGTCTACCACATCGGCCATCGGAGGTTCTGGCAGGCGGTCGGCGCGATCGGGCAGAACGTGGAGATCCCGCAGTACACCGAGGCGCTCTACGACGCCCGGGAGCTGGCGATGAGCCGGATGCGGGCGGAGGCGGAGGAGCTCGGGGCGGAGGGCGTGGTCGGCGTCCGGATGCTCGCCGACTCGCACCGCTGGGGCGGGCACACCACCGAGTTCTTCGCGATCGGCACCGCGGTCCGGTCGCTCCGGCCCGGCCACGTCGTCCCCAAGCCGCAGCTGGTGCTTCCGCTGACCGACGACCGATGACGGCCGCCGACCTGCACCTGCTCGCCGCCGCGCTGCGCGCCGACAGCGCGGACGTCGCGTCCTGCACCCGCGTGCTCACCACGGTCCTCCGCGACGCCCTGCCGCCCGGCCTGGTCGGCGTGGATCACCGGCGGACACTCGCCGACCGGATGCGCGGCCGGCCGGGCCTCCCGGTGGCGCTCACCGTGACCACCCCGGACGAGCAGCTCGTGCTGCGCCAGACCGGGCACGGGGTGCACGCCGAGATCCGCCGCGTCGTGCACGGCGTCACCATCAAACGCACCACTGTCGACCTCGACGACTGGCTGCTCGCCCTGGCCGCCGTCCTGTCCGGTCTGGCCACCCGCTCCGCCGCCGCCCGCGAGGCCCTCACCCGCCTGCTCGGCTGACCGCTCACCGCCCGGCCCCGGCCCGCACCGGGTTCGCCTCACCTTCCGGCCGCCGGCCTTCACCAGGTCCGCTTCGTCTCCCGCCGCCGGCCCGCACCGGGTCCGCTTCGCCTTGCGGTCGCCGCTTTCCGGTACGCCGGGAGCGACCCGCCCGGCGCGAGGGCGTTCGAGGGCGGCGCCCCGGTCGACGGCGACTCCGCGGCGGCCGCGTGGTCAGCCGTCGAGGCGTTCAAGAACGGTCGCCGGCCTCGATGAGCCGGTCCAGGATGTCCCGGGCGGCGGCGAGTCGTTCGATGGAGCCGGTGATACGGATTCGTTCCTGGGCAAGGGCGTCGAGAAGTTCCGGGCAGGTCGGCGCCAACACCGTCACGTCGTCGGGGACGCAGGGCAGGATCTCGGCTATCGCCATGGTGTTCAAGCCGGCTGAGATCAACAGTTGGATGTGCCGCACGGTGATCACGGCCTGCGAGTCGTATCGGCGATAGCCGCTTGCGGACCGGGACGGCCTCAACAAGCCCTGCTCCTCGTAGTAGCGCAACGCCCGCGGGGTGACACCCGTCTGCCGGGCCAGTTCGCTGATCCGCATACCGGAGATCACAACAGGACTTGACCTTCACGTCAACGTGAAGGTTTAGCGTCCCTGCCGTGACTCACCACAAGAATGCGAACAGTCGAATCCCCGCCGTCGCCGTCCTGGGGCTTGGCCCGATGGGCCGGGCGCTGGCTGCCGCGTCACTCGCCGCGGGCCACCCCACGGTGCTCTGGAATCGCTCACCCGACAAGGCGGCCCCACTCGTGGCTCGGGGCGCGAGCGTCGCCGCGACGCCGGCCGAGGCGGCGCGCCGGGCATCGGTCGTCCTCACCTGCGTAGTCGACTACGAGGCTGCGCGCGCCGTCGTGGCGGGACTCGCGAGCGGCTCGACCGCGATGGTGGTCAATCTCAGTAGCGGCCATGCCGCGCAGGCCCGGGACATGGCGAGCTGGGCCGCGGGGCAGGGCATCGACTATCTGGACGGCGCCATCGTGACGCCCGCGCCGACTATCGGGACACCGGCCGCGTCGATTCTCTACAGCGGCCCGCGCGCGCTGTACGACCGCAGCGCGATCGTGCGGGAAAGCTTGGGTGCCGGCGTCTATCTCGGTGCGGATGCCGGCACAGCGGCAGCGTACGAGATGGCGTTGCTCGACCTGTTCACGATGTGTGTCGGCGGGCTCGCGCATGCTTTCGCCCTGGCCGCCGCCGAGGGTATTTCGCCGGAGGCGTTTGCCCGATTCGCCCGGGGAATCGGCCACCTTCTGCCCGACATGAGCGACCGGTTCGCCGATCAACTCAGTACTGGGAGCTTCTCCGCCGACGTGTCGAGCATCGCCTCGGCGGGATCCGCGATCGCCCACGTCCGTGCCGCCGCCAGCGCCCGTGACCTGGACACCGCACCGTTGCGGGCCGTGCAGTCGATCATCGACCGTGCCGTCGCGGCAGGCTACGGGGACGACAGCTATGCCCGGCTCGCCCAGTCGCTCAGCTCCGTTGGCCGCACGGTTACGCCGATCGAAAACCCCGCGTAGCCGCCGGTGCTCGACACCCTCGGCCGGTAAGACCGTGCGGTTGTCCTCGGCTACGTGCCGGAGGCGGTGAAGGCGGCGAGGATTACGGGACCGACCTTGCCGCTTTCGCCGCGGACCGGCGAAGACGCGGCCCCCGCGCTCTTCGCCGCAGCCGGTGACGGTGGCGCCGCGGGTTTCGAGGATCCGCAGGCCGAGTAGCCCGGCATCGCGACCGGCGGCGCCCCGCGTCAGCGGATACCCGCCCTGATCGCGGCGTGGTCTCCCGGGCCTCCGGACGGCCGGTCGGCGCGGCCGCGACCCGAAGCGTCCGAGTGGTCGCGTGCGTGGACGTGGGGCCAGGCTGTCCGGCGGGCGGGCGTTGCGCGTACCGGAAAATGGCGGTCGGAAGCGGCCCGGCGGCGAGCGGGCGGATTTCAGGGGATCGGGGCGTACCAGTGCGCGCCGGTCAGCAGGATGCGGGTGGACAGGGAGCGGTTCCAGGTGACCCGCATGCCGTGGTCGTGCAGGACCGGGAAGACCACCTCGTCCATCAGGTGTTCGACTTCGGCCTGGTAGCGGGCCTGTTTCTCGGCGTCCGGGAGGGCGTCGAAGGTCTCCCGGTCCAGGTCGGCGGGCGGGTAGGCGCCGTAGCCGAGGTAGACCGAGCCGGTCTCGCTCTCGGCCAGGGACTCGGTGTCCTGCTGGTGGTACCAGAGGTAGCCGCGCCAGTGCCGGGAGTCGTCGCGTTCGTCGTGGATCTCGGCGGCGGCGCAGGTGCCGCAGCAGGCGAAGTTCTCCCGGGCCAGCACGCCCAGCCGGTTCAGCTCGATGAAGGCGAGCGTGAGGTTGCTGCGCACCTCGCCCCAGGCGCGCTGCTGGGCGCGGCGGATGTCGAGCGCCCGCGTGTAACCGGCGGTCAGGTCCTCGTCGGTGGCGCCGTGCCGCTCCTCGTCGAGGTACCGCACGTATTCGGCGGGGTCGGTCTCGCCGCGGACGATCCAGGCCCAGATCTCGTCCTCGATCTCGGTGCGGCCCGGCTCGGCGATGTGCCCGGGAAGGAACCGGGCGCCGTCGGGACGGTCGTTGTAGGGCCATGCGTTCATCGGTGGATCATGGCACGCCCCGGCCGGGAGCGGTGCCCGCAGGTCATGCCGTCGACGATCGGACGCTACTGGCGGAAACAGGTTTGCTGTGGAAACCTATTGGCATGACCACTGAATCGGTGCCCGCCGGTGGCGACGCCCGGCGGCTGTTGACGGAGGTGCGCGGTCTGACCCGGCGGGTGCGGGCCGACCAGCGGGCGACCTGGCTCGCGCTGTCCGTGCTGGCCGCGGTGACGTTCCTCGGCATCCCGTTCGACTACTTCTTCCTCCACCTCGACTGCGTGGCCGCCGGCGGGCCGTGCAAGTTCGACAGGCAGGGCGTGCTGTTCTACTGGCCGGCCGCGCTGCTGCTGGCGTACGCGGTGATCGCCTACGGCTACACCCGGATCGTCCGGGCCCGGGGGCTGGGCGCCCGGGTGCTGCCGTACGCGTACACCGGCGCCGCCCTGACCGGCCTGTTCCTCGCCGTCTGGATCGCCTGGCGGGTCTACCTGGTCCACTACGTCGTCGACCACCCGTTCCCGTCCTGGGTGATGGTCCTGGACCGCCTGGTCGCGCCGTGGGGCGTCATCGGCGTGGCGCTGCTCGTGCTGGCCCGCCTCGAGCGCAACCTGGGCCTGCTGCTGTTCACCGCCGCGTACCTGGTGGTGGCCCTGGTGCCGGTGGACTTCGGCTGGCACTGGAGCGGACAGGAGCGCACCATGTTCCTGCCGCAGCAGATCATCGACGGCACCGTGCTGCTGCTCGGCGCGATCGGTTTCGGCCTGGCCGCCCGGCGGCGGCGATGACCACCCCGGAGCCGGACGTCGCCCACCCGGTCACCGGGCTGGACGAGGTGGTCCACCAGCGGGTGCGGCTGGGGATCCTGGCGATCGTGCACGAGGCGCGCCGGGCCGAGTTCGGTTACCTGCGCACCCAGCTCGACCTGACCGCCGGGAACCTGTCCAAGCATCTCAGCGTGCTGGAGGTGGCCGGGCTGATCGGGGTGGAGAAGGGCTACGAGGGCAAGCGGGGCCGTACCTGGATCACCCTGACGGCGGCCGGTGACGCCGCGCTGGCCGACGAGATCGGCCGGCTGAAGGCCCTCATCGCCCGGGTGCGACTGGACTGACGAGTGACGTGGTTGCCCGGTCGCTCTATGTTGACCGGGTGGTCACGGTCGTAACGATCGGCTTCGCTGCCGGCGCGCTGCTGCTCGGTGCCGCCGGCATCTTCCTGCTCCGGCATCTCGGCGACCATCGCGAGGTGCGCACGCTGCGCCGGGTGCACCCGGCCCCGATCGCCTCGTGGAACGGTGGCCGGGTCGCGGCCGAGGCGCGCACCGCGTACGGCCACGCCGGCCGGCAGGTCGGCCCGGTCAGCGGCGCCGACTGCGCCTGGTACCACGTCCGGCTGCTGCGCGAGCCCAGCCGCCGCTCCGCCGACGACAGCCACGACATCCTGCTCGACATCACCGCGCCCGGCTGGCCGGCGATCACCGACGCCAGCGGGCGGATCCCGGTCGACCCGCGCGCCCTGGACGGCCCGGTGCGCACCGATCCGCCGGCGGTCGAGACGACCCGGATCAGCTACCGCAAGTCGGCACCGATCCGGCTGCCGGCCGTCGTCCCGCCCGACATCGTCGACAGCCTCGGCCGGAACGAGCGCCTCGAACTGACCGAGGTGCGGCTGCCGAGCGGCATCGACGTGTTCGCGCTCGGCCGGGCCACCGCCGACGGGCTGGTCCCGGCCTACTTCACCACCCGGACCAGGGCCGAGGCGCTCGCCGCCCGGATCGACGACCTCGGCCCGGCCCGCCGCCTGATCGCCGGGTGCGGTCTCGCCGGACTGCTGCTGGCTGGCGGCGCGGTGGTGATTCTGCGCAATCTGTCCTGATGGAACACGTGCCTGTGGTGATCGTCGGGGCCGGGCCGACCGGGCTGACCGCCGCCCTCATGCTGGCCGAGCGCGGCGTGGCGTGCCTGCTCCTGGACCGGTTCCCGGAGCCCTACCCGCTGCCGCGCGCGGTCCACCTCGACGACGAGGTGTTCCGCATCCTCGCCGGGCTCGGCCTCGCCGGCGACCTGCGGCGGATCTCCCGGCCGGCGCCCGGGATGCGGCTCGTCGACCGGCGGCTGCGGGTGCTCGCCGAGTTCACCCGCGACCCGGTCGGCCCGCACGGTTTCCCGCAGGCCAACATGTTCGACCAGCCCGATCTGGAACGCCTGCTCCGCGCCCGCCTGCGGTCGCTGCCGCGGGTCACGATCCGCGGCGGCAGTCTGGTGTACGGGGTGGAGCAGCCCCCATCCGGCCCGGTGCGTGTCCGTTACCGATCAGTCGAGGACGGCACCGAGCACACCGTCTCGGCGGACGCCGTGCTCGGCTGCGACGGTGCCAACAGCGTCGTCCGCGACGCGCTGGGCGCCGGTTGGGAGGATCTCGGTTTCGAGCAGACGTGGCTGGTCGTGGACGCCGTGTCGGCGGAGCCCCTGGACACCTACGACGGGGTGCAGCAGGTGTGCGACCCGGTCCGGGCGGCCACCTTCATGATGGTCACGCCCGGCCGGTACCGCTGGGAGTTCCTGGCCCGCGAGCCGATCGACGTGCCGGAGCGGATCCGCCCGTGGCTCGGCGCGGTGGACCCGGCGTCGCTGACCATGCTCCGGCAGGCCGAGTACACGTTCCGCGGTGCGGTAGCGGATCGGTGGCAGGACCGGCGGGTGTTCCTGCTCGGCGACGCGGCGCACCTGACGCCGCCGTTCATCGGGCAGGGGATGTGCGCCGGGATCCGGGACGCGGCCAACCTGAGCTGGAAACTCGCGATGGTGCTGGCCGGGAGCGCCGACGATCGGCTGCTGGCCACCTATGAACGGGAGCGGCGGCCGTACGCGAAAACCATGATCCGGATGGCGATCCTGATCGGCCGGGTGATGACCGGCGGCGCGCTGCCCCGTCTGCTGGTGCGCGCCGCGGCCCGGCTGCCCGGCGTGGAGCGCCGGGCCACGACGATCGTCTGGCCCGCGTTCGGCCGCGGCCCGCTGGTCGGTCGCGGCGGCGGCCGGCTGTGCCCGGCGACGCTCGATCCGCGGCTCGGCGACGGGTTCGCCCTGGTGGCTTCCGGTACGCCGGACGCGCTGCTCGTCCGTCCGGATCGGATCGTCGCGGCGGCCGGCCGTGGCGTCGATCCCCGGATGCTGGCGGCCGCCGGAGTTTTTGTCAGACCCCTCCGCTACAACTAGGCGCACTCGAGCCCGAGGGAGGGACTGGTTGTGACAAGTGACGGCGTCGCCTACGAGCGGCGCAGCTCAGCACTCGTCATCGCGCCGGTGGGTGCGCGCAAGCTGGCGAAGGTGCCGTTCGTGGAGCTGGCCGACGGACGCCTGCAGGGGGTGGTGTCGAGCGGCTCCGATGTCGAGCGGGTCTACGTCTCGTCGATCACGGCGGGTGACCACGGACTGAGCTGCAACACCAACAACAACCGTCCGTGCGGTGGCCTCGCCGGCGGCAGCCACCCGTGCAACCACCTGCGCGCGCTGGCCGACGCCGCCGTCGCGCAGTACGGGTTGTCCCGGGTCGCCCGCTATCTGAGGGCGGAGCTCGCCGACGACAGCGACAACCTCTGGTCCGGCCTGCACACCACCACCGCGCCGAACCGGGCCGCCGAGGTCTTCGCCAGCTTCCTGCGCCATCTGACCTATCTGGAGGTCGAGCCGGCCACCGACCCGCTCGCCGAGCTGCACTGGTTCCCGGCCGCCGGGGCGGTGCGCTGATGCTCGCTCTCCGGGAGCTTCCGGACGGCCTCGCCGACGCGCTCACCCTGGTCGACGGTCTCGACGACACCCTGGTGCCGGGCCTGGCCCGGATCGACGAGGAGCGTGCCGCCGCCCTGCGGGCGCTGGCCGCCGCCTTCGCCGGGTCGCCGCTGGCGGATCGGGTCGGCGACGCGGTCGGCAAGATCATCGCCGGTACGGTGACCGACGAGCACCTGGTCACCCTGGCCGGTGCCCGGGTCGCCCTGCTGGGCGCCGCGCACGACGCCCTGCGGGCGGTCCTGGACACCGCGCTCGGGCGGACCCGCTCTCCGCTGTCCGCGGTTCCGGTGCCGGGTCCCGAGCAGCTGCTGGCCGGGAGCCGGTCCTGGCTGCGCGAGCTGGCCATCGCCGGCTGGCACGGCGTCGACCACGAGCTGGCCGGCGGCGCCGCGACGGCGGTGCAGTCGCTGCTCGCCGCGCCCGGCGGCCGCCGCCTCGCGGTGCTGCTCGACGGGTTCTCGGCCGAGCTGCGCGCGGCCGCCCCGGTGGCCACGCTGCCGCGGGTGCCGGTGCGCCGGTGGGCCGACCTGTGGTCCCGGGCCCTGCTGCTGTCCCAGGACGACTACCCGGCCTTCGCGACCACCCCGGCCGACGGGCGGCTGGTCATCCTCGGGGTCGACCTGCACGAGCATCCGACCGTCTTCCGGGCCCAGGCGCACGGCCTGCTGGAGACCGCCGACGGCGCGGTCCGGCTGGTCCGCACCAGCGTCGCGGCGGCCAAGGTGGACACCATCAGCGGGCCGTCGGCGTGGCGGATGCTGACCGCGTTCCCGATCTTCCGGGCGGTGCTCGCCGAGCACCGGGCCGTCGAGGTGTCCGGGATGGCGCTCACGCCGGGCGGCGATCTGATCTGGGACGAGTCGCGGGCGGCGGCCGGGGAGCCGGTCGACCCGTTCGCGGCGGCCCGGGTGCGCCTCGGGGCGGCCTGCGCGCCGCCGGTCGCGCCGCTCGACAGGCACCCCGGCGTGCTCGCCGAGCCGGTGCTGCTGGAGGGCTACCGGCATGCCGGCGAGGCGTTCGACCTCGGTGGCGGGGTGAGCGTGGCGCTCGACCTGGACCGGCTGCCGGCCGCCGGGCCGCTCACGCCGGCGCTGGTGGCGGCCTCGACGGCCTGCCTCGGGCTGCTGCGGTGGGACGGGCGGTGGCTGCTGCAGCCGCTCGCCGTGCAGGCGCTGGTCAAAAAGAAGCCGGTCGCCGTGCACGTCGGTGACTGGGCGCTGGGCCCGACCGACGCCAAGGCGGCGAAAGCCGAGGCGGCCGCGGGCACGGCGGTCGACGTGCTGCGCGAGCGCGCGGGAAGGTTGCTGCGCAAATGACCACCTCCTCGGACCAGACCCGCAGGCAGGTCCTCTACTGGCGGCTGATCGCCCGGCTCTTCGACCCGGAGGAGCAGGCGGCGCTCGAGTCCGGCAGCATGGCGATCGTCGGCGACCTCGGGCTGCCCGCGGCGCTGCTCGACCCGTCGGTCTCGGTCGACACGGTGGTGCAGCGGTTCCCCGGCCTGGAGGCCGAGTTCGACAGCCTGGTGGCCGCGCCCGGCGACGACCGCGACGGCGAGGTCCGGCGCGCCGCCCTGGTGTCGAAACTGCTGCTCAACGTCTTCGCCACCGGCTCGGGGAACGTCACCGCCGAGCAGTTGCAGCGCTGGCAGGCGGACGCCGGCTGGTTCGAGCGGGCGATGGGCTGCCAGCCCGGGCAGCTGCGCGGCCGGGGGGCCGGCAACGGCTCGGCCGGGATCGGTGGTGCGGGCGGGGCCGGGCTGAGCCCCGCGGACGCCTCCGGGCTCGGCGGCGTGCTGGCCGGGATCGAGGGCGACCTGGTCAGCCGGATGCGGCTGCGCGAGGTGCTGGCCGACAACCGGCTGGCCAGGCAGCTCACCCCCAGCATGTCGCTGATCGAGCAGCTGCTGCGCGACAAGGACAACCTCGACGGGGTGGCCCTGGCCAACGCGAAGGCGCTGATCCGCAAGTTCGTCGACGAGGTCGCCGAGGTACTGCGAACCCAGGTCGCCCAGGCCAGCACCGGCACCGTCGACCGGTCCGTGCCCCCGAAACGGATCTTCCGGAACCTCGACCTGGACCGCACCATCTGGAAGAACCTGCCGAACTGGAGCCCGGAGGACGAGCGGCTCTACGTGGACCGGCTCTACTACAAGCAGACCGCGAAACGGATCGAGCCGGCCCGGCTGATCGTCGTCGTCGACCAGTCCGGGTCGATGGTCGACGCGATGGTCAACTGCACCATCCTCGCCTCGATCTTCGCCGGCCTGCCCAAGGTCGACGTGCACCTGATCGCCTACGACACCCGGGCGCTCGACCTGACCCCGTGGGTGCACGACCCGTTCGAGGTGCTGCTGCACACCCACCTCGGCGGCGGCACCGACGGCACCGTCGCGCTCGACCTGGCCCGGCCGAAGATCACCGACCCGCGCAACACCGTTGTCGTCTGGATCTCCGACTTCTACGAGTGGCAGGAGCAGGCCGTCTTCACCGGCATGCAGGCCATCCACCGGGCCGGCGTCAAGTTCATCCCGGTCGGCTCGGTCAGCAGCGGCGGCCACCAGAGCGTCAACCCGTGGTTCCGGCAGCGCTTCAAGGACCAGGGCACCCCGGTCCTGTCCGGCCACATCAAGAAGCTCGTCACCGAGCTCAAGAACTTCCTCGTCTGAACCCTGTTAGGAGCTTCCCCCATGTCCGACATGCTGCGCGCCCCCGCCGAGATCAAGTACGCCGAGGAGCTGGACTGGCTGGAGTCGATCGACGACGGCCCGAAACCGTTCTCCTGGCGGCTGAGCCCCAAGATGGTGCGGCTGTTCATCCTCGGCTCCGAGCGCGCCGACGGCCTGGACCGCGAGATCGGGCAGAAGTGGTACGGCGACCGGAGCTTCGTCGAGCGTTCGATCGTCACCCTCGCCTCCGACCGCGGCCTGCTGCTGATCGGCGATCCGGGCACCGGCAAGAGCTGGCTCGCCGAGTTGCTCGCCGCCGCGATCAGCCGTAACTCGACGCTGGTCGTGCAGGGCACCGCCGGCACCACCGAGGACCACATCAAGTACTCGTGGAACGTGTCGATGGTGATCGCCAAGGGCCAGTCCCGTGCCTCGATGATCCCGTCGCCGATCATGACGGCGATGGAGGGCGGCGTGATCGGCCGCTTCGAGGAGCTGACCCGGTCCACCAGCGACGTGCAGGACGCACTGATCTCGATCCTCTCCGAGAAATACGTGTCGATCCCCGAGCTCGACGACGACAACATCGTCTTCGCCAAGCCCGGCTTCAGCATCATCGCCACCGCGAACAGCCGCGACCGGGGCGTCAACGACCTGTCCTCGGCGCTGAAACGGCGCTTCAACTTCGTCCGCATCCCGGTGGTGACGAACAAGAAGAGCGAGGCGGAGATCGTCCGGTTCCGCACCGAGGAACTGCTGCGCCGGCACAACATCGAGCTGGAGGTGCCGCCCACCCTGCTCGACGTGCTGCTGCAGAGCTTCGCCGACCTGCGCGCCGCGTCCGCGTCGGCGAGCAGCGACGACGAGCGCCTGGAGTCGGCGCTGTCGACAGCCGAGCAGATCGGTGTCCTGGAGGACGCCATCCTGCACAGCAACTTCTTCGGCGCCAGCACACTCACCTCGGCGACCCTGGCCGGGTCGCTGGTCGGCTCGCTGGCCCGGCGCAGCCCCGAGGACCTGGCGATCCTCAACAAGTACTGGCACGGCGTGATCGAGCCGCGGGCCAAGGAGCAGAGCGGCGAGTGGGACGGCTTCCTCGACGGCGGCCGCAAGGCGATCGCGACCCTGTCGTGAGCAACCCCTTCGATCCGCTGCGCGCGCAACTGTTAGGCGCCGCCGAGTCGCTGGCGGACGGCCCGGCGGCGCTGCCCGAGATCCTCGCCGGAATCGTCGACGATGTCGACCACGCGTTGCGGGAACCGTTGGAGATCTTCCCGGTCTGTCACCATTCGCCGTCCTCCGCGCTGGCCATGCTGCGGCGGCTGCGCGAGAAACAGCCCCGGGTGATCTACCTGGAGCTCTGCGAGGACCTGCAGCCGCTGCTGACCGAGTTGCGCAACTGCCGGCTGCCGGTGGCCCTGCAGGCCTTCGCCGCCGAGCTGGACGGCTTTCCGGCGGAGTCGGCACCGCTGTCGGTGATCGCGCCGATCACCGAGGCGTCCGCGGAGTACCAGGCGATCGCGTACGCGCTGGACACACCGGGCGTCGAGCTGGTGCTGGTGGACCGGTCCACCGACCACGTCTTCCAGTGGCAGCCCGACCTCGGGGGACACGCCGAGGCCACCGAGCCGGAGGAGGACCTGCACGGCGACGCGGTCGGCGTGGAGATCGGCGACCTGCGGCCACGCTTCGCCGAGCTGGAGGAGCACCTGCTGCACCACGGCCGGGTGCGGCACTGGTCCGAGTGGTGGGACCAGTACGTGGAGCAGCCCCTCGCCGGGGCGGACCACGAGACGTACCGGCAGGTGATGACGCTGGTCGGCAGCCTGTTCCGGCGGCTGGCCCCGCACGACACCAGGCGCTACGCGAGCGACGAGGACCGGGAACGCTACATGTGGACCCGGATCCGCGAGCACCTCGCCGCCACCGGCGCCGACCCGGCCGACTGCCTCTACGTCTGCGGCGCCTTCCACGCCGCCAGCCGCCTGCCCGAGGTGGGCTCGGCGCCCGGCACGCCGGACTTCGCGATCACCCCGCGGACCGCGACGACCTGGCTCTACGGGCTGATCCCGTCCAGCCACTCGGCGATCGAGGCGCAGTTCGGGCTGGCGCCCGGCTCGGTGTCGATAGCCGCCGCCACCTGGCGCAAACAGCTGACGCGGTTCCGGCTGAAACCGTTCCGGCTCGACGGGCAGAAAGGCGGCCGCCTGCCGGCGCCGGTCGCCGGGACCGGGCCGATCACCGACCACCTCACCGGCTACCTCGCCGGGCCGCCCGCGCTCGACGGGCTGGACGAGGAGGAGCTGCGCGGCTGGTGCGTCGACATCGTCCGGCTCGCCCGCTCCAACGGGTACCTCGCCAGCACCGCCGACGCCATCGCGGTGTTCGAGACGTCGATCCTGCTGGCCGGGATGCGGGGGCGGGCGCGGCCGACGCCGTACGACTTCCAGGACGCCGCTGTCACCTGCATCGAGAAGGACAGCGTGCCGGGCCGCCGGGACGTCCAGCGGCTCTGCGAGATCCTGCTCGGCGGCGACCGGATCGGCCAGGTCGGCTACGCCGCGATGCCGCCGCTGGCCCGCGACGTCTACGACCGGCTCGCCCCGCTCGAGCTGAACCTGCAGCAGCGCAGCATCCAGCGCGCGCTGCTCGACCTGGCCGCCCGGCCCGAGCTGGCCGCCTGCTCGCAGCTGCTCTGGATGCTCCGCTACCTGCTGCCCGACCAGGCGGTCCGGCCGATCATGGGCAGCCGCCGGCTCGGTGAGAAACACATCCAGGAGAGCTGGGACCTCGACCTGGGCCGCCACCAGCGGACCCTCATCGAGCTCGGCTACGAGGGTGTCACCGTCGAACAGGTCCTGGAGCAGCGGCTGCGCCGTGACGCCTGGGATCCGAAGGCGACGGCTGCCACCGCGCTCAAGGCGGTGGAGAACTCGATGCTGTTCCTGCGGAGCCCACGGCTCACCGACGAGCTGGGGGTCCGCGCCGTCGAGCTGCTCTCCGCCGAGCGGACCGTCGACGACGCACCGCACGTGCTGCGGCGCATCCGGCGGCTGCTCGGGCACTACCGTTCCACCACGCCGGTGCTGCCGTCCTGGTGCGAGCGGTTCGTGCGGGAGGGGTACGCGCACTACTGCACCCTGCTGCCGACCGCCTTCGTCGACGAGGAGACCGGGGTGCGGCAGGTCGGCGCGATGCTCGGCTTCCTGTTCAGCATGGAGAGCCTGGCGCTGTCCCTGGGCTGCGACCGGACCCAGCTGGAGATCGCCGTCCGGCAGTCGCACCCGGAGGTGCCGGCCAAGATCGCCCTGCTCTGGGCGGCGCGCAACCAGCTCGGCGACCTGTCCCTGGCGGAGCTGCGGGAGCGGGTCGACGGACTGCTCGGCAACCCGCTGGTGGTGCCGGCGTTCCCGCAGTATGTGAGCGGGTTCGTGCAGGCGCTCGACCCGGTGCCGCGGCTGGCGCCGTTCGTGGTGGAGACGCTGTCGAAGGCGTTCGGACAGCTGCCCGACCCGGTGCTGCTGCCCTGGCTGCCCAACCTGATCACCACGTTGAAACAGCAGGCCGCGGAGTTGGTGCCGGTGCTCACCCGGGAGGCCGGGCGGACGTTTCCGGGGGCGCTGCCGGCGATCGACTCGTGGACCGCGCCGTGGGTCGCCCGCCAGTCCGCGCCCGCGGTCCCCGCGCGCACGGCGTCGGCGGGGCCGGTCGGCGCGTTTCTCGCGGCGCAGCCGGCGACCACCGACGCGGTGGCCGGGCTGCTGGGCTGCCCGGGGGAGTGGACCGTGGCCGCCGACGCGGCGGGGAGCGCCGGGCCGGCGGTCCTGCTGACCGGCTTCCCGGACACCGCGGCGGCCGTCGCCGCGCTGATCGGCGCCTGAGGCGATCGCCGCCGCCCTGTTCCCTCAGCTCGGGGCGGCGGTGGTCGAGGGCGACTGCCGTCGTCCCTATTTCCTCAGTTCGCGGCGGCGGCGGTCGACTGGCCTGGTCGGCAGGGGGAGGAATGTTGAGCGCTGACCGGCACGACGGCCCGGGCGGTACCGTCCGCACGGCCGCAGGCGCGCGGTGCCCGGACGACGGGCCGGCGGCGCGGTGGCGGCGTGCGGCGCTGGCCGCGTACTACGTCGCGTTGATGCTGGCCGACTGCCTCATGCTCACCGGGGCAGCCCGAATCGTGCTCACTTCGCTGGCCGCCGTCACCGCGGCGGTCCTGCTGGTGGCGGCCACTCGCGGAGCCGGTTTCCGCCGGGCCTGGCAAAACCTGGTCTACCTCCCGGTGCTGGTCGCCGTGGCCCAGGTCGCGATCACCGCGCAGCTGCACTACACCACCACGTTGCTGCTGACCCTGGTCGGTGTCGGCGGGGCGGTCCCGGCCCGGCGTACCGCGGTCCTCGCCGGCCTGCTCGGCTGCGCCGGCTGGGCGGCCGCGGTCGCCACCGAGCAGCGGTTGCGCACCCCGGAACTCGGCTACTACGCCGCGCAGCTGGGCATGGCCGCGATGCTCGGCGTCATCCTGCACGAGGCGCTGCGGCGCCGGCAGCGTGACCTGCGCGCGGCCCGGGACGAACTGGCGGTGGTGCTGGAACGCTTCGAGAACCTGTTCCAGGCGTCCCCGGCCGGGGTCGGGATCGCCGACGAGCACGGTGTCTTCGTCGCTGTCAACCCGGCCTTCTGCGACCTGGTCGGGATGCCTGCCG
This sequence comes from Actinoplanes oblitus, assembly GCF_030252345.1. Lineage (NCBI taxonomy): Bacteria > Bacillati > Actinomycetota > Actinomycetes > Micromonosporales > Micromonosporaceae > Actinoplanes > Actinoplanes oblitus. The sequence continues at coordinate 6,155,752 of NZ_CP126980.1, read as the reverse complement.
ACGAACTGGTCGGGGCGAGCAGTCACGCCTACGTCGAGCCGGGCGTGCCGATCGACCCGGCCGGGCGGGAGATGCGGTACGTGCGCCCGGACGGATCGGTGCGCTGGGCGTGGCTGACAGTGGGCCGGACCGGCGTGCTGGACCGCACGGACACCCGGCACTGGATGCTGATCCACCTGCACGACGTCACCGACCGGCACGTCGCCGAACGCACCGTCCGCGAGTCGGACCGGCTGCTGGCCGCGGTCTCCGCCGCCGCCCGGCGGATCCGCACCGGCGAGGACGCCCGTGGCACCATCATCGAGGCGGTCCGCGAGCTGGCCGAGGCCGATTCGGTCAGCCTGCTCGAACCGGACGGCACCGACCTCGTGGTCACCGGCGACGTCGGCGTCGAGGTGGCCGGCACCCGGGTCCCGATGAACGGCACCTCGATGATCGCGAGCGTGTACCGCGACGGGCAGCCGGTCTTCCTCGCCGACCCGGACCACGACCCGCGAGTGTCGGCGGCCCTGCTGCGGCTGGTCAGCGCCCGCTCGATGATGTGGCAGCCGGTGATCGCCGACGGCCGGGTGGTCGCCATCCTGGTGGTGAGCTGGCGGACCCGGGTCACCTCGGTCAGCGACCTGCGCGCCCGGGCGGTCGCGCTGCTCGCCGACGAGACGGCGCTCGCCCTGGAGCACGAGCGGTTGCTGTCGCGGCTGGAGCAGATGGCGTACACCGACACGCTGACCGGACTGTCGAACCGGCGGGCCTGGCAGTCCCGGTTCGCCGAGCTGCTCGCCGCGGCCCGGGCGGACGGGCAGCCGCTGGCCGTGGCGATCGCCGACCTGGATCACTTCAAGCGGTACAACGACACGTACGGCCACCCGGCCGGCGACGACCTGCTGATCACCGCCGCGGCGGCGTTCCGCTCCCAGTTGCGCGACGGCGACCTGATCGCGCGGTGGGGCGGCGAGGAGTTCGTGATCGCCCTGCCCGGCTGCGGTGACGCGGCGGCGGCCGAGATCCTGGACCGGTTGCGGGCCGCTACCCCGGCTGCGGAAACGTGCAGCGTGGGGTATGCGGTGTGGGACGGGGCCGAGCCGAGCGAGCGGTTGCTGGAGCGCGCCGACAACGCCCTCTATGCCGCGAAGTCCGCCGGTCGCGACATGGTCCGCGGCGCGGTTCCGGTCGCCGTCGCTTCCTGATCGCGACGGGGGTCACCCGCCACACCGCGAGTCGCTCCGTGCCACCCACCGGCCGTGCTCGCCGTCCTCCGGCCAGGTGCCCTGCCGCAGCGGGCACACCCCGAGGCGCGTGTGAATCCGCCTCGACCGGCCAGGGCAGGTCAGGGTGAGAGCGGCCAGGGCAGGTCAGGGTGAGAGCGGCCAGGGCAGGTCAGGGTGAGAGCGGCCAGGGCAGGTCAGGGTGAGAGCGGCCAGGGCAGGTCAGGGTGAGAGCGGCCAGGACAGGTCAGGGTGAAAGCGGCCAGGACACGTCCGGGAGAGAGCGGCTGACCAGGACCGGTCAGGGCGGTGGGTGGCCGGCTGAGGAAGCCGGTGCAGGGTGGTCAGCCGGGGAGGCGGCGACGGCCGGCGATGCCCAGGTCAGGGCGGTGGTACCAGCCCAGCTCGGCTTCGCCCTCGAGCCAGCAGAGCAGCACCGGTATCCCGTCCAGGTCGGCCGGGAAGTCGATGAGCAGCGGCGCCACGCCCTTCAGCTCGGCCCCGGACTCCTGGATCACCGTCATCAGTTCGTTGAGCCGGGCCTCCGCGGCCTTGCGCTCCGGCAGGCCACCCAGCGGCGTCGGCTCCCCACCCGGAACCAGCGCGGCCGACAACTCCACCATGTCGGCCCGCACCGTGACAATCTCCTCCAGGACGGGGCGCAGCCGCTCCAGCTCCGACCGTGCCTCCCGCAGCGTGAACAGCCCCATGGCCACAGTTAACCAGAGCACCTTCCCGAGCCGGCTGCCACGCCCACGGAGCACGTCATGCCGGCTGACAGCGCGACCCGAAGGATGTCCGGCTGTCATGACGGCGGCGAGCGGCTGGCGGTGGGCGGCGGGCGGTGGGCGGCAGGCGGTGGCGGTGGGGCGGCGGGCGTAGGCGGCTGGCGGTGGGCGTTGGCGGTGGGGCGGCGGGCGTTGGCGGTGGGCGACAGGCGTTGGCGGCTCGCGGCTGGCGGTGGGCGGCAGGCGTAGGCGGTGGGCGTGCGCGACGGGTGGCGAGCCCTGCCGGCTGGCGGGAGGCCGTTGCCCGGACGGATCGTCAGGTCGGCGGCTTGCGGACGTTGGCCGGTCGAGGGGGGACAGCGGCCGGCGGGGCGGAGCCATCGGTGCGCGAGGCGGGTGGTCCCGCCGGCGGATCGCGGATGAAGTCGGCGTCCGGGGCGGCGATCTCGGAGCGCTGCCGGGTGATCCACGCCTCGATGTCGGCGATCAGCCAGACGCGTCCCATGGCCAGCTCGTCGTAGGGGTCCGGCCAGTCGTCGCGCTCGGAGAGCTGCTGGACACGTTGGCGGCTGAGCCCGAGTCGTCTGGCGATCTCGCCGGCTCCCATGAGATATCGGGACACACTCGAACTATAGTCATGCGTCATCTAGTCGGATAATAACTAGTCGTTCGTTTGATACCTCATCGTGAGCTACGCGTTGCCACGAACATGAAGCAGCCGTAGGCGACATTCCGGCTGTGCACCTGGACGACGGCCGGATCGTCGAAGACCGCGGCGAGCGCTCCGTCCGGGTCGGACCCGTCGTGCACCCGGGTGTTCGGATGGATCCAGCCGCGCTCGTCGTAGGCGCGCAGCACCTGCGGCCGTCCGCGCCACCCGGCCGGATGCTCGCCGCTCGCGGCGCCGGAAGGATCAGGCCCGGCGCACGTCGCGGCGTGCGCGAAGACGGCGCCGACTTCCCGGTACGGGCTGGCCGGCAGCGGCGGCTCGTAGGTGAAGAGCAGCAGCTCCTCACCGGCCTCGGCGTCCCGCAGGCAACAGCGCAGCGGTTCCCCGCCGGTCGCCACCATCCGTGCGAAGCCCGGCCCGCCGGAGCGCGCGGCGTCCGCCCGCGCTCTCTCCAGCACCGCCGGCGAAATGGCATGTATCTCGAAGGTCATGCCGCCATCGTGCGTCTGCCGCCCACACCGGGTCTGGCGGAAATCAGACCCGTGGCTGCTGTCCCGGCGCGGGATGCGGCTGCCGGTGGTACTGACGTGGGGTGGCGAGACGGCGTGGTGGGGTGCGGCCGTGGTGGAGAGGCGATCAGGGCTGCCTGTCCGGGCGCGCCGGGCTCGGGGTGGTGGTGAGGACGCGGAGCAGGTCGGCTTCCGGGGTCGCGGTGAGTTCGGGGCGGGCGGCCAGGAAGTGCAGGGCGCCCTTGGGCGCGGCGACGATGCCGCGGCCCGGGCGGCCGGGTGGGATCGTGGCGGCGGTCGCGGGGTTGATCGCGGACTCGGCCGGGTCGGCGAGGCGAAGTTCCAGACGGGATCCGAAGTAGTCTGTGAAACCCTGATCGAAATCTGACCAGTGGGTGGCGGTGGCGATCAGGTGCACACCGCGGGCGGTGCCGCGTTGGGCGATCTCCAGGAGGAGTTCGTGCCAGTGCGGGTGTGCGGCCCGGAACTCGGCCCAGCCGTCGATCATGACGATGGTGTCGCCGTGCGGGTCGTCGAGGCGGGTGTAGAGGTCGCGCTTCAGATCGTCGGTCGCCGAGGAGGTGCCGAGGACTCCGTGCACGAGCGGAAGTCGCTGGTAGCCGGCCGCGACGGAGTCGGGTGCGACGATGCGGGCGGCGGGTGTGCCGGGTGACAGCGAGAGCGCGGCGATGATCGTACGCAAGATGGTGGTTTTGCCGCTGCCGGCGGCGCCGACCACCGCGACGTTGCCGGCTACCGGGAGCCAGATGGTGTCGCGGCGGTGGTCGCGGGGTTTGTCCAGCGCCGCGAGCGGGACCTGCAACGCGCCGTGCAGGGAGCGGTCGGCGAAGGCGAGGCCGTGATCGGGATCGGACACTGCCGGGCCGGCGAGTTCGTCCAGGGTGGGCGAGATGTCGAGCGGCGGCAGCCAGATCCGGTGCGTGGGCGGCGGCCCGGTGAAAAGCCGGTCGAGGGCGCTGCCCACCGGAGTGGCGCTGACCGGAGTGGCGCCGGCCGGAGTGGTGCCGACCGGAGCGGGGCCGGCGGGGGCGCTGCCGGACCGGGTAGGGCGGACCGGGGTGGCACCGACGGGAGTAGCGCCCGGGGGAGTAGGGCCGACCGGGGTGAAAGGAACGGTCCGGTTGGTGCCGGTGCGCAGGACGGCGTGGCCCGGCAGGACAGGCCCGGCGGCGGGGGAGTCCAGGATGAACGCGGGCGCGCCGGGCAGGGCGATCCGGTAGGAGAGGTAACCGGCCAGCCCGTGGACCTCCGGATCGGTGGCGGCGGACAGCAACAGGTGGATGCCCCGGGCCCGGCCCAGCCAGCCGAGCCGGCGGAGGACGTCCGCGAGTTCGGGGTGGGCGCCCAGCAACGCCGAGACCTGCTGGCCGACCAGGACCAGCGCGGGCATCGGCGGGTGGTTGGCGGTCTTCCGCAGGTAGGCACCGTGGCTGGCGCAACCGGCCGCGACCAGCAGGCGCTTGCGGCGGGCCGATTCGCCCTCGAGGGCCTCGATCAGACGCGGCACGAGATCGGGCCGGGACGCGTCGAGGAGTACCGCTGTGTGCGGCAGGCGGTCCAGGCCGTCGAACGCGCCGGTCGCCGCGTCCAGCAGCACGAACGTGACCTCGTCCGGGACGTGCGTGGCGGCCAGGCCGAGTACGACGGCCCGCAGCAGCTCCGGCGTGCCGGCACCGGCGACCAGCCCGTGCGGGCCCATCCCGCCGTCCGCGGATTCCTTGAGGTCGAGACGGACGGGTGTGCCGTCCGCCGCCTGACCGATGGCGACCCGAAGCCGGTCACCGGGCGGCGGCGCGGTGTCCGTCCGGTCGCGGGGCGGGCCGGCCGGGACGCGGTCAGCGGGCGGCGCGGTGTCCGTCCGGTCGCGGGGCGGGCGGGGAAGGTCGGCCGGGGCGCGGTCATCGGGTGACACACGGGCACGGTAGTGCACCAGCGGCGGCGCCGGGAGCCGGCAGCGCCTGGACCGGCGACCGCGCCGAGGGGCTGGCGGCGCGGAATATCGGGGTGACGGCATCACGGAGGTCGGCTATGCTGCCCCGCGATGCTTACCTCGAGTTTCTGGAAGGGGGACATGCCCACCAGAAGTGAGTGCTGATGCGCTCCCTCCTGGACGGTCATCCCCGTCTCCTCGCCTGGCAGCGCGTGCGCGAGTTCGCCGTGCCGCCCACCATGATCGAGTCGACTGCCGCCCGGCGACTGGCCGGTGACTGGGCCGGCGCGTGTGCCGCCTCCCGGGTCGATCCCGAGCTGGATCCGCGGGCCATCGGTCGTCGGCACGGCCCGGAACTGGCCGCCGAGGTCCGCTCCGACCTCCGGCATCTCGTTCCCGACCTGCTGCGCTGGCACTTCCCGCGGGTGGAGTCCGGCCTGTTGCGACCCGGCGTCACCGTGTCGCTGGCCCGCTATGCGCCGCGGCTGCACCTGGTCGCGCGTACCCCGCCCGCCTGGGCCGACGCCGATCAGCGGATCGCGCTCGCGCTCTGGGACGGGGCCGCCGACGGGCGGCACCCGCACGCGCGCCCGCACCGCCGGTTCCGCCTCGACCTGCACCGCCACCTCTGGGACGACAGGCACACCGCCGAGCTGCCCGATCGGGCCGGTGCGGCCACCTGGCCCGGCGACGCGGCGGTGTCGCCGGCCGGCCTCGACGGCTGCGCCGTGCACCGGTGGGCGGCCGAGGCGGAGATCTTGCGGTCCGCTGAGGGCCGGGAGGACGACCCGGTTTTCGTACGCCTGACCGCTCGTGATCATCGTGAGCTGCCCGCTGGCAAGGAACCCGGAGGCGGCCCGCGCCGCGCCCTGGAGCCGTCCGCGCTGGTCCTGCCGGACGCGGCCACCTGGCTGCTGCCGGACCTGGAGCTGCTGCGCGCCGGCCTGATCGAAGCCGGACAGCTGCACCCCCTGGTCGCCGAGTCCCTGATACCCGCCCTCGCCCCCGCTGCCGGCGCGGCGGCGCCCGGTCCTGCTCCCGCTGCAGGTGCGGCGGCGGTGTCCGGTCCTGCTCCCGCTGCCGGTGCGGCGGCGGCGCCCGGCCACGCTCCGGCAAGCCGTGAGCCGGCCGGAGCCGGAAGCGGCATGCGGCTCGTCGACTGCCGCGGGGAGCGGCATCGCGTCGGCCTGGTCGACGGCGTGCTGTCCGCCCTCGACCACGAGCCGGACGAGCTGCTGCGGGAGGAGATCCTGGTGGCCTTCGGCGGCACTCCGCTGCCCTGCCTCCGGGTGATCGACCGGGCGATCCGCCGCCCGGACACCCTCGCCGACATCCGCGCCCGGCTCGACCACGGTGACCTTCCGGGCGCGCTCGCCGCCGTCGAAGCCCTGCTCGGACCGGGGGCGACGCTGCGCGACGGGCCGCTGCGCGACGAACTCGCCCGGACCGCCGAGCGCCACCTCACCTACGGGTTGTACCGCGCCGGCCTGGCCGGCCACTGCCCGCCCAAGAACGTCCCGCTGCCCCGCCGCCGTATCACAAAGGTGAAGAATGACTCTGGACATCGCCGCTGACCTGCTCGGCCTGCTCGCCGACACGACCACCGAGCCGCGCCCCAGCACGCAGCTGGAGGCGCTCACCCTGGCCGTCGCGGCCGACCTCCCGGTGCTGCTCTGGGGTGACCCGGGGATCGGCAAGACCGCCGCCCTCAACCAGCTCGCCGACTCCCTCGACCTGCCGCTCACCACGGTGATCGCCAGCGTGCACGAGCCGACCGACTTCTCCGGCCTGCCGGTGCTCGGTGCCGACCCGGCAGTGCAGGGCGTCCCGATGGCCCCGCCGGACTGGGCGGTACGCCTCGCCGCCAGCGGCCGTGGCCTGCTCTTCCTGGACGAGCTGTCGACCGCCCCGCCGGCCGTGCAGGCCGCCCTGCTGCGGCTGGTGCTGGAGCGCCGGGTCGGCGCGCTGACCCTGCCGCCCGGCGTGCGGATCGTCGCGGCCGCCAATCCGCGCGGCTCGGCGGCCAACGGCTGGGAGCTCAGCGCGCCGCTGGCCAACCGGTTCGTGCACCTGCAGTGGACCTACGACCACGAGGTGGTGGTGCGCGGGCTGGGCGGGACCTGGCCGCGGACCACGCTGCCCCGGCTCGACCCGGAGCGGCTCGCGGCCTCGGTGGCGTACGCCCGGCGGGCGGTGTGTGAGCTGCTGACCGCCCGGCCCAAGCTGGTGCACCAGCTGCCGTCGTCGGAGACCAAGCGGGGCGGGGCCTGGCCGTCGCCGCGGACCTGGGACATGGCGGTCCGGCTGATCGCGTTCGGTACCGCTGCCGGCACCTCGCGCGAGGTGTTGTCGATGCTGGTCCGGGGCGTGGTGGGGGACGGTCCGGGGCTGGAGCTGCTGGCCGGGCTGGACCGGCTGGACCTGCCCGATCCGGAGGAACTGCTCGCCGACCCGTCGGCGGCGGTGCTGCCCGAGCGCGGGGACCTGCGCCAGGTCGTACTGGAAGGGGTCGTCGAAGCGGTCCGGCGCCACGCGGACCGTGACCGGTGGGAGGCGGCCTGGGCGATCCTGGTCCGGGCGCTCGCGGACGGCGCGCCGGACCTGCTGGTGGTGCCCGCCGGGAACCTGGCCGGGCTGCGCCGCGACGACTGGCCGCTGCCGGCCGGCATCGAACGGCTGGCCGGGGCGATGAACGTGGCGCGGCGGGCGGCATGAGCGCGCCGCTGGACACCGAGAAGCTGTACGCGGCCCGGCTCTTCGCCGTCCGGGCCCGGCCCTACCTGGCCTCGGCGCTGTTCGCGCTGCACGTGGTCGAGTCGCCGGAGGTCCCGACGATGGCGGTGGACCGGTACTGGCGGTGCTACGTGTCCCCGGCCTTCGTGGCCCGGATGCCGCTGGCGGACCTGGCCGCGGTCTGGGTGCATGAGGTGTCGCACCTGCTGCGCGACCACCACGGGCGCGGCGACCGCTACGTCAAGGCGCATGAGCTGACCGGCCCTGGGGTGCGGCTGCGGCTCAACATCGCGGCGGACTGCGAGATCAACGACGACGTGTACGGCGACGGGCTGCCGTGCCCGGCCGGCGCGGTGCATCCGGCGGATCTGCGGCTGCCCGAGGCCGGGCTGATGGAGGACTACCTGCCGATGTTCCGGCTCGGGCCGTTCACCGACGGGTACGCCTGGCTGGACTGCGGCAGCGGCGCCGACGGCGGCGACCGGCCGTGGGATCGGGGGCCGGACGGCGCGCACGGGCTGACCGAGCAGGAACGCGACGCGGTCCGGTTCCGGGTGGCCGAGGCGATCAACGGACAACCCGGCCGGGCGTCGCGCGGCTGGCGGCGGTGGGCCGAGGAGGCGTTCCACCCACCGCAGCCGTGGCAGGAGTTGCTCGGTGCGGCGGTGCGGGCGGCGACGGCTTCGGCCGGGGCGGGCGACGACTACACGTACGGTAGACCGGCCCGGAGGGCCGCGGCGCTGCCGCGCGTCGTGCTGCCGGCCCTGCGCCGCAACCCGCCTCGCGTCTGCGTCGTGATCGACACCTCGGGGTCGGTCAGCGACGAGGAACTGGGCATGGCGCTGCTGGAGGTGGCGGCGATCGGGCGGGCCGTGGGTGGCAGTCGTGAGCTGCTCGGGGTGGTCTCGTGTGACGCGGCGGCCGGGGTGGCGCTGCCGATCTGCCGGGGTGAGGGGATCCCGCTGATCGGCGGGGGCGGCACCGACCTGCGCGAGGGGTTCGCCAGCGCGCTGCGGACCCGGCCGGACGTGATCGTCGTGCTCACCGACGGCTGGACGCCGTGGCCCGGCTCGCCGCCGCCGTGCCGGACCGTGGTCGGCCTGTTCCGCCGGCCGACCGACGAGGACCACGATCACCGGGTGGCGGTGCCGCCGGATTGGGCGCGCGTGGTTCGGATCGGATGATCTCCGCGAAACACGAAAACCACCCGCTTTCCGGCATTAGTTTGACTTTTCGTGGTCCTCCGTCACTGCGCGCACCGGTTGCTGGTCCTGTTTCTGCTGGTCCTCTGCTGCCTGCTGGTACCCGTCGCGCCGGTGAAGACGGCGACGGCCGCCCAGAGCGTCTGCGCGGCCCCGGTCAACCTCAGCAACGGTGACTTCGAGTCACCGGCGATCGCGGCGAACTCGATGTCGCTGATCAACGAGGGCCCAGACATGCCGGGCTGGAAGACGACGGCGCCGGACCGCGTGTTCGAGCTGTGGCACGAGGTCCGGCAGACCTTCAACGCCGGCTCCGGGGTGCAGTTCGTCGAGCTGAACGCGAACTTCGTCTCCACGCTCTACCAGGACCTGCCGACCACCCCGGGGCAGACGCTGCGCTGGGAACTCAAGCACCGCGGCCGGCTCGGGCTGGACACCATGGCCGTCAAGATCGGCCCGGCCGGCGGCACGCTGGTGCAGAGCGGCGGCCCGATCGCCGACCAGCCCACCAGCTGGGGCACCTGGGCCAACACCTACACGGTGCCGCCCGGACAGACCACCACCCGGTTCGCGTTCGAGTCGATCTCGTCGGCGCAGAACAAGCCGACGTACGGCAACTTCCTGGACGGCATCGCCTTCGGTACGGCGGCCTGCCTGTTCACCACCACGGCGGTGAGCGCGGCGTCGGCGAACGCCGGGGACGTGCTCACCTACACGGTCAACGCGGAGAACCGGGGCGGCAACCCGGCCAAGCTCACCGTGCTCAGCGACGCCCTGCCGGCCGGCACCACGTTCGTGCCCGGCTCGATCCGGACGATCACCGGCTCCAGCAGCAGCTCGGTCAGCGACGCCGCGGACACCGACACCGGCGAGTACGACGCGTCCACCCGGACGGTCCGGGTGCGGGCCGGGACGGGCGCCACGAGCGGCGCGGGCGGCACGATCCCGGTGGGCGAGGCGCGATCGTTCAGCTACCAGGTGCGGGTGAACACCTCGGCGGCGGAGACCACGCTCAGCACCGAGGGCGCCGCCGCCTACACCGAGCCGATCTCCGGGAACCGGCTCACCTCGACCGGCAACACCGTCGGCACCGGCGTCAGCGCCGCGGCGGACCTGCGGATCAGCGCGGTGGTCGGGGCCGGCGGGGTGGTGGCCGGGCGTAACGCCACCACCAACCTGACGGTCACCAACAACGGGCCGAGCACCGCCACGGGTGTGCAGGTCAGCGCGGACGTGCCGTTCGGCATCGGGAACATCGCGGCGAGCATGGCCGGGGCCGGCTGCGTGATCAGTGGGCAGAACGCCCGCTGCGACCTGGCGGGTCTCGCGCCCGGGGCGACCGGGATCATGACGGTCAGCGGCGACGTCATACCGCAGGCGACACCCGGGGCGCAGGCCACGCTGACCGCGTCGGTGACGAGTGCGACGTACGAGGTGAGCCAGGCGGACAACGCGGCGTCGGTGAGCGCGGCGGTGGCCACCCTCGCCGACGTGGGCGTGACCATGACCAACACACCGGGCGTGGCCGGTTCACCGATCACCTACACCGCCACGATCACCAACGCCGGCCCGTCGGTGGCCCGCGGCCTGGTGCTCTCCGACGTCATCCCGCTGGCCACCGCGACATACACCAGCGCCGGCGGCGGCACCTGCGCGGTCACCGCGATCGGCACGCTGGAATGCCAGCTGGCCGACATGATGCCGTCGACCAGCACCACTGTCACCGTCAACATGACGCTCAAGTCGTCCGGCGGCGGGGCGGTGAACAACGCGGTCTCGGTCACCTCCAGCACCCCGGACCCGTCGGCGGCGAACAACAACTTCTCCGTCCAGTCGGCCGGCACCGAGGTCGCCGACGTCGGCGTGCGGCTCGGCTTGAGCCAGCTCAGCGCGTACGCCGGGGACACCGTCGAATACACGCTGACGGTCACCAACTACGGGCCGTCGGACGCCACCAACGTCACCTTCAACACCGTCACCCCGCCCGGTGTCACGATCGTCCGGAACAGCCCGTACTGCACCGCCAACGCCTGCACGGTCGGCACCCTGCCGGCCGGCGCCAGCGTCCCGCTCCGCGGCACCGCCACGCTCGGCGCGAACGCGCACGCCGGGCCCGGGTTCGCCAGCACCACCGTGATCTCGCCGACCACCGACACCAACGCGGCGAACGACACCGACACGATCAACTTCACCGTGCTGCTCCGCGCCGACCTGGCGGTCAGTCAAACCCTGAGCAACCCGGGGGACCCGTCCGCGCTGGTCGCCGGGGAGACCGTGACCGGCGTGGTGCAGGTGACCAACAACGGGCAGACCCGGGCCGAGGGTGTCGTGCTGCGCCAGGCCGTCCCGGCGAGCCGGCCGGTCCCGACGGTCACCACCAGCGGCGGCAGTTGCACCTTCCAGGGCACCGTGGTCAACGGCTTCACCCCGGACGGCGGGACATACGTCTGCAACCTGGCGACGCTCGCCGCGTCGGCGAGTTGGCAGATCACCTTCGCCGGGGTGCTGCTCTCCACCGGGTACGGCAGTCCGGTCTACAGCCGTACCGCGACCGTGTCGTCGAGTACCCCGGACCCGGACAGCGGCAACGACAGCGTCACCTCCACCAGGAGCGTCGAGCAGCACGCCGACCTGGAGGTCGTCAAGGTCACCACCAGCAGCCCGGCGATCGTGCAGTCCGAGGAGGTGGAGTTCGAGGTCCGGGTGATCAACCACGGCCCGTCCGACGCCACCAACGTGGTGCTGCGCGAGAGCCCAGACCCCGGCCTCAGCATCTCCTCCGGGACGGCCACCAACGGCTCCTACGACGCGGGCACCCGGAGCTGGACGATCCAGCGGATGACGCCGGGCCCCGGGCCGGCCGGGGTGCTCACCCTGCACGGCACCGCCGTGGGCAGCGGCACGCTCAACGACGGCACCGGGATCGTCGCGGCCGACGGCACCGACCCGGTGGCCGGCAACAACACTGCCACTGCCGGGGTCACCGCCGCGCCGGCCGCGCCCGCCCTCAGCATCCGCTCCACCAGCGTCGCCTCGGCCACGCCGGCCGGGGTGAACGCCACGATCGCCTACAGCTACGAGGTGCGCAACACCGGGAACCTGCCGATGACCTCGCTGACCCTGACCGGAAGCCTGAGCGGGACCACCACCTGCGCGCCGACCAGCGTGGCGGTCGGCGGCACCGCCACCTGCACCGGCGCCACCTACACCGTGGACTCGAACGACGTCCTGCGCAACACCCCGGTCACCGACACGGTGACCGTGCAGGCGCTCAACACGGACACCGTGCTGCCCACGACGTACGGCCAGCTCAGCTCGGGGGTGCCGGTCGCCGTCGCGCACGCGTCGCTGTCCACGGTGATCACGTCGACGGTCGACGAGCCCAGCCGGCAGCACGGGGCCGCCGTGAACGACCGGATCGCGTACACCTACGCGGTGACCAACAACGGCAACGTGCAGATGAACGGCATCACGGTCACCGACACCAGGGGCAACACCATCACCTGCCCGCAGGCCGACCTGGCCATCGGCGCGACGATGACCTGCGACCACCTGCCCGGCCCGGGCTATCAGGTACGGCAGTCGGACATCGACAGCGGCGGCCCGGTCACCAACACCGCCACCGCCACCTCGACCACCCCGAGCGCCAGCTTCCCGTCGACGGTCAACGAGGTGCAGGTGGCCGCGGCCGCGCCCGCGCTGGACATCACCGTCACCCGGACCGGCCCGACGGCACCGGTGCGGGTCGGCGACACGATCGATTACGCGTACGCGATCAGCAACTCCGGCAACGTCGGGCTCGACACGGTCAGCGTGACCGACTCGAACGTCGCGTCGGTCACCTGCCCGGCCGCCGTGATCCCGAAGGGTGGCACGCTCACCTGCACGTCGGCCGCGCCGTACACGGTCCTGCAGAGCGACATCGACGCCGGCGCGCCGGTCCGCAACGACGTGATCGTGGATGCCCGGAGCGTCGCGCCCGGCGCCGTGCCGGTCGGCGCGGAGGGCTCGGTGCCGGTCCCGGTGGTGGCGGCCGCGCCGCTGCTGACGGTGACCAGCCTCCCGAACGTCTCGCCGGCCGGGCATACCACGGCGGTGCAGCCCGGGGACCGGATCTCGGTCACCCACCGGATCGACAACGGCGGCAACGTCAGCATGCTGTTGGACACGGTCAGTGACTCGCTCACCGGGACCGCCACCTGCGATCTGCTCGCGCTGCCGCCCGGCGGGACGGCCAACTGCATCGGCGGGCCGTCGTACCAGGTCACCCAGGACGACTACGACGCCGCGGTGCCGCTCACCGCCACCACCCGGGTCACCGCCCGCGCCCCCGGCCAGCCGGCCCCCGTCACCTACGCCACCACCACCGCGAGCGTTCCGGTCGGCAGCGGCGCCGCCGGGCTGACCGTCACCACCGGCGCCACCCGGGTGACCCCGGCCGAGCACGGCAGCGCGGTCGCGGCCGGCGACGTCGTCGCGTTCGAGTTCGCCGTCGCCAACACCGGAACGCTCAGCATGCGCGGCCTGACCCTGACCGACAGCCGGACCGGCACGGGCAGCTGCCCGGCGGTCAGCCTGCGCCCGGGCGCGAGCATGACCTGTGTCTCGGCCGGATACCCGGTGACCCAGGCGGACATCGACGCCGGTGACGCGCTGACCAGCACGGCCACCATCACCGGGCAGGTCGGCAGCGGGCCGCTGCGGAGCTTCGGGGCGGCCACCACCTGGATACCGGTCGTGGCCGGCGCGCCGTCGATCGACGTGCTGGCGGTCGGCAAGGTGTCCCCGGTCCAGCGGCAGGACGGGCCGATCGCCGGGGACACGGTCAGCTGGACGTACCGGGTGGTCAACAACGGCAACCAGACGATGACCGGGGTGGACGCCGGCGGGCCCGGCGGTGTCGACTGCCCGAAGGCCGGGCTGGCCGTGCGGGAGGCGATGACCTGTACGGCGGGGCCGGCGCACCCGGTCACCCAGGAGGAGGTGGACAGCGGGCGGCCGATCACCACCGAGATGTCGGTGACCGCCCGGTCGCCGGGCGGGGTGCGGAGCTTCGGGCCGTTCCGCGGCAGCGTCGCGGTGGCGGCGGGCGATCCGGCGCTGGAGATCAAGCTGACCACCCGGGTGGCGTCGGCGGCGCGGGCGTCGGTGGCGGCCGAGGGCCCGGGGATCACCACCGGGGCGCTGCTGCGGTACGCGTACGCGGTGTACAACCGGGGCAACGTGACGGTCGGCGACCTCAGCGTCGAGCATGCCCGGGGCGGCACGGTGACCTGCCAGAGCACCCGGCTGGCGCCCGGCGAGGGGACGACCTGCGCGGCGAGCACCGGGTACCGGGTCACCCAGGCGGACATGGACGCCGGCACGCCGCTGGTGGACGAGGCGGTCGCGCGCGGGACGGTGCCGGGCTCGAAGCTGGCGGTGGCCTCCGCGGTGTCCAACACGACGGTGCCGCTGGTGGCGGCCGCCCCGAAGCTGACCGGGACGCAGACCGCGGTCTGGACCGACAGCGACCGCGACGGGCAGCTCGGACCCGAGGACACCGTGATCTCCACGGTCCGGGTCACGAACGCCGGCAACGTCACCCTGCTCAACGTCCGGGTGACCGGGCTGCCGGCGGCGGTCACCTGCGAAGCCGTCCGGATCGCCCCGGGCGCGTCGGTGACCTGCGAGTCCGCGCCGTACCACCTGACCACCAAGCAGATCGCGGCGGGGAAGCAGACGTTCGAGGCGAGAATCGCGGGGGACCTGGTCGATCCGGACGCCGGTGATGTGACGGCGGAGGCGCCGTCGACGGTGGCGGTGCCGGCCAAGAAGCCGGCTCCCGGTCCGACGCCGACGCCGACATCGACGCCGACGCCGTCCACGTCGCACAAGCCCGGGAAGCCGGCCGAGCCCGCCGAACCGGGCCGGCCCGGCGCCGCGCCGGGCGGGACGGCACCGGTCACCGGGCGGTCGGCGGCGCTCGCCGTGCTGATCGGCCTGGGGTTGGTGGTGGCCGGCGGTGGGCTGCTCTACCTGAGTCGCCGCCCGGCACCCGCGCCCGGCACCCGGCGGCGCCACTGACGTCGGGCACCACGCCGTCGCCGCCGGAGCCACCGCCGCCGCATGCCGCCGACCGCTCACGCCGCCACGCAGAACTCGTTGCCCTCCGGGTCGGCCATCACCACGTGATGCCCGTCGAAGGTGGCCACCACCCGCCCGCCGATCGCCCGCAGCTCCGCGACCTTGGCGAGGATGCGCGGCCACGGCTCCCCGTGCCTGCCCACCCGGACGTCGATGTGCAGCCGATTTTTTGCCACCTTGGGCTCCGGGACCTCGAGGAACACCAGCCGCGGCCCGGCGCCGTCCGGATCGTGCAACCAGGCGCCCCCGCCCTCGTCGTCCGCCGGCTCCCCGAACGACGCCACCCACTCGTCCCGGGTCCGGAACGGCGCCGGGGGCGGCTCGTCCACGTAGCCCAGCGCGACCTTCCAGAACGCCGCCAGCTCGGCCGCTCGTACGCAGTCGAACGTCAGATCCACCCGCAACGCCACGGCACCGACCTCCCGCCTCTCGCCGACCCCGTCATCCTGCTCCGAGGGTCCGACAGAAAACCCCGCGTAGCGGGCGGCGAGCACCGCCGCCCGACCGGCCAGGGCGGTACGCAACGACGGCGGGGACAGCGCCTCCGCCTGCGTGGCGAGCTGCCACAGTGCCCACTCCGCATGCCAGGAGTCCTGGAAGGTCACCTCCAGCCGCAGCCAGCCGTCCGGGTCCGGCTCCTCGGCGCGGACCGCCACCGCGCTGGCCAGCAGATCCTCCCGCCGGTCCGGGTGCACCCGGACCAGCACGGTGAGGTGGCCGTCGGCGAGGAACCGGGCGCGGCGCTCCGCCCAGATCCGGTCCAGGTCGACCCGGTCGGGGCGTTGCGCGGGCACGGCGAGCGCCTCGGCCGCCAGCACCCGCGACAGCCGGTAGGTGCGGTCCTCGCCGCCCCGGGTGGCCAGCAGATATCCCCGGCCGCGCACGGTGACCAGGCCGATCGGGTCGACGGTGCGCCACCGCGGCTCCTGGCCGGCGGCCGCGTAGTGGACGCGCAGCCGCCGCCCGGCGAGCACCGCCCGCCGCACCTCGGCCATCGGCGCGGCCGGCACCTCCTCGGTGACCTGCCGGCGGGAGAGCAGGTCCGTCTCCGGCTCGACCAGCAGGCGATCGGTGGCCCGATGGCTCGCCGGCAGCGCGTCGGCCACCTTGCGCCGGGCCGACGCGAGCGCGGCACCGAGGCCGAACCCCGATCCGGCGGTCAGCAACGCCAGGGCCTCGTCGTGGTTCAGCCCGGTCAGCTCGGTCCGGAAGCCGGGTAGCAGCGCGAACCCGCCGTGCCGGCCGCGCTCGGCGTAGACCGGGACGCCGGCCGCGGACAGCGCCTCGATGTCACGCAGCACGGTCCGGGTGGACACCTCCAGCTCGCGGGCCAGGGTGTCCGCCGTCAACCGGCCGCGCTGCCGGAGCAGCAACACCAGCGAGACCAGCCGATCGGCGCGCATCCGCGAACCCTACCGAATACCCGACACAGGATGTCGTGATTCGGCGGCAGGCTCCCCGGCAGGCATTGCGAGACGAGAAGGTGGAGCGCGCACATGGCATTGGAACGTACGGCGATCAACCCGTGGGCATGGTCGGCGGAGCTGGGCTTCAACCAGGGTGAGCTGGTCACCGGCCAGAACCGGACCCTGTACTGCTCCGGACAGACCGCGATGGACGCCGACGGCAAGCCGCGGCACGACGGCGACCCGGCCGCCCAGCTGACCCTGAGCCTCGACAACCTGGAGGCGGTCCTCGCCGGGGCCGGCATGACGCTGGCCAACCTGGTCCGGCTGACCGTCTACACCACCGACGTCGACCAGCTGTTCCCGCACTACGGTCTGCTGGCGGCGCGGCTGGGCGCGGCCGGGGTGGCGCCGGCGACGACGATGCTCGGGGTGACCCGGCTGGCGATCCCGGGCCAGCTGGTCGAGCTGGAGGGGACCGCTGTCGGCTAGCCCGGGGTGACCCGGTCCGGCGGCGCCGAACGGCACCGCCGGACCGGGTCTCACAGGTCGCGGCGCTGGAAGACGACGGCCGCGAGCCCCAGCACCACCGCCACCCAGAGCGCTGCCCAGACGACGTAGAGCGTGGTGAGGCCGGTCTGGCTGAGGAACGGCGGTGCGTCGAACCGCGGTCCCAGCTGCGCCGGGACGGTGGCGTCCTGCAACGCGTACATGGCGCCGTGCCACAGGCCGTCGGTGGGCAGCAGCACCCGGGAGACGGTGCCGACCCGGGCCACGCTCGCGTTGCCGAGCGCGTGCCCGACCATGCCGACCACCCCGGCGATCCAGGTGGCGCCGAACAGGCCGACGGCGGTGATCCCGGACGCCATCGGGGAGATCGCCGTGGACAGCAGCAGACCCAGGGTGAGCAGGGTGATCGCCTGCGCGGCGAGGAACAGCAGGCCGGTGACCGGGTCGGGTGGCCAGTAGCCGACGGTGGCGTACACGATCAGCAGTTGCGCCAGGCCGGCGATCGCGACGAAGCCGCTGCCGAAGACGGCCAGGCCCAGCCACTTGCCGAGCAGCACCGCGAACCGGTGCACCGGCCGGGCCAGCATCGCCAGCGCGATCCCGGACTCGGTCTCGCCGGCCAGCGTCGGACCGGCCAGGAACGCGGTGCCCAGCGCGGCGATCAGGCTCAGCCCGAACATCACCAGGTTCAGGATGATCGAGGCGATGACCTTCGACTCGCCGCTGGTCAGGTCGCCGAACTCGGCCTCGATCCGGGAGAAGCCCCAGGCGCTGAGCGCCAGCAGGACCAGCGTCAGCAGGGCGAGCGACCGCAGGACCCGCCGCCTCGCGGCTTCCCGCAGGGTCAAGGCCGCCATCGCGAGAACGGTGCGGGTCACCGGTGGTCACCGTCCTCATTTCCGGTACGCAGGATGCCGAGCAACCGTTCCTCCAGGGTGATCCGGCCGGGTTCCACGGCGTGCACCCGCACGCCCAGCTCGACCAGGTCGCGCACCAGGTCGGGGACGGTCTCCGGCTTGGGGTCGGTGGGTAGTGCCAGGACGTACCGATCGCCCTCGTGGGTCACCGGCCCGGCGGCCGCCAGGCGGTCGCGGGCGAGCGGGCCCACGTCCTCCAGACGCAACCGCAGCTCGCTCTGCCCGAGCAGTTCGGCGAGGGTGCCGGCGGCCGCGACCCGCCCCCGGTCGAGGATCACCACCCGGTCGCAGACCCGTTCCACCTCGCCGATCAGGTGCGAGTTGAGCAGCACCGCCACCCCGCGGTCCTTCAGCGACAGGACCAGGTCGCGCACGTCGGCCCGGCCGAGCGGGTCGAGCGCGCTGGTCGGCTCGTCGAGGATCACCAGCTCGGGGCGGGCGACCAGGGCGACGGCCAGGCCGAGCCGCTGCTGCATGCCCTTGGAGAACCCGCCCACCCGGTCGCCGGCCCGGTCGGCGAGCCCGACGAGTGCCAGGCAGTCGTGCCGATCGGCGGCCGGGACGGCGAGCCCGGCCAGCCGGACGTGCAGGGCCAGCACCTCGGTGGCGGTCAGCCACGGCTGGTACCGGAAGAGCTCGGGCAGGTAGCCGACCCGGGCCCGGGATCGCCGGTCGCGCCCGGGCCGGCCGAGCAGCATGACCTCGCCGGCGTCCGGGCGGACCAGCCCGAGCAGCATCTTGATGACAGTGGTCTTGCCGGCGCCGTTCGGGCCGAGCAGGGCGAGCACCTCGCCGCGGGCCACGGTGAGCGACACGTCCGCGACAGCCACCTGTCGCCGGTACCGTTTGCGCAGTCCGGAGGCCCAGACGGCGGCGGACGGCCGGCCGGTCACCGGCCCCACCTGAGCTCGCGGGCGACCCGGAGGACCTCGTCGGACCCGAGCGAGCCGGCGACCGCGTCGACCATGCCGTCGCGGACCCAGAAGACCCCGGTGAACGCGCCGTCGCGGGAGCTGAGCACCAGCGCCGGGACGCCGTTGACGTCGGCTGTCGAACTGGTCTGCTCGGCGGACCTGACGATCAGCGGCAGCGTGGCGCCGTCGGCGGAGAACCGGCGCAGCTGGTCCGCGACGGCCCGCGGGATGCCGGGCAGGGTGAGCAGATAGTCGCGGGCGGTCGCGAACGGGATGCCCGCCGAGTAGGCCTTCGGCGCGGCCGCCCGGCCGACGATCATCGCGGGGGCGCCGCGGGACTCGCGCCACACCTCGGCGACGCCGGGTCCGGCGGTCAGCCGGAACCTCGCGCCGTCCAGCCCGGCCGGCGGTGCGGGCAGCGGCTTGCCGGCGGCCGCGGCGGTCTGCCCCGCCTTGGCGGCGGAGAAGGTGAAGACCGCGGCGGCCTGATCGCCGGCGTAGTACGTGGGTGTGCCGGTGACGCCGTGCGGCAGCTCGGCCACCACCGGCGCGTCCAGTCCGGTGACCAGCCGGGCCGCCGCGGCGCCGGTGACCTCGCGGACGTGCGGTTCGCGCTCGATGACCAGGGTGCCGTAGGAGGACAGGTCGGGGAGCTGGACCAGCTCGGCCGGGTTGACGGTGATCGGGGCGACCCGGTCGGCGCGGAACACCTGGAACCAGTCGGTGGCGGCGGCCGCGCTGGCGCCGGCCAGGAGGGCGACGGCGGCCAGCGCGGCGACGAGCGGGCGGCTGATCGTCGTACGGAAGGAGGGTTTGACTGGCGGTGACGGGGTGACCGGGAGCGCGGCGGACAGCTCGCGCCACGCGGCCTCGGTGTCGGGATCGGTGTCGAAGGCGAGCGCGGCGGCCGCGAACTCGGCGTCGTGCCGGGCGGTGAGCAGGGCGGACCGGCAGGTCGCGCAGGTCGCGACGTGGTCGCGAGCGGTGTCCGGGACGCCGGCGGGCTCGTCCAGGAGCCGGCGCAGCGTGCCGTCACTCGGGTGACGCATGGCGGTTCAACTCCTTCCGGAGGGCGGATTCGGCGCGTCGCACCGTGGTGCCGACGCTGGCCGGGGAGAGATCGAGAGCGGCGGCGACTTCGGCGTAGCTCAGGCCGCTGTGCCGCAGGACCAGGGCGATCGCCTGTTTGCGGGGAAGCCGGGCGAGGGCGGCCCGGACCCGGCGGCGTTCGTCGTTGACGACCACGGCGTCCGCGACATCGGGACTGACCGATTCTGATCGCGCTGCCTCCTCGCGGGAGACGCGCCGGCGGCCGGAGCGAAGCTGGTTCAGCGCGGTGTGCGCGGCCGCCACCGACAGCCAGCCGATCGCCTCCGCTGCCGGCACATCGGAACGGCCGAAGGCGAGGAACACCTCCTGCGCCACGTCGTCGGCCTCGTTCCTGCCGCCCAGGACGCGGGCGGCGACCGCGACCACCCGGGGGTAGGCGGCGCGGAAGATCTCCTCGAGGTCGGCCCGCACCGCCGGCTGTCTGTTCGCCACCGCTACCTTCCGTCCGACCGGCAGGCTGACGGCCGGCGCTCTTCCGCTCAGGTTCACATCCGGATAGCACCGCCGGGGCGGCGAATGTGACACCGGCCGGCGGGTCTCCGCGGGGTAAAAGATCGCCGGCGCGCTCGCGTCTGAATACTTAATGGTCGTGGCGCATACGAAAATTCGGCTCGGCCGGGGCCGCCAGGCTACGAAGTGCATCACTGTGGCAACGAAATTAGGTTGCGATCTTGGCGGCCCTTGAAGCCTCTGCTAGCGTCCGGCCCGAGATATTGGCGCCCGGCACGGAGGCAATTGCGTAATGGGAACATTCCTCCTGCGTAGGGTGGGCTACTTAGTACTGCTCGCGATGGTCGCGACCGTCGTCGCGTACCTTCTGGCCGCTACGCAGCTCCACCCGCGGAGCAGGTACGAGGGGCGCAACCCGGCCCCGGCGGAGGCTGTCGTCGATCAGCGGCTCACCGAGCTCAACATGAACGACAAGACCCCGGTGATCGAGCGATTCACCACCTGGGCGGAGGGCGTCGCGCACGGCGATCTGGGCAAGACCGTCGACGGCGAATCGGTCAACTCGGAGATGAGCCGGCGGATGTGGGTCAGCCTGCGGCTGATGCTGATCGGCTCGATCCTCGGCACGCTGCTCGGCGTGGTGGCCGGGGCGTACGGCGCGATCAAGCAGCATCGATGGTCCGATCAGACGCTGACGGTCATCTCGTTCGTCCTGCTGTCGGTGCCCACTGTGGTGCTGGCCGTCCTGGTGAAGAGCACCGGCATCTGGTTCAACCAGGCGACGGGCAACGAGGCGACCCCGCTCCTGTTCACCACCGGTGAGATCACTCCCGGGCTGGACACCTGGTCCTGGGCCGGCATCGGCGACCGCGTCGGGCACCTGATCCTGCCGACCATCGTGCTGGCGATCGGCGTCAACGGGTTCGCCTTCTACAGCCGGTACCAGCGCAACTCGATGCTCGACGTGCTGGGCAGCGACTTCTTGCGTACCGCTCAGGCGAAGGGCATGCGGCGCTGGTCGGCGCTGACCAAACACGGGCTGCGGACCGCGCTGATCCCGATGGCGACGTTCTTCTCGTACCAGTTCGCGCTGCTCTTCGTGGGCGCCACCTTCACGGAGAAGATCTTCGGCTGGCACGGGATGGGTGAGTACTTCGTCGACTCCATCACCAAGAACGACATCAACTCGACGGCCGGCGTGACGCTCTTCGTCGCGGTGCTGGTCCTGATCGCAGGGTTGCTCTCCGATGTGGTCTACGCGGCGCTGGACCCGCGGGTCCGGGCGAGCTGAGGAGACCGATATGACTGTCAACACCGACTCCGTCGTCGTCGGATCGGTAAGCACCGATCCCGCGGACAGTGGCCCGGGCCGCTCCGCTTCCCGCAACCGCATGGTGCTGCGGCGCTTCCTGCGCCAGCGGCTGGCCGTCCTGGGCCTCGTGGTGGTCGTCCTGCTGATCGCGGTGGCCTATCTCGGCCCGCTGTTCTACCCCTGGAAGTACGACCAGCTGGACTTCCAGTCGTTCCAGGCGCCGCCGAGCCCCGAGCACTGGTTCGGCACCTACCAGACCGGTGGCGACGTCTTCGCCCGTACCCTGCGTGGCCTGCAGAAGTCGCTGGTCATCGGCCTGCTCGGCGCGCTGCTGTCGACCGCGCTGGCCGCCGTGGCCGGCGCGTTCGCCGGCTACTTCCGCGGCGCCACCGACATCGTCGTCCGGCTGGTCACCGACCTGATGCTGGTGCTGCCCAGCTTCCTGATCATCGCGATCTTCTCGACCGCCCTGCGGGACGGGAGCTGGCTGCTGTTCATCGTGCTGCTGGCCGGCTTCCAGTGGATGATCACCGCACGGGTGGTCCGCGGGATGACGCAGTCGCTGCGGGAGCGGGAGTTCGTCCAGGCGGCCCGGTTCATGGGGGTGCCCGGCTGGAAGATCATCGTGCGGCACATCCTGCCGAACATGGCGTCGCTGCTGATCATCGACGCGACGGTCGGCGTCAGCAGCATCATCCTGGCCGAGGTCGGGCTCTCCTTCTTCGGCTTCGGCGTGCAGCCGCCGGACGTCTCGCTCGGCACCCTGATCGCCGAGGGCGCCGGTGCGGCGCTGACCAACTGGTGGCAGTTCTACTTCGTCTCGGGAGTCCTGGTGTTGCTCGTGCTCGCTGTCAACCTGGTCGGCGACGGCCTGCGTGACGCCCTGGACCCGAACTCCGAGATCGAGGGGGCGAAGTGACCGACGTGAGGGTGACCCCGGCTGCCGGGGCGGGATCCGCCGGCGGCAGCGGATCGGGCGGTGCCGAGCCGTTGCTGCGGGTGGAGAACCTGTCGGTGACGTTCCGCAGCCCGGCCGGGCCGGTGACCGCCGTCCGGGGGATCAGCTACGACGTGCGCCCGGGTGAGGTGCTCGGCATCGTCGGTGAGTCCGGTTCCGGCAAGTCGGTCTCGTCACTGGCCGTGATGGGCCTGCTGCCGGACACCGCCACGATCACCGGCTCGGCGTCCTTCCAGGGCCAGCAGCTGCTCGGCCTCGGCGACAAGCAGATCTCCCGGATCCGCGGCAGCCGGCTGGCCATGGTGTTCCAGGACCCGCTCTCCGCGCTGACCCCGGTCTACACCGTCGGCGACCAGATCGCCGAGACGATCCGCATCCACCAGAACCTCGGGCGCGAGGCCGCCCGCGAGCGGGCTGTCGAGCTGCTCGACCTGGTCGGCATCCCGAACCCGCGGCAGCGGGCGAAGGGGTTCCCGCACGAGTTCTCCGGCGGCATGCGGCAGCGCGTCATGATCGCGATGGCCATCGCCAACGATCCGGCGCTGATCATCGCGGACGAGCCGACGACCGCGCTCGACGTGACCATCCAGGCGCAGATCCTGGAGGTGCTGCAGACCGCCCGGGAGGCGACCGGCGCGGCCATCGTCATGATCACCCACGACCTGGGGGTGATCGCCGGCTTCGCCGACCGGATGATGGTGATGTACGCCGGCAAGGTCGTCGAGACCGGCGTCGTCGAGACCATCTACCAGCGCCCGCGCATGCCGTACACGATGGGCCTGCTCGGGTCGATCCCCCGTCTCGACATGGGCGAGCGGCAGCGGCTGACGCCGATCGAGGGCACCCCGCCGTCGATGGTGAGCCTTCCGGTGGGCTGCCCGTTCGCTCCCCGCTGTCCGATGCGCATCGACATCTGCGAGCAGGCCGAGCCGGACCTGCTCGGCGTGGTCACCGACGGCGCCGGGCACCTGGCCGCCTGCCACCGCAGCGAGGAGATCGCCCGCAAGGGGCTGGCCGGCACCGATGTCTTCGTCACCACCGCGCCGCCGGCGGCGACCGAGGCGGCGCGGCTGCCCCGCGCGGAGCGTCCCGTCGTGCTGGAGGTACGCGACCTGGTCAAGGAGTACCCGCTGACCAAGGGCAGCGTGCTGCGGCGCAAGGTGGGCACGCTGCAGGCCGTCGCCGGGATCAGCTTCGACATCCGCGAGGGTGAGACGCTGGGCCTGGTCGGCGAGTCCGGCTGCGGCAAGACCACCACCATCATGGAGATTCTCGAGCTGGCCAAGCCGACGTCGGGCACCATCGCGGTGCTCGGCAAGGAGACCGCCGGGATGACGAACAAGGAGCGGTTCGCGATCCGGCGCGACCTGCAGGTGGTGTTCCAGGACCCGATGGCCTCGCTGGACCCCCGGCTGCCGATCAGCGACATCCTCGCCGAGCCGATGGCGGCTCACGGCGTGCCCGCCGCGGAGCGCGAGCGGCGGGTACGGGAGCTGCTGCAGCTGGTGGGGCTGCGCCCCGAGCACGCCGACCGGTACCCCGCCAAGTTCTCCGGCGGGCAGCGGCAGCGCATCGGCATCGCCCGGGCGCTGGCGTTGGAGCCGAAGTTGCTGGTGCTCGACGAGCCGGTCTCGGCGCTCGACGTCTCCATCCAGGCCGGCGTGATCAACCTGCTCGAGAAGCTCAAGTCCGAGCTGGGGCTCTCCTACCTGTTCGTGGCGCACGACCTGTCGGTGGTCCGGCACATCGCCGACCGGGTGGCGGTGATGTACCTCGGGCGGATCGTCGAGATCGGCACTTCCGATCAGGTCTTCGAGGCGCCGGAGCATCCCTACACCCAGGCGCTGCTGTCCGCGATCCCGCTGCCGGACCCGGTCAAGGAGCGGCAGCGCCGGCGGATCCTGCTCACCGGCGACCTGCCGAGCCCGGCGAACCCGCCCTCCGGTTGCCGGTTCCGCACCCGGTGCCCCAAGTTCGCCAACGAGCTCGGCGACGACCAGCGGCAGCGCTGTCTCGACGAGTCACCGGCGCTGACCGTCCGGGACGCCCCGGCCACGGATCACGAGGTGGCCTGCCACTACGCGGCACCCATCAAGGCGATCTAACGGTCCGCGTGGCCGTCCACGCGG
This sequence comes from Actinoplanes oblitus, assembly GCF_030252345.1. Classification (NCBI taxonomy): domain Bacteria; kingdom Bacillati; phylum Actinomycetota; class Actinomycetes; order Micromonosporales; family Micromonosporaceae; genus Actinoplanes; species Actinoplanes oblitus. The sequence continues at coordinate 6,130,922 of NZ_CP126980.1, read as the reverse complement.
ATCGACCGAAAGAAAGATCAGCGCCTGTTCCAGGCGCTCAATGTGGAGGATTTGATGAGGACACACTGGGGTGCGCGGGCAATCCTCGCGCCGATCGTCGCGGCGACCCTGATCGGGACCGCCGCGTGCAGTGGGGCGAGCGACAGTGGTACCAAGCAGGCCGCGCCGCCCCCCAAGGCGACCGAGAACCAGATCAACACGAAGCCGCGTGATCAGGTCAAGGACGGCGGCACCCTCACCTGGGCGCTGGGTGGCGTCCCGGCGAACTTCAACTACTACGAGCTGGACGGCACCGACGTCGACGGCTCCAACGTCGACTTGGCCCTGTTGCCGCAGCTGTACAACTTCGAGGCTGACGCCAGCCCGGTGTGGAACAAGAACTACCTCGCCTCCGAGCCGGTGCTCAAGACCGACCCGAAGCAGGTCGTCACCTTCGAGCTGAACCCGAAGGCGAAGTGGGACGACGGCACTCCCATCACCTGGGAGGACCTCTACTGGCAGTGGAAGGCGACCAGCGGCGCCGACAAGGCGTACAACATCTCGGCGTCCAACGGCTACGAGAACATCGAGAGCGTCGCGAAGGGCAAGAACGACCAGGAGGCGATCGTCACCTTCAAGACCAAGTTCGCCGACTGGCAGTCGCTGTTCACGCCGTTCTACCCGGCGTCGACGAACAAGAACCCGAAGACCTTCAACGAGGGCTGGGCGAAGCAGCCGCTGAAGACCACGGCCGGCCCGTTCAAGTTCGAGTCCCTGGACGCGACGGCGAAGACCATCACGCTGGTCCGTAACGAGAAGTGGTGGGGCGACCCGGCCAAGCTCGACAAGATCGTCTACCGGGCGATCGAGCCGGACGCGCAGGTCGACGCGCTGGCCAACGGCGAGATCGACTTCGTCGACATCGGCTCCAACGTCGACGCCTACCAGCGGGCGCAGAAGATCGCGACGGCCGAGATCCGGCAGGCGGCCGGCCCGAACTTCCGGCACCTGACCATCAACGGCACCAGTGCCAACCTCTCGGACGTCAAGGTGCGCACCGCGCTCGCCGAGGCGATCGACCGTAAGGCCATCGCCAAGGCGCTGCTGGGCCCGCTCGGCATCACGCCGGACGCGCTCAACAACCACATCTACATGTCCAACCAGGCGGGTTACCAGGACAACTCCGGCGACGTCGGCAAGTACGACCTGGAGAAGGCGAAGGCGGGCCTGGACGCGGCCGGCTGGAAGCTCAACGGTGACGTCCGGGAGAAGGACGGCAAGAAGCTCGAGATCAACTTCGTGATCCCGACCGGCGTCAAGTCCTCCGAGCAGGAGTCCCAGCTGGTGCAGAACATGCTGGCCCAGGTCGGCGCGAAGGTGAAGATCAACGCGGTCCCGGTGGACGACTTCTTCGACAAGTACGTCACCCCGGGCAACTTCGACATGACGGTCTTCGCCTGGATCGGCACCCAGTTCCCGATCAGCTCGGTCAAGTCGATCTACGCCAACCCGACCAAGAACGCCAAGGGTGAACTGGACGTCCAGCAGAACTACGCCCGGATCGGCTCGCCCGAGCTGGACAAGGCGCTGGTCGACGGGGCCGCCGAGCTCGACAAGACCAAGGCGACCGCGCTGGCCAACCAGGCCGACACCCTGATCTGGCAGGAGGTCCACTCGCTGACCCTCTACCAGCGTCCGGAGCTGATCGCCACCAAGAAGGAGCTGGCGAACTTCGGCGCCAAGGGCTTCGCCAACGTCATCTACGAGAACATCGGTTTCGTCAAGTAAGTCGCTGTTCCACGCACCACCACTCGCGCCGCGCGGAGGTCCTCTCCGCGCGGCGCGTCGCGTAGAGGAGCCGATCGAGGACCGCGCCGCCGGCCTCAGCCCTCCCCGGACCCGCCCCGGGTGCCGGCGCCGTTGCGCTCCAGCCACCCGACCACGTGCTTCACATAGCTGTCGACGTGGTGGGCCAGGGGCTTGCCGGCGAGCACCGCGACCAGGTGCTCCACCCCGAACAGGCCGTCCCAGACCCGGGCCCGCCGGTAGGTGGTGCCGTCCACCGCCCGGCGGACGTTCTCCCAGCCGTGCCAGGCCATGCAGGCGGCATCGATCGCCGGGTCGAACGTGGTGGCGAGATCCCAGTCCAGGACACCGGCCAGCGTGCCGTCCTCGTGCCAGTGGACGTTCTCGGCGCCGAGGTCGGCGTGCACCAGTGTGGCCGGGACCGGTTCGAGAGCCAGCGCCCGGTCCAGCCGCCGCCGGCCGTCATCGCGCCAGCCGCGCGGCAGGCGCGGCAGGACCTCGTGCTCCAGGATCTCGGCCCAGCCGAGCCGGTCCGGGACCGTGAGCACCGACGTGAGCTCCGGGGTGAGCGGCAGCTCGCGCAGGGCGCCGAGCAACTCGCCGATTCGCTTCGGATCCCCCGTGCCCGGTGGCCAGCCGGCGCCACCGATCCAGGAGACGGCCGCGGCCGCCCGATCCCCGAACCGCATGACCGGGGTCAACGGCTCCGGCACCGCGAACGGCAACCCGGCGCCCGCTATCGCCCGGAGCACGTCCATCCGGCGCGGCAGATCCTCGGCCGCCAACCGTCGCCGGCTGATCCGCACCGCGGCCACGCCGGGAAGCAGAACGACGTGGTGGACGTTGCCGTGCCCGGCGAGCCGCGCCGAGTCGAGGGAAACGCCGGGCAGGAGCGCCTCGACCATCTCCAGCAGGTCCTCGGGCACCTCGGCCCGTACCGCTGTGTCGTCCCTCACCGGCGAACTCCTCCCGCTGACCGCGAACCCGCAACCTTACGCCTGACGCGGTTCGTGAAAGGACGGCCCGTCGGGGACCTGATGGTGGCCCCGGCGGTTCGTGAATAGCCATCTCATTTCGGGCGATTCTCCCGCCGGGAATCTTCCCGCGACGTCTTTTGAGAAACAAAGGTAAACGTTCGCTAAGGCGTTTCCGGCAGGCCTCCGGGGCGGTATGACGGGTGTGGGCCGGTGGGTTTCCACGGTGGCGCCGCTGAGCTGAGAAGGCGACATGACGACGATCGGACCGGCGGGGCGGCGGCTGGCGGGTTTCGTCCGGGTGCTGGTGCTTACCGCGGCGCTCGGGCTCGGCACCCGGCTGCTGGACGCCTACAACGTGGCCAACACGCTGCCCAACGCGGTCTACGAGCTGCTCGTCGGCGGGGCAATGGCGAGCGTCGTCGTGCCGCTGCTGCCCCGGGCGGGCTTGACCGATTCTGATCAGGGAGTGCGCTGCACCCAGCGGCTGCTGTCACTGCTGGTCCACGGCCTGACCGTGAGCACCCCGCTCGCGTTGCTGATCGCGCCGTGGCTGGTCGATCTCTACGCGCCCGGGTTCAGCGCCGGGCGGCGCGAGCTCGCCGTCGCGTTCAGCCGCTACTTCTTGCGGTCACCTGTGATACTGCCGGGCCAGAGCGTTCACCAGACGGTCCACCTGGGCGCGGATCTCCGGGACGGCGGTGGCCTCCCACAGGTGGCCGCGGCGCAGCGGGCCGGCCAGCCACAGGCCGGGACGGATGCGGCCGTCCCGATCGGTGTCGACGCCCAGGCCGTACGGGCCGGGGCGGACCAGCCCGTCACGGAACAGGCTGCTCAGGAACGGGTCGGCGGAGCCGGGCAGGGTGCCCGGCCCGGTGCAGCAGATGACCGCGGCGTACCGGCGTACCGGCCGCCCGTCGATCGCCACCAGCAGGCCGCCGCGGGGGTCCGGCTCGACCGAGCGCAGCCGGCCCGCCGAGAACCGCAGCGTGCCTTGCTCGCGCAGGCCGGCGATCCGGGCCGCGACCGGCGGCGCCATCCGGTGCCGGTGCACGTCCCAGAACCGCACCACGTGCCGCAGGAAACGCTCCCGGTCGCCGTCCGCGAAGCCGGCCCAGAGCCGGTCGGCCTGGTGCCGCAGCGTGTCGACCACGGCGACCCAGTCGGCGCCGCCGTCGATCGCGGCGCGGACCCGGCGCAGCAGCTGCCGCAGCGTGAGGTCGCTGTTCAGGATCAGGTCGGGGTGGGCGCTCGACGGCGGCAGCTCCGGGTGGGCCAGTGGCGGCAGCCCGCGCCGGGAGAGCGCCTCGATCGGCCCGCGATGCCCGGCCGCGGTCAGGCTCAGCGCGACGTCGACAGCGGTCAGCCCGGTCCCGAGCAGCAGCACCGGCTGATCCGCCTCCGGCCGCGGGTAACCGGCCCACGGGTCGGTGGTCAGGTGCGGGCTCGCGTAGGCCGCGTCGCTGATCCCGGGCAGCCGGGCCGCCCGCGGATTGCCGACCGCGAGGATCACCTGACCGGCGCGTACCGATCCGGCGTCGGTGCGGACCAGGTAACCGTCGTCGCCGGCGTACAGGCCGGTCGCCGTCGCGACGTGGTGCCGCAGCCGTCCGGCGGAGATCGCGACCGTGTCGGTGAACTGCGCCGCGAGATAGTCGCCGTAGAGCGCGCGCGGCAGGAAGTCGGTGCCCTCGACCGCGTCGCCCCGGTCACGGCACCAGCGGACCAGGTGCATCGGATCGTCCGGGCAGATGCTCATCGCTCCGGCGCGGGCGTTCAGGATGTGCCACGGCTGCGCCGCGCCGTAGGCGATCCCGCGCCCGGGTTCGCGGTCCGGTGCCACCAGGACGACATTCTTTTCGGTACGCCGGATCAGCGCCCGGGCGAGCAACGCCCCGGTGGCGCCCCCACCGACGACCGCCACCGTGCGATCGGCGGCGGCGTCCCGACTGGCGGGCTCCAGAACTTCGACGACGCTCGACATGTGGCTCTCCCGCAGTTCGACAGCCCGCCAATCAAACCATATACCCCACCGGTTTTATAGGTTTAGTCGAGGAGTTCCCGGCCACCGTGTCGCCGATCGCTACCGTGTCCGGCGTGACCGGACGAGGCGCGAGGGCGATGTTCGCGGCGGTGCTCGACCACGCGGTCGACGAGATCACCGAGGTGGCCGCGGCGCGCCCGGACGGGTCGAGGTGACGACCGCCGCGTTCACGCGGTGAGCAGGCCCAGGCCGGTGAGGTGGTCGCGGAGGGCCGAGGCGTCCTCGTCGGAGAGCGGCTCGCGCGGGATGTCGATCAGCACGCCGTTCCCGAGGTGCAGCAGGTACGCCTGGGGCCAGACGGTCAGCCGGTGGAAGTCGGCCCAGCGGAAGCGCGCCGAGGACACCGCGGTGTCGGACGCCAGCCCCCTCGTCGGTGATCAGCCAACGGCGGGGGTTGGACATCCCGGGCTGGTGCCGGAACGGGTGCGGCTGCGTGGTGGCGCGGTGGGTGAGCACCATCCAGGCCGCGCCGGCGACCATCAGCAGGGTGCCGACGACAGGCCAGGGTGCGGGTGCCGGGGCATTTGTGTCCGCCGGGAATACTTGGCCCGGCGCTCGGGTGGGCCGGGCCGGAGGGGGAGCGGGCTGATGACGCAGGCGGCAGAGCCGAACGACGGTGCCGGGCAGGAGACGCCGGTGCCGCCGGAGGGCGGCGACCGCCCGGCAGCCGGTTCGGCGCGGGTTCCGGCGCCGCGACCGGCCGGCATCACCGTCAACTTCAGTCCCGGCCAGCAGGCGGCACCGGACCAGCCGGAGCCGCAACCGCAACCGCAACGGCAACCGCAGCAACACCACCAGCCGCAGACGCAGCCGTCCGCGGCGGCACCCGGCCGGGCGTCGGTTCCGGTCCCGCCGGCCTCGGCCGCTCCGGGCAGGGCGTCCGTTCCGGCACCCCAGCCGCCCGCGCCGCCATACGATGCATCGGCACGCCACCCGCAGACAGTGCCCTTCACCGTGCCCGAGCAGCCCCAGCGCCCCAGCCAGCAGCCGCCCGCCGCATCGCAGCCGGGCCGTGCCGCGGTGCCCGCGCCACCCGGCGGCTCGACGTACCAGAGCGCGCCGGGCCCGCAGCCGCATCAGGACGATCGCCACCCGCAGGCGTACCAGAGTGCTCCCGGTCCACAGAGGTATCAGAGCGCTCCCGGTGCACAGGCGTACCAGGGCGCTCCGACGCCGAAGACGTACCAGAGCGCGCCCGCCGTACCGGAAAGAAGCGGCGGACCGCGAGCAGCCGGCAAACGCCGCGCGGCGGTCCTCCTGGTCGTGGTGTTCTTCCTGATCGCGCTGGTCGGCGCGGGCGCCGCGGCGCAGCTCACCCGCGACCTGCCGGACGCCACGCTGGCCACCGACATCGCCGCCACCATCAAGATCCCCGGTGGCACCCCGAAGATCCCGTGGCCGAGCACCGGGTCCGCCGAGCTAATGATCGAGGGGATGGGGCGGATCGGCGGCTCGGGCGGCAAGGCGGCCGAGCCGATCGGCAGCGTCGCCAAGGTGATGACCGCTTATGTCATCCTCAAGAGCCATCCGCTGACGGGTGACGAGGAAGGCCCGTCGATGACAGTGGACGCTGCCGACGTCGCCGACTACAACCAGCGGACGCTGACCGGGCAGTCGCAGGTCAGGGTGGCCGTGGGGGAGGAGCTGACGGAGCGGGACGCGCTCGAGGCGCTGATGCTGCCGTCGGCGAACAACGTCGCGCACATGCTCGCCGAGTGGGACGCGGGGGACGTCGACGGCTTCCTGGCGAAAATGAACCAGACCGCCGACGAGCTCGGGATGACCGCAACCGAGTACACCGACCCGAGCGGCTTCCTGCCCACCACCACCAGTACCGCCGCGGACCAGGTGAAGCTGGCCCGGGCGGCGCTGAAGATCGACGTGTTCGCCGAGATCGTCGAGCTGCCCAGCGCCGAGATTCCGGTCGAGGGCACCGTGAAGAACTACAACGACCTGCTCGGCGTGGACGGTGTCTTCGGGATCAAGACCGGCTCGACCACCCAGGCCGGCGGCAACCTGCTGTTCGCCGCGCGGCTCAAGGTCGCCTCCCGGGACCTGGTGATCGTCGGCGCGGTCTTCAACCAGCCCGGCGCGCACACGCCGGAGCAACTCGCCGCCGCCAACCGGGTGGTCCGCAAGCTGTTGGCCGCGGTGCGCAAGACGGTCAAGGAGTACACGCTGGTGGCCGCGAAGCCGGTCGGAACGGTGCGGACCGCCTGGGGCGCCTCGGCGTCGGTCACCCCGGCGTCCGCGCTGAAGGTGGTCGGCTGGCCCGGCCTCGCGGTCCCGGTCAAGACCACCACCACGCAGCCCGGACCGCTGATCACCGCCGGGCAGCAGGTGGGCGAGGTTCAGGCGGCCGGCGTACGCGTACCGCTGCGCGCCGACACCGCCACCAGCGAGCCGTCGTTGTGGTGGAAACTCACCCGCCGATCCTGACGTGCCCGCTGGGTCAGCACCACGCAGCCCAGCACCACGACCGCGGCCCCGAGCGACGCGGGCGTCACCGGCTCGCTCAGCAGCAGGGCTGACCAGAGCAGGGTCAGCACCGGCTGGGCGAGCTGGATCTGTCCGACCCGGGCGATCCCGCCCTTGGCGAGTCCCGCGTACCAGGCGAAGAAGCCGAGGAACATCGACACCGCGGTCAGGTAGCCGAACGCGGCCCAGCCGGTCGCGGGGGCCGGGGACGGACCGGCCAGCAGGGCGGCCGGCAGGGTGACCGGCAGCGCGAGCACCAGCGCCCAGCAGATCGTCCGGGCCCCGCCCAGCTCCCGGGCGAGCATCCCGCCCTCGGCGTAGCCCAGCGCGCACAGCGCCACCGCGGCCAGCAGGTACAGATCGGCCCGGCCCGGCCCGCCGTGCACCGCACCGCTGGTCACCAGGAAGCCCAGCACCGCGACCAGGCCGCCGCCACTGGCCAGCCAGAACGTCAGCGGTGGCCGTTCGTGGGCGCGCAGCGCCGCGAACGCCGCCGTCATCGCCGGCAGCACCGCGACCACCACCGCGCCGTGCGAGGAGGTCTGGCTGGTCAGCGCCAGCGACGTGAACAGCGGAAAGCCCACCACCACGCCGAGCGCGACCACCGCGAGCCGCCGCCATTGCGCCGGCGAGGGCCGCCGGGCTCCGGTGGCGCGCAGATAGACCACGGCGAGCAGTGCCGCGCCGGCCGCCCGGCCGAACGCCACGAACCACGGATCGAGATCGCGCACGGCCACCCGGGTCATCGGCAACGTCATGCTGAACGCCAGCACGCCCAGTGCCCCGAGGGTGAGGCCCGCCGTTACCGTGCTGCGGGCAGTAGCGCTACTCTGTTCTCTCATGAATGACAGTAACGCAGCGCAGCGCGTTATCCAAGATCTGCGCACTCGGGTGCGCGGATCGGCGCCCGGCGCCCGGCTGCCCTCGATCCGTGAGCTGACCGTCGCGCACCAGGCCTCACCGGTCACGGTCAGCGAGGCGATCCGCGTCCTGGTGGCACAGGGCCTGGTCGAGGCGCGTCCGGGACGGGGCACGTTCGTGGCCGAGCGGGCCGAGCCGGCGCAGCCGCCCGACCTGTCCTGGCAGACGGTCGCGCTGGGCCCGCGCCGGTTCGGCGAGGAGGAGATGCAGGCGTTACTGGCGTTACCGCCGGCCGGGGCCATCCCGCTCTCCGGCGGCTACCTCGACGCCGAGCTGCAGCCGGCCGCCGCCCTCGGCACCGCGCTGGCCCGGGTCGCCCGGCAGCCGGCCGCCTGGCAGCGCGGCCCGGCCGAGGGCCGGGAGGACCTGCGGGACTGGTTCGCCCGTCGGGCCGGTGCCGGGCTGCGCGCCCGTGACCTGGTGATCTGCCCGGGCGGACAGGCCGCACTCGGGTCCGCGCTGCGCGCGCTCGCCGGACCCGGTGACACCCTGCTCGTCGAGTCGCCGACCTACCTGGGCGCGCTCGCCGCGGCCCGGGCCAGCGGCCTGCACGTGGTCCCGGTGCCGGCCGACCGGGACGGGGTGCTGCCCGACCAGTTGGCCGCCGCGTTCGCCCGGACCGGGGCGCGACTGTTCTACTGCCAGCCGCTGTTCGCCAACCCGACCGGCGCGAGCCTCGCCGAGCACCGGCGGGCCGCGGTGATGGCAGCGCTCCGGGACAACGGTGCGTTCCTGATCGAGGACGACTACGCCCGCGACCTGGTGATCGAGGGCGAGGCCCCGCCGCCGCTGGCCGCCGACGACCCGGACGGGCACGTCGTCTACCTGCGGTCGCTGACCAAGTCGGCGGCGCCCGGCCTGCGGATCGCCGCGATCGGGGCGCGTGGACCGGCCGGCGCCCGGCTGCGGGCCGCCCGGCTCCTCGACGACTTCTTCGTGGCCGGGCCGCTGCAGCAGGCCGCGCTGGAGTTCGTCACCGGCCCGGCGTGGGGACGGCACCTGCGCGGCCTGCGGCGTGACCTGCGGCAGCGTCGCGAGGCGCTGCTCACCGCCCTGCACCGGCACCTGCCCGGCCTGGTCCCGCCGGTGATCCCGCGTGGCGGCCTGCACCTGTGGGTGCGCCTGCCGGACGGCACCGACGAGGCCGCTCTGGCCACCGCGGCGGCGGCCGAGGGCGTCATCGTCTTCCCGGGCGGCCCGTGGTTCGCGGCCGAGCCGCCCGCCGCGCACCTGCGGCTCACCTACGCCGCCGCCCCACCGGACCTGATGGACGAGGCGGTGCGGCGCCTGGCCCGAGCCTTCCGCCGCTGAGCGGTCCGCCAGCCGAGGCGAGGCCGAGGGAACAGCCGGCCGCACGGTCCCATGTGGTCGGCGGGGTCCTGGTCGCCGTCGCCGCGACCGCCATACCGCGACATCGCCCGCCCGGCCGGGCACACCTCGTTCATTGAGGATGATGCCAACGTCAGCGCCCATGTCCTTTGCTGGACTGATGGCCCATGTCCTTTGCTGGACTGATGACGGACAGCGCGAGTCAGCACAGCAGAAGGGGCGGAGGGGCGGACCTCGCGGTGATCAAGGTCGACGGGCAGCAGGACCTGCCGGTCATTCCGCTCGGCAAGTCCTCGGACGTGCGGGTGGGACAGCCGGTCGTCGCGCTCGGCGCGCCGCTGGACCTGTCCGGCACCGTCACCTCGGGCATCGTCAGCGCGCTGGACCGCACCATCCAGGTGCCCGGCGACAACGGGGAAACGGCACTGCTCGTCTCCGCCGTGCAGACCGACGCCGCGACCCTCGGCGCGGAGAAGTGAGGAGCGGACATGCTGAAGCATCCGAGCAACGAGCAGCCCGGGCGTGCGACCATGACGCTGGACCCCCGGTTCGGCATCGAGAACCTGGTCATCCCCCGGAACGAGCTGGCACCTGACGAGCTGCCGCCGGACGCCGCGTACCAGATCATCCACGACGAGCTGATGCTCGACGGCAACGCCCGGCTCAACGTGGCGACCTTCGTCACCACCTGGATGGAGCCGCAGGCGGAGCGGTTGATGGCCGAGTGCGCCGACAAGAACATGATCGACAAGGACGAGTACCCGCAGACCGCCGAGCTGGAGAAGCGGTGCGTGAGCATCCTCGGCCGGCTGTGGCACGCGCCGGACGCGGTGCAGGCGACCGGCTGCTCGACGACCGGCTCCAGTGAGGCCGCCATGCTGGCCGGGCTCGCGCTCAAACGCCGCTGGCAGCACCGGCGCCGGGCGGCCGGCGCGCCGGTGGACCGGCCGAACCTGGTGATGGGCATCAACGTGCAGGTGTGCTGGGAGAAGTTCGCCGCGTACTGGGACGTGGAGATGCGGCTGGTCCCGATGGAGGGTGACCGGCTGACCCTCTCCGCCGAGGAGGCGGTCCGGCACTGCGACGAGAACACCATCGGGGTGGTGGCGATCCTCGGCTCCACCTACGACGGCTCGTACGAACCGGTGGCGGAGATCTGCCGGGCGCTCGACGAGTACCAGCAGCGGACCGGCATCGACGTGCCGGTGCACGTGGACGGCGCGTCCGGCGCGTTGCTGGCCCCGTTCGTCGACCCGGAGCTGATCTGGGACTTCCGGCTGCCCCGGGTCGCCTCGATCAACGCCTCCGGCCACAAGTACGGCCTGGTCTACCCCGGAGTCGGCTGGGTGGTGTGGCGCGACGCCGAGGCCCTGCCCGAGGAGCTGATCTTCTGGGTCAACTACCTCGGCGACAACATGCCGACCTTCGCACTGAACTTCTCCCGGCCGGGCGCGCAGGTGGTCGCCCAGTACTACAACTTCCTGCGGCTGGGGTTCGCCGGCTATCGGCGGGTGCACGCGTACTCCCGGGAGGTCGCCACCCGGCTGTCCGCCCGGATCGCCGAGCTGGGCCCGTTCGAGCTGCTCACCCACGGCGACCAGCTGCCGGTCTTCGCCTTCAAGGTGCGCGACGAGATCCGTAACTTCACCGTCTTCGACGTCTCCGGCGCCCTGCGCGAACGCGGCTGGCAGGTGCCCGCCTACCAGTTCCCGAAGAACCGCCAGGACCTGTCGGCGCTGCGCGTCGTCGTCCGCCGCGGCTTCACCCACGACCTCGCCGACCTGCTGATCGAGGATCTGCGGCGCCAGCTGCCCCGCCTGGAGAAACAGCACGCCCCGCAGCACGACAGCACCACCGCGGCGGGCTTCCACCACTAAGAGTGTCGGACCGAGAGCACAACGCGATGGCTGTGCTCTCGGTCCGGCGGGCTTCGATGCTGGTGCTCACCCCGATCCGCGAGGCCGGCCACGCCGTCCTGCGGGGCCGCCGGCATCCGGCTGCCGCTGTTCTCGCCATCGGCCTGATCGCGTGGCTTCCCCGCCGATGCGCAAGGCGGGGCCGATCGTGCAGGCCCGCGTCGCCCTCGGCGCGCCAGCGGGCCAGCGGTACCTGTTGTCCCCGGAGCAGGTGCCGGAGATCGCCGCCTTCGCCGCGCTGATCCCCCGGCCGGCCTGCTGAGTCGTGCGGATCCCCGCTGCGTCGGCGATCGCCGCGGATGGCAGCCCTCGGCTCACTGGACCGGGTTCCAGCCGTCCGAGCCGGCCAGATACTTCTGGGCGGTGTAGCCGGCCGCCGCGGAAGCGGTCAGCTGGGGGCGGTCCGACGTGCCGTTGGTGACGCCCGCGCCGCTGTTGCCGTATTCCTTGAAACGGCACGTCTTCCACGAGAAGCCGCCCATGTCCTGCCAGGCGCCCGCCTGCCGGATGTGGCTGCCCAGCGTCGAGTCGCGGATCACCACCTGGCCGATCGCGTCGGCGGCGTTACCGGCGTGCCAGCAGCGGCCGAGCGCCACCGTCTGGGCGGGTGCCGAGCTCTTCAGCGTGGAGCGGGTGATCAGGATGCCGTACGGATTGCTGTCGTCGGTGGCGGCCGCCGTGATGTACCCGTTGTTCGAGGTGGAACCGATGTTCAGCGACTCGATGGTGGTGCTGTCGACGACCACCGCGCCGTTGCCGTAGATGAAGTCGACAGCCCCGGAGATGTAGGACTTGTAGACGTACTGCCGGACCTGGGCCGTCCCGGTGCCGCCCCAGGACAGGAAGGTGTCCTGGTAACCCTTCATCTGCACGTTGCGGTAGACCTGCCGATCGCCGGCGGCGTACAGGGCCAGCGCCTGACTGCCCTTGCCGTACGTGTTCTGCATGGTCAGCCCCTTGATCGTGCTGTTCGGGGCCAGGTTGTAGACGGTCGCGCTGCCGGCCGTGCCGGCGGTGGACGCCGGAGTGTTCCCGGTGATGATCACGTCGGCTGAGCTGCCGGTGGCGCCCTGCAGGGTGATCCCCGGCTTGCTGGCCGGGATCTGCACCTGGCCGTGATACGTGCCGGCCTTGATCGTGATCACCGTGCCGGCCGAGGCGGCGGCGACCGCGGCCTGGATCGTCGTGTAGTTGCCGGAGCCGTCGGCGGCGACGGTGATCGCCGTGGCGGCCTGACCGGTTCCGGTCAGCGCGGTGCCGACCAGGGCGGCAGCGGCGGCGATCGCGGCGGCGCCGGCGACGGTGCGGCCGCGGCGGGTGAGGGACAGGGGCATCGGAGAGATCCTTCCAGGGATGGGGGTCGTCCAGAAGGTGTGCCGGCGGGCCGGAAAGGTTGCCCGGCGGCGCCCCGGGGATGGGCGCCGCCGGTTGGGGGACGTCAGATCCGGCCGGTACCGGCACCCGCCGTGACGGTCGCCTTCACCGAGCTGTTCGCCTCGGGCGTGTACGCGTAGGGGATCGCCGCGACACCGGCGCCGTTGCGGACCTCCTCCGTGCCCGAGTTGACCTTGTAGTTGTTCAGCACCTTGAGATTGCCGGCGTCCGAGTCACCGGTCTGCGTGACGGTCGGCTTCGCCACGTTCTCGAAGTAGTTGCGCTCGACGAGGACGCCGGCGTTCTCGGTGGACGCCACGCCGTACGAGCCGATGTTGCTGTAGTAGTTGTTCAGCACGTGCACCGGGTTCGCGAACCGGACCCGCGGGTGCCGCTGGTTGGTCCCGTCGAACCAGTTGTGCACGTAGGTGACCCGCAGGTGCCCGCGGTCCTGCGCACCGTTGTCGTCGCTGTGCCCGAGCAGCATGGACTTGTCGTGGTGGTGCAGATGGTTCCAGGAGACCGTGATGTAGTCCGAGCCGCGCTTGATGTCGATTAGCCCGTCGTACCCGTTGGACAGATCGTTGTGGTCGATCCAGAC